>NZ_JACJOF010000017.1 GCF_014695395.1 Nodosilinea sp. FACHB-131
AGTTACATTGAGCGATTCAACAATACTCTCAGACAGCGGGTTTCACGCTTTGTCAGACGCAGCTTAGCCTTCTCTAAAAGTCTGCGCAATCACATTGGCTTGCTGTGGAATTTTATTCACCACTACAACGCATCATTACCTCTCTAGTACTACCCAACAATGGCTCAAATCACTATCGCCATTCCCGATGATCTGGTTCAGCAGTTAGCCCCCTTTCAAAGCCAGTTTTCTAATCTCTTTACTCGGCTCATCGCCGCTACCCTGCTCGGTCAGCCTATTCCAGGCCAAAGCCTTGCTGCCTCTCCCGCGTTTACCACCTCTGCTACCTACCAAGAAATCCTCGACTTCCTCGTCAGCCAGCCTACCTTGGAGCAGATTATGGGCTTCAAAATTTCTGAGACATCGCAAAGCCGCCTGCGAACACTACTACAAAAGAATCGCGAGGCCACTCTCACCTCTGCCGAAACAGCAGAGCTAGACCTCTATAAGCAGTTCGACACTCTGATCGGGTTTCTCAAAGCCCGCGCTCTCACCGGGCTCAAGTCGGCTCCCAACAACTAGTGTTTTTGTCAAGCTTAATCTTTGGGGTTCGTAGGGTACATAACGCCAAGGCGAGGCTTTGCTAGAGCGAGGCAATGCACCATACAGAGGCTAAAAATCATCGATTAAGCCGCTCAGGCGAGACAGCACAGGATCTTCAGGTACCTCTTCGATCTCTTCTGCGTAGTGCACATCGTCTGAGACTGGCTGAGAAAAACTTGGGACAGCAGAACCAGCGCCGGCCAGATGAACCACTTGAAGCGACAACTGCGCCAGTTGAGCTTCCAAGCGCTCTAGCCGGTCTTTCTCCTGGGCAAAAAAACGCTGCTCTACACTGAGCAGCTGGGCCTCAAGGCTCTCGATGCGTTTGTCTATTGATAATTGACTAGGGTAAGAGTGATTACTCAGCAAAAGCTGGTGGAGCGCTTCTTTGCACAGGCCGCTAAAACTCAAGCCTGGCTGTCTATCTAGCTCAGCCTTTACAGCCGCTAATAGATGTTGATCAAGCTCACTTTGGCGAAAAAGAACCAACTTCTTCGTCTGGCGTAACCACTTCAATACCATCATTCTCATCCTGAAACCATGGTGCCACCCACTGGTCAAAATCTCTTCCCAATCGACGGCAGAGTTTGCTTTCCCAAGACACTCATCTAAGCAAGCAAATCAACATTCGATTGGGAAGAGGTTAGGCACGGCTAACGCCCAAATCAAAAAGCCTAAGCTGCCGCGCGGGCCGCACGAGCCCCTGCCACCTGGGCTTCTCCATAAATATACTGCCCTAGGGCGTTAGCCTGTCGGCTCGGCGTAGCGAGGTGGGCATTGATCTTGGCCTCTTTCAGCAAGCGCTGAATATCTTCCCAAAAGAACTCGCCGCCGCCACCCGTGAGAATGACGTCTGTGACTCGCTCCGGCAGCCAGGCCAACAGCCGGTCACACATCTCCCGAGAGAAATTCTCTTTGAGGTTGGGCAAGATGTCATCTAAATTAGTAGGCCGATTGGCGCCTCGCGGACGGTAGAAGCGTTCTCCTTTGGGCTGGTTTACAGCCGCGATTAACGCCAAAGATTGGCTGTCGGCTCCCTCAATTTGGGAGGCTACCTGCTCATAAAACTGGCTCATGGCGAATGCTTCACTTCTAGAGACACCACGCGCAAATCTAAAGTTATCGACCATGATGCAGTCTGTGGTTTGATGCCCAATATCCACGATCGCAACCGGCAGCTTAGTAAAGTCAACATTAATGTCTTTCTTCTCTTGCACCTCGTTCCAGAGAATGCTGCCATACCCTTCGGGCATGACCCAAACCTTATTAATGGTGATGGTGATCGGTTCACCCCGATAGCTCATCACATGCGGCCCCAGCAGCAGGCTCATCAGCTGCTCTTTCTCACGCTCAAACTGATCTTGCGAATGATAGGGCAGTCCCAGCACGACCGAAATCTCATCCCGCATTTGAAAGTAACCGACACAGGCCAAAACCTTGACCAAAGCATCGTTTACCTTAGATTGACCAACCCCTAAATTAGCGCCAAAATCTTCTGCGAGCTGTCCCATGGCATAGCCGCTGCCCTGATAAACCATCCAAATGTCAGATAGAGGATCCGTTGCCCGGGCCTCGAAGGCGCCTCCCTGCACTTGTTCTATCGACAGATGTTTGACATTCGCCGGAATGAATACAACACCGTTAGGATCCCGGCTGATAGAAGTTTTTGTAGAGGTTCGTCCCAAATCAACACTGAGAATAGATTTGGAGGACAACCCAACGTTTTCCTTAGGTGCTGCGGCTTCGCCTGTGGTTCTCACTGGCGAAGTCTGGTTCATCGGTATCGAAGCAGCTTGTGACATGGTCATTGATTCTGAACCCTTTATCGAGCATCACAAAAACCACCAACCTCATGACCCCGCAACAAAGCTGCGTCAAAAACCTCTAAGGACTTTGACGGAGATCAGGTTTTAGACTTGATGGCTAACTGTCCAAGACTCCTAAATCAACAAAGTGTTCCAGAAAAAAGTTTTCTTCTGCAAGTTTTACTTTGGCATCAAAGTGTTAAGTATTTAAGTGATTTTCCGGGCAACCAACCTGTCAGTATTCTCTATCATTAACGGGTCAAAAAAATTACCAAGATTCTCCATGAAAGCCTGCAAATTCTAAATCCGAGGCCCGTTTATTCAATTCCTGTCGTCATCTACCCGGTGGCGTAATAAGCAAAACTGATGATTCTAGCCTGTGGCTTGTCTACCTTGGTCAGTTCGTAGCTGCCACAAATATATGGTTCAAACCAGGTGGTTGGAGTAGGCGTAGTTTTTCACTAAAGCAACCACAAAAAAGGCTCGGCTAATTTAATTAACCGAGCCTTTTTCACATACTTCAGGCAGCCTAGATTCAGGCTGCCTGAGCGAGTTTAGTAGTCGAAGTCGCCGCCCATGCCAGCGCCAGCGCCAGCGGCCGGAGCCTTCGGCTCGGGCTTATCGACCACGATGCACTCGGTGGTCAGCACCATCGAGGCGATGGAGGCCGCGTTTTGCAGGCCAGAGCGGGTCACCTTGGCGGGGTCCACAATGCCAGCCTCGAACATGTCAACAAACTGGTTGTTGGCCGCGTCGTAGCCGATGTTGAAGTCCTTCTCCTTCACCTGCTCAACGATGACGGCACCGTTGAAGCCCGCGTTTTCAGCGATGCGGCTGAGGGGAGCAGTGAGGGCGCGGGTGACGATTTGGGCACCCAGCAGCTCTTCGCCGCTGAGGTTGTCGCTGGCCCAAGCTTCGAGCTGAGGAGCCAGGTGAGCCAGGGTGGTGCCGCCGCCAGGGACGATGCCTTCTTCAACGGCTGCCTTGGTAGCGTTGATGGCGTCTTCGAGGCGCAGCTTGCGGTCCTTCATCTCGGTTTCGGTGGCGGCACCGACCTTGATTACGGCCACACCGCCAGAGAGCTTAGCCAAGCGCTCTTGCAGCTTCTCTTTGTCGTAGGTCGACTCGGTTTCGTCAATCTGACGACGGATTTGCTCACAGCGGGCCTTGACATCCTGCTCGTTGCCTTCGGCGACGATGGTGGTGGTGTCTTTGGTGATGGTGAGGCGGCGAGCCTGACCCAGCATGTCGAGCTTGGTGTTGTCGAGCTTAAGGCCGGTGTCTTCGGAGATCACCTGGCCGCCGGTCAGCACAGCGATGTCTTCGAGCATGGCCTTGCGGCGATCGCCAAACCCGGGCGCTTTCACAGCGGCCACATTCAGCACACCGCGCATGCGGTTCACTACCAGAGTCGCCAGGGCCTCTTTCTCGATGTCTTCGGCGATGATCATCAGAGGCTTGCCGGAGCGAGCCACCTGCTCGAGCACGGGCACCAGATCCTGCACTAGGGCAATTTTCTTGTCGGTGATCAGAATGTAGGGCTCATCGAGCACCGCTTCCATGCGCTCGGTGTCGGTGACGAAGTAGGGCGACAGGTAGCCCTTGTCGAAGCGCATTCCTTCGGTGACTTCCAGTTCGGTGGTCATCGACTTGCCTTCTTCGAGGGAGATGACGCCTTCGCGACCCACTTTCTCCATGGCGTTGGCGATCATTTGGCCAACTTCGTCGTCGTTGCCGGCAGAGATGGCACCGACCTGGGCGATGGACTTAGAGTCGCCCACGGGACGAGCGTGCTCAGCAATTTTTTCGACCAGAAACGCGGTGGCTTTGTCGATACCACGCTTTAGCGAAATGGCGTTAGCGCCAGCGGCAACGTTGCGCAGGCCTTCTTTGACGATCGCATGGCCTAGCACCGTAGCTGTGGTGGTGCCGTCGCCAGCAGCGTCGTTGGTTTTGGAGGCCGCCTGGCGTAGCAGAGAGACGGCGGTATTTTCAATATGATCGTCTAGCTCAATTTCTTTAGCAATGGTGATGCCGTCGTTGATGATTTGGGGTGCGCCGTACTTTTTCTCGAGCACCACGTTGCGGCCTTTGGGGCCGAGGGTGACGGCTACGGCTTCAGCCAAAATGTCGAAGCCACGCTCAAGGGCGCGACGGGCATCTTCGTTGTAGGTGATCGTTTTAGCCATTGGTAAATAATCCTCTCAACAAAAGGTGAATTGTTGAACTAACTGCGTTGTGTGGTTCTATTAGGTGTGTCGCGGCGCAGCCTGACGCACCAGCTTTGTTTAAGAGAATGTCTCGAAAGGGTGAGACATCTCCTTCAGGAGTTTTCCGAGCGATGCATTGCTTCGCTGTTGGCGAAGCCGGGCCTTAGCCCTATGCACCCTACGGGTTGAGTGGCGATCGCCCAGGTTAATGGTGGGCGGTGCCCACCCTACCTAGCCAAAATCGCCAATCTAAAATCCAAAATTGGCCTAGCCGAGGGCAGCAAGAATGTCAGACTCGCGCAGCAGCACGTAGTCATCGGTGCCGAGCTTGATGTCGGTACCGGCGTACTTCGAGTAGAGCACCTTGTCGCCGACTTTGACTTCCACCGGCTGGAATGAGCCGTTGTCGTCGCGCTTGCCGGGGCCGACCTGCACCACTTCACCCACCTGGGGCTTTTCCTTAGCAGTGTCGGGCAGCAAAATGCCACCGGCAGTTTTTTCTTCGGCTTCGCTGACCTTGACCAAAATGCGATCGCCCAGAGGCTTCACAGTAGACACACTCAGGGTGACTGCGGCCATAACGTACCTCCAAAGGTTTGCTTAGTAGACGTTTGAGTAATTCAGAATGCGTTAGCACTCGCGCATCCTGAGTGCTAATTTAGCCGCCAGAAAGTTCTCTCCGCAATTCTCTGGAAGGTGTGGTTTGCCGAACTTAGGAGTAGGGAATGTAAGGGTAGATGAGTGGATAAGTAGGGGGTGGATGAGTTTAACGAAGTGAAGGCGTAAACCGGCAAAAGAGTTATAGAACCGGGTTACCCATCCACCCATCCACTCCCCACTCACCCTTGCCACTCGCCAAACACAATCGACTGCGCCGCCTTCCCAATGCGCCCGAGGTCTTCGTCAAGCAGCGGCGGCCAGGTGACTCCGGCTTTTTGACCCTGGGCGTAGAGCTGACGGCTCTCGTAGGAGAGGATGAAAAGGGCTTTGGTGAGGGTGCGATCGAGGGTGGGTTCGTTCTTTAGGCCTTCAAATAGCGCCTTGAGGGCGAGCAGCAAAGAGGTGACCTGCCCCGGCACGGGCGGTTTGCCCTGGCGTAGGCAGGCGATAAAGGTATCGGGTAGGTCTTCGCTAGTGCCAAGGGTTTGGCGGACGACAAATTCGCGAGAAGTTTCAAAATCCATAGGGGTAACGGTAGCTGAATAGGGTGATTTAGCCCCGCGTGTGCTGAGGATTGCGGCTGAGTCGACGCTAAGTTTGCCCCAGTTTACCGCCTGGTCGGATTTCAGCAGCATGGAACTGTAGAACGGTGTCTCCCTTCAGTTGATAAGGCGTCACAGTATGCGGGCAAGCTGAGCGTAACGGCGATCGCCCGTTGTTAACCCAAACCTACACAGGTGAGTATGACCATCCCTTCTCCACTGGCAGTTCCTTTGGCGGTTCCGTTTGTCGATTTGACCTGGCAGCATGGGCCGTTGCAGGAGGCCATTCAGGGGGTAATTAATGCCGTCATCAACCAGGGAGACTTTGTGCTGGGCCAGGCTTTGGCCGATTTTGAGGCAAACTTTGCTTTGGCCTGCGGCACCCAGTTTGGGGTCGGGGTTGGCTGCGGCACCGATGCGATCGCCCTGGGTCTGATCGCCTGCGGCGTTGCCCCTGGCGACGAGGTGATTTTACCCGCCAATACCTTTGTCGCGACGCTGATGGGGGTGCTGCGGTCGGGGGCGATACCTGTGTTTGTGGACTGCGATCGTGCCACCGCCCTAATGGATCTCGATGCTGCCGAGCGCGCCATCACCCCGCATACTCGCGCCATTGTGCCTGTCCACCTCTACGGCCAAATGGTCTCGCCCCACGGACTGCTGGAACTGGCCAACCGCCACCGGCTGATTATTTTTGAAGATGCGGCCCAGGCTCACCTAGCCCAGCGCGAGGGCTACACCGCCGGTTCCATCGGTCTTGGAGCGGCCTTTAGCTTTTACCCCAGCAAGAATCTCGGCGCTTTAGGCGATGGCGGCATGTTCGTCACCGGAGATCAGCTGATTGCGGGGACGGCGCGATCGCTGCGCAATTACGGTGCCACCAGCAAGTACTACCACACCGAACCCCAGGGCACTAACAGCCGGCTAGACACCCTGCAAGCTGCCGTGCTCAACGTCAAACTGCCCCACCTAGCGGGGTGGAACCGGGCTCGCTATGCGATCGCCCAACACTACGGTCGCCGTCTCGCCCCCCTAGTTGAGCACGGCATCCTCCCCATGCACAACGACGCTGGCCCCGGCCACATCTACCACCTCTACGTCGTGCGCATTACCGATACCTGCCCCATCAGCCGCGCCAACCTCCAAGCTCAGCTTGCCACCGCTGGCATCCAAACCGGCATCCACTATCCCATCCCTTGCCATCTGCAACCCGCCTTTAGCTCCCTCGGCTATGGCCCCGGCAGCTTTCCCCAAGCCGAAGCCCTTAGCCAAGAGATTCTCTCCTTGCCGATGTACCCCGGTATGACTTTAGAGCAGGCCGATTACGTCGTAGACGCTATGGTTGAAGCAGTAACCGCCGCTAGAGCTGTCAGTGTTTTGCAAGCCGTGAATGGTTAAAGAAAAGTTTTAAGTTTTGAATTTTGAGTTTTGAATTAAAGCCAGAACTCAAAATTCAAAACTAAACACTCAAAACTCCCCACCTCCCTCATCCTCCCCATGCCCTCCCTCCGCCGCTACCTCACCCCTCCCTGGGCGATCGCCGCCCTCCTGGCGATCCTCTACGGGCCGCTGCTGCTTCACTGGGTTGATGGCTGGCTAAACAAGTCCATCAGCATTCAGCATGAGTACTTTAGCCACGGGCTGCTGGGGCTGCCCTTTGCCGCCTATATTGCCTGGGGTAAGCGCCAGGCCTGGGCCGAATTGCCCAATCGCTGCCATCCTCTGGGTCTGGGTCTGGTAGGGCTAGCGGGTCTGATGTATCTCACCCGCCTGCCCGACTGGATGAATCTATCGCTGCCGGTGATGCTAGTGGGGCTGTGTCTGAGCCTAAAATCCGTTGCGGGGTTGCGGCTGCAGGCAATTTCTCTGATTTTGGTGGCGCTGGCAACGCCAAACCAGCTGCCTTACCTGATTGAGCCCTACATTTTGCCTTTGCAGCGATTGATTGCGTCGGTGGCGGGGTTCTTGCTGGTGCAGCTCGGCATTCCGGTGACGGTCGAGAATATTTACCTGTTTGTGAACGGCCAAACGGTGGAGGTTGCCCCTCACTGCGCCGGGCTCAAGATGCTGTTTACCAGCCTCTATGTCGCCCTAATGCTGGCCTACTGGACTGGAGCCTACACATCGCGGCTGAGAACTGTTCTCTTCGTTGGCGGCACGATCGCCATCAGCGTGGTGGGCAACATTCTCCGCAATGCGTTTTTGAGCTATTTCCACGGTACTGGGCGCGATGGCGCTTTTGATTGGCTGCACGAGAGCTGGGGCGGCGACCTCTACTCGGCTCTGATGCTGCTCACTATCATCCTATTGCTGCGACTGATTCAAGAGCGGGTGCCCGCTAGCCTCAATCTAGCGGTGCAGTCGCCGTCATCGTCGGTGTAGGTCTGTTGTCTGTAGAATGCGATCGCTCCTATGACTCCTCAGTCTTCGTCTGATAGCCTGCTCCCCAGCCGCTGGGTCAACTTAGTTCTGGTGGTTGTGCTTACCGCTCTGGTGGGGATAGCGATCTTGCCCGCCTACCTGAGCGGGCAGTGGCCCTGGGCCAACAGCCCCCAGGTCGCCCAGATCGATCAGCTGCGCGCCCTGCAAAAAGAAGGGTTAGCTCTGCCCGGCTGGCAGCAAACCACCGTTGAGCCCATCCCCATCAACCGCCAAACCTGGACTTTGGCGGAGTATCGGGCAGACTCCCCTGAGGCACAATCAGCCCCAGTGCAGCAGTTTGCGGTGTTGCTGCACCCCCAGCCCTGGCACAGCAACCAGCCTCAGCTGGAGTGGATCGACCTGGCCGGGGCGCAAAAATGGCGTGTTGAGTCGCGGCGCAAACTCAGGGTTACCTCCCCCCAGGCTGGGCCAGTGGAGGCCAGGTTTTTTCGGGCCTGGGGCGATCGCCAGAGCTTTGCGATCGTGCAGTGGTACGCCCTGCCCAGCGGTGGCCATCCGTCGCCCAGCCACTGGTTTTGGGCCAACCAGTGGTCCCAGCTCACCCAGCGCCGGCTCACCCCCTGGGTAGCGGTGAGTCTGCTGTTGCCCATGGAGCCCCTAGGCACGATGGATGCCTACCAACCCCTTGCTGAAAACTTAACCGGGCTGATTCAGCAACAGCTAATCGCCGCTGCCTTTAACTGAAAAAATGCCTGCCCTGAGCACCAGGGCAGGCAGCCATCGTGAGTAGCTTGGACCTAAATACCCCAGACAGCTTGGTACCCTAAGCTTCGGGCAACGATGTGGGCTGATTGACAGGAGTATGTTGAGCATACGGGTGACTACAGGTGTTGCATCGCTGCTGGTTGAAGCTGGCAGAGCCATGAGGCTCTCGACTGTCTTGGGAAACGGCTGTGTAACCTTTACCGTGGGGGCATTTGAGAAAGACCGGGCTATAGGAGCTGTTGTTCTGAGGAAATAGGCTGATCTTTTCGGTGAGATACTCGCTTAGGTAAGTGCGTCGGGCAGCTGTAGGTAAGTCGTTTTCTTCTACATCGGTATAAAAGTAGTCGATAAACTCTAGCCATTCAATCAGCTGGTCATCCTCTTCGGCACGGCTCCAAATTTTGGAAATTTGTGCCACCTGCTGATCAGAATCCATATCAGAGTTTGTGATCAACAGATAATAATTCCACACCTGAGCTTTTTGGTCGGGGTTCAGGTTAGAAAGAAACTGTTGATCTAGAGTGGGAGTTTTCATGGTGTTTGTTTGAACGCTCCACGTTCTGTGTGATGTTGCTTGTCACAATCGAGGCACCAGACCACTTAACGCTACTGTCTGCTAAGTAAGGAAACAACCCCTTGATGGTGAATATTAGATGAATTGAATGAACTAAAGTGGTCTGGCCTTTTCGAAGCAGCAGTATCTAATGAAATTTGTTGGCACCTCCTTCATACAGCTCAAGAAAGACTTTTCGCAGTCGCTCCAGGGCGCGCGATTCACGTTTTCTCAACGTCTGAGCGGAGGGTACAATGACTTCCTCAGACTCGGCTATGTATTTGTAGTGCTGACGGATTTGCTCGTAGGTTTTGTGGTGAATAAACTTCATGCGGATGAGTGCCTGATCGGCTTTGGAGAGCCGGTTCAAGGCAACTTCTAAACACTCTAACTGTTCGATCAGCTCAGACTCTATCAGCGGGCTTTTAGAATGCTGCGCTAGCTGCGTTGCCATGGCAACTTTGCGTTCATCCTTAATTGTGGCGTCGACCTTGCTCCTGAGAATATTTAGGCAAACCTGGCGTAGCCAAACCTCTGGCTTTTTTATCGGTAGATTGTGCCTAAGAATATACTCAACTCCCCGTTTAATACCCTCAATCACCACATCGTCGAGATCAATGTTGGCAATGTGCCACTGTCGGGCAAAGCGAATTAGAAATTTATACAGTGCGGTGCCCTTAAACTCGTCGGGCATGAGCAAATAGCTAACGGCTGTAACGAACTCATACACCAGCTCGTGGCCAGGCCCCTGATCAGCGGGCTGCTTTGGGGGGGTATTGGTGGCATTGGTCATTGCCAGAGTCCTCGTAGGGTGAGCGGGGGGCTAACGGAGAAAAACAGATACCATTCGGGGTTAATCAGCTTTAAGTCGGTAGTGCGCTCCAGAGGAAAATCGTGACTTTTTGTCAGTTCACCCAGATCGGTTGGAGAATCTAGGCGATCAACGCAGGGTTGCAGCTTTGTTTGAACGAGTGTCCTTAGGTTGTCTAGCACCCGCCGAGTAAATCGAATGGCGCTAGCAATCCAGCCTTTAAATCGCAGCCGATTGGGTATATTGGCTGCGTCTGAGTCGGTAACAGCGAAATGGCGAACCATCGATCTATGTCCTCAACGAACGGTGCAACGAATTGAACTATCTGTGGGGTAGTGGGCTACGACGGCAAAGTGTGACTCAATTAAACGGGAAGTTTTTGTGCAGCCCCTAAACAGTCAATCCCCTAGCAGCTGACTGATTTTAGGCAGGTTCAATTAGCAGGGTGTTGCCCTGACGATCGATTGGGCGAATGGCATCGCCAGCCTGAAAGCTATAGCCCGCCAAGGCAGCGCGAGCCGTCCAATACACGCCGTTGACGCGTACGACCCACTCCAGACCCGGCTGTTCCACAGAATGAATTACCCCAACGCCGGGATAAAATTTGCCGTCAAGAAGAGCCCTTACTGGTGTATTCAAGATAGTCATGGCAGATGTGCCTCCTTTTCTCGCTCACTAATAAGTGGAGGCAGAGGCCAGCATGTGACATATGTAGTACGAAATGTGTACAAAAAAGCTCACCTTGGTAGGGCGAGCTTTTGAGACATCAGCGTAAATTTTGGTGCTAGATCGCGATCGGAGGGGCGCACAGCCTAATCAGCTGCCACTTCGGTCGATAGTCGATGTTGTCGAGGCAAAGGTTGGTCCAAGCGCTCAACGCAACCAAAATGACAAGGGCGATCGCCGCCTGTAAAACGCACAGATGCGTAGCTCATGGGGTGCGCTCCTAACGCTTACACAAGTTGGCTGCGTTGGGGCAGTAGGTGTGACTACGGTGCGCTTAAACTCGGCTCAGCAGTTGCACCCGCTGCGCAGCGGATGACTTTGAGCGTCCTAACTCGAATGGCGATCGCGGTGAACCGCACAGGAGCAGCAGGCTATAGCCCTACTCCACCACTAGGCGGGAGAGGCTGGTGCCGGGGTAGTAGTTGCCCAAAATTTGGGTGTAGTTGTAGCCCTTAGAGGCCAGTTCCATAGCACCGGTTTGGCTCATGCCGTTGCCGCCGTGGGCGGCCTGCACGATCGCATCCGACGCTGCATAGAGCGATTCGACAATGCCGCCGTTATAGCTAATGAACTCGCCCGTAGTGTCAGCCACCGCCGCCTGGGTCGTGTTGGTCTCTTTGGCGATACCCTTGTAGGCCTGGTAGCGCTGAGTATTGTCAAGGTCGTAGGCGCGCTCGGCGTGACGCACGTGGTGCACCAGCGCGTAAGAGCGAGCGGCTACCGCCTGGGCCTTGAGCGCTTCGGCGGGCCAGCCCACATACATTTCGCTGCCGACAACACTGCTGAGGTAATCGTGCATCAGCACATAGTTGACGGCCATCAGGCCAGAGCCATCGGTGATCATCAGCACGCGACCCTTGTACCAGCTGTCACCCACAAAGACATAGCCGCCTTCGCCGGGCTCTAGCCAAGCGGTGTTGCTGAGGGTGCAGTTGCCGACAGCCATGCCAGACCCCTGGGGTTTGAGCACTAGGCTGCTCTGGGCAGGCAGGTTGCAGTGGTTTTGGCCATTGATATCCATCAGGTAGCCGTCTACAGAAGTGGCTACCTCGAGGCTGGAGGCGTTTTTGGCGACTGCCACCCGCATCTCTAGGTTGGTGTCAATGGTTTTGCCGGGGTCAAAGGCGGCGCCAGCATTGCTAGGAGCTGGTGGGGCCGACGGCTGAGGCAGCGATCGCGTTGGGCCAGAGTTACTAGCTGGTTGGGCAGGTTGGACTTGGGCCTTTGCTGGGCTAGGGGCGGCAACTGGGGCAGCGGCCGCCGTAGGAGCTTTGGCTGCGGCGACGGCTGCCTCGTCGTTGGCAGGGAGCGTGGCCTGCACCAGCAATCGCCGCGCCCGATAGAGATCGACAATCGACTGACGCACCATACCCGTGGTCTCCCACAGGACCGGGCTGAGGTTGCCGGCCTTATTCTCCCGACCCCCAAAGGGAGCCGCCGACACCTGCACCAGCAGTAGGCCAGCAAAAACTAGCCCACCAAAAATCTTAATTCGGTGGCTCTTATTACCCATTGCCAAAGGTGATGGCAGCGGCTTGGCATGCAGCGGTTTGAGCCGAACAGATTTGAGTCGCACCGGTCTCAGCCTTGGCAGCTGAGCTTTCCAGAGATCTCTCATGGTTGTTTAGCCCAATACCCACACGTTATGTAATAGGACCATGGTCAGAAGCCTTTGTCACATTTAAGGATAAACGTTAAAAAATGCGTCAGCTCAAACACATTCGTAACATATGCCTAAAGACATAGATTTAGAAAGTTTGGACGTTTATAGCTTATAGAGCGGCTTGTCAGTTCCTGCAGAAAATCCCTCCAGTCCCTGTTGGTCTTAGCATCAGGCTCAAAAGTTGTTGGTCAAAGCATTAGCCGAGCGCGTTATGGGAGTGGGCAACACCATCTTCATAGATCTCCATCGTTCAAAGGCAACGACCAGGCCGTCTAAAGGAGACGGTTCTTAATCCTCTCAAGTTCCCAACCTAGGGAAAAAGCAGGCTTCTGTCTCCAGAGTTGCCTAGAGAGGCGTGCATTCGTAGTGGCTGTAGGGATGGCCACCGCTGCCCGTTTGGCTTAGCTGCCGGCATCCGTTGGCGCTCAAATCGGAGCCAATGTGGATAAACCAGAGGTCGAAGGGGCGAGGCAGGGTGGAGAGAATTTCGGCCAGCTTTTCTTCAGGGGGCACCGAGGGGTTGCTGGGCAAGGTCCAAAGGAAAAATTGGGGCGGCACAGTCCACCCGCTGTCTAGGGTACTGGGGTTGAAATGGCGGTGGATCTCCCAACCGATGCTCAACATCTCATGGCCAATCACCGTGGGCTTGCCTTCTTCAATGGTGGCGGGAAAGCCTATGAGCACTGGGTGGGTCGATTCTGCTTGGATGGTGCGAACCAGCTGGGCCGGCGCAAAATATTTGGCAAAGGCCAGATTGCTGACGACAAAGAGAGCGCTGGCTAGACCGGCAATCCAGAACAGTTGAACGCTGCGTCGCCCGGAGATTTTTTGCTGAGTAAAGGGAATTTGGAGCGATCGCAACTGGGCTGTGGTCTCTGGCCAGTAGACAGCCAACAGCCCCCCTATCAGCACCATCACACCGGGATGGAACACAAAATTGTACCGATGCCCTCGGGTGATATCCATGCCTAAGCTATAGGTGACCGCAAAAAAGAGGGCGATCGCCGCCAGCACAAACCCGCCCATCAAAAACAGGCCAAACCGGCCGTTGTCAGATTGACTCACCAGGTGCCTGGCCCGCAGCAGTTGTGCCACCATCCACAGCAGCACCGGCAGCAGCACCAGCACCGACAGCACCACGGCGGTGATGCCTACAACGCCTTGGGCATTGGTGATGGGCGTGATCACCATAAAGATCAGCCCGACGAGGGTCTGGGCGATCGGGTCGAGCCACACCCTGGGCTGGCTGAGGTCAATGGCCAAATTAGAGGACTGGCTGCTGCCGTAGAAGTTGAGCAGCACCGGCAGCCATACCAGGCAAGCAGCTAGCGTTCCCAGCATGACTGCGTAGAGCCGTCGCCAGGGGCGTTGCCAGAGCGCCTGGGGATGGGTTCGCCCCTGGTAAATAGCCAATGCCGCTAGCACCAAGGCCTGGGCCAGCAGCGCTAGCACCGTAAAGTAGTGGGTGGCAAACGCCAGGGCATTGATCCCCACCCACAGCAGCGCCAAAGGCAGGGAAATTGGTTGGGGGGCGGCTGCTTCGGGGTGGGGGCGGCGCAGGCTCCACCCTCCTGCGGCAAAACAGGCTAGCCCCAGCGTCACCATCAGGGTGGCCATGCTGTAGTGCCGCGCCTCCTGAGACATGGCCACTCCAAAGGGCGACACGGCCATGAAGGCGGCACCGATTTGCCCAGCCAGCACTGAGCGAAACCCTAACCACCCGGCTAGATAGACTGCTGGCGCGCTCAAGGCCCCAAACAGAGCGGGCAGGGCGCGCGCCGCCCAGGGTAAGGCCACCCCCTGGGCGGTGGGAAATAGGTTCATCCACAGATGGGCGATCGCAAAGTAGGCAGGAGGATGGTTGTCTTCCTGCATGAGGTAGTGAATGGCTGAGCCCACGGTCGCCTCTGGCCGGGGCTGAAGGGGCGTCAACAGCTGGTCTAGGGGAACGACCTGGTCGAGGGGAGCCGAGTAGCTGCTGTTGCCCAGGGTGAAGATCACCGTGGCGGCCTCGTCCATCCAGAGGGGCTTGCTCACCAAAAATGACAGGCGCAGGGCCAGGGCTATTCCAAACCACAGCAGCATCCAGAAGGCTGTGGGTGACAGCTGCCATGTTTTGAATAACCGCATAACACTGCCCAAGAAGTTTCAGAGTTGATAATACTCCCCAGCATCGGCTCTGGGGTATTGTGCCTGAGATACGCCCTGGCGATCGCGCCCGTTAGAAAAACTAGAGAGCTGCAAAAAAAATAAGGGCTCCAGCCTTGGCTGAAACCCTAAAACCTCTAAATTAGGCGATCGCTCAAACGGCGACGTCGGACACTGAATTGAGACCCACAATGTCTTCGTAGGCCGCTGCAATGATGCAAACCGAAAGCGGAATGGTCACGAGCAAGCCAACGCCCAGCAGAAGGGCACCGCCAAAATTCAGCAAGAAAATCAGCAGCAGCAGCCCAAAGAACGAAAACCATTTTTTGGTGATCAGTTTACGGCTGGTTTCCATGGCCTGCCAGAAGTCGGCGCTTTTGTCGATCACCAGCGGTTGGGCAAATAGATAAGCCACGGCCAGGTAAACGCCTGGTAAAACCAACAGCACAAACCCGATAGCGATCAAAACACCCGAGACGAGCGAAACCAGAAAGAGGGGCAGAAACTTATTGAACCCTTGAAAAAAGTCGTTAAATACCGTATTGCGATTTCGCGCTATTTGGAAGGCTACAAAGTAATAACCTGCGGTAAGCGCCGGGGTAACTATGTTAAAGGCCAAACTGAGAATGCCGCCGCTGGGACCATCTGCGCTTCTGGTGCCAATGGGAGCAGGCAGAATAGAGATCACAATTTGGATAAGCACTAGCAGCAGCGTAAACGCGACAAACAGCGGTGCTTTAGCCTTAAAGATCTCCCACCCGCGGCTAAAGTAATCACCGATTTTGACCTCGTAGTCTCGGCCGGTCAAATCAGAACTAAAACTACTCATTGTTCTTCACAATCCCCAAAGATTATTGAGTAGGATATCGGTTTCACATTAACCGGGGGTGAAAACGCGGCAAAAATTAACCTGAGTGCACCTATCTTAGGGTTGATTTGTAACTAGTTCTAACGTTGAAGAGAGAATTTTTGATGGGCATGACAGGGGGCGATCGCCCTCAATCGATCACCGGGCTGCCGTGGTGGTGAATCATGTACCACTGATCAGCTATGCGCTCAAACCCATTGGTGGCCATCGATCGCGCCTCTAGACGGCGACTGCCAAAGCGATCGCTCCCGGCTTCGCTGCCGCTGATTTGCAGCACGTTTTCGATCAGCACCACGTAGGCCAGGTCGCCGCTGATTTCAACGGTGAGAATGTCGGTGTCGATTTCGAGGTAGCTGGTGTTCTCAAAGATGCGGACCCAGGCCTCGCGAATGTCAACCCAGCCCTTGAGGGCATCGCGCCCGGGATGGATGCAGAGGCAGCCCATGCCCTTCGACCAGACCGCCTCCATGGCTTCTATGTCCTTTTTCTCGAAGGAGCGGTAGAAAGCCTGGTTTGCGGCCAAGACCAGTTCGCGATCGCCAGCCATAGGGTCCTCACTGATAAGATACAGGGGCTTTCCCTGCCTCCCGTCTTGAGCATAACCAACGGTAGGGGAAGGCAACCACCTCCGGCCGCAAAGTTGCACACCCGATGCTAAAACTCGCCAATCTCTGTAAGCGCTACGGTTCTAAGCCGGTTTTGCAAAATCTCAGCCTGAGCCTACAGCCAGGGGAAATCTACGGTCTGCTCGGGCCCAACGGGGCCGGCAAAACCACCACCATCAACATTATCTGCGGCCTGCTTAAGGCCGATAACGGCACGGTCACCATCGGCGATCGCCCCGCCGGAGAGGCCACCAAAGCCTGGGTGGGGGTGATGCCCCAAAGCAACCTGCTCTACGGCAGTCTGACGTGTAGCGACAACCTGTTTTTCTTTGGCCGCCTCTACGGTCTCTCCCGCCAGGACTGTCAGCGACGGGTGGATGTGTGCCTGGAGTCGGTGCAACTTTTAGACAAAAAACATGTCCCCGTCGAGCGCCTCAGCGGCGGCATGCAGCGGCGGCTAAGCATGGCGGCGGCGATTTTACACCGTCCCAAGCTGGTGATTCTCGACGAGCCCACCACCGGGCTCGATATTGAGGCGCGTCAAGAGCTATGGCAGCTGATTCGCCAGTTTAAGTCGATGGGGGTGACGGTGCTGCTCACCTCCCACCTGCTAGATGAGGTCGAGCGCTTGTGCCAGCGGATCGGCATTCTGCGCCAGGGGCAACTGCTGGCAGAGGGCACCTTAGAGGAACTGCGATCGCGCATTCCCGCCCAGGAGATTGTCACGGTAGAGACTAAGGATCCGCAGGGGGCGATCGCCCGGGCTCGGCAGCTCGGCTACCCCCACCGCACCTACGGCGGCGACCTGGCCTTTTGGGTGCCCAACCAGCTCGAACTCAAGGACCTGCTCGATCGCTTCGACGGCATTCCGCTCGACTCGATCGCCCGTAGCCCGGTCAAGTTAGAACATGTCTATTTGGAAGTGACTCGGCAGCCTGGGAAACCTATGGGGGTATAGGGTTTAAGGTTTTGGGTATAGGGCTCGTCTCGCACCTTGAACCCTACACCTAACACCTGACACCTCACTCATCTACCCATTATTACGACCAGATCGGCTGTGGCGCTTAGCCCCAGCACCAGAGAGGTGTTGGCATTGGGTAAACCCCCTGGGCGAGTGTCACATTGGCCACAGATTTTGCATAGATCGCTAATCGCTCGCGTCGCTTAAGTAACTCGACCTTAGCTCTTCGAGCACCATTGCCGCCAGCTTGGTTGAGGCCCCCGCTGCGCCCCGCACCGATCGCAGCTCCTCACGCATTGCCTTCAGCGCGTCTGGATTTTCTAAATACTCCACCACCTCGGCGGCTACAGTTTTGGGGGTGATTGGGCCAATGCGCTCGGGCACCACCTCGCGTTTTGCCCAGATGTTGGGCCAGGCAAACAGCCGCTCCTCCTTATATATTTGTCGTAAAACCAGCCGGTTAATTAACTTGGCAAAGCCATCCCCCACTAGAGGTAGGTTGGCCAGCAGGCCCGGAATGCCGTCCCAGGCTTTCATCGCTTCTAGCTTTTGGGTGGCCAGCAGCACCATCATCGGAATACCTAGGGATCCCAATTCTGCGGTGTTGGCCCCTACGGTGGTGAGGCAAAACTGCATCTGGCCCATCACATCGTAGGCGGGGGTGCCCTGCCACAGTAGCACCTCTACCCCAGCTGGGGTCTGCAAGCGGGGTAGGGCCGCCTCTGGTTCTACCAGTTCGGCCGTCGTGGCTCCCTCAACTAGGCGGATGTCTGGGTTGCGGGCCGCATCGGCAAACTGGGCCAGCGCCTCTAGCGACAGCATTGGCGCTACCGGAATCACAAACTGGGTCTGGGGCCGCAGGCGATGGATGGCCTCAGCGGCGGCCAGCGCGAAAGGCAACCCCACGCTGAGCTTGTTCTTTTTTGATCCGGGCATGAGGCCAATTAGGTCGTAGCCGGGTTTGAGGTTAAGACCATCGCGTACTGACTGCGCGTCCTTATCGCCCTGCACATCGGCCATCAGGTCGCCAATCACCTCACACTTGCTGCGAAACTCCTCAGGGGCCGCCTCCACAATGTTGGCCGTCATGCAGCCAAAGCGATCGATCCAGCGGTGCCAGCGGGCATCCCACTCAGCGTAGATGACGGTGCGATAGCCCAGGCGCTTGCCAAACACGACTGGATAGATCTGGTCGCCACCCAAAAACAGCACTACGCCGTGGGGGTGCCAGTCCCAATTCTCTGCTGTTTTGCCGGACAGTAAAAAGGAGAAGAAATGCTCTGGCCCCTGGACGCGATTGACCCCCGGCAGGCAACGGGCCATCTCGGCCTCGCGCCCGGAAGCGTTGGCACAGGGCGACAGCACCACAGAAATGCGAATTTGGCTGGAATTGGGGTGGTGCGATCGCAGCGCCTGCACCACCGGGCGCACCCAGGTTGAAATTTCCCCTGGCCCGTTGGAGAGAATCAAAATATCGCCGGGGGCGTCAGCTGGGACGGTCATGGGGGCAACGCTCATCGTGGGAAATACCTTGCTCTGGGGCCGAGTCCAGCTGTTGACGCTAGACTCTGCTATCAAATCACCATGATACGGACTCATGTTTACGCCGGGCTGGGGTGCCAGAAATCTGGTGCTCCGACAGCGGTGGGCTGGCGGTCTGTTGGTGTAGGGCGATCGCTAACGAATAGGTCGATCAATTTGTCTTTCGCAATACAACGATACGTAACTTAGACTACAGGCTTGCTTTCTCAGGTTTAGGTTCCCCACTTTTGTCATTCTCATGGAAGCTGTTGGAGTCTTGAAACTCTTTTAGAGCAAGAACTCTTCATGGGCCTATAAAAATGGCTCCAGGGAATGCCGGGTTCCCAAATACTATATTTATGAGAATGCTGATAAGCACTGTTACAATCTGACGACTTCCTTCAGGATCGTTGTCGGTGTCTGATCCCGGTGCTAACGTCTGAGTCATGGTTCGGATAGCCCTACAGCAAAAAGAGTTAAAACCATGACCCAACCCCACAAATTATTTCTCTTGGCGCATTAGGCCAGCGCCCTGTCCCTCGGTTCAGATTTAGCGCGTAGCTACGCCCCTTGCCCTCGTTATCTGAACCCAGCACCCCACGGGTAGTTCTGACTCATTCAACCGTTTTTGACCTGACTTCACTGACGACTCTAGTGCTACAGAATTCAGCGCTTCTCTAAACAACCGATTCTGATCAGCACCCTAACTCTAATTACGCTGGCCGAAATTCAGGCTCAGCAGGAGGTTTCTATGCTTTTTAACAGTAAAACCGCTTTGATTACTGGCGCTTCTCGCGGCATTGGTCGCGCCATTGCCCACGCTCTAGCTCGCCAGGGCATGCAGCGTATCTTGCTCGTTGCCCGCAGTGCTCCACGCCTAGAGGAGGTTGCCGCAGAGGTGCGGCAGTTCGGAGCAGAGGCCGTCATTTTGCCCGTAGATTTGACTGACCCAATTGCGGCCAATGTGGTGATTGCCCGCGCCTGGCAGCACTACGGCCCAGTGCATCTGTTGGTGAACTGTGCTGGAGTGGCCCACCAGGCCCCGTTTTTGCAGGCCAAACTGCCCCAGGTACAGTCTGAAATTTCGACCAATTTGATTGGGCTATACACGGTTACTCGCCTGATCGCTCGCCGGATGGCGACTCGCCGGGAGGGCTGCATTGTCAACGTGTCTAGCCTGATGGGCAAGGTGGCGGCCCCAACCATGGCTACCTATTCAGCGACCAAGTTTGCGATCGTGGGCTTTACCCAGGCGCTGCGCGGTGAACTGGCCCCCCATCGGGTGCGGGTGGTAGCCCTGCTGCCCTCGCTGACCGACACCGACATGGTGAAAGGGTTTGAGCGATTTCGCGGCGTGCAGCCCTCGACCCCAGAGCAGGTGGCTGAGGCCCTGGTGCAGGGCCTGAAGCAAGGCCAGTCTGAGATTTTAGTGGGCTGGCAAAGCCATGCCGTAGTGTGGGCGCAGCGGTTGGTGCCTTGGCTAGTCGATGCGATGGTGCAAATTTTAGCTCCAGTCAGACCGGGGCAACGTCAGCAGCGCCCCATTCGTTCAACTTGACTGGGCTGTCAAGTTGAAAGGCTAGCAGGTTGAAACTTGCCGCTCTGGCTTGGCAACCTGGTAACCCGCAAGGTTTGCCCTAAGACAAACTGAGGCTACTTGGCAGAGGCTGTAGTACCAAAAAAGTCGATGCGGTAATCGGTAATCGTGATCCCAGTGCGGGCTTCAATCTGCTGGATCAGATCGGCGGGCAGGGTGACGTCAATGTCGATGATTTCGTTGGTGTCGAGGCAGTTGACGTGGCTGTGGGAGTCGCTCAGGTGGCCGTAAAGTCGACCATCGGCGCGCTCAACGCATTCGATAATGCCCTGCTCGGAGAGGGCGTCGAGGTTTTGATAAACGGAGGTGTGGCCGATCTCGCGGCCCTGCTGATTGAGGCGATCGTAAATTTCGCGGGCGGAGAGGTGGCCCTGGTGCTGCCACAGGAGTTCTAAAATGTAGCGCCGCTGCCGGCTCAGCCGCATGCCAAGGGCCTGGCAGCGCTCAATGGCATCATCCAGACAGGTAATGGGCTTTTTCAGGACAGCTAACTCATCCATGGTAGAGGAAGTAATTCATACTCAGTACCACTTTAACTTGTTTGAAAGAATCGTGTCTAGAACTACAAATATAAGGTGGAAACTTGAAGCAAGTCCGGCCTTATCAAGTATGAAAGGTTGGGTTGGCGTCGTCTAGGTTGCCCAACTGTTAGGAGCTTTAGCATCTACATTGAGGTCTGATGAATCTAACCGCAGATAAATTCATTGAGTTCTGCGGCTGAGCTACTTCCTTGAGCTATTTCTTTGAGCCATAGGCTCTAAAGACATTAACTGAAAAGAGTCTGGTTTAAAGACAGGTGTTCAGCCTAGCGTGACCTAATGGGACGTTTCACCGGTAGAGGTTTGATCGGGTATGAGCTGGCTCTCGAACGTCAGCGGAGCCGGTAAGCCCGCAAAGGTGAGTTGCCCGCTAAAACTGGCTCCCTCGTGGGTGCTGGCGATCGCAACCCTCTCGACCGGCTGCCTACATACCGTCATAGCCGGTGAGCGACCGGCCAAATCGAGATTGGGAGAGCGCCATCTCCCATCTAGATTGAAGGGCTCGCCCCCTGCTTCGGCCGACTTCGCCTTGGAGCTGTCTGCCACTAGCGCTCCGTTGACGAAAACGCCCGACTGCTGAAGGCGCAGCTGCAAAGAGGGGGGCTCAGAACACTGTTCGCTGGGCTCAATTTGCAATTGGTAGTTACCTCCGATCGCAGTCGGGGCTTGTAGACGAGTTGTGCCATACCGGCTGACTACGCTGAAGAGGGTCACCACAGAGCTAATGGCAACCCCATAAAAAATCAAAGACTTTCGATCAAAGTGGCTCAAAGCGCAATCCTCGACGGCAGAAATAAGGTTGATAAAATGAGAAACTGAGCAGATTTAAGCGCTCAGTTAACTAAGATGCGGCGTTTGCCGAAGCACTTAGAACAGAGGCCAAATGGGGAGAGGCCACCTGACGATATTTTCGGGTGATGAGTAGCGACGAATGGCAGTGGTTAGACAGAGCATCGGCATAGCGCCCTAGGGTTTGACGCTCTACTCCCCACTCGCGGCTGGCTCCAGCGATGGTCAAATCAGCGTTGCGAGAGGCTTCCACAATGGCTGCGATTGGCTCGCGGGTAGATTTGACCAGAGTTTCGATGCGATCGCCCATAACCTCGTTCATCTGAGCTATTACTCTACTAAACTCAGTGCTCAGCGCGTAATCACTATAATCATTAATGGCAAGCTGCAAGATTTCTAAGTGACATGTAGGCACATTAGCTACCAATCGCAGCCCTAGCTCTAAAGCTAAGTCATTGTGCGCGCTAGCCATATAAGGCACTAAAACTGTGTCAATAGAAGTGAGATTTTTGTCCGACAAAAACTGCCACATCTTTGGGTACTGCACTTAATACTTGCCCAACCCGACCACCTAAACGGTTTTGGTCAAAAACGGGGCGGTGCCAGCCCATTACAATCAAATTAGAGTGCTCTAACTGAGCGATTTCTGAAGTTTCGCGCGCCACATCGTTAGTAACTTGAACAATCGGCAAAATGGTTTGCTTCGATGCGGCAATACCTAAGGACTCAATTAACTGGTTGAGCGATTGCTGCCGTTGCTCAATTAAGCGATCGATTTCAGTCGGCGTTGTCGAAAAAGCATAATCTTCCTGCATCTCAACTAGGTTTAAAAGATCAACCCTCGCAGATGGTTGGTTTCCGTATGAGGATCACAGCAAGTCAGCATTGGGTTCAAATTCCGACTTGAACTTAATCTCTTCCTTGTTGATGGATGGATCTCCACCGAAAAGTCGATTTTATTCAAGTGGGGAAACAACTAACGTTTTAAGCATGGTTCAGTAGAACTAAATCGGCCGTTAGCTTCTATTGAGTAGTAGCTTTTAGAAAGGAATATAGTCAATATGAACGTTAACGAAAGAAATAACCAAAGACCGGATCCAAATCATGATCCGGATTATAAACTGACGCCTGAGCACAAGCCAAATCCTGATAGCAATCCAGACCCGATCACCGGGGAGCATGGCGCTCGTCCTGTGGGTACAGGGGTTGGTGCAGCAGGCGCAGGCGCCATAGGCACCGCTGTTGGGGTTATTGTCGGTGGCCCAGTTGGGGGTGCTGTAGGCGCTGTAGTTGGCTCGGTAGCGGGTGGGCTGCTGGGTAAGGGGGTAGCTGAAACCCTAGACCCCACGGTTGAAGACGAGTATTGGCGCCATAACTATGCCACTCGCCCCTACGTGGAGGCCGACCATAGCTATGAAGACTATAGCCCTGCTTACCGCGTCGGCTATGAAGGTCACTCAACTTACTCGAAACAGGGGCTGTCTTACCAAGATGCTGAACCCCAACTGAGACAACGCTACGAAGAGCAGGGCACCCGTCGCATAGGCTGGGATAAAGCAAGGCACGCTAGTCAAGACGCATGGCATCGGCGCGAGCATAGCGTTTCTGACAATAGGACTACTCTCAAGTAGGTTCTAGGCGCGATCGCTACACAACACACCTGCGGGGTTCAAAGATTACTTTGGACCCCGCAAGCTGTTTTAACTGTTAATCAGCCAAACTGATCGGCGATCGCAGAGTGATACCCGTTGTTAGGCTCCACACAATCAAATCTAAGCGGGTAGCTTAACGATGAACGTGGTTCCTTTGCCTTCTGCACTTTCGATTTCAATCGTCCCATCGTGGGCTTCGACGATGTTCTTGGCCAAGAATAGCCCTAAGCCCCAACCAGTCTTTTCTTCCGCAGCGGGAGTCCGACGAAATTGTTGAAACAGGATAGATTGAGTTTCTGGAGGAATGGGAGGGCCTTCGTTGTGAACGGCAAGGTGAATGTGGTTTTCAGCCTCATAAAGCTTGACTGTAATCGGTGTATCTGGATCGCCATACTTCACGGCGTTGCTGGCCAAATTTTCAATCACTCGCCGAATTTGTTTGCGGCTGCAGTTGCTTGTAATGCTTGGGTCTGAGACTACGACAAAACGGTCTCCGTAGGTGAAGTTTAAATCTTCGACAACATCTTTAAGCAGCTGAGCAAGGTTGCATTCCTCAAACTCTAGCTTTATGTTTTGGCCGGCCCGTAAGCGACTGGCATCAAGCAGATTTTGAATCATTGCATCCATGCGATCGATGGCGCTAATCATTCTGACTGTGATATCAAGATGGGCATCGCCTCGTTCAAACCGACGCAAAATTAGTTGTGTTCCCATTTTGACAATATTAACCGGACCTCTCAGGTCATGGGTTAATGTCACCATAAACATTTCTTGAATATCTCTCAGGGTGTGGGAAAACTGTGTTGCGGCGTCGTTAACGGCTTGCTCAATGGAGTCGATAATGATGTCGCGCTCTCTCACGCCTAGAGGGCTTTCTTCCTCTAAAACCTGAAATATGACCTGGCGAAGAATGTGGTATTCCAAAATGAGCTGACTGACAGTGTAGTCAGCATAACCAGCGCGCTCATGGCCATGCTGCTTGCCTACGTGGGTGCTTTTTAGCCTAGTTGTCTCGATTTGGGCAGAGGTTTTGCTAGCTTGATCTGAGATTGCATCAGCCAGGTGATTTAGGTAAAGGGGCAAAGAGTTTTGTAGGGCTAGCGAGTTTTGGTGAATTGATGCACTCAACTCGTCACGGGTTCGAATCTCCCAAATCTCCAGAATCTTTTTAGTATTCCGCTTGAGATGTTCAGAAACTGAGTTCGACATCGTTTCTTCTGAGGATTGGGAAGCGGACATTCTGGCAGCGGTTGTTTAAATAATACCGAGACAGTTATATCAGGTAGCCCCAAGGAAGTTCATCACCCGTTTGGTAGAAGCTGGCTATCGGTAAGTTTGCTGTCTGGAATTCTCGTGCTGTTGGGCGTGGTAGAGCAATGCAATGGAAAACTTGGGTTCAAAACAATCGCTTTGAATAGGGTTTCCTCTATAGATTAAGATTAAATGAAATAGCAATAAAATAAATAGCTGCGAAATTTGCGATCGCGTATTGCAGGGCAAGCGAGTAAAGATAGCTGCTGATTGATAGCTGTTTATAAGTTGTTAATGACTACACTTCCCAATTAGGTTGCCCTAGAGAAACTGTCGATCGGGGTTAATACTTAAGAACCTGTAATATTTTGAACCGGCTATGCTGAAGGACATTCGAGAGGCGATCGCTGCCCCTGGTAGCCCTTAGCTCTGCCTTGTCCCGCTGGGGTTTATTCTAAAACTGATGGGTAGCTAGATGAGCGATCGGGGTAGGTAGTCTTGCGGTATGCCGAGTAGCATAATAATTTGACTAGCAACTGTGGGAAAGGGGTGAAGCGCTGAGGAGCAAGGCGATCGTCGTCTCCTACGATGGACTCCGCAGCGCATGCCATACAAGTAAATGGTAGACAAAACGCCTAAACGAATTGGTATTATCTGGGACTCGCTGGCTAAGCGCATCGCCTCAGCAGCTCCCCAACCCGCGCCGATATCGTCTGGTGGTCGGGCGCTTTCGCTGAAGTGGTATCTCGTCCTATTGGTTGCGGGGACATTGCTGCCGGTAGTGCTATTTGCCGCTGCCGTCGTGTTTCGGCTGTCAAGTCAGGAGCAGGCTGCATCGGAGCGGCTGATGCTGCGAGAAGCTCGCAATCTGGCCTCGACCGTAGAAAGTGAATTTTCTAGCACAACTCGAACTCTACAGGCCTTGGCGGCCTCTGAGCAGCTCTATCGAGGCGACCTCGATAGCTTTCACAGTGAGGCGCAGCGACTAACGGCGACGCAGCCTACCTGGCTGACAACGATACTGCTGAGGCCCGATGGGCAAGAACAGCTGAACAGCAGGCATTCCTTGAGCACGCCCCTAACTTACACCCCTGAGCCGGACAGTCTAGAGCAACTGATCGAAACCCGTCAGCCTACGGTGGGTGACCTGGGTGAGGGGCAGCTGGGGTACGACTTTACCTTTCCGGTGCTTGTCCCCGTTCTTCAGGACGGCAACTTGCAGTACGTGCTGACGGCGCTGATTACGCCTGAGACTTTGTCTAAAGTGGTGGTTGCTCGCCTCCCAGTCGACGGAGAATGGACGCGCGTCATTGTCGATGGTCAAGGGGTTGTCGTCGCTCGCACCCGCAATCCTAAGCGCTTCGTGGGAAAGTCTGGCACACCCTCCTTCTTAAAGCGGATTAGGGCCACCGACGAGGGCGTCTATCGGGATATTAGCCTGGACGGGAAGCGGGTGTATGTTGCTTTCAGTCGGGTTCACAATACCCCTTGGACGGCGGCAGTCACGGTGCCGGTCAATGTGATTCAAAGGCCCATGCAGCGGGCGATGTTGTTGGTGGTTGGGCCAGGTTTAGCGCTGCTTCTGGTGAGCGGTGTGGGGGCTTTTTTGCTGTCGCGCCAGATTTCTCGCAGCATTACCAAGGCTGCCCTGGCTGCTGAAGCCCTGGCTAAGGGTGAGCCTCCCCAGGTGAGCACGTTGTCCATTCGGGAAATTGTTTTGTTGGGGCAATCGCTAGAATTTGCGGCCAATTTGCTGTCGCAGCGAGAGCGAGAGCGCACTGAAAACCTAATGCGGGCAGAATCTGCTAGAGAAGAAGCGGAGGCGGCTAACCGCATCAAAGATGAATTTTTGGCGGTGCTATCCCATGAGTTGCGCACGCCCCTAAACCCCATTGTGGGTTGGTCTAGTCTGCTGCGCGCTGGCAAGTTGGACTCCAAGAAAACAGCGTTTGCTTTAGAGGCGATCGAGCGCAATGCTAAACTCCAAACCCAGCTGATTGAAGATCTGCTAGATGTTACCCGCATTATGCAGGGGAAACTGAACTTCAATATGATGGCGGTTAATTTAGGGGCAATTGTTGAAGCCGCGATCGAAACGGTGCGATTAACCGCAGAAACCAAATCGATTAATATTCAAGCTGATTTAGACCTGGCGGTGGGGCAAGTGTTGGGCGATCCTACCCGGCTTCAGCAGGTGATTTGGAACCTACTCAGCAACGCTATCAAGTTCACAAATGAGGGCGGAACGGTAGTTGTTCGGCTGGCGAGAATTGGCTCCCAGGCTCAAGTTCAAGTTAGCGATAGCGGCAAAGGCATTCATCCCGATTTTATCGCCCATGTATTTGAATATTTTCGCCAGGAGGATGGCACAACCACTCGTAAGTTTGGCGGCTTGGGGTTAGGGCTGGCGATCGTGCGAAATCTGGTGGAGCTGCACGGCGGCACTGTGCAAGCAGAAAGCCCTGGCGAAGGGCAGGGGGCAACGTTTACCGTGAGGTTGCCGCTGCTGGAGCGGTGAGGATAGGTGCGATCGCACAACATGTCCCCAGCCAGCTAACTAGGGACATAATTGAGTCCATCTACCGCAAAGACTGGGGCAGCTAATTGACGCAAACTAGCCAAAGCACCGCTGTCAAAACTCAACCCCTATAGCGGTAGCTAGATCACCGCCCAATGGAGGACCCTTGCATGAGCGCACCCCAAAAAACCATCGCAGTCCTAGCCGCTGATGCACCGCTGCGAACGAGACCGTCACTCTATCCAGAGCCTTTTGCCTCAAGAATGGCGGGTCGTGAAAAGCGACCGCTGGGAAGTCTCTTTGAGCTGTCGAACTTTGGTGTTAACCACGTGACATTGGCTCCCGGCGGGGTTTCAGCGTTGCGCCATGCCCATGCCACTCAAGATGAATTTGTTTACGTTATTTCAGGCCAACCCACTTTAGTGACTAATGCTGGCGAAACTTTGCTGCAACCTGGCATGTGTGCTGGCTTTAAAGCAGGCGATGGCGACGCCCACTGCTTAGTCAATCAGACCAGCGAGGATGTTGTTTACCTGGAGATGGGCGATCGCAGCCCCAACGATCGGGTTTTATACCCCGATGACGATATTGAAGCGGTGCTCTCCCCAGACGGCCAGTGGCAATTCAACCACAAAGATGGCTCGCCCTACTGAGCTAGGTCACGCTTGGGGCTTTCTAAGCGCTAGGGCTGAGGGCTTTCTCATCGGTCTTACCTGCGATCGCCTGCTCGGCCATGGCCCTCAATCGCTGAATGCGATCGTCGGTGGAAGGGTGGGTCATAAACAGCGTCATCATCCCTTCCTTAGAGAGAGGGTTGACGATAAACAGGGGTGCAAAGGCCGGATTGCCGTGGATGGGCACTTTTTGCCCCGTTTCCTCCAGTCTTTCCAACGCCCGTACTAGCGCTAGAGGGTTACCGGTAATCTCAGCGGCTCCGGCATCGGCGGCATATTCTCGGGTTCTCGAAAGAGCCATGCGCAGTAGCCCAGCGGCGAAAGGAGCAATCACCAGCAGAAACAAAATGGCAAGGGGGTTGTTGCCGCGTCGTCCCCCGGCTCGGGCCATCGGAAAATACAGTGCCCCAAAGGTCAGAATGCGGCCTAGAAAGGTCAGCGATCCCGCTAGGGTGCCCGCTACAGCCTGGGTAAGGGTATCGCGGTTGCGCACGTGGGTGAGTTCGTGGGCGATAACGGCATCCAGCTCGTCATCGGGCAATAGATCGATGATGCCCTTGGTGAGGGCGATCGCCGCGTGGTTGGGGTCGCGGCCGGTGGCAAAGGCATTGGGCGACTCTGCGGGCACCAGGTAAAGGGTCGGGGTGGGAATGTTGGCGCGATCGCTCAGCTTCTCCAGCCGCTCGTACAGCTCGGGCGCCTCTTCGCGGGGCGTGGGCTGAGCCTTAAATGCCGCCAGTGCCGCCTGGTCAGAGTAGTACCACGAGCCAAAGCTGCTCACCGCCGCAAAGCCTAGCCCATAGAGCAAACCTGTCTCATTTCCGACCAATAGGTAGCCTGCCAGCACAATCAGCCCGCTGAGCAACGCTAATAGCGCAAAGGTTCTGAACAGATTCATGCCAACCATAGATCGCTCCTCAGGCCATGGTGTCTGCTCACAGCATCTCAAAGGTATGCATCACTGAAGTCTACCTAGGGAAAGACATTTGCTTAGCCAGCCTCTCAATCACCTGTTACCAGTAGTGAGGACACTAGTAGAGCACATCGGCTCGCTGGGGCGATTGAGGTAATGGGATATGATCAAGTTGCCGCAGAGAGCATGGATCGCCTATGACAACGCTGTTGATCCAGACAGAAAACCTGCCTCTAAGGGTCAATTTCCCGGCCAGTGCCGAGATGACTGCTGCTGAGTTTTATGACTTTTGTCAGGCCAATCAAGATTTGCGCATTGAGCGTTCGGCTAGCGGTGAGGTGATTGTCATGCCCCCGGCCTTTTCGGATACCGGCAATCGCAACCTCAAGATTGCTCAGCAGTTGGCGAACTGGGCCGATGTCGATGGTACCGGAGAAGCCTTTGACTCTAGCGCCGGGTTTACCTTGCCCAATGGCTCAACGCGATCGCCCGATGCTGCTTGGATCCGCTTAGAGCGTTGGATAACACTGACTGAGGCTGAGCAGGCCTCCTTCGCGCCTCTCTGCCCAGATTTTGTGGTGGAACTGCGATCGTCGAGTGATTCACTCAGTGGGCTAAAGGAAAAGATGGAGGAGTACGTCGCCAATGGTGCAGCTCTAGGCTGGCTAATCGATCGCAAGGCTCGTCAGGTGCATGTCTACAGGCCTAATCAAGCACCCGAAATTTTAGTGAACCCTGTCACGGTTAGCGGTGACCCCGAGCTGCCGGGTTTTACCCTTCAAATGGCTAGAATCTGGTAGAGAAACCGAATTGCTTTGAGCAAACGCGAAGCGCGATTGCAACTGTCCAAACTTCCGGTTGCCTGAGGATGCGGTGATTTAACCTTTAGCTAAACCGGCGAATCGATTAGCCCTGGGTGACCCTGTGGGCGGGGGCTGGAGGCATCCCAGAAGAAGCGGCGTTCTTCAGCGGTGATGGGGCGATCGTTGATGCTAGCTTCGCGACGGCGCATGAGGCCGTTCTCATCGAACTCCCAGTTTTCGTTGCCGTAGGCGCGGTACCATTGGCCACCGTCGTCGTGCCACTCGTATTGAAAGCGTACGGAAATGCGGTTGTCGCCGTAGGCCCACACCTCTTTTATCAAGCGGTAGTCGAGTTCTTTATCCCACTTGCGGCGCAAAAAGGCGCGGATGGCGTCGCGGCCCTGGAAGATTTCAGCTCGGTTGCGCCAGTGGCTGTCTTCGGTATACGCCAGGGCAACGCGATCGGGGTCGCGGCTATTCCATGCGTCTTCGGCCATGCGGGCTTTGGCGATCGCAGTCTCTAGGGTAAAGGGGGGGACGATGGGAGTGGGCATGGGGGTGGGGAAGAGCGAAGAAGGAAGAAGGAAAGGCTGTTGGCGATCGCCAACAGCCCGGAGATTGTGAGTCAGGACGCGCAACCGGGGTCTACCACTTTTTGTAGGGCAGGAATTTGCCGTTCATGATCACTTTGACGCGATCGCCCTTCGGATCCTCAACTTTCTCAATATCGAGGGTGAAGTCGATGGCGCTCATGATGCCGTCGCCAAACTTTTCGTGGATGACGGCTTTCATCGGCATGCCGTAGACCTGCATAATCTCGTAGAAGCGGTAGATCAGCGGGTCGGTGGGGATGACGGGATCGAGCCCGCCTTTGACGGGGAAGTCAGTCAGCGCCTCAATCAACGAGACGTCGGCCCCAAGTGCTTCGATGATCTTGGTGGCCTCCTCCACAGAAGCGCTGGCCTGGCGATAGAAGACAGAGGCAATCCAGACTTCGTCGCAGCCGATTTTAGCTTCGAGGTCGGCGAAGCTAAGGCCAGCGGCTTTTTTGGCGGCCAGCAGTTTTTCGGTGATAGGAGAAACAGTCATGGTTGAATCCTCTTAATTACGTCGTTTACTCAAATACTCGGTAGGGTGGGCATTGCCCACTTACGTCCTTAGCGGAGCTGATATCCCTTCGCGCTTCAATGAATGGGCAGGTGACCAAGGTCGGGGACAGAGGTAGCCTGGGTGAAGGCGCGGTGAAATGGTGGGCATTGCCCACCCTACGGGTTGCTTTAGGTTCACCCATCCACCCCATCACTCACCCCCCCACTCGCTCCGCCTCCACCGCGCGGGTTTCACGAAACAGATGGCTCTCCATCTCGGCTTTGAGGCTCTGATAGGCGGGGTGCTGCTGAATGGTTTCGCGGTTGCGGGGTCGGGGAAAGGGCACCTCCAGGATCTCGTCGATGCGGGCGGCGGGGCCACGGGTCATCATGACGATGCGATCGCTTAGCAGCAGCGCCTCTTCGATGCTGTGGGTAATCATGATCACGGTCTTGCGCTGCTGTTCCCAGATGCGCTCGACCTCCTCCTGCAAAAAGGCGCGGGTGAGGGCATCGAGGGCACCAAAGGGCTCATCCATCAGCAAGATCTGGGGGTTGATGGCCAGGGCGCGAGCAATGCCGACCCGCTGGCGCATGCCGCCCGACAGTTCGTGGGGGTGCTTGCGCTCGGCCCCGGCGAGGCCCACCAGCTGAATGTGCTCTTTGATGATGCGATCGCGCTTTTTTGCTGAAATTTTCGGCTCTACGGTTTCTACCGCAAACCGCAGGTTTTCTTCCACCGTCATCCAGGGCATCAGGGCATAGTTTTGAAAGACCATACCCCGGTCTGGCCCTGGCCCTGCGATCGGGGCACCGTTGAGCAAAATCTCGCCGCTCGTGATCGGGCTGAGGCCCGCAATCATGTTTAGCAGAGTCGATTTGCCGCAGCCAGAGGGGCCGATGATCGACACAAAGGTGTTGGGCTTAATATCGAGGTTAATGTCTTGAATGGCGACAAAATCGCGGCGGGTTTTGCCGGTCAGCTTGCTGAGCAGGTCTTTTTTGCCGGGGAAAACCTTGGCCACCTGGCGAATCGACAGCTGGGCAGTCTGCGATCGCGCGTTGGCTAAATCAATCGCGTTCACGGGAGCAATACTCATGAGTTTCGACCAAAGGCAACAAATTTTTCGAGGGCAGCAAACAGACTATCGAGCACTAGCCCCGTCAACCCAATAATGAAAATGGCCACCAAAATATTCGGTATCGACAGGTTGTTCCACTCATTCCAGATGAAGTAGCCCAGGCCTGTGCCCAGCAGCATTTCCGCCGCCACAATCACCAGCCAGGCAATGCCCATGCTGATTCGTAGACCCGACACAATATTCGGCAGCGCCGCCGGAATAATCACCTTCCAGATCGTCCGCAGACGCGAGGCTCCCAGAGTCTTAGACACGTCCAGATAGTCTTGATTGACGTTAGCGACTCCAAAGGTGGTGTTAATCAGCGTCGGCCAAATGCTGGAAATAAAAATGATGAAAACGCCGGTTTTCTCAGAGTCGCGCAGCAAATATAGGCCCAGGGGCAACCAGGCCAGGGGCGAAATCGGCTTGAGCAGCTGCACGTAGGGGTTAAACGCCTTAAACGCCACCGGCGAAATGCCAATCAAAATGCCTAGGGGCACCGCCACCAGCGACGCTGCAATGTAGCCGATCGCCACCCGCCGCAGGCTAATCAGCAGATTCCAGCCGATACCCAGGTCGTTGGGGCCGTTGCGGTAGAAAGGGTTAGTTACCCACCACCAAAACTCTTTAATTGTCTCGGTAGCGGTGGGCACGCCCTTCACAAACCAGCCCGACTTCGCCCCAATTTCCCAAATCAGCAGAAAAACGCTGAGGGAGAGCATAAACAGCGCGAATGCTTTCACATTTTCGTTTTGCCAGAGCGGTGTCTGCCGCTCCGCTCCGATCAATCCAGGCGTGCTGTGACTCGCCGCCATGATGCAATACCTCCTAAAAACTGCGCCGATGCGGTTTCACCAACTCAGACCGGCCCTAGGCCAACGGCGGGACTCATGTCTGGGCCCAAAACTTACTTCCCAAACTGGTCGATTTGGCTTTTGACATAGTCTGCCGACGCGGCCGGATCAAAGGTGTCGAAGGCTAGAGTTTCGGTGCGATCGGTCTCGAAGGGAGGCTCTTGGCCCAGCTCTAGAGCTAGCTCGCGGGCCAGATCCGTTAAAAAGACCTCTGCACCCACCTGATCAATGTCGCTGTTGCTGACGGTGGCAGCGGTGTTGCCCTCCCCCAGCAGCTCCCAGCGCACCAGCTGGGACGAAATCCATTTGGCAAAGCTCTGCCAGGGGTAGGGCTCGAAGCCAATGCGATTGGGTTCTGAAAGGGTGTTGCCCTGGCCATCGTCAAAGTTGCCGGTCAGCACCGCTTCAACGACCTCGGGAGGCTGGTTTAAAAAGGCGCGATCGGAAATCGCAGCGGCAATCTCGGGCCGGTTAGCCGGATCTTGAGCGTAGGCGGCCGCCTCGATGATGGCCTTGTTCAATGAGCGAAAGGCGTTGGGGTTGGTGGTAATCCATTCGTCGCTGGCGGTGAAGGCGCAGCAGGGATGCCCATCCCACAGCTCTTTGCTCAGCATGTGAATATACCCGGCGCCTTCGTACACGGCCCGCTGGTTGAACGGGTCAGGCATCAGCATGGCGTCAATATCGCCAGCGATCAGCTGAGCAATGCTGTCCGGCGGAGGCACGGGACGAATCTGCACATCTACGTCAGGATCCAATCCGCCGGAGGCCAAGTAGTAGCGCAGCAGCAGGTTGTGCATCGAGTAGGGGAAGGGTACGCCGATCACAAAGCCCTTAAAGTCGGCGGGGCCGTCAACCTTGCCCTTGTGGCGCTCGGCCACGGTGATGGCCTGGCCGTTGACGTTTTCGATGCTGGCCAGCTTGACACCAAAGGCGGCGGAGCCAAGGCCTAGAGTCATGGCGATGGGCATGGGGGCCAGCATGTGGTAGGCGTCGAGTTCGCCTGCGATCGCCGAATCGCGCACCGCACCCCAGCTCGGCATCTTCACCACCGTGGCGTTAAAGCCGTACTTTTCGTAGAAGCCCAGCGGCTCCGACATGATAATTGGCGTCGCGCAGGTGATAGGAATAAAACCCACCTGAATGTCGGTTTTCTCCAAGTTGCTAGTGTCAACGGGGGCCACGGTCGACTCTTCTGCCACCGGCTCGTCGCTACCACCAGCGCAGCTGGCCAGGGTCACCAGGGCTGCACCTACGGCCATGTTGCGCAGGAACTCGCGACGGGTCGCCCCACTGTTGCGAACTGAATCGGCAAAGAAGAGCCCGGCCTGGGGGCCAAAGGCTGCCGCAAAGGCATTTTCTAACCCGCCTGCCTGCTCACACAGCGCCAGAATCAGCTTTTCGCGCTTGGGGTCGTTGCGGCCCACTCGCTTGAGGAACAGCGCCTTGCGCAGCTCGTAGGCATTAACAGTGTCGGCAGCGCGCAGCTGGTTTTGCTTGTAGACCCCCATCTTTACTAGGTCGTCGACTATATCGACCGGGTCTTGGGGCATGGTTTCCATAAACCGCGAGTGATTGCCCGTAAAATGCACCGTGCCGCAGTCCCGACAGGGATGACCGGGCAACATTAGGGAGGGCGACGTGCAACTCAAACTGCCCCAGTCGTTGAGCGACTTTGCTACTGCTGAAATGACCATAAACAGATGGTTGAACGCGACAAAACCCTTTCCCGATCAATTTGCAAACCCAACTGAGTAATCTAGATGAAGAGCATTTAGCTGCTTTCATACCTACTCTTATTTGCGGGTCAGATCCAAGTTATTGAATAGGTTACCAAGACCAAATTGAAAGCGCACTGGAACAAATTTTGCACATAGTGGGACTTTCTTTTGGATTTAGTTTCGAGCCTAAAATCAAGCACTAATCTGTTAATTCTGATACAGAAATTCGCCTCCAAATCTGAGGAGAAACACCATGAAGCTGACGAAATTGACGGGTGAAATAGCCCGCATCGCTATAGCCTGAAGCTTCAGCAATTTGGCGGATGCTGTCGGTGGTAGTGGCCAGCAGAGTTTTGGCCTCGGCCATGCGGCGCTCAATAATCCATTGTTTGACCGTGCGCCCAGTGTATGACTGCACCAAACTGGTCAGATAAGCTGGAGAATAGCCCGCATCTTGAGCCACATCATTGAGGCTGATTGGCTTTTGGTAGTGGGCTTCGATAAAGCAAAAGACGTTGGCTAGCTTGGGCTCAACGGGAAAAATATTGGTTGATAGGGAACTTTGGGACAGTTCTTGGGGCTGGCTTACCCCGTCGGCGTAAAGCTTTGAGAGCTGCTCCTGGCGCTGCAAGCGGCTGTTAACGGCAGCCAAAAATTGCTCGACAGTGCAGGGTTTGGTCAAGTAGTCGTCAGCCCCCAGTTCCATGCCTTGGCGCAGATCGGCCATGGTGACCTTGGCGGTGAGAAAGATGAGGGGAATCAGCGCTGTCTGCTTGGTTTTGCGCAGTGCAGAGAGCACCGAATAGCCATCCATATCGGGCATCATGATGTCGCATACAACCAGGTCGGGGGTGTGCTGCTGGGCCATTGCCACCCCGGCGGTGCCGTCGCTGGCCCCCACGGCCCGAAACCCCTCAAACTCTAAGCATTTGAGAAAAAGATGGCGCGTTTGGGTTTCGTCCTCAATGATGAGAATAGTCTTCACAAGAATTCTCGTTTTTTCAGATCGGCAGCGTTTACTGGAGCGATTCAAGTACTGAGTTTTTTAGATCAAATCGACTATCAAAATTTATTATGCAAGTAATATCAATACAGCTTAAATAGAGCTAGAGAGCCAAGCTATAATTCCAAAAAATCCAAATTTGCACCATAGACGCTTGTCCCTACCATTGAGTACGTAAATTGCTCCACAGTTCTGTAGTAAACCTTAGGGGAATAGGCTGTTGTATAGAGTGATACCTTCTTTTTGGCTGACGGAATGGACCTAGGGCTGGCTTTTCCCTAGAGCTGGCAAAATGTTTTGTTGCGATCGCTAACCCCAGATGACCCAAACCTACTGGCTACCCCCTAGAGATGCTTCCTCCACCGCACCCCTGGGACAGCTAGAGCACCTGCGCCGCCAGCACCAGCTGATTCTCAATGCTGTGGGCGAGGGCGTTTACGGGCTGGATATGGCGGGCAACGTCACCTTCGTCAATCCCGCTGCTGCCGCCATGATCGGCTGGTCAACTGAGGAGCTGATTGGCCAGTCAATGCATGCGGTGATGCACCATTCTCTAGCCGATGGTCGCCCCTACCAGCGGGAGGCCTGCCCGATCTATGCGGCGTTTCAGGATGGCAGCGTGCGGCGGGTGACCAATGAGGTGTTTTGGCGCAAAGATGGCACCAGCTTCCCGGTCGAATATATCAGCACCCCCATGCGGGATGAAGAGGGGCGGCTGATTGGCACAGTGGTAACCTTTCGCGACATTACCCAGCGGCGCTGGGCCGAGCAGGTATTGCAGCGGGCCAACGAAGAGCTGGAGCAAAAGGTGCAGGAGCGCACCGCCGAGTTGCAGAATGCCAACCAGCAGCTGCGGCAGCTGAGCGATCTGCGATCGCGCTTTGTCTCCATGGTTTGCCACGAGTTTCGCAACCCGCTCAACAACATTGCGCTGACGGTGTCATCACTCAACCGCTACGACACCCAGCTGCGCCCTGACGAAAAAACTGACTACCTGCTCATTATCAACGCCAACGTCGAGCGCATGACCCAGATGATCGACGACATTTTAGTGATCGGCAAGATCGAGGCCAAGGTGTTGGAGGTCAACCCCAGACCGCTGGATCTGGTAGCTTTTTGCCAGGAACTGCTGGCCGAGGGTGACTACCAGCGGCCCCAGTGCCCGATTCAGTTTGGCTGCCGTAGTCATCGGATGCTGGCCTGTTTAGATGAGCGACTGCTGCGATCGATCCTCAGCAATCTGCTGTCGAACGCAATTCGCTATACTCCGCGCGATCGCCCCATTGGGCTGAAACTGGCCAAGCAGCGGAGCCAGGTCATCATCAAAGTGCAGGACGAGGGGATTGGCATTCCTTCAAGCGATCGCAGGCAGCTGTTTGAGCCTTTTCACCGAGGTCAAAACGTTAGCAACATTCCAGGAACGGGGCTGGGACTGAGCATTGTGAAGCAGTTTGTGCAGCTCCAGCAGGGCTCTATCAAAGTCACCAGCCGGGTGGGCATGGGAACTACGTTCACGGTCAGCCTGCCAGCGTAATGGGCTTACTTAAAAGGTGGCAGGCTGCGGCTGAGTGATTCGCGAAGCGTAAAGCCTACGGCATCCCAGAAACGGGAACCAATTCGGAACGAGTATTCGTTTCAAAATCGCGTCTGGATCCGCTCTGCAACTGCTTTGAGGCGATCGCCCCTAGGGCAGCACCGAATGGGCTGGCCTGTGCCACAATTATCGCCGTGTGATGGAGGGATGACATTGTGGCACAGCAGTCGGGCAAGGGCCTTTTACTGGTCGCGATGGCCTCTTGGGGGCGGTCTTTAACCATTGCAGGGTTAGTTGGGGGAGTGGGCCTGCCCATGCTGCCGGTCTTCGCCCAGGTCGAGATCCCATCTAGGCAAAACCAGCCGGCTAGCGCTGCCCTTCCCGACAGCTTAGAGCTATACCTAGAACTTACTGACGATTCCGAGGTAGAGAGCTTTCCTTTAGTCCCCACTGCCGAGCCATCGCCCGCTCCACGCCCTGGTCGGCGGCCTACCCATGTGCCGTCGCCGCCGCCGCTGCCTCCCTCCCAGCGACCCAGGGTGGTTCAGCCCGCTAATTCAGACAATGCCACAGTAGACTCGCCCAGCCCCACCTCGGGCGACCCCGCCGAGCAGATTGCCCCGGCAGTGATCGAGCTGTCGCCCACCGGCCGGCCCCCCAGCCCGGTCGTGTTTCTGGCCATGCAGCAGGAACTCAAGAACCTGATTGGCCGCTTCGAGAGCGCCCTGATTATGGCGAACTCGCTGGATGCGCCCACGGCCCTCACCCTGCCCGATCGCCTGCCCGTGCTCACCGCTGCCGCCGACCAGGTCAATGTGGCCGGAGGGCGTGGGGCCGATCTGCACCCTACCCTGGGCGAGGCCCAGCAGCTTTTGAATGATTGGGATGGGCTGCTGGCGGCAGATAAACATAGCGAGGTACGCGATCGCTGGCTAGCCACCCGCACCGCCCTGTGGGAGAACTTCCCTACCGATCGCCCCATCAACCAGGGTGAGATTCGCGCTATGTGGCTCGATCGCGGCACCATTGTGCGGGCTAGGTCGCCCCAGGGGCTGAGCGAAATCTTCGACAAACTGGCGGCCGCTGGTATCAACACCGTCTTCTTTGAAACTGTGAATGCGGGCTACACCATCTACCCCAGCCAGGTAGCCCCCGAGCAAAACCCTCTCACCCAAGGTTGGGATCCCCTCGCCGCCGCCGTGGATTTGGCCCACCAGCGGGGCATGACCCTGCACGCTTGGGTGTGGGTATTTGCAGCGGGCAACCAGCGCCACAACCGCCTGCTCAACCAGCCTACCAACTACCCCGGCCCGGTGATCTCGCGACACCCCAGCTGGGCCGCCTACGACAACAGCGGCAGCCTCATCCCTCGAGGGCAAGATAAGCCTTTCTTAGACCCTGCCAATCCCGAGGTGCGCAGCTACCTCACCCGGCTGATGACCGAAATCGTCACCAACTACGAGGTCGATGGCCTGCACCTCGACTACATTCGCTACCCCTTTCAAGATCCTGGGGCCAACCGTACCTACGGCTATGGCGAAGTTGCCCGCTGGCGCTTTCAAGGCATGACCGGCGTGGACCCTGCCACCCTCAATCCCCGACCCGACGACGCCCTCGATCGCAACCAGCGAATTCAGCAGCAGGTGCTCTGGGAGCGCTGGAACGAGTTTCGAGTGCAGCAAGTCACCTCGTTTGTGCAATCCATCTCCAGCACCCTGCGGCGGCAGCACCCCGGCTTGGTAATGTCGGCGGCAGTGTTTGCCAACCCCGAGCACGAGCGATTACAGCGCATTCAGCAAGACTGGGGAGCCTGGGCCCGAGCCGACTACCTCGACTGGATTGTGCTGATGAGCTATGCGGGCGACACCAGTCGCTTTGAGCGCATTGTTTCCCCCTGGTTGGTGAATGAATCCTTTGGCTCAACCCTGGTCATTCCAGCGATTCGGCTGCTGAATCTGTCGAATGCTGCCACCCTCGACCAGATGCAGGCCAGCCGCGACCTGCCCACCCCCGGCTATGCTCTATTTGCCGCTGCCGATCTCAATACTGAACTCAACACCGTGCTGGCCCAAACCCAAAGCGGCAGCCCACCTGGCCCCACTGCCCCCTACGCCATGGCTGCTAGCCGTTATGCTGCTCTCCAGCGCGAGTGGAGCTGGCTGCTGACTCACCAGCGCCTCTCGATGGATCGCAATGACTTAGAACCTTGGATTGGCGAGGTCAATGACCTGGGCGGCAAGTTTGACGCCCTAGCCCAAGAGCCATCCCACCGCAACCTGGAAAATGTGAAAGCTGGACTGGCTAGGGTACGCACCTCGGTGAATCAAAGAATGTCGGTAGATACGGCAAATAGTGGCTATAGGCTGCGATCGTGGCAGCACCGATTAACGGCGATCGAGCAGTTGCTAGAGCATGGGGAGAAAACTCAGCTTTAGCTATAAGGCGAGCAGTCAAGCGCTACAACCGGCACCCTAGGCTATTAATGTCCAAGAAAGGCTTGATTTAGGCTAGGAGATCAAGGATATTCTCTTATTAAATTGACTGCCATCTCTTCGACGAACTCGTGTTCGCAAACTTTGTGAAAGAGCAGAAAAGTTTACGGTTTGAAGCTGAGGTGTTTTTTGTAAGGAAAACTCATGAGTAAGACCTATGCTTTTGACCGCAGGATATCTGCTTTCCCGATCTTCAAGAAGTATTATGTTGACTCATCAGTCAAGAGCGTTGAGACAGGTGGGTGCTCAGACGCCATACCGGAAATTCCCTAGTCCACAACAATTATCGAGCTGCTAATTGCAGTTCGATAACTGTTGTGAAGGTCAAACGGGCGATCGCTAAGAGATTTGGGGATCTTCGGGTAGGGGCACGGTGAAGTTAGCCTGTTTAGCGATCAGCTCTAAAAATTTAGCAGTGCTGCGATCGGGGTCGTAAACACCGTTTTCCCACTCGCTAACGGTTTGGCGGCGTACGCCCATCTGCTCAGCAAACTCCATTTGGGTAAGGCTCATATGCTTGCGCAGGGCGCGGATGGCATCTTGCTGCCAAACGATTTTGCCGTCTTTTTGCTCAATGTTGTATTGAGCCTCAAACTTGCGAAAGGTGACAGTTTTGCTGTCCACATCAATGTCGTAGACGTGGTAGCCCGCTCCTACCCAGGCTCCGGCCTGGAGAGCGGCAGGAGTATCGCGGTTGCTCCACCAGTTCTTGCGCTCAACCGCTGAGTGGGGTAGCGGGTTCCCAAGCAAAGCCTCGATGTCGGCGAAGGTCAGCAAAACTTCGGCCTTGCCAGAGGTCTTCAGGTGATTGAACAGAGGAAAGTATTTGCTGCCGGGTTTCATAGGTAAGCGCGATCGCGACTCAATCTCAGCGGTAAACCATATGACTCTCTATAATGACGCAAAAACCTGACTTAATGACCGCAGAGTTAGCAAGACATTGAGAACTTTGATCTGGGCGGTTCATCGTATCCCTTTGAGTTAATGGTCTTTAAGGGGAAGAGCGATCGCTATTTACGGTCACATCGTTGGTGCTGTTCCTACGCCAAACATTTTCTCTGTTGCACTGGCATCCATAGATTCGTTACGGTAGCAAAGCTGACTCTGCTTCATATCGCCTATGGCCCGTCCTGAGCTCGACCTAAACACCGTTGACCGCGTCATCGAAATGGCCTGGGAAGATCGCACACCCTTTGAGGCCATTGAGACTCAGTTTGGGCTAGCAGAGAAACAGGTGATTGCCATCATGCGTTGCTACATGCAGCCCTCTAGCTTTCGTCTGTGGCGAAAGCGGGTGACGGGGCGCAATACCAAGCATCAGCACAAGCGAGACTTTGCCCTAGGCCGGTTTAAGTCGGCTAACCAAAAATAGAAGCGTGGCATCTCATCTGCGCGCCAAGCCCTGCGACCTGTGCCAGGCTCCAGCAACCGTGCGGTACCGTATTCAATGCGCCCCTGGAGCAGCCTGGGTATTGGCCTGCCCCCACTGCCAAAAGACTCAACGCGAGCAGAACCCCAATTATCGCTATGGCGGCACCTGGAAAGCTCGCCTCAAAAAGGGCTAGCCCCACTCATTTTTATTGCCATAGTCGCTTTTCTTTAAACATGAAAGCGCTCTGTAAAATTACCTAGGCTTATTTCAAGCTTATAAGAAACCTTGTCGATTCTTCACAGACTCAGATTAAACCGAGTTATGTTGAGGGAACTATAGGTGTAACCGTTAATTGCCTAATGCACATAGCCATGAAAACTTCTACAGTTCTGGTGCATTCAACCCTTGCCCAAGCGCCTGCCGCCAGCCGGCCCCAGCTTGATAACCCTTGGATGCTCTCGTCTGGGGGATTGCTAGTGCTATTGCTAGGGTTGGGTGTCTATTCTCACCTGCAAACTCGCCGTCTGTTAAAACAGCTCAAATTCGAATCCTACAAAAATCAAGAGCTGCAAAAAAAGGTCAAGCTAGCTCTCAAAACCATCAGCAAGATGGAGCAAAACCCTGACCTAATTCACTCTCGCGAATTTAACCTTGACTACCTGCGCATGCGCATGGACGAAGAGCATTTCCACACCTCGATTGTGAACCAGCTCAAGGTCAAAGTTAAGCAAAAAATTAGTGTTGCCCTGCGTCCCCGTCAGGCTGAAGAAGGGTTAATTGGGGTGGCTAGCAAGCCTCGCGTAGTGGATGAAATATTTGATGTCGAGTATTCCCCTCAAGACAACCCTACTGCGAAAAAGCGGGTGCTGTTTCGCATTCAAATTCGGCTGGCCAAGCTGCCGACCCAGGCTACTTCCTCGACCATCGGTCAGCTGGTTGAATGTATTGAAAACTTTATGAGCCCCGATGCGGAAGAAACCCACTGGCAGCCCACTATCCAGGGGCGCATCGCCAATATGCACTGGGACCAAAAAGCTAAGCCCACTCCCCTGCTGGTGATTGAACAATCTAGCGAAGGGGCGAATGTGACGTTGCGCAGCCGCAATGAGTTGCCGACCAGCATGAGCAGCACCAGCAGAACGCCCAAAAGGAACCCGGCCTAACTGCTCAGTTACTGGTTGATTGTAAGCAACTAGTCAATAGACAGCGGATGCCATGGCGGTGGCATCCGCCACTGGTGCTGGGGCCGATCGCGCCTGGGCCATATCCGAGAGAATGGCATCAAGCAGTTGCTCGCGCAGGTCGGGGATGACAGCCAGAGCCCGAGTCCAGTCAGGAATTTGAGTACCGGTGGGGTCGTCGAGGTACTGGTTGCCGGCTTCAAGAATCACCTGTTCAAAGGTTTCGATGGTGATTTCTTCCTGGTGGCGATCATACTCTAGACCGTTGAAGCGGGCATCGACGAAATACTGACGAGCAAGGTTTTGGGCCTCGCGGCGGTACTTAATCCGCAGGGCGCGAATGTGGTCTTGGCCAATCACCACCTGTTCGGTTTCGGTCAGGGTTCTAAACACCGACTGCAGAATGTCGCGGCACATTTTTTGCAGCCCTGAGTTGGTTGTGCTGCCTAAGGTCTGGTGCTTGTGCTCAAAAACGCCCAGGTCGATTTGGGCAATGCGCTTGAGGGAGACGTTGCGGTAGACCTCGGCCAGCAGACCCACCTCTAACCCCCAGTTGCCAGGGATGCGGGTGGTCAGCGCCAGGTCGGCGGACAGGGCAAACTCGCCTGAGAGGGGGTAGCGATAGGCGTCGAGATAGCGTAGGTAGTCGCGGTAGCCAAACAGCTCCATCAGCGAGGTGAGCAGCGGAGTAACAAACAGCCGGGTGACCCGACCGTGCATGCCACGGGGATCGCCGCCGACGCGAGCGTAATAGGCTTTGCTGAAGTCGATGCCAAAGTCTTGCTCCAGTAGGGGGTATAGCAGCTTCAGGGGATAGGCGCGATCGTAGGTGACAATGTCGGCATCGTGGAGGGCGATCGCCGCCGCATGCAGAGAAGCTACTCCTAGCCCGAGCCATACGGCGACACCCTTGCCCTTAAATCGCAGCAGGTCTAGCCCTTTGTCTTTAAGGGTTTGCAGAATGTCGGTAATGCGCGGCCCATTTTCCCACAGGACAAAGGTGGGCTGGGGCAGCGGCTCGAAAAACTGCACCGCATGGCGATACTGCTCAAAGGTATCGGCATAGAGGCAGACAATGACGTTATTGACAAACGGAGAATGGCTGAGGTGGTCGCGAATGGTTGCCAGGGCCGGGCGCTCTAGCTCTTCGTAGAGCGACGGAATCAGCACGGCGGTAGGGTTGGTTTGGCTAAGCTCGGTGAGACGCTGCTCTAAACGCTCGAAATCGTACCCCAGGTCGTGGATGGTGGTGATTAGCTCTTGCTTATAGTCCATACCCTGATATCCCTAGAATGCTAGGTCTCATCATAGGGATAAGTGGCGATCGCAAGATGTCTGAATCACTACCCGATGCTCGAACGCTGCCCGGCGTCTATGGATTGCACCTTAGGCAAAGTCGTGGGCCAATATGGCCTGGCCGCGGCGGTAGAGCTCTTCGGCGTAGCCCGTCCAAGTGCCCTGACCCCAGTAGCGAAAGCAGCTGGTTTGCAGCAGCAGGTTGTGAATCAGGGCGTTGCGATAGCGGTGCTGGCCCTCTAGGGCATCGCCCCGCTCGGGTTGACGAGCCATGGTTTGGTGAAATTGGGCCGACAGGCGCTGCATGGGGTCGAGCACGTTGTCGTAGCCCACAACCCAGCTGCGATCGCCCGTCCAAGACCCGCCTTCCATGGAAAAGTTGCTGTCTTCGGCGCGCAGGGCGGCGATCGCCTCTGTCACGGCCTCAGGGCCGCTGGCATCACCCATAGCCTGCCACAGACGAGATTGCCCCACCGCCTGACAGATCGGGAAGGTCTCTGGTCCGGCCCCCGCCGCTGCCAACAGCTCCAGATATTCGGTGCCGTTAAAGCCCACTACCCCTTGGCGGCCGCCCCCCTGATCGCGCATTTCGTACCACGACCGCATGAAGGCGCTGGGGAACTCATTCATCATCACGCCGCCGTTTTCGCCGTCGCTGATTTGGCTGACCAACTGCGGCACTGTAGCGTTGCCGAGGGCAACTTGGCTCAAGGTCTTGGCCTCCCAGTAGGGCTGCATCTGACCCACCAGTTTGGTGTCAGAACCCTGAGTCTTGACGAGAACCACAATCTCTTCCACCTCGCCCTGGGCATTGCGGGCTACCAGGCGGTGGGGCAGGTGGGGCTGCGATAGGCCATGACCCTCTACCGATTCCACCGTGTGCTCCTGCACTAGCATCCAGCGGTAGCCGCAGTCCTTGAGGGTTTTGACAAAGGCGTAGAGCACATCGGGATGGTTGGGCAGGTGCATCTCCGGCGGCGAGAAGCCCCGCACGCGGGCCAGGGCTTCGGCCCCAAACAGAGCGGCAAAGTGGTGCTGCCAGGCGCGAATGTGCAGCTTGAGGTCGGGCACGGGGGTAGAGGGCACCACCGCGTGGCCCCAGCAGGTGCCCAGCCATTCGACGTAGGGTTGGTAAGTAGGGTCGCAGGCCAAGCGGCGCAGCTTGGCCAGAATGTCTTGCCGGTCCATCTGCTGGAGGCCCCACAGCAGAGTGCCCGAGTAGTCGAGCATGACGCGAGGGTTGCAGCCCTGGTTCACCAGTTCTGGAATAAAGTCGCCCAGGCGGGCGTAGCAGTAGGCGAAGGTGCCCGCGTTGTGGTTATCCCCGTCGTAGGGATGCTCAAACATGTATTGGAGGTGGTTGATTAGCTCACCCGTGGCCCCAGCCGGAATGGTGGGCTGGTGCATGTGCAGGGCGATCGCAAAGCCCGCCGAAATATCGGCCAAATTTAGGTTGGTGTGGGGCAAAAACACCGGCTCCGGGTTAGCCATAATGCCGGCGATATCGGCCTCTCGACCCGACAGCGGGGGCAGCCCGTCTTCAAGGGCGGGCCAGTCTATAGGGGAGAGCACAGCACCGGTCATAGACACCTCGTAGAAACGATTTATCCAGCAGCGGTGGATAAACCTATGGTCACTATTTAGTGTGACACCGGGCGGAGCACTTATACTAGAGCGATTTACATTTCGTGGCCAATGGGCTAAAACGGCTTAAAAGCTCAGGCGCACACCGCCATAAGACAGCTCTTAAGGCCGTTATACTAACTTGTAGAATTTCAACACAGCCTGCTGACCTAGTGAGGGAATTGCAGTGAATGTCAAAGAAGCCGTCGCACGGGCTAAGCAATATATTTTTGAGCTTTTTTCGGATGAAAACCCCAAGAATATTGGGTTGGAAGAGGTCGAGTTTGATGATCAAGCTAATGAGTGGCTCGTCACCATCGGCTTTTCTCGCCCTTGGGATAATTTAGCAGAGTCTCCCCTTGCAGCAATCTCTAACCTGCAAAAACCGCCAGCTAGAGCTTATAAGATTGTGAGAATTTCTAACGATAAAGACAAGGTAGTCTCCGTGAAATCCCGTGAGATAAAAGTTTGACTGCGCGCACAGTTTTGGTTGACACGAACCTTCTCGTTTTGCTGATTGTGGGAGCAACGTCGCGAGACTACATAGCCAGACACAAGCGCCTGACCGCATTTATTCCAGGAGATTATGATGTTTTGCTTGGGCTAATCTCAGATGCTCAAGCGGTACGAGTGACGCCAAATATCCTCACAGAGACATCTAATTTGGCCGCTTACATTGACAATCCGGCCAAAAGCCGAATTTTTGACACGTTTCAACAGCTAATTTCCAGTTTTCTGGAGGTGTATGTTCCCAGCACTGCTGCCATCGGACGTTGGGAATTCATTCGCCTTGGGCTAACCGATGCGGCAGTGCTTGAAGCGTTGACCGACCAAGTAGTTCTTCTCACCACTGATTTAGATTTATTTTTGGCGGCTCAGTCCACTGGGGCCGCAGCTATTAACTTTAACCAAGTGCGCGATCAGTATCTATGACTCACGACCTGACTGCTAGCCGCGCTAAACCACCAGTTGGGGACGGCTCGACTGGGGCTGGTTGAGTTCAATGGTGGCTACCACCTGCCCGTGGTCGGACTGCCAGGGTTCAATCGTCTCATCTAGTAGGGTTTGGTCAAACAGGTGGTCATTAAACACCGACACATAGGTGACTTGGCCAATGCGATCGCGGTTTTGGGCCGAAAATTCTTCGCTCACCATGATGTGGTCGAGGCTGTCGTAGTGGCCGTTGTGAATGTGGGTGTAGTAGTGGTCGCCGTAGCCCAGCCGGGCCTGAATGTCTTTGACCTGGTACAGCAGCACGTCCCATACGGGGGCTTTTTTGCGGTAGGGCCAGCGTTCCCAGGGGGGCTGCCCAGCCACAATTTGGGTGGTGACGGCGGTGTGGTTGTCGTTGACATCGCCCACGACAATCACCGGATAGCGGCGATCGCGCAGTCCCTCCATCAGCAAAAACCGTAGGGCAGCGGCCTCGGCGGTGCGACGAATCAGCGAGCGGGCGTAGCCCTTAGCAATTTCGACCGGGTCGCTGCGATCGACACCGTTGGTCATCATCGGTCGCTTTGACTTCAGGTGCACCACAAACACGGTGCAGTGAATCGCCTCAGTTAGAGCCAGATCGACAGCTAAGACCGGGTGCGAAAACCGCCGAATTGGGATCTCAGCCCCCTCTAGATCCAGCACGCTCTCGGGCGGAAAGTTGTCGTACATGCGCTGCCCTAAAACCTGAAACCGGGTTGCCAGAGCCACCCCAGGTCCCCGCCCAAACCCCTCGGCCATGACAATTTCGTGCTGCTGGTGGTACTCACTGCGGTGCAACGCTTCTTTCAGCGCCCCCCGGTGAAACACCTCCTGAAAGCCGCAGATATCGACCTTCATGCGATCGAGCTGGGCCCCAATCCAGGTGAGCTTTTTGAGGTAGTTGACCTGGGAATGGACTTCGCCAGGATAAAACTCGCGATCGGGCAGCATCAGGTTGTTGAGGTTAAACGTGCCGATGCGAAACTGATTGCGTTCCATAGCTGCCGCTGAGTGGGGGTGCGTTTAAGAATAGCGCCGTTGCCACCAGCGGCTATAGACGCTGCTTAAGGGATGGGAGGATTGGGCAAGGGTTCATTGGAGAGGGGCTCAATCGCCATGTCTTCGGGGGCGTTGGTTTCGGCAAACTGGGCGTCTTGCAGCGTTAGCTTGATGGCGGCTAACACCTGAGAGGTGACCTGCAAAAACGACTGCTTGCGGGAGTTCACCCAAAACTGCGCCTCAAGGTTCACAGTGCTGGGGGTCAATTCTCGCACCAGCACAATGGGTTCAGGATCTAGCTCCACCCCCTCAATTTGCTTCATCTGCTGCTGAATGCGGTTAAACAAGTCGGGCAAATCGGCATTGTGGTCGATGCCCACGGTGACGCTGCTGAGGCGCACGGGCGAGGCAGTGTTGTTGGTAATGCTGCTCTGAAATACCTCCTGGTTGGGAATGTAGACCAGGCGCCCGTCGTAGGTTTGCACCGTGGTAGCCCGCAGCTGAATTTGCGTGACCGTGCCCTCGAAACTGTTGATGACGATCTGGTCGCCAATGCGAAAGGGCCGGGTAGCCAGCAAAATTACCCCAGAGATGTAGTTGCTCAACACATCGCGCAGGCTAAAGCCGATGGCAACACTGGTTAGTCCCAAGGTGCCCAGCAGGGCGGCGAAGTTGAGCCCCATTACCCCTAGGGCCACCACAGAGCCCAATGTCCACACGCCGCCGTAGCAGAGGCGGCTGATCAGCTCTTCGGTGGTGCGATCGCCCTCGGTTTTTGAGGCCCACACCAGCACAGCGTGGCGCGCCGCCGCCGCCAGCAGCCAGGTCAGCACCAGCACCACCAGCGCCCCCAGCAGAGCGGGCAAATTGTCTAGAGTGTTTCTCACCAACTGCTGGGCGGTGCCGCGAATGCGGTACGACACCGCCACTGCTAGATTAGTGCGGGCCATAGCCTGGTTGAGCAGCGCGGCCCAGCGCTGGGCTAGGGTGGCTATGTCGCTGTCAAAGTCCAGCGCGTCTTGCTGGGTCACAGTCATGATCACCTGCTGGTTCACTTGCAGGGTGGCCAGGTTGCGATCGCCGTCAATGTTCACGGTCAGGGGGGCTGGGTTATCGGTCTGGTTGAGCAGCGCGGCAATGCGTCGGTTGATTTGCCTCGCTCGCTCAACCGCGCTAACATCGGGCAGCCCTCCTACCTGAAGCACGGGCTGCCCCTGCACCAGCACGTCGGCAAAAAACTGCTCCGCTGGGTCTACGGTTGTCTGGGCAAAGGCGGGTAGGCCCCCTTGGGGCACCGGCCAGCCAAGGCAAAAAGCCAGTCCTAGGCCGAGCGCCAGCAGCCAGAGTCGCCGCCAATGGTTCTGTCTTCCCCAAGCCATACTGTCATCCAACTCCGCTAGGCCAATTACCCGCAATCCCTGCTCGGCAATTCTTCATTCAATCCCATCTCGGGCGCTATGGCACACCCAACCTTGGCCTCAACCCACCGCCGACTGCTGATTACCGGCGCTAGCGGCTTTTTGGGCTGGCATCTGGCCCGTGCGGCCCAGGCGACCTGGCAGGTCGAGGGCACCTACCACCGCCAGGCTCCCCCACTGCCGGGAGTCAAGCTGCACTGTATCGATCTGACCGATGCGATCGCCGTTAACGACTGGCTCACACAGGTCTCTCCCGATGCCGTGATCCACACCGCCGCCCTGTCGCAGCCCAACCACTGTGAGCAAGACCCCGACCTCTCCTACGCGATGAATGTCGAGGCGACGCGGGTGCTGGCCCAGTTTTGTAGCCGCCACCAGATTCCCTTGGCCTTTACTTCCACTGACCAGGTGTTTGACGGCCAGGCGGCTCCCTACGACGAAACCTCGCCTCCAAACCCCATCAGCGTTTACGGTCGCCACAAGGTCGAAGCTGAAGCCATCATTCAAGCCTTACATCCCGCCGCCGCGATCTGCCGCCTGCCGCTGTTGTACGGCCCCCCAAGCCCGACGGCAGAGTGTTTTTTGCAGGGGTTTCTACGCACGCTGGAGGCGGGGCAGCCCCTGCGCCTATTCACCGACGAGTTTCGCACCCCGGCTTACGTCGAAGACGCCGCCGCTGGCCTGCTGCTTGCCCTAGAGAAGGCCTCAGGTCTGCTGCACCTCGGCGGTCCTGAACGCCTCAGCCGCTACGACTTTGGCCTGCGGATGGCCGAGGTCTTTGGCCTCGATCGGGGCCTCATTCTGCCTAGCAAACAGGCCGATGTCACCTTGCCTGCCCCTCGTCCGGCCGATGTGTCCTCTGCCAGCCAAAAGGCGTTTGAGCTGGGGTATCGCCCGCGCGGCATCGTGGCAGGGTTGACGGCCGTGAAAGAATGGACGTTAACATTTGGCGCTCAATAACCTTTTGGGGGCATTGGCGCCTTTGCGTTCTTACCCTCTGCCACTATGGATGACGATAAGCTGCCTCCGGTTTGGCACAAGGTTCAGATTCTCAGTGGTCTGGCGGCAAGCGTCTTGGTGCCTCTAAGCATTGGCATGGTGAGGCAGGGCATCAATGCCAAGGGCTACTCTCCCGCGCCGCTACCCGAGGCCACCCAGCAGGAGCCTCAACAAGATCCAGGAGTTGAGCTGGTGGCCACCTTCGAGGGTAGCCGCTCGGCTGGGGATGGGAAGATCTACTCCTACAACGATGGCTTGGGCAATCAGATCATCGGGTATGGGCACCTGATTCAACCCCATGAGCAACAGTCGGGGACTATCACCATTGACGGTGAAGCGGTGCCCTTTGCCATTGGCATTAGCGCGGCCCAAGCTAAAGCCCTACTCGATCAAGACTTGAAGCCCATTCGCCAAGAGGTTGACAAGCTCGTTGCCGTTGAGCTTACCAACAACCAGCGTGCCGCCCTAGCCTCATTTATGTATAACGTCGGGCCGCAAACTTTTGCGGAAAGCACGCTGCTGAAAAAGCTCAATGCTGGGGAGTACGATGCCGTGCCCGCAGAACTCATGAAATTTATCAGGGCTGGTGCTGAAGAACTGCCGGGCTTAGTGACTCGGCGCAAAGCCGAAATTGAGCTGTGGCACAAGCCCGATGCTCCTGCCCCAGGGAAGCATTCTGCGCTGTGTGGTCGCAAAATCTGTTCTAGTCGCTGAGTTAGCGGAACCCGCACCGCCTGACATCTATTGAGAGATAGACGCCAGGATTAAAAACTGTAAAGTAAATTAAACCCAACAGCTTAGGGGATTCAAGACTATGGTTGGCGAACGGTTGCGAGCGGCCAGAGGCGTCCTGGTCCGTTCATCAAGGCTTTTAGTAATGACGGGCGTTGCGATCGCAACAGTAGCCTGTGGCAAACCCGTAGAGCCCGCTGCCCAGGCCCAGCCCGAGCAGCAAGACGGCCCCACCGTAGTCGATACAGCCGTGGCTGCCGCTGCCGATGATTCGAGCCGCACCTACACTGGCACCACCAGCCCAGCGCGGGAGGTCTCGCTGCGATCGCAGGCCGAGGGGCGGCTGCTCTCCCTGGCCCGTGATGTGGGCGACACAGTGCAGCAGGGCCAGGTGATTGCCACCATCGACAATGTGCTGCTGCAAACCGCCGTGGGCGAAGCCCAGGCCGAACTCGCCGCCCGCCAGTTTGAGGTCGCCCAGGCCGAGGCCGAACTGGCCGACATTCGCACCTCCATCGAAGACGCGCGGGTACGGCTTCAGCAGGCCAGCAACGACGCCCAGCGCCTGGCGACCCTCGCCTCCCAGGGCGCGATCTCGACCCAGGCCGCTGAGCAGGCCCAAACCACCCTGAGCACCTCCGAACAGGCTCTCGCTTCGTCCCAAGAGCAGGTACGCACGCGGCAACAGGCTGTGGCGGCCGCCCAGCAGCGCGTCGAAGCCCAGCGAGCAATTTTGCGCGAGGCTCAGGAGCGGCTCTCCTTTGCTAACCTAACGGCCTCGCTGTCAGGCGTCGTGCTCGAACGCGTCGCCGAACCCGGCGATTTAATTCTTCCTGGCGAAGCCGTCTTAACGCTGGGCGATCTGTCAGAAGTGTTGGTGGTCATTCAAGTGGCTGACAGCAACCTCAGCGAATTTAGCGTTGGGCAGTCGGTTGAAATTGCCATTGATGCTTTCCCCGACGACACCTTCACCGGGCGAGTGACGCGCATTTCGCCGGTAGCCGACAGCACCTCGCGCCTGCTGCCCATTGAGATTACCGTGGCTAACCCCGGCAACCGCATCAGCAGCGGTCTGCTGGCCCGGGTTACCAGCACCGGCAATGAGTCCGATGTCGTTGTGGTGCCTGAAAGCGCCCTAGAAACCGCAGAAAACAGCGACAACCAAATCTTTGTCGTCACTGAGGCCGAGGGCGACCCGGTGGTTGAGTCGCGATCGGTGCAGGTGGGCGATCGCGCCGATGGCCAGGTCACCATTCTCTCCGGCCTCACCCCCGGCGAGCAGTATGTTGTCCGCAGCAGCCAGCCCCTAGAAGCAGGGCAAGCCGTAGAGCTCAGTTTGACCTCTGAAGGATAAGCAAAGTTTTGAATTTTAAGTTTTGAGGTTTGAATTGAGCGCTTCCTAGAGAACTCAAAACTAAGCACTCAAAACTAACTTCACCATACTGATCGCCACGCTCCCTCATACCCTCCCCACCATGACCACCCCCTCCTCCTTTCCTAAGAGCAGCTTTAGCATCAGCGGGCTGGCGATTCGGCGGCACATTGGCACCCTGATGCTGACGCTGACTGTTTTCGTGATGGGCTTTTTCATTACCTCTCAGCTGCCGGTAGACCTGCTGCCCTCCATCACCTACCCCCGCATTGGCCTGCGGGGCGACACGCCGGGTCTGTCGCCCGAGGTAGCCATCGACGAGGTGACTCGACCCCTAGAGGAAGCCCTGTCCGCCACCGAAGGCGTCGTTCAGGTGTTTTCGCAAACCCGAGAGGGGCAGGTCAGCATTGACCTCTATTTTGAGCCCGGCGGCAATATCGACCAGGCTCTCAACGACGCCACCGCCACCCTCAACCGTGCCCGCAGCACCCTGCCCGAAAACATCGAAACCCCGCGCCTGTTTAAGGCCGACCCCTCGCAGCTGCCGGTGTACGAAATGGCGCTCACCTCTGACCGGCTCAGCTCGCAAGAACTGCGTATTTTTGCCGAAGAAGAGCTGGCCCGAGAGCTTCAGCAGGTGCCTGGCGTCGCTAGCACCGATGTCTCTGGTGGTGTCAACGAGCAGGTGCAGGTGAACGTCGATCTGCGCCGCCTTCAGGCCGCAGGCATTGCTGTGACCGACATCCTCGACGCCCTGGAAGAGCGCAACCAGGATATCTCTGGCGGGCGGCTGCGGGGTGGCAGCGAAGAAAATCTCACTCGCCTAGTGGGACGGTTTGAGTCAGCGGATGAGCTGCAAAATATTTCCATTACCGTGCCGGATACCGACCCGCCTCAGCAGGTCTACTTACAGGATGTTGCCACCGTCATTGATGGCACCGAAGAGCAGCGGGTCTTCGTCAATTTGAACGGTCAGCCCGCCGTCAAGGTGAGCATTCAAAAGCAGCCCGCCGCCAACACCATCGATGTCGTAGATGGGGTCAAGGCCAAGATAGAAGAAATGCGTCAGGCTGGCCAAGTGCCTGAGGGTATGAACACGGTTGCCACCCTCGACGAGTCACGGTTTATTCGCAACTCCATTAACAACGTGACCATGTCGGGGTTGAGCGGTGCTGCCCTAGCAGGGTTGGTAGTCCTCCTGTTTCTAGGTTCTCTGCGGCAAACCTTCATCATTCTCACCGCTATTCCCCTAGCCACGCTGATGGCCCTCATCTTGATGGGGCTGTTTGGGCTGTCGCTCAACGTGTTTAGCCTGGGGGGCTTGGCTCTGGGCGTTGGCATCGTGGTGGATAACTCCATTGTCATGCTAGAGAATATGGCCAAACGGGCCGAAGAACTGGAAAAATCTCGCCAGGAAGGTGGCTACAGCGTTCGTGAGGCGATTTTTCAGGCCGAAGCCAGCAGCCAAGAGTTAGAAAGCGCTCTGTTTGCCTCTACTATCACCAACCTGGTAGCAGTGCTACCCTTTTTGCTGATTGGCGGCTTCATTGCGCTCATCTTCAACGAGCTGATTTTGACTGTTAGCTTCTCCGTTGCCGCGTCTCTGGTGGTGGGTCTGACCGTCGTGCCCGCTCTAGCCGCACGACTGATTATGGGTCGGCCAACGCGATCGCTGCAAAGCTGGGGGCCATTCCGCTGGTTTAACAACCGCTTAGAGGGCGTTACCATCGGTTACGGTCGCTTACTCAGCCGCGTCATTCAGAACAAGATTTTAGTCATTGCTGTGGTGCTACTAGTCTTTGGCGGCGGTAGTCTTTGGATGGTAGGCCAGATTCCCCAAGAAATTTTGCCCCGCATTAGCACTGGCCAGGCCCGGGTCAACGCTCGCCTACCCGCTGGCACCTCCGTCGAAGATAACCGACGGGTTATGCAAGCCGTTGATGAAGTGCTGCTAGCCCAGCCCGAAACCGATTATGTATTTACCACCGCTGGCGGTTCTCTGTTTGGCAGCAGCACCAGCGAAAATACCCTGCGGGGCAGCAGCACTATTACCCTCAAGCCCGGCACCGATACCGTGGCCTATGTGGAGCGGGTCAATGGAGAGCTAAGCGGTCTTCCCCTGGTGGATACCCGCATTAACGTTAACCCTGAATCGGTTCGGGGTCTGGTCCTGAGCAACTCTCCAGTGCGCTCTGACCTAGATGTCGGCCTCCAAGGCAATGATAGCGAGGCTTTACTTGAGGCCGGTCAGCAGGTGGTTGCTGCCCTGGGTGAGCGGGCTACCCTGGCCCGCTTTCGTCCCGAAGGCGAAGAACCCCAGGAGGAAGTACGCATTCTGCCCGACTGGGCTCGGGCTGCTGACCTAGGCCTCTCGGCCGCAGATATTGGGGCTACTATTCAAACTGCCCTAAACGGCTCGGTGCCCACTCAGCTTCAGCGAGGCGATCGCCTAGTGGATGTGCAAGTGCAGATCGAGCCCGGCAGCGTGCAGCAGTCGTCTCAGCTGCTCGACATTCCGCTCTTTACCGATGGTGGTCAGCGCATTCAGCTGGGTGATATTGCCACGGTTGGTCTGGGGCCAGCGCCGGGCGAAATCCAGCGCATCAACCGGCGGCAGGTTTACCTGATTGGGGGCGACTTAGCTGAGGGGGCTAGCCTAGGGGCAGCCCTGGCTGAGGCGCAGGCCATTCTTGCAGACATCGATCTGCCTGAGGGCGTGTCTGTGCTGCCGAGTTCTGCCGCCGCAACCAACAGTGAACTACAGAAATCTTTGGTGGTGCTCGGTGCCCTCGCCGCTTTCCTGGTGTTTGTGGTGATGGCAGTGCAGTACAACTCGCTGATTGACCCGCTAGTGATTATGCTTACCGTGCCCCTGGCTCTAGCTGGGGGGATTTTGGGTCTCTATGTAACCCAGACGGCGATCGGGGCCACGGTAGTGGTGGGTGCGGTACTGCTGGTGGGCATTGTGGTTAACAACGCCATCATTATGGTGGAGCTGGCTAATCAAATCTATGAGGCCACTGGTTGCTCGCGCGAAGAGGCCATTCTACGCGCGGCTCCCCATCGTCTGCGCCCTATCTTAATGACCACATGCACTACGGTACTGGGGCTGTTTCCCTTGGCCCTAGGTATTGGTGAGGGAGCGGAGTTTCTGCAACCCTTGGGCGTTGTGGTGTTTTCGGGCTTATCGCTAGCCACAGTACTGACGCTGTTTATCATTCCCTGCTTCTACACCCTGCTCCATGGCGGGTTTGGTTCAGGTGGCAAACGCGCGATCGCCGAAGACGATTCGATTGAGCCGGTGGATTCGCCTGAAGTTCTTCGGTCCTAGATACCAAGACTTTCTACCGTTGAACACAAAGCCCCACCTAGTGAGCTGGGTGGGGCTTTGTGTTTAGCCGTCTATTTGAGGCTAGGATATGCCGCTGAGTGAGCCTTGCTCAGCCGAGAGTTCCAGTTTCAGTCGGTGTTGATCATGCCCTCTTCGGGGTTAATTAGCCGCCAGAGCTTTTGCTTGATCTGAGTGTCAAAGACTTCCCACTTAAGCCGGTTGAACTCCGAGTTTTCGTAAAAGCCCGACAAAAAGCCTACCGGAATTTCAAAGCCCCCGGCCATCGATCGCCCGCCGCCAAAGAAGCGGCCCTCGCTGTCTTGGCCAAAGGCTTCTTTGATAAACTCGTCGGGGTCGAGGGTGATTTTGCTGGTGCGCAGCGAGCCAATCACCACCTCGCGCTCTTCATCCTCGTCGTGGACAATGCCGTAGACCACGGCAGTATGCACGTTTTCTTCAGTGACCAGAAAGTCTGCTGCTTGAGGAATGGCGTCGCGGTCGTCGTAGCGCAGGTAGCCGACCCCGGCGATAGAGACGTTGTTTTGCACTTTGCGGTTGCGCAGCGATCGCTCGATCACGTCCATCACCCGCTTTGAGCGCGAGGCTTGCAGCACCGCACTCAGCAGTTGACCATCGTAAAACTGGCTCAGATAGGCCGCCGCCATAAAGTCGCTAGCCCCAGCATGCATCAGCTGGTTGGTGTCGGCTCGCAGCCCGTGCATGAGAGCAGTGGCGCACTTGGTGTGTTTGCTGTTGTTGCGATCGAGGTTCAGCAGCCCCTGCTGCAAATACTGAGTGAGAATGGTGGCCGTGGCCCGAATGTGGGGCCGCAGATCGACATATTCTGCGTCGAGCTTAGACTGGGGGGCGTGGTGATCGATCACCAGCACCAGGGGCAGCCCACCCTCCCGCAGGTGTTCGTAGAGCTGGCTCGTCGTTCCTTGGTTATCTACCAGCACCAGCCCCTGGTAGTCGGCCAGGCTAGCCCCATCGGCAGCGGTCAGCCAGCGACGGGCAGGCAGACCCGTGAGCCGGACGAGGGCAATATTTTCCTGGTGGCTGAGGGTGCCCGCGTAGACAATGTCGCACTCGATTTTGTAGTTGCTGGCAATCAGCTTGTAGGCCCAGGCCGACGACAGCGCATCGGGGTCAGGAAAGTCTTGCAGCAGCACTAGGTGGCGATCGCCGCGATGCTTCTCCAGCAGCCGACGCACCGCCAGTACCGGATCCTCGGAGTCGCTGTCGTTTTCGGGGCGGGGCACAAGAGAAATCATCCCGCTGCCGTTAGAAAAGTTGGCTTCAGCGGTCTCGGAGTCTATATTGAATGTCATCATGGGCAATTCCTTGTGCGACAGCGCGCTCGATGGTAGTTAGACATAGCCCCTTAGTGCAAAGACAAGGGATCGACCTCAACGGCGTTAGGGGAGCTAACGTCAACCCGCTTGGCTCACCATCGTCTTGATTCAAAAGCGCTGTCAATAGCGCTGCGGCCCTATTTCATTATCGCAAATTGCAGCGGAACTGCTAGAGTCACCCGATAGAGTCTTGTGCTAACGGTTGTTAGACTGTGGGATTTCACATTTTCATGACCCTGAGGCCGCACCTCAAAGGATGAATCTAGCCGATGGCTTCGACGCTACACCATCGGCTACTCTTAGCGCAGTCATGAGATGCCAATAACGTACTTCTTCCACTCCTGATGTACGCCGCTGTGAATTTGCCGCGTCACCTCAAAGTAGAGGCTGCTGTGGGGCTTACGGGGTTGGCTAAAGAGCGGCATGTTGGCCTCCCGCGGGGTGCGGTTGCCCTTTTTCACGTTGCAGCGGACGCAGGCGGCCACCATATTTTCCCAGGTGTCGCCGCCGCCGCGCGATCGAGGTATCACGTGGTCGAGGGTAAGCCCATCGCCGCTGTAGGCGCAGTACTGGCAGGTGTGGTTGTCGCGCTGGAGTAAGTTGCGCCGAGTGAGTGGTATATCTTTATAGGGCACCCGCACGTAATGGCGCAGCCGTATTACCGTCGGCAGCGGAAAATCGGCGTAGACAAACTTGCCGTTATGCTCAACCCGCTCCGCCTTACCTTTGATAATAAGGACGACAGCCCGACGCCAGCTCGTAATGTTGAGCGGTTCATAGGAGGCGTTAAGCACCAGAACCTTACCCATTCGAATGCGTGGATAATTGGCTAAAGAATATTTGGATTGATGTTAGCACAGAAGCTAAATTGAGGTTTTTGACCTTTGATAGACTGGCCTGGAATCAGCGTCTTGGCGTAGCGTTGGCACATCTGGTGGCCAATTCTGGCGCTATGATGAGGCGCTAGCCCCGGTGGTGAAGGAGGAACACAATGCTGAATTGGGATCACACTCCAAGCCTGGAACCCATGCGCTGCTGTCGTGCCTGGGTTGAGATCAACCTGGCGGCGCTGCGCCACAATGTGCGCCAGTTTAAGGGGCTGCTGCCTGCCACCACCCAGCTCATGGCCGTGGTGAAGGCCGATGCCTACGGCCACGGCGCTGTCGCCGTTGCCCAAACGGCACTGCAAGCGGGAGCCGCCTGGCTGGGCGTGGCCACCGTCCCCGAGGGAATTGAGCTGCGGGCCGCAGGCATTCAGGCCCCAGTTTTGGTCATGGGAGCGGTCAACAGCACCGAAGAAATGCAGGCGATCGCCCACTGGCGGCTTCAGCCCACCCTAGTAAACCCCAAGCAAGCCCTTGTCTTCTCCGACACGCTCTCCGGGCAAGCTGCGTCTCGTCCAGTAGGCGTTCACCTCAAGATCGACACTGGCATGACCCGCCTAGGGTTTCCCTGGGCTGAGGCTGTGGACTTTGCCCGGTTTGTGCGGCAGTTGCCCCACCTCAAAATTGACAGCCTCTACTCTCACTTGGCCACCGCCGATAGCCCCGACCCCACCATTATGCAGCAGCAGCAGCAGCGGTTTAGGGCGGCGCTGGGGCACCTTCAACAGCAGCAGTTGCTCCCTCCCCGGCTGCACTTGGCCAACACCGCCGCCACCCTGGCTGACCCCGCCCTACACTACGACCTGGTGCGAGTTGGTCTCGGGCTCTATGGCCTCTACCCAGCTCCTCATTTGCGATCGCGGCTCGACCTACAGCCGGTTATGCAGGTCAAAGCCCGGATCACCCATCTCAAGGACGTGCCCGCCGGCACTGGCGTCAGCTATGGCCATCAATACGTGTGCGATCGCCCCCTCCGCCTAGCGGTGGTCGGCATTGGCTACGCTGACGGGGTGCCGCGGGTGCTCTCCAACCGGCTACAGGTGATGGTCAAAGGCCGCCTCGCTCAACAAATTGGCGCCATCACCATGGATCAGCTCATGCTGGATGTCAGCGACATCCCCAGCCTGCAAGAGGGCGATGTCGTTACCCTCCTCGGCCATGACGGGCACCACATCGTTGGCCCCGACGATTGGGCTGCTATGGCCAACACCATCAGCTGGGAAATTCTCTGTGGCTTTAAGCACCGTCTGCCCCGCATCGCCGTAGAGCAGCCCCTAGCAGCCTCTACAGCTATTCAGAGCTAGCTAAAGCCTACTTAAGGCAGCTAGCAGTGTTTCTGGCGATGTAGTGGGGTGCAGCAGCGAAAATAGGTGGCAGTAACGCAGTCTTCCCTGAGCGTCTAGCACAAACTGCGCCGGCAGGGGTGCTCCCAGCGCTTGCCCAGTGTGGTAAGCGCGAAAGCTTGCTCCCGTAGGGTCACACAGCAGCGGCAATCTTAAGCTCAGATCGTCTACCGCCGCCTGAGCTTGACGCTGGGGCTGATGGCCGATCGCCAACACTTCGGCCCCAGCGTTGCGAAACTGGTCGTAGGCCTGACTGAATGCCACCAGCGAGGCGTACCGCTGAGGGCTGTAGGCTATCTCCGCCAGGAGGCGGGAAAAGAGCAAGACCACTGGCTGTTTACCGCGCCAGTTAGCCAGACGCACGGTGCGCTGGTAGGTGACATCCCACAGGGCAAAGTCGGGGCATATCTGGCCGAGGGGCAGACCTAAGTGAGGGGGCAACGGCAGCCAATAGCGCCAGGGAGTAGCCTGGTCTGGCAGTGGCGCGATCGGAGTCATCAGGCCAAAAAATGACAATACAACAGCGGCATAGCAGGGTCGATTCGCGGAGCGTAAAGCCTATGGCATCCAGAAACGGGAACCGACTTGAAACAAGTATCCGTGCCGGAATCGCTATGGGGTCGCTAGACCCCAGCAAAAAATTCCCGTGCCTTGATGGGGTCAGGGATCATGGTTTTATTCCCAGGTTGCCAGTCAACCGGGCAAACTTCATCGGGGTTAGCCTGCACATGCTGGATAGCCTGTAAGACTCGCAGGGTTTCATCGACTTTACGGCCAAAGGCCAGGTTGTTGATGGTGGCGTGCTGGAGTACCCCATCGCGATCGATGATGAACAATCCCCGCAGCGCTACCCCACTATCGGGGTCCAGCACGTTGTAGGCAGCGCTAATGTCTTTTTTGATGTCGGATACCAGAGGGTAATTGAGGTCCCCTACTCCGCCTAACTTACGCTCAGTCTGGATCCATGCTAAGTGGGCAAATTCGCTGTCTACGGAGATGCCTAAAATCTCGGTGTTAAGAGCCTTAAACTCACCGTAGCGATCGCTAAAGGCAGCAATCTCTGTGGGGCAAACAAAAGTAAAGTCAAGGGGGTAAAAAAATAGGACCACATATCGGCCCCGGTAGTCGGATAGCTTAACAATCTTGAAGTTCTGATCGACTACGGCGGTGGCACTGAAGTCAGGCGCCATTTGGCCAACCCGCAAACAGTCATCTCTCATCTCAGGCATGGACTCATTTCCTCAAGGTCTTACCGCCGTTGCGCAGTACTATCATAGTACTTTGGCCAGAGAAACCCCCCCTAGCGTCCTTGTCCGCTCTCGGCTTTACCTTACCTACAGAGTGCTAGAGCCTTTCGACGCGTCACTCCAAACGAACCTTAACTAGAAAGAGGCTAGACCAAGCGCTTGCCGAACAGATTGTTGAACCGTTAAGAATGGCTCAGGCGGGATTTGAACCTGCGACCAAGGGCTTATGAGTCCCCTGCTCTACCACTGAGCTACTGAGCCGTAGCATCGATTTTCCTTACCTAGGGCATAGCCCTATCAGTCAACCAACAGTTAATGAATCTATCACAGAACTAGTCAACACACCAAGCATATCCAGCATTTTTTTGATAGAAAATATTCTACAAAAAGCGGGCCAGCAGCAATGCCGGCCCGCTTTAATAAACTGTAGCTAAACCGTCTAGCGCTCGGGTAGGTAGGCCATAGGGTTAACGGCACCGTTGCTAGGCAAGTGCACCTCAAAGTGAAGGTGGGGGCCAGTGCTGTAGCCTGTGCTACCCATCTCAGCGATCTGCTGCCCTTGGCTCACTTGCTGACCCTCACGCACCAGCAAACGGCTGTTGTGGGCGTAGCGGGTCAAACTGCCGTCAGAGTGACGGATATCCACCAGATTGCCATAGCCGCCGGAATTCCAACCCGATCGCGCGACAACTCCTGGCGCTGCCGCCACAATCGGAGTCCCGACGGGACCAGCGATGTCGACACCGCGGTGCATGCGGCCCCAACGCCAGCCGTAGCCAGAAGTGAGGGTGCCACGGGTAGGCCAAATGTAGCCGTTGGAAAGACGAGGCGCCTCGGGTAAAAACTCGTTGGCACCTGGCATCATCGGCATGCTGGGAGATACAGTTTGCCCGACTGGCATGCTCGGTGAAACCCGATAAGCATCAGCACTTAGGGGAGCAGCCGCTAGCAACTGACTAGGGGGAGCAGCATCGACCTGCTCAGGCTCATCAACCACAGCCTCATCTGCTGGGCCCAAGGCTGCGATCGGCTGAACCTGATCTTTGGCGGCATCGGTAACTGTCCAATCAGAATCAGCAGCAGGCGATGCAAGGGTTTGGGCACCCTCCCTAGCGGCTAGAGCTGTCGCGTTGGCAGGTTCAGGTCCACCTACTGCGGTGGAAGCCACAGCCGCCGGCTCAGGGCTGTGATACTCCAAAGCCGCAGCTGTAGATGTATTGGTAGCACGGCTGCGCTCAAGCTCTTCGCGAGCCTCGCGAATTCGCGCATTGAGTTCATTGCGATCAACTTGACTGCTATTGGACTCACGGATGCGGGCTAAGTGATCGCGAATAGCCTGCTCACGGGTTCTAGGAGCAGCTGCTAAATCGCTGGAAGGTGAGCTAACCGCTGCTTCCGTCGCGGAGGCTAGGGGAATGCTCAGGCTATCGCCGACTGATAGCGCTTCAGGCTGGTTAACAACGTTGTTGTGGCTGAGCAGCTCGTCTAGGGTGATGCCGTTGCGAGAGGCAATTGACCACAGAGTGTCGCCCGGCTTAACCTGGTAGGACCGTACGGTACCAACCTCAGCGGTTGAAGTGGTCGGCGCTGTTCTTGGGGGCAGTGCCGCTACGGTGAGATCTTTCTTGACCTCTCGGGCCGAAGTGCTGGCAATTTCTGCAGGAGCTGGCGTGCTGGTAGCTGCAGCAGGCTGTAGCGATTGGGCGGCAGCAACAGGACGCTCGCCTTCTCCCTGGTGGAGCGGCAAGCTAGCAAAGGACTCAACTGGCTCAGCCGTTGCACTGGCTTCTTGCCTGGTTGCCTCGTCCACCTTAGCTATTGGCTCGATGGCGACTGGCTGAACGTCAGCGATTGGCTCTGCTGCGGATTCCTGGATCGCCTCTTGCTCGAGAGTGGGAAGCGCAGCTAGGGGAAGCGAGTTAGACGTGCTGTCTTCAGCGCTAGTTTCGAGCTCTTCTTCAGACAGCTTGTCTAAGTTAGCCGCAGCGAGCTCTTCTTCGGACAGCTCATCTTCAGTCTTGAGAGCCAGAGCATCCTCTAGCTGCCAAGCTTTCTCCAGCTCACCTACTGTGGGTATATCGCTGGCAGGTAATAGGCTGCTAGCAGTCGCTAAATCACCACCCACGCCTCCAGTAGCACTGGCTTTGAGCGCCAAACGAGAGACGTCAGCGCTAGCCGTCAAACTGGCCATTCCTACGGCAGGAACGCGAATGACCTGCCCAACCCGTAGTACATCGTTACCAGCAATGCCGTTGGCCACCTTGATGGCCTTAACATCGGCCTCATGCTGGGCAGCAATTTGCCAAAGGCTTTCCCCTGCTTCAACGGTGTGGTAAGACGAGGCCGAGATTGTCTCGGCAGGCACCAACTTGAGCGTCTCGGGTTGACCCCGATTGGCCGCAGGTAAAACCGTCAGGTTTGTGCCGTCGGCAGCTAGAGCCAATTCTGGCTCAGTGAAGAACGGAGCAGAAGCTCCGAAAGATAGGGCTATGCCCAGCATGGCTGCCGAGGTTTGCACTCGACGATAACCTCCTGAAGACTCAGATTGAGCGCTGCTCAAACTAGAGGGCAGGCAATCAGCTTCAGACTCTTGGGGAACTACGCGTTTCAAGGAACGACCTCCTGTAAACCAGCGCTTAACAACCTATGAAAGCCTCACTATCCATCTGATGGAGGCACTGCCAGTCGGCAGAAACTCTATCGTTAGGGGAGCAACAAGGCAAGGTGTTAGCAGAAGAACAACAACGGATCGACAGATTAACGCCTCGGCTAGGTAACATTACCCTGCTTTCGGCAACCTAGGCAAGTTTACATGACTTAACACGAAAATCAATACCCAGGGGTTCTCTGTCATTTCCCTGAACACTAGGCTCGTGACCGGGAACTTGATGAGCACAACATAAACGTTTAACCCCAAAAAAAAGTATTTGGCAAGCGTATTGTTTGGGCTTGACCGAGCCGACTAACTGTAGCGTCTGCCTGGTTTCTAGGGGCATAAACTACTGTGGCTAAAACCTCAAACCTTTACCCACTGGGCTGATCACCTACAGAGCAAAACATACAATTAGACCTCTATAACCAATGGCAGATGTCGAGCCAGAAACCATCAAAGTAGGTTATATGAATTTCTTATCTCGACTACCTCAATTTTGTATCCTCGGAAACCGCTTATTTTTATGGCTGGCTTTTTAACGCAATTTTGCTCTGAAAAACGCCTGCATCAGGGGTTTCACCCCTTTATGCCTACGGAGTGGAGGCACTAAAGACTCGATAACTCAGCTCAGTGATGCTATAGACATGACATTACTCGATAGCTATCAACCATTGACCATTCCTGCCCTCGGCCCTCGATGTGTCCTTTAGCGAATATCAAATTCTGGTTAGCTAGGGCAGACCCTAGCGCTCGAGACTAAGCTAGGTCTTCGTTACTGGCAATGGCTGGTGTGTGGCGTGGGTGAAAGAGGTGAAGCTGGCGCAGGGTCTCATAAAGGGCTATGGCGGCGCTTACGGAGAGGTTGAGACTGCGCACAACGGTACGATCCATAGGAATGTAGGCAGTTTCGTCACAGGTAGCCAGGACTGTCTTCGGAAGTCCTTCGGTTTCGCTACCAAATAGGAGCCAGTCATCGGGGCGATAGGTCAACTCCGTATAACTACATCGCCCAGAGGTACTAAAGCCAATGGTTCGCCCTCCCTGCTGGCGCTGCTGAACAGAGAAAGCATCCCAGTCGGTGTGCAGGGTGAGGTTGACTTGGGGCCAGTAGTCGAGCCCGGCTCGTTTGAGGGCGCGATCGCTGAGGTCAAACCCGAGGGGGCCAACGAGGTGTAGGGGAGTGGTCGTAGCGGCGCAGGTGCGGGCGATATTCCCTGTGTTTGGAGGAATCTGGGGCGTGACTAAAACAATGGTTGGCATAGATAGGAGAACCAAAATACGGGAGAGAGCCGCGAGTAAGAGATGAATTTAGGACAGCGGTGGAAATGTCCAGGGGATATAGATTTTATTAATACTTCCCTCAGTAGTTTTACTCTGTTCGCAAACTGAGCGAAAAAGCGGGGATCGGGTTCCACTGAAGAAAGTTTTCCTTATTGTGCCTATAAGTAAATTTTTACTTAGGCGGCCGCGATCGCGGCCCTAACCCTAAGAAACTTCCCCTAGGCGGCACAGGGTTCGCACAGATCGCGAGCCAACATCCCCTCACTGGCTGCTACCTCAGCGATCGCATTTTGTATCACCTGCTGCACTGACTGCCCTGCTTCGTGCTGCTGCAGCCACCGCTGGGCCTCGTTACCTTCCCGCAGAATTTTCTTCACCGGGCTGAGGAAGCAGCTAAGCCCGTTGGTCTTGGCAATCGGCCACACCTCATCATAGAGTTGCTGGATCCAGTCACGGGCCAAAATTGGGCGGCCGTCTTGCCAGTGGCGCAGTTCGGCCTCCAGGCTCTGGCTGGCGGCGGCCATCTCGTTGGCATCGGTGAGGGCAACCAGGTCATCGTTGCGGCTGGCGACCGGCAGCTCACTCAGGATCAGCGGGTCTAACTCTGGATCTTGGATTAGCTGAATTAGGCGCGCTTCGAGCAGGGCTGCCACCGCCAGTAGCGCCACGGGGTCACTGATCAGGTCACAAATGCGCAGCTCTAAGCGGTTGAGGTTGTAGGGGCGGCGATCGCCATTGGGCCGCACCGAGGACCACAGGTGACGCACGTTTTGCATGGTGCCTGCCGCTAGCTCGGCTTCCATCCACTGAATATGGTGAGCGTGGCTAGTAAATAGAGGGACCTGGGCCGGAGTTTTGGGAAACACCTGCCAGCGGCTGGAGTGGGATCCGGTTGCCCGCCCGCCCAAGAATGGCGATGAGGCGGTGAGGGCTAGGTACAGGGGGGCTTCGACCCGCACCAGGCGACAGGCCCGCATCAAAATTTCTGGATCCGAGATGCCGATGTTGATATGAACGCTGGCGGTGACCACGGTGGTGCCGTAGGTTTGCTCAATGTAGGCGTGATAGGGGTTGCTGGGGTCAGAGCGGTAGAAGCGATCGGTATCTCCTAAGGCAAGGGTGCTGCCAGGCACGAGGGTGTAGTTGCCCAACCCCCTGAGGTAATGGCGCAGCTCGTGGCGAGGGCGCACTAGCTCACACAGTAGTTTTTCGTACTGGCACAGCGGTGGGGTGGTGTACTCAACGTTGCGGCTGTCGGGCTCACGCACGAAACCATTGAGATCCGCCACAATCCGATCGGAGAGACCGACCACATCCCCGGTGGGGGTGCCGGTATACATCTCAATTTCAAACCCTTTAGACAGCAGCACGGCATTCCTCGCTGAAGACGGCACTCTATATATATTCAGTCAGTTGATCGTTGTTCTCATCCTATCGGCAACCCGGTTCCCCGTTCAGGTGCCGGGGAGGGAGGGTCGCAGACCCCTAAAGGAGGGTCGCTAGGAGAATGCTGCCGTTGTCAGGGCGATCGCGCGTTTAGCAGCATAGGCGCGAGCGATGGTGTCGCAGCGCTCGTTGCCGGGGTCCCCGGAGTGGCCGCGCACGTAGATCCACTGCAAGGGGCGATCGAGGGTCTGGTTCACCTCGGTGGTGACGCTGTCCAAGGCCTCCCACAGATCGCGGTTAAGCACGGGCTTTTTGGCTGAGTTAACCCAGCCGCGCCGCTTCCAGCCGGCGATCCACTGGGTGATGCCCTTGAGAACGTATTCGCTGTCGGTGTGAATGGTGACGGTCTCGGTTTGGCCGCTGTCGCGCAGCAGGGTCAAACCGGCGATCGCCGCCTGCATCTCCATGCGGTTATTGGTGGTTTGGGCTTCGCCTCCCCCCAACTCATGGATGCCGCCGTCGGCTAGGTAGAGCACCGTGCCCCAGCCGCCGGGGCCAGGATTGCCAGAACAGGCACCGTCGGTATAGATTCGCTGAATGATGGCCATTGGTTCGATAGAATCCTCAAAAGTCGTTGGTTCAGCCGTGAAAGTTTAGGTTCCCAGGGGGCATGTTAAAGGTAAGACCGGATGTCCTCCCCGGACACCATACATTCAGGTCATGGGCAGGGTGCACCTACTATCGTCACGGTTTATCCCAACGGTGAAGTTAACCCCATGATGCTACGAGAACTAAAAGCTTTTGAGGCTTGCTGGCTAGATCTTAAGGATGTTTATCCGACCAGCGGCCAAGACAACATGTTGATTGCCCACGCTATGGGTCAGATGGTGGATTGCCTAGCTAAGCCCAATCAGATCGAGCAAGACCTGCCCAACCATTTACAGGGGCTCTTTCGGCGGCTGGCGCTGGCCTACTTTCAGGGATACTCCCCCGCTGAAGGGCCGTTTGAGGCAGCTGTAGTTGCTTTGCCCATTCCCCAGCCCTGTCCCCACAGCGATCGCCAGCGGCGGCAAGATATCTCAGCGGCGGTCGAACGCGTCAAAGCCCTGGCCCAACAGACCCAGTCCCGCATGTGTACCTCTCGGGGACAGGCGGCCCAGTGCGCCACCTCAGAGATGGAGACCCTGATTATTGAATTTTCAGATTGACTGGCCCCAAACTGCTCAGGAGAGTTAGGTTAACCCCCCAGAGATAGGGGCCGGCACGGTATCTTAGTGCTATGGCCTACGAACCGCTGCACCACAAGTATCGCCCCCAGACCTTTGGCGCTCTGGTGGGGCAAGATGCGATCGCGACTACCCTCACCAGCGCTCTCAACCAGCAGCGCATTGCCCCTGCCTACCTATTTTGCGGCCCCCGGGGCACGGGCAAAACTTCCAGTGCCCGCATCTTGGCCAAATCACTCAACTGCATTGCCCAAAATCACCCTACCCCAAACCCCTGCGGCATCTGCGAAACCTGTCGCTCGATCGCCAACGGCTCGGCCCTCGACTTCATTGAAATCGACGCCGCCAGCAACACCGGGGTCGACAACATTCGTGAACTGATCGAGCGCGCTCAATTCGCCCCAGTGCAGTGTCGCTACAAGGTCTATGTGATTGACGAGTGCCTGACAGGCGACTCCTTAGTCCTCACCCAAGACGGCCTAGTCAGGATTGACGATCCTTCAATCGAAGGCAAGCAGGTGCTTAGCTACAACGACCAAACAGCCTCTTGGGAGTTTAAGCGAGCTTTACGTTGGTTAGACCAAGGCACCCGAGACATTTTGGAAATTCAGACGACTCATCGTAAGATCAGATGTACTGGAAATCATTTAATTAGAACTGATCAGGGATGGGTAGCCGCAAGGGACATCAAATCGGGGAGCAAGATCTTGTCCCCTGCGCCTGTGGCTGCGGCACCCTCATCAACAGAGTTGGCTCTGACCGACGACTTCGCCGTTTCGTTGGAGGGCACCAGTTTAAGGGCAACACCTACGGCCAAAAGCCCTACAGCCTGGAGCTTATCCTTAAGCAAGCTAAGTTCCTGCGGCCAAGTTGCAAATGCGGCTGTGGCGAAAAGCTGGGTATCCCAAAATTTCTACAGCAAAAAGGAAAAGGACTCAAAAGCATCCAAAGTTACTGGGAGAAACACCCTTATAGAAAGGGGCATGGGCTTTGGGATCTCAGAACCGAGCACCTCAACGAACAGCTCGAACCACTCTCTGCCGAAACCCTTGGGCTTATCTACGGCACGTTGCTGGGGGATGGATCTATCATTTATCCCAATAAATACAGCAGATTTCCCCGCCTGGCCTGGACTCATGGAGAACAGCAACGGGCATGGATGGAATACAAAGCATCCCGTCTTTCTAAGTTGCAGCCGAGCCTATACAGCACAGCCAATGCCGGCTACGGTGCAACCTCTATCTGTTGTCGAACCGTTTGCCACCCTGAACTTGTCCAGGTCCTCGACCTCGTTAGAAGCGGCGGTGGACGGAAAGTCGTTTCCTGTGACTGGTTATCCCAGATTTCTCCAGAAGGACTTGCCTGGTGGTACATGGATGATGGCTCCCTCAGCCTCAGCCCCCAAGGCAGCCCCCAACTTCAGTTCCATACCGAAGGCTATTCCAACGCAGAAAATCAGCTCATTGCTGAATGGCTCACCGACTTGGGTTACTCAGCAAAAGTCAGATCCTACACAAAAGCCTTCAGCGGCAAGCGATACGACTACATCGCAATGGGGGCAAAGGCGGCTCGAAGCTGGCTGGTCGATCTGCAAAAGTTTTCCATTCCTGAAATGGACTACAAATTTGGAGACGGTCGTATCTGTCTGCCCCGCTGGAGTTGAACCGGTCTATGACATCGAGGTTGAAGACAACCACAACTTCGTTGCCAATGGGCTGTTGGTTCACAACTGTCACATGTTGAGTACAGCGGCGTTCAATGCCTTGCTCAAAACCCTGGAAGAACCGCCTAGCAATGTAGTGTTTATCCTCGCAACCACTGACCCCCAGCGGGTACTGCCGACGATTATCTCTCGCTGCCAGCGGTTCGACTACCGGCGCATTCCCCTAGAGCCGATGATCGCTCACCTGCGAAAAATTGCTGACCAGGAGGCGATCGCTATTAGTGACGAAGCCCTGCGGCTGGTGGCCCAGGTTTCCCAGGGGGGCCTGCGCGATGCCCAGAGTCTGCTCGATCAGCTCAGTCTGCTAGCGCCTCCTGTAGAAGCCGATGCGGTGTGGGACCTGGTAGGAGCCGTACCCGAGCGCGATCTGCTGGCCCTGGTGCAGGCCATCCTCAGTGACGACGGCACCACCGTGCTCGACGGTGCCCGCAAGCTCATGGATCGCGGCCGGGAGCCGCTGATTGTGCTGCAAAACCTGGCCGGGTTCTACCGCGACCTGCTGATTGCTAAGACGGCAGGCGATCGCCACGACCTAGTCGCCATAACTCCTCCCACCTGGGCTGACATGCAAAGCCTGGTGCAACCTCTCGACCCAACGGTGCTGCTGCTGGGGCAACAGCACCTGCGCAGCGCTGAGGGGCAGGTCAAAAATACCACCCAACCTCGGCTGTGGCTGGAAGTGACGCTGCTAGGACTGTTGCCCTCAACACTGGCAGGGCAAGCCGGTGGAACTATGAGTGCAGGGCGGCCGTTGGGTGCGATCGCCCCTCCAGACCGTCCGATCGCATCAAGCCCCCCGACTCAGGTAGCACCGCCAAGCGTCAGTCCACCGTCATCAGTGCCACCGCCTACCTCGCCAGACCTGGCGGTACCGCCGGGAACTGCCAATGGGACAGCACCAACGCCGGCCCCCGTGCCTGCCGCCGCATCAAATTCTCCCCCCAACAATGGCCAGAACGCCCCGCCCGCCGCTGAAGCCATCCCATCTCCTAACCTGGGGCAGCTGTGGCTTCAGGTGATAGCCGTGCTAGAGCCCCTGGGCACCCGCGCCCTAATGCAGCAGCAGGGCAGCTTGCTCTTTTTCGACGGTGTGGTGGCCCGAGTAGGCATTAGCTCTCGGCCATTGTTTAAGATGGCGCAGGGTCGAGTCGAGAATGTGGAAGCAGCCTTTCAGCAGGTGCTCAACCACAAAGTGCAGGTTTCCCTAGAGGTGCTGCCTGACCCAAAGCCTGAGGCCCCAGCCCCCAATATTTCTCAGGCGCCGGGGCAGAAAAACATCACCCCGCCCGCCCCAGTTGTTCTCAGTCCTCCTCCCCCGCCGGTCGTTTCAGCATCCCCCGCAGAATCGCTAGCAGAACCGGCTGCAACTCCTGAACCTGCTCCTGCGGCAGACCCCAGCCCCGCTGCTCCTGCGCCAACATCCCTACCTGCCATCGCCAGCGACTTTGACCGAGCCGTAAAAAACTTTGCCCATTTCTTTAATGGGCAAGTGGTCGACTTAGACGAAGATCTGAGCCCAGGGCTCGACCCAACCCTGCTGAAGCCCTCAGAGGCGGCAGCTAAGCAACCTTCCCACGCCGACAAAGACGTGCCGTTTTAGGGCGATCGAGTGCTACGTCTGAAATCTCAACTCGAAGTTAAACAGGATCCGGTATCAGCTGGTCTCGTTTACCCGAAGGTGCCGCCATTCCAACCCCACATAGCACCGGGGGCATCGGCGAACTCGATATAGGTACGATTTTTGGGCACTCCCAGGGCGGTCTCTAGCTGGGTGCAAAACTCCTGGCTCATAGCGTGGGTTTTGGCACCGCCCATGGTGCCCACGCTCTTGATCTCGACGTAGCACACGGGCTCCGTCGTGCCGCCAAACGTCATGGGTATGTTGGCCTCAAAAGCTGTCATCACGTAGGATTCTGGCTTGCCCAGGTGGCTGGCTAAACTGGCGGAAAGCTCCTTCAGCAGCCCTTCAACCTTGGCCTGCTCGGGGGAGGAGACAGATGTTTGAACTTTGATCAGAGGCATGGGCGGGGATTAGGGGTGAGGAAGACGGGGAGGGCGGGGGAAATGGGGAGTTTTGAATTTTGAGTGTTGAGTTTGAACCTCAGTGGTACAACTTAAAACTCAAAACTGAGAACTTAAAACTCATCCATCTACCCGCCGTAGTTCCAGCCGGTGCTTTCGAGCAGCAGGGGGTCGCCTTCGCGGTGAATAGCGGCACTGACCACTTCGCCCACAAACACCGTGTGGTCGCCGTGCTCTACAGCGCCCACTACCCGGCATTCCACATAGCCCAGGGTGTCTTTAATGATGGGACAGCCAGTCTCAGGGCCAGGATAAAACTCGATGTCTTCAAACTTGTTGCCCACCCGGCGCAGAGGTTTGAAGAAGTTTTGGGCCAGATCTTTCTGGCCGGCTTCTAAAAAGCTGAGGGCAAACACGCCGCTGGATTTCACCATGGCGTGAGAGGTAGAGTCGTTTTTGACGCAGTTGACTACCAGGGGGGGCTGAAAGGAGGCCTGCATCACCCAGCTTGCCGTGAAGCCGTTGAGGTCATCTCCATCTTTGACGCCACAGATGTATAGCCCGTGGGGAATCTTGCGCAAAAGGGTTTTCTTGGCTTGCTCGTCTAGCACAGGACACCTACAGAATGCAGCTTTAGGGGCAGTGTAATACAGCTGTTGCCTCCGACTCTACCCAATTGGTCATAAAAAAGGCGCACCGCAGTGCGCCTAGTGTGGTGTGTGATGCCCTGACCCTACTTGTTGGGTTGGGGAGTCATGCGCAGGTAGGGCTTGATTTCAGTTACGCCCTTGGGGAAGCGCTGCTTAGCTTCTTCGGTGGGGATGGTGGGGGACACTACAACGTCCTCACCATCTTTCCAGTCGACGGGGGTAGCCACGCTGTAGTTATCGGTCAGCTGTAGCGAGTCAATTACCCGCAAAATTTCAGCAAAGTTGCGTCCGGTGCTCGGCGGATAGGTAATGGTCAGCCGCAGCTTTTTGCTGGGGTCGATGACGAACACGCTGCGCACGGTCACCTTAGCGTTGGCGTTGGGGTGAATCATGCCGTAGAGGTCAGCGACCTTTTTGTCGTCGTCGGCAATAATGGGGTAGTTGACGGTTACGCCCTGGGTTTCGTTGATGTCACCAATCCAGCCCTGGTGGGAGTCAGCGTTGTCTACGCTGAGGGCAATGACTTTGGCGTTGCGCTTGTCAAACTCGGGCTTGAGCCTGGCCACGCTGCCCAACTCAGTGGTGCACACGGGGGTGTAGTCAGCGGGGTGCGAAAACAGCACTACCCAGCTATCACCAGCCCAGCTATAAAAGTCAATCTCACCCTCGCTGGTTTGCTGGGTGAAGTTAGGTACCTGATCGCCAAGTTGAAGCGCCATCTCAAATCTCCGTTTAATCTCGACAGGGTGCAAATAAAGTTGCTCAGCGTTCACGTTCGCTATTCTCCCACAAACCCCGGTATTCCGGTCGGGGTTTAGAGGATTATCTTAAGGATTGTATCGCAGGCGTTGGGTCTAGGTGCGATCGCCCAATTGCCCATAACGGAAACACCTAGGGACATGCCCTAGGTGCCTTAGAAATCGTTGCTCAACTCATAGCTGAGAAATACTGTAGGGAACTCCCATTGTGCGCCTAAAACTGGCGGTCAAAGACCTTGGGTGCATAGGCACTACACCCATCGCAAGGACCCATAGGATTCATAGCGCAGCGCAGGTAGGGCGATCGCGCGTTCAAGTCACAGGTGATGTCGCCGATCATATAGCCCATGCCGTCGACATAGTGCATATCGGTATTGCCATCGAGCAGCTTGAGCATGCTCTGGCCCAGGGCCGTCGGCATAGCTGAAGTGTCGCTGCCGCACTTTTCATTTCGGTCAGCCCGCACGCTTAGGTATGCCGACACCAGGGCTGGAGTAAGACCGACAACGAAAATTAAAACAATGACGAGCATGAACCTGTAGGACGAAACTTGCAAAGTCATCCTAACCCAATGAATTGGCAGACCAGCCCAATGCCGCCAGGGATTGGTACGTACCGTTGCGTTACTTAGCCTTTCGCAACATAAACCAACAAAGGCCGCTCCTCTCTCTTACGCTAAATCAAGGGCAAAATCAGCACCAGTCGCGGCTCCATATGTCTGTAGCCAGAGGCGACGCCTCTACGCCCAGAAAGTTCCCAACTATAGATATGATTCGATGAATTTATAGTTAGACTTTGAGAAAGAACGATTTTTGGCCCAGTTCTCCCTCAAAATCACCTTGTTTTCCTATCACCTGAACAAGATCCTGAACTTTTCAGAACTTTCATGTATTGGCGGATCTTGGCTTATAGCCGACTATAAAAACATCCTGTAGACTCGCGTGTGCTCCAAAGCTAAGACCGGGTAGGGCCACAGGACATTGTGGAGGTTCGCTCCTCAGTGATAGCGCCTTACCCGGCTTTTTACTTTTAAAGCCTGAATATGAAATCCCAGCTCTGCCGGGCTAACTGCCCTTAAGGAGTGTTGTCTTCGCCTGTCCTGACCGAAGGGGCAATGGCGATGGTTGGCTGATGGGCTCGGCGATCGCAGTGGTTTTGCTCAACCCTTTCGCCAAGCTGTCAATTACACAGCACTTTACTTTTGGCTAACTGCCGTACTGGCAGCTTCAACCATGGCGTAGAGTTGCAGCCATTCTTCCACCACATAGGGAGCCGCAACCAGTCGAGCGGTGCCTCCACCCCGCAGCGGCACTTTCAGCGTCAACGGAATCGGGCGCTGAAGCTCGGCCAGCACGGCATCCACACCGTATTGGGCAACGCCATCGGGCAGCGATTGGGTTTGAGGATCAAGCTGGCACGGCGCTTGCCACTGGGCGCTAGTGCCGGTTTCAATAGCCAGGTCACGGTTGGGATCTGTGACTCCCTGCCCCGGAAACCCTACCAAACGCAGGTAGGTACCTTGAAAAACACCCTCGGTGTAACGTTTGAACACTGTAGCTTGCCAAGCTAGATCGCTCTGGTCACGCAGGCTCTGGCGGGAACGGTAGGTCGTTTGCCCAGGCTGCTCATGGTAGGTGTGAATAGAGGCTAGGGCCGGCTCGGCCAGCAGCAGCAGCAGCAAACAGCCTAGCAGGAGGGCCAGAATTGTCAGCCGCAGGGCATGCCAGAGGTGATGCATGGAGAGATGAGGGAGATAGGGAAGGTGAGGAGATGGAAAAGGGCAGCCACGCTTCAGCGACTGTGTCCATTATCTCCCCATCATCCTCACCTTCCTCATCTCCTCACCATCGTCTCCTGACCTTTTACAACTGGCTCATCTGGGTTAGCGTTTGTCGGTAACCCGCAGCTTCCCCCTGCTGTAAAAAGAGCTGGGCGGCTTGCTCAAAGTCGCGGCGCGCCCCGGCATCATCCCCCAAACGGGCGCGCACCACCCCTCGGTTGTAAAACAGCCTTGGGTCGGCGCTATTGGAGGCGCTGACGATGGCCTGGGTGAGATCTTGGTAGGCATCTTGGGGCTGGTTCACCTGAAGGTAAGCCGAGCCGCGAGCCGAGTAGGCCTCTAGATAGCTGGGTTGCGCTGCAAGGGCCTGGCTGTAGTCGTCGATCGCACCAAACACATCCCCTGTAGACAGGCGGGCGTCGCCCCGGGCCTTGAAAGCTTCTGCATAGGCAGGATCGAGGAACAGCGCTTCGGTGTAGTCTGCGATCGCGGCGGTGGCATCCCCCGCTTGCAGTAGCGCATCGCCCTTTTGTTTATAGGCCATAGCCGAGTCGGGGTTAAGCTGTAGCACCTGGGCAAAGTCTTGCTGGGCTCCGCCTAGGTTGCCCTGGCTGGCCCGCACAGTGCCTCGGCTCATGTAGGCTTCAGCTAGCTCGGGGTTGAGCGCAAGGGCGCGGTCTAAATCTTCTAAAGCCCGGCTGGGTCTTCCCTGGCGGAAGTAGACGTGGCTGCGGTTGAGGTAAGCCCGAGCCAGTTCAGGGTCGCGGTTGACGGCCTCGTTGAGGTCGCTTAGGGCCGCGTCAAACAACCCTAGGTGGTAATAGGACACCCCGCGCCCCATGTAGGCTCGTGGCAGGTCGCCATTCAGCTCAATGGCTTTGCTAAAGTCAGCAACGGCTGCGGTGTAGTTGTTCTCTCGCTCTAGGGCAAAACCTCGCAGCACATAGGCTGTCGGATTGTCGGGAGTTAGCTCAATGGCGGTGGAAAAATCTTCGATGGCGAGATCGTTGCGGCCCTGCTCGCTATCGATCAGGCCGCGGTAGAGATAAGCTTCTACAGCATCTGGATTGAGCTCTAGAGCGGCGTTGAAATCGGTCTGGGCCTGGCTAGACTCCCCTTGGCGATAGTAAACGCTGCCTCGGGCGAAGAGGGCGTTGGCGTTGCCAGGGTCGAGGCTGAGGGCCTGGTTGAGGTCGATGAGGGCGCGATCGTAGTCGCCCTGCTCAGAGTAGATTAGGCCTCGGTAGAGGTAGGCGTTGGCCAGGCTAGAATCCTTTTCGATCGCCAGGTCGAAGGCTTCGAGGGCGGCGGTATAATCACCGCTGTTGTAGCGTTCAACTCCCAAGTTGTAGGCACCAATAGCCGATAGGCCGGGCTCAGCCGCTTCTGGTTCGGACGTTTCAGGCTCAGCTGGGGCAGGCTCAAGGCCTTCAAGATCCGTCTCCTCGGGGCCAGCCGCCTCGGGTTCCATGACCTCAGCAGCGGGAGTTTGGGCATAGCCTCTCCCAGGAGTGGCCCCAATCATTAGGCCCAAACCCAATAGCAAAATGGCGTAACGCAGTTTCATGGCTTCCCCTCCACCGACGGTGTTTGCAGATTCAGTAGGCTGGTGCTGCCCCTGAGCAGATGATTTTTTCAGCATACCCACCCACGCCCCTGGCGCTAATGATAGGTCAGCTTATTTAGGTTGAGAGACGGGTTTAAAGAGTTTTTTCTAGAATTGTAAGGACCCGCTGTCAGCCCGATCTATTCATAGCAGCGGCGGTGGCAAGGAGATGGTATGGCGATCGCACGTTGGTTCATTGGTCTGCTGCTGGGGGTCTTGCTGTGGCTGGAGCTAGGGCACTATGCCCAAGCCCAGAGCGAAGCCCGCATAGACTTGCGGTTAAGCAGTTTGGAGTCTGAACTCGGTCGACTGAGATCCCAGGTCAGACAGATAGAATCTCGGCTTTCTATTCCCAACCGTCCGGCCCCTAGCCTGCCCACAATTACCTCACCTGGGGTCGAGCCTTCCCTTGACGAGCAGTTCGACAACCTGGCCACGTTAGCGATCGAACTTAAACAGCAGCTCAGGCAGCTCGAAACCCGAGTCACACAGCTTGAAAGAGCCGGCTCTTAGGCACAAATCCTACTCTGTTAAGTGCTTGCGCCATCTAATTTAGGAGTTCGAAGCATTTTGAGTATGGTTTATCTGCGATATGGCCGCATCAATACATAGCTCAAAGACTTTCCAGGGTTGTGGGCCTAAATCTTCTCAGTATCGGCCTATGCCCGCTCACCAGATCGAAGCGCTGCCGACTGAGGAAACCTTGCTAAAACTAGCTATCTGGCCAGGTGATGTTGCCAGACAGCCCTGGCGTTGGTATTCGCTGTGATTTGAATTTATTGAGCTGTTATGGCAGCCTACTTAGTTCTTTAGTCTGTCTTAGTGCCTTTGCTGCTCTCGTCAGACCTCAGGTGGGCTAGAGAAGTTTTTGGTGTTGGAGGATGCGCTCTACTGTACCTTGCGAGCCTCTATGACCTGCAATGGTGAACCTCACTGACGGTTAAATTCCTGCTTCTCATCCCTTCGGTCGTCCTCATTTCCTCCATTTTCCTCATTCCCTCTCCCCCGCCATCCGTGTAAGATGAGAATATGATTTACATCCCTTCACACGCGTTGGCCCTATGTCGTTTTTTCGGTCTTACATTGCGCCCCTGCTGATTGTGCTGATTTTTGCGGTGGCGATGCTGGCAGTGAGCGCCCGCATCTTTTTGCCCAGCGATATGATGGCTCCTGCCCCGATTGAAGAGCCGATCTCGGCAATGGGGATGATGCCCACGGCACAGGCCGATCTAATGATGCCTGAACTGTCGGAACTGATTCACGGGCCTCAGAGCATGCGGGTTGAGGGATAGGCTCGGCTTTAAACTATTTACTTAAAGCAAATTACTAATAATGGGAAACCCCCGACAGATCGTCTGCCGGGGGTTTCTAAACTTAAACCTTATAGCCTGTAACTAGACACAATGGACTGGATTATTTTCCTCCAGACAGGATGTCGTTTAACAATTCGGAGACAGCAGCACTTTGACTGATTAACTTGAGAGTTTTCCTCAAGAAGTTCCGATTAAATAGAGATGTTTAAATGCCGTCGTGAAGAAACCATCGCGTGGGGTTTATAGCGTCTCTAGGCATTTCTTGCAGAGCTCTCTATCAGTTACAGAGAGGAAATATCAACAACCGAGTAAAGTGCTGCTGGTATTTGACGAGATAGATTCAGACGTTAAATCGATAACGTACCTCCTATTTAACAGGACTGAACTATTCGATCTATCGGGGAAGAAATCGTTTTTTGTGTCAGGTGATTTGCTTCCTTATTCACTAAGATACTCTCCTGATTTGCCGATGGCTAGGGATGATACCAAAGTTTATGGTTGGGTTAACGGCTGCTATCATTCTGTTGAAAAGTTAGGGTTTTAGCCTAAGTTAGGGCGGCGGAAGCGCCTTTGGGCCAGGATGCTGAGGCTGTGGCGGGGGTTCCCAAGCGCTATTATTAGTAGGCGGTTGCCTGATGCAGGTAGCTCGCTGATTTAAGCCAGAGGCGAAAGGGTAAGGAGCGATCGCAGTGACGCAGATAGAACAAATTACCGGTACCGGCATTCCCCTCACGGGCAACGACATCGACACCGATCGCATCATTCCGGCTCGGTTTCTCAAGTGCATAACCTTTGACGGGCTGGGTGAGCAGGTGTTTGCCGACGATCGCGCCGCTCTAGAGGGTCGCCATCCCTTTGACCAGCCCCAGTACCGGGGGGCCACAATTTTGGTGGTCAACCGCAACTTTGGCTGCGGCTCATCGCGGGAGCACGCTCCCCAGGCAATCGCCCGCTGGGGGATTAAAGCTGTGCTGGGTGAGAGCTTTGCAGAAATTTTCTTTGGTAACTGTGTTGCGATCGGCATCCCTTGCCTAACGGCCAGCGCTGAGGTGGTAGGCCAAGTGCAAGCCGCGCTAGACACTGATCCGACAACTGTGGTAACGCTCGATTTGGCGACTCAAACCGTGACCTTTGGGGCCGGGGCTGGAGCTGTGTCTATGCCTGAGGGCGGGCGCCAAGCGTTCCTGGCGGGCACCTGGGATGCTTGCGGTCAGCTAGTCGCCAATGCCGACGCCATCCGCGCCACGGCGGCAACGCTGCCCTACGTCGCTTGGTAGGCTCACAGCCTCCGTGTCTCCACCCATAGATTTGCAACGCCCTGTGGATTTTGCCGCAGAAATAGGCACTCTCTAGAGAGATTCCTCAACCCCCCATGTGGGCTTTGCTATGGTTTCCTCCGCTGTGCGTTCGCTGACCCCTTGGCTACAGGCCGACCCGGCCCTGCTGCCGGGTTCTACCGCCGCAACCCTGGGCAACACGGTTTGCCGTATGGCCCCCTTGGCTATCGAGCGCCCCACCCTGGGTCGTGAGCCAGCGATCGCGGCGGCAGTGAAGCAGTTGGTAGCCCAAAGCCTGAGACTGCGATCGCCCCTGGGCGGCTGGCCCGCCGACCTGCCCCAAACCCCCGATAACCTGGCCCCCTACCTGAGTGAAGAAACTGGGGAGTTGCTGGACTTGTTAACGGCGTCGACCGCATCGGTGCCTCCCGTCAGCACCCTGATACCGGTGCCCCACCTGGTGCCCCACTTGCTGTGGATGCTCGCCAGCAGTGGCTACGAGGTGATGCGCCTCATCGAGGGTGTGCAGGCCCGTATCTTTAGCCCCCAAGCTCAGGGGGCAATCCGCATCGTGCGCCTGGTGCCGGTGCTCACCCTCACCTTAGAAAACACCGGCTACGCCCTCGATCTGGTCACTCAAACAGACCCAGTGCCAGCGCTGTATCTAGCTGAAGATATCGAAATTCAACTGTTAGAAAATGACCTGGACGGCCAGCCCTTGCCCTGTGGTGACCTGTTGACTCAGGTGGCTAAGCAAGTGGGCTACACCCAGCCTGGCTTGGGTGCTCTACTCGTTGACGGCTGCGAAGTTGATGCCCTCCGCCCCTTTCAACCTTGGCAGAACGGCGTGTTGCACCTACGCCTGCACCTAGCCGAAATGGAGGCCCTTGTGCCATCTCAGCCCTATAGTAGCCATAGCGAGGCGATGCCCGATGCGCTGTATTTGCCCCCAGGGGGTAAGCAAAGCGCTGGGACAACTGTGTCAGGCTTTACCCTAGATGACTTTGCCAGCACTTTGGTCGATGGCCCGGACGATGCTACCGCTGGTGTGCTGGGCGACTGGCTCACCTTTACCGATGAGCGCTGGATTCAAACTTTTCTGAGTGCCTACGCTGAGCAGATCGTGGCACAGCATCTACCTCAAATGCTGCCGAGCCCAGAAGGCGACCGGGAAGAACTTTGTAGCCACGTCACCTACGCCGCTACCGATTTGGTGCAGGGAGCCAGCGGCCTATTCAAGCACACCTTTGTCCATGAGCCGGTGTTGGTGGCGGACCTGTGGCCTCGGCTGCGCTGGCACCTAGCCCAAAGTTCAGAACGGGTGATGCAGCTGATGGGGGGCGTATCGGCCCAGGTGCTGCCCCCAGGGTTAAGCTGGCAGCAGGGCAGCCTCTATTTGCGCCCGCTGATGCAGCTCACCACCCATAACCGTAGCTGGATTGTGGACTTAGGGCGGGGCCGGCTCTTGCCTACTGCGCCCCAGGCGCTACCCGCTGAGGCTGCCGTCGATGTGGCCGATGCCCCCTGGGGGCCGCCGCTCACGGTGGTCGATCTAACCGCGCTTGTGGATCGCGATCTGAGCGCCCATACGCCTGCGATCGCAGCTCTCCGTCAGGGCACCCCAATCCACCTGCACCGGCTCGATGCCGAAGCCGGCTGCCAGGCGGGGCAGCTCATCCTCACCTGGTGTTTTACCCTACAAACCACGCTATAGCAGCCAGCCCTCAGGGCGGTTTGTTCTCCGTCTCAACGGTGGCAAAAGCCGTAAATGTTTGTGCCAGAGACGCCCCGAGCCGGGGGGCAAATCGCCTAGAGTGAGATCAAACTGTGGCGCATCCCAAAGGCTTTAGATATTGTGTCTCCAGAGCTAACCCCAGGGCTGATTCAAGAGCCCATCTACCTCTACAGCATTTGCCCCCGTCCCCTGCAACCTCTGCCCCTACCTCTGGGGCTGGCCGTACCCACTCGGTTGATTGCCGTAGACAACGTTGCCGCCATAGTTGAAACCGGCGTCGATCTAGAGACCCTGCAAACCGACGAACCGCGGCTGCTAAACGCGGTGCTCAGCCACGATCGCGTCATTTGCGAGCTGTTTCAGCACACGCCCCTGCTGCCCCTGCGGTTTGGCACTCAGATTGCTTCCATTGAGCATCTCAAAGCTCACCTGGTTAGCCAGGGAGCTAACTATGCCGCCAAGCTCGCTGTTCTAGGCCACCAAGTTGAATACCAGCTCAAGCTGATTGCCCAACCCGTTGAGCTGCCGCCTCTAGCTGAAGGACTCACCGGGCGCGACTACTTTTTGGCGAAAAAGCAGCGCCTCCAGGAGCAAACCGCTGCCCAAGAGCAGCAGCACCAGGAGCTTGACCAAGTGCTCAATGACCTTCATGCCACCTACGAGAACTACATCGAGGCCGAAAGCCCCGCCGGAGAAGCGCGAGCGTATCTGCTGATCGATCGCACCGCTGCCGAGAGCCTAGAGCAGCGGGTAGAGGAGTGGCGATCGCAGACCAACCACTGGACTCTCATGCTCAGCGATCCCCTACCCCCCTACCACTTCGTCTAGGAAATCTCCTTAACTCGTCCTACCCATTCACCTGATCCCTTACGGCCCGACCTGAAACTCTGGATAGGCCTCCATCGCGTGCTCGCCCAGATCAAGGCCTTGAATTTCTTCGGCCTCAGATACGCGAATGCCCACAGTAGCCCGCAACGTCAACCAACACAGGAGGCTAAACGTGACGGTAAACGCCCCCACCGCCGCAATCCCCAATAGCTGCACCAGCAATTGCTGAATGCCACCTCCCATAAACAAGCCGGCTAAGGGCCCATCACCTTCGCCATACCAAGAGTAGCTACCAGGGCCAACGCTAAACAGCCCCAGCGCAACGGTACCCCACGTGCCACAGACTAGATGCACCGACACAGCGCCTACTGGGTCATCAATTTTCAAGCTGTCCAGCAATGTCACTGAAAAGACAACAATCACCCCTCCTACCAGACCAATGAGTGCTGCACTGCCCAGGTTAACGTAGGCGCAGGAGGCGGTAACAGACACTAGACCCGCCAGCACCCCATTGATGATCATCGATAGGTCGGGCTTGCTGAGGTAAATCCACGAGGTGACGGTAGCGGCTAAGCCCCCCAGGGCACCAGCGATGTTGGTGGTCACGACAATATGGCTGATGGGTAAGGGGTCGGCAGCCATGGTGGAGCCGGGGTTGAAGCCAAACCAACCCAGCCACAAAATCAGGCAACCCAGAGCAGAAATGCTCAGATTGTGCCCCGGCATGGCGACCGGACGAGCCTGAAAGCGCCCCAGCCGTGGCCCCAGCAAGATAGCTCCAATCAGCGCGGCCCAGCCACCTACTGTGTGCACCACGGTAGAGCCGGCAAAATCGTAAAAGCCCAAATTAGCGAGCATGCCGTCGCCCCACACCCAGTGACCGGTGATTGGGTACAACAACCCCACCAGCAGCAGGCTAAAGATAAAAAAGGCTAAGAACTTAATGCGCTCCGCCACGGCCCCAGACACGATAGTGGCCGCCGTACCCGCAAAGGCTAGCTGAAAGAAAAATTTGGCATTTAGCGGTACCCCAGCCCAGGCCAATGCACTATAGGTGCCTCGGTAGGCATCGCCAACAGCGGGGCTGTTGTCGGCTCCTTGCAGCAAAAAACCAGACGTGCCAAATAGAGGGTTGCCGTCACCAAACATGAGGCCAAAGCCGACCACCCAAAAGGCCAGGGTCGAAAGACCGAACACAATCAGATTTTTGGCCAACAGGTTGACGGCGTTTTTGCTGCGACAAAAGCCGGTTTCGAGCATGCAAAACCCGGCGTTCATAAAGAAGATCAAAAAGCTGGTCAACAGCACCCAGGCTGTGTCTAACGCCACCTTGAGGTCGGCCGTAGTGGCGCTTTGGGCAAAAGCAGCCGGACAGAAAATCAGCAAACTCCCTAGAGCAACCCAGGGTATATAGCGCCACCGTCCCCCTGGCCTGCCCAGCGGGTGCAAAGGTTGCTTCAAGGCTCGTTGTGGTTGTTGCAACATAACGATCACGTGTCTCCCAATCGGCTCTCTGCTAATAAGCCCATAGGTTGCCACGAATTACAGTTCATGGTGCAAGTTTTTATACTTCCTGAAGGCAAGCCGTGGGGCGATCGCCTTTGTCTGCGGCGAGTCTCAATCGATATGTAGTGTTACATACCCTCTCTGCATAGTTTAAGTGAAATCCCGTAGAAGCCTTGATTTTTTGGTGGAGTTACGCAAGCGCAAAAGAGAGGATCTAGGCGAGGCTTCTGAAAAAGCCTAATTGGTAGAACGCATTGCAGTAAGTCTAGAAACCGGGCTGCTGCTTGGTTGGCCCACAGGCAGGTGATATATCAGTCTGTGGGCGACAGCACCTTAGCCAGGGCTAAACTCAGCTCTGGAAACTGGGGTGACTGTAAAATGACCTCTCCCTGCAACACCTGAGCTTCATACAGCCCGTCTACCAGGGTGAGTACAGTCACCTTTGCCTTCGCTGGGTCTACAATCCAATATTCTGGGATGCCTCGGGCCGCATACTCCGATCGCTTGTAGCGGTAGTCGCGGTCTTCATTGGCTTTGCCCGGCGAAACCACCTCTACCACCAGCAAAGGGACAGGCATGTCTTCGGTGATGGTGCTGCGGTCCGTGTCTTCTAAAAGTGCCGCCAAGTTTTCGCCCAACACCAGCAAATCCGGAATCCGCACTCGTCCAGATACCACGACTTCGGTATCCATGCGGCGCAACCAGTGGAAGGGCACGATTTGCAAAAACCGTTGCAATAAAAACAACGAGATCAGCACATTTCGCGGACTCTCTGGTGGATCTCAATCACTTCCCCATCCACAAACTCACAGAGGGAATCTGAGTCTGTTTCCAGACTTAAGAAATCGGCCAGAGAGAGCTTAGTGGCAACCATCAATAACTCCGGGCAACTGTAGGGTGAGCACTGCCCACCAATAGAGGATTAGTGTGTGCCCCATCCCCTACCTCCAATTTTACTCGTCTGCCTCTGGCTCGTAGGTGGAGGCGATCGCGAGTTCCTTGAGCTGCGATTCGTCTACACCAGAGGGAGCCTGGGTGAGCAGACAGCGCGCCTGCTGAGTTTTAGGAAAGGCGATCGCATCCCTGATTGACTCCTCGCCCGCCATTAGCATGACGATGCGATCGAGCCCATAGGCAATGCCGCCGTGGGGCGGGGTGCCATACTCAAAGGCTTCGAGCAAAAAGCCAAACTTGTCGTGGGCTTCTTCGGTGGTCAGGCCAATGGTTTCAAACACTTGGCTCTGCACCTCGGGCTGGTAGATGCGCAGGCTGCCACCGCCAATTTCATAGCCGTTGAGCACCATGTCGTAGGCCACGGCGCGAGCAGATTTGAGGTCGTCCACGTCGTCGGGGTGGGGGGCGGTGAAGGGGTGGTGCAGGGCTTCGAGCCGCTGCTGGTCAGCGTTCCACTCAAACATAGGAAAGTCGGTGACCCACAGCAGATTGAGGCTGTTGGTGGGAATTAGATCCATCTCGCGGGCGATCGCCTGGCGCAATCGATCCAGAGTGGCATTCACCATCGTGGTTGGTCCAGCCCCGAACAGAAGCAGCGTGCCTTCAGTGGCTCCGGTGCGGCTGAGGAGTTCTGCCATTTGCTCAGGGCCGAGATTGTCTTTAATCGCCCCAATGGTATCCACCGCACCGTCGGCCCGCACCCGCACGTAGGCTAGGCCCTTGGCCCCGGCATCGGCAGCGATCTTAAACAGGTCGCCACCGGGCTTAATGCGCACGTTGGAGATCTGATCGTTGCCGTTGGGGATGGGCAGCACTTTGACGATGCCGCCATCGGCTACCGCGCCAGAGAACACCTTAAAGCCGCAGTCTTTCACCAGGTCAGACACATCGACCAGTTCTAGGCCGTAGCGGGTGTCGGGCTTGTCGCTGCCGTAGCGATCCATCGCCTCGGCATAAGTTAGCCGGGGAAAGGGGCGGGGAATTTCAACGCCTTTTACAGCCTTAAAAATATGGGCCACCAAAGCTTCATTCAGCGCCAGGATCTCGTCCTGGGTCATGAAGCTCATTTCCATATCGAGCTGGGTGAACTCGGGCTGGCGATCGGCGCGCAGGTCTTCGTCGCGGAAGCAGCGGGCGATTTGGTAGTAGCGATCGACCCCCGACACCATCAGCAGCTGCTTGAAAAGCTGAGGCGACTGGGGCAGGGCGTAAAACTCGCCGGGGTTGACTCGCGAGGGCACCAGGTAATCCCGTGCCCCTTCTGGGGTGGAGCGGGTGAGAATGGGGGTTTCGACTTCGTAGAAGCCCTCTTGGTCTTCGAGGAAGCGGCGAATGGCTTTGGTGACTTCGTGGCGAATGCGCAGGTTCTGGGCCATGCGATCACGCCGCAAATCCAAATACCGATAGCGCAGCCGCAGGTCTTCGCGCACGGTTTCCGAATCGGCGGTGGAGACCTGAAACGGCAGCGGCTTGCGCACCGCGTTTAGCAGCTCAATGGTGTCGGCGTAGATCTCGATCTCACCCGTGGGCAGCTTGGGGTTCACAGAGCCCTCCTGGCGCTGGCTGACCCGACCCTGAATTTTGACCACATACTCGTTGCGCAGCGGGTCAGCTTGGGGATAGGAGGCCGGGGTGCGTTCTGGATCGCTGACAATTTGCACGACGCCAGTGCGATCGCGCAGATCAATAAAAATAACGCCCCCATGGTCGCGGCGGCGATCGACCCAGCCGAACAGGGTAACGGTGCTGCCAATGTCGCTGGCCCGCAGGGTGCCGCAGTAGTGGGTGCGCATAGTGAACTGCTTATATTTCAAATTTCAAAACCTTCCCATTATCTAGGATAGTGGGTGAGCTTGAAAGCTATTTTTTTCAACCAATTCCTGACAAAATTCTCATCTGCACCCCTAGCCCTATTGAGGCCGCTGCACCGACAATTTGGAGCCGGGGTCGCTGTTGTTATCAGGAGCGTAAAGCTATGGTCTGGGTGCGATGCGGGCAGCAAAGCATTGCCGATGTGGAGGCGATCGTATTTGATAAAGACGGCACCCTGGCCGACTCCCTGAAGCTGTTGCACCACACTGCCCTGGCGCGGGCAGAGACCTGTGCTAGGGCCGCAGGATTTGGAGATGCGTTAATTCCGGCTCTTTTAGACTGTTTTGGCGTGTCTGCCAGCGGCATCGACCCCGATGGGCTAATGGCGGCGGGCACCCGCGAGGCCAACAAGCAGGGGGCCGTAGCTGTGTTAGCGCAGGCTGGCTATCCTCCACAGAAGGCGACGGAGCTAGTGGCAGAATGCTTCGCGGCGGTTAACGCCAAGCGCAACGGCAAGGCCGCCTACACCCCACCCTTTGAAGGCACCGCCGCAATGCTAGAGCGAATGCACCACAGTCCCTTAAAAATCGGGGTGTTGTCATCCGATAGCCCAGCCTTTGTCGAAGAATTTTTGACCCATTATGAGCTGCTGCCCTGGGTAGATGCGTGGCAGGGTACGAGGCCAGAGGATCCGCCTAAGCCCGATCCGACGCTGTTGGGGGTGTTGTGCGATCGCCTTCAGGTCTCGGTAGCGCATACCTTAGTGGTCGGCGATAGCTGGGCCGATCTAGCCTTAGCAGAGCAGGCTAAAGCAGCAGGGTTTGTGTCAGTATCTGAGCCTTGGGGGCGATCGCCAGTGGCTGGTGCAACCCTAGTTTTAGACCAGTGGGACGATTTAGCTGTCGAGACTGAGTTCGGCTAACCCGTCAACGAAGGAGAGCAAACGCTATGGTGTCGTGGGTTTTGAAGGAATGGCAGGCTGCGGTTACGGCTCTATTGCAGGGCGAAACCATTCTGCTGCTGCGCAAGGGCGGCATTCGCGAGGCCAAGGGGCAGTTTTCACTGGCGGCGCGGCAGGCGCTGCTGCTGCCCACCGTCGAGCATCAAAAAGCGGCTTTGCTGAAGGAAGCCTTTAGGCCCCTGATGACAGGGGAAGTCGCTCACGACGACCAAGTGCGGTTTGATGGGTGGGCCGCTATTACCCACGCCCTGCCCCTCACGGCTGAAGCAGAGGTAGCTGCACTGCTGCCCTACCTGGTGTGGAATGAGCAATTTGTGGCCGAACGGCTCAACTGGCAACCCGATCGCCCGATCTATGGGCTGCTGTTAAGGGCCTACCGTTTTCAGCAACCTCTAATGCTGCCTCGGCATAGGGGCTACAGCGGCTGCCGATCGTGGGTGGAAACTGGCCAAGAGGTGGGAGTAGAGCACAGCACCCCAGCCCTGGCGAAGGCCGATTACACCGACCAGGTCAACGCCATTTTGGCCGCGCTGCCTGCGGTGATGCCAGTTGTCCCGTAGGGTGCATTCGCGGCGTTGCGACAAGCCCTTCCCCCCCTCCGCCGCAATGCACCAATAGCGGGGAGTCGGGGAAGCGGTGCATTGCGGAGCGAGGATTGGTGGGCTGGAGGCGTAGCTTTGGGGCCGCGAATGCACCCTACCTCAGGAGCCACTACAGAAATTGGGTTTCTCTGGCACTTACGTTTCTGGATCGCGAAGGGCTGCATCACATTTTTCGAGGTTGTGCTGCTGACCAATGGCGTTAAATAAAGTCTTCGCTGCTTGGTAATTAGAGTGGGCTTGTTGCTTCTGACCAAGTTTTACTAATGCATCACCAAGGTTAAACAACGAAACTGCTTCACCCTGGCGATCGCCAATCTCCCGCGCGATCACTAACTGTTGCTGGTGGTACTCCATGGCTTGTTGGTATTGGCCCAGCGAATAGTACGCACAGCCCAAATTGCCGAGAGAAGCTGCCTCGCCATGGCGATCGCCGATCTCCCGTGCGATTGCTAACCACTGCTGGTAGTACTCCATGGCCTGTTGGTATTGGCCCAGCGAATAGTACGCATTGCCCAAACCGCCCAAAGAATTGGCCTCACCTTGGCGATCGCCGATCTCCCGTGCGATTGCTAACCACTGCTGGTAGTACTCCATGGCCTGTTGGTATTGGCCCAGCGAATAGTACGCATTGCCTAAACCGCCCAAAGAATTGGTCTCACCTTGGCGGTCGCCGATTTCCTGTGCGATCGCTAATTGTTGCTGGTAGTACTTCATGGCCTGTTGGTATTGGCCCAGCGAATAGTACGCATTGCCCAAATTGCCGAGGGAATAGGCTTCACCCTGGCGATCGCCCAGCTCTTGGTACTTACTCAACGCCTGCTGGTAATAGCTCAGCGCCTGAAACGGTCGCCCACAAAACCTCAGCGAATTCCCTAGGTTAAAAAGGGATCTAGCCTGTCCGGCAGGATCGGTCTTGGCCTCGGCTAGGGTCAGGGCTTTTTCGTACAGCTCTAGCGCCTGCTTGTAGTCATATTTACCCGCATAGGCTTCGCCCAGGTTGTTGTAGAGCGTAATCAGCAGCGGCGACTCTGGGGCGGTTTGCTCTAGTTGAGCAACCTGTTGTTGCAGATCTTCAATGGCAACTTTGCTACTGGGTTCTTCCATTGCTCTATCGCGGCTGGGCACCAGCAACGCTGCGCCCCGTTCTGGCACCTGCTCCTCGGCGACAAACTCAAACACGCCGCCCCGCCAGCTCCAAAAGTCGGGGGCCTGCTGGGCTAGCCGAGTCGCCACCGCATCCGGCAGCCACAACACAATCGGGAACCCAAAATTCCGCAGCGCCTCCCGCGTCCACTGCAACGAAAAGAAAAACTTCTCCTGCTCAGATTTTTCGTCGCTCAGGCGCACCCCCAGCAGCTCGCCCGCATTCAGTACTGTCACCACAGCAGGTTCCCCATTTTGCAAGGTGGGGGTCTGGGCCACCAGTTTCTCTAGGGTGGCACGCAGGCTGGGGCGCTTGGGGTCAAGGCGGGCGCGCAGGGGGGCAATGCCCTGGTCTCTCAGGTCGGCTTCGTAGGCGGTGATTAGCTGATCTTGCAGGTTGCGATCATCTGTGATGGCCACCAGCAAGTCGAGCTGCTGGCTGTTGAGGGTCAGCGTCAGCAGCAGCTTTCGGTACTCGCGACTGTTCAGCGGGGTGAGGTCGGCTGGGGACATAGGAGGTGCCGGGGCAGCTGACAGGGTTCTCAAAAAACCTTGGTAGCTTAGGATTAGATCAGATTTTTGCGCTTCAGCAGGTCGGTCACCAGGGGGTGCAGGTCGTACCAGAGATCGTCATTCTCATATTCCAACACATACAGCCCGTGGAGGAGTTCTAAAAACTTAGGGTCGCCTGTATCGGGCGGAGTAAACGACTCGTAGGTTTGCCGCAGCAGGTCGTAGAGGTTGTTGCCTAGGGGACGAGCGTATTGCTTGCGAAGTTCTCTCACAGCTGCGGCCAAAATCTCGCTGTCAATTTTCACATCGCGGATCTCAGGCTCCAGCTCAAACCGCAGCATGCATTCGCGGCAGCATTCTTGCCCTAGCCGTACTAGCTCGCGCAGCACGCCGCCGCTGAGCAACACCATTTGCCGCATCACCTCGGGTTCGATCAGGTCAGCATCAATGCGCTTTTCTAGCATGCTTTGCAGTCGGGCCACGTTGGCTTCTATAGGCTGGGCATTGGGCTGGTGAGAGGCATCGCGGGTAAAAAACTTGGTCACTGAGAGCAGTAGAATCGAGCTTTGGGTCTCTAGAATTTCGACCAATTCTGGCTCGCGCACCACCGCAATGGGAATGGTAAACAGAATGCGAATTTGAGGAGAAAAGAGGGCGTTGATGTTATCGCGAAAAATGGGCTCTACTACGCCCAGATCGAGCTTGTCCAGGTCATCGATGATCACCAAGACTTCTTTACCCGTAGCGGTTTGAATGGCAGCGGCAATCAGATCGATGTGCTGAGCTAGCTCAGACACCCGCCGCTCGTAGGTCTCTTTGATCTCCTGGCGAAAAGAGTCTTCTTTTTGCAGTTTGGCGGTAAACACTTTGAAAAAGTCGCCCCCTAAGGCAGTCTCTTTCTTGAGCTGATCGGTGTAAGTGATCGATTTCGTTTGGGTAAACCAGCTCTTCAGACTTTCGCGGGTGCTCTCAGGAATCGGCACATCGTTGCGGATAGCTCGCCGCAGAAGCCGCAGGGCTATGGCATAGAGAATGTTGATATGGTTCACGTCCGACATCTCCACCATATTGGCGATGGAGAAAAACTCGACAAATAGCCCTCGCTTACGCACCTCTAGGGACAGTTCGTTAAGTAGGGTAGTTTTGCCGCAGCCTCGGTGACCCGTAAAGATCAGCTTGCCGTTGGCCTCGCTGGCGACAATAGCGCTACGCAGCCGGGCCAGGGTCTCAGCGCTATGGGTAATGCGAAACCGCTCAATGTCGTCTGATTTGAGCAGCGGAAACAGATTGAGTTTGCGGTAGGTGTCGATATACCGCTGATAGAGGTCGTTCACCGCGCCAGCCTCGTAGAGAACCTAGCTCATCATACCGGAGGCAGCGGTGGAATCATGGCTTCTAGCGCGCTTTGCAGGTCGGCAGTGAGCTGGGCGACGGCCTGTTTGCGATTGGCTTTGTAGTCAGGCCAGCGATCGCTCACCGAGATTGGCTCCCCCACCGTGAGCACCGCCCGCTGGGGACCCAGCTTGGGCCGGGGAAATGGGTTTTTACCCTGAATGAGGCACACCGTATCGCGCAAGATCATCACCGTTTCGGCAAAGCGCTCGGCGGAGGGTCGCTGGCGCACGTAGTGGCCCGTGACGGCGATAAAGCTTTCTACCAAGCGCATGTGCCACATGCGGAGGGAGGCTTCTTCGGCTTCGCGATTGGCCAGCCCCAGCTCCACCGCTGACAGCCGCGGGTTGCCCACAACTTCTTGGCGAAAGATATGCTCCCACCCGGCTTGCTCAATGCGACGGCAGCGGTCAACGGGGCTGCCTTTGGGTAGGATCTGAAAATAGCTTTCGGCCACCTGTAGGGCCGCATTCATCAGGGCTTGGAGGCGGTTACTCAGGGCGTCAGTCGGGGGCGCAGCATCGAGGCGATCGCTAGAATCGATTACAGGCAGCGCCACCCGATACACCCGGCGGTAATAATTTTCTATCAGGGTGAGCAGATGCTCCCCCAGGTCAGAGAGCCGGCGATAGCGCTGCTCAATGGCGGTTTTAGAGGTGTCGCCGGGTGGGTAGAGACGCTTTTGGGGAGCCAAACTGGTCTCCTGCTCTAGGCGGTCGAGCCAGCGATCGAGTTCGCGCCAGGGCGGCGTGATGTAGCGATAACAGATGCCCAGGGGAGCGATCGCCACCTGCTCTGCGCGTTCCTGGCTATGCAAATCGTCTACACACCAAAAGGCTATCTGGCTCACGCCTGGTTCCAAAGGGCTGACAATTTCGGTGTGGCCATTGTTGCCGCCCTCGGGGGCAGCGGCGAGGGGAAAGTTACCATTGGCCAGCAGATCGCGGGCCGATCGCAGCCCCTGGCGATCGACCTTGCCCCGCTGGATCGGGGTGCCACCCAGCTTGGCGTAGAGCTGACCTACCCAACTACCGGCCCAAAGGGGAATGCCGCGATCGTAGATAAAGTGGACGTGAACCGGATGCTTGAGTTTCACACCCATTTCCCTGGCTCGCTGGGGTACGGCATACCACAGCAAATGCCCCAAACAAAACGAGTCGAGCGGGCTGGGATGGCGAAAGGCCAGCAAAAACCGGGTTTCTCCGGCGTCAAACGCCTTAAATAGCTGCACCAGCCCCTCGGCATTGACCACTTCTATATGCTGAATCTGCTCCCGCCAGCGCATCCAATAGGGCAGCCCCAGGCGCACCAGGGCCAGCACCCGAGTATCCAACGCAGGGGGAATAAAGCTCAATGGCGGCTGAGCACGGGTGGAGGGGTTCACGGGTTTAACCCTCGGCCAGGGCATTGATGAACACCCCGATGATATAGCAGAGCAGCGGCAAACTCCGTTGGTGCCGATAGCGGATTAAAGCTCATCAGTGAATTTGCGGAGAAACTATAAAGCTTTTATAAGCAACCCTAGCCCCGGCATTGTGCCTACTGTAGAAACCCAGTTTAATGGCAGGAGCCAAGCCCGACCGGGCGAGGCACTTGAGGAAAATCGTCACGTGTGATTGTCACAGTCCCTAAGGAGTTTCTCCACAACGCCCAACGTTACCTGTTGAACTTTGGGCAGGTGCATAAGCCAGGTACACCACAACCATGCCCCTACCAGACAAGGTTACAGCTCCAAGCTGTGGTTGATGGACGACCTGTTCTAGAGACGTAGTTAGCGGTAAAACGACGGTTTGTTATGGTTTCCTCCCCCTTCTTTTCTGCCCACTCAGATCAGCAATCTAGCACTGCCCCCCAAACAAGTGATGGTGCGATTCGCGAAGCGATCCCAACGGGAATCGCCTCACCACCCTGGCTGCTAGACGCGCTCTTTCGCAACTTGAGCTATGACCTAGAGCAAGTGGCCGATATTATCGACCCCATTCTGACGGCCCAAAACCATTGCTACCGCACCGACTGGTATGTACAGGGTATTGTGGCCGACGATCGCGCCTTTCTCAGCACCAATATCAACGCCGATCGCGCCATTCAGGTCACACTGTGCGGTACCCGATGGCTGCTGGGGCAGAGTCGCCGCTGCGCCGTGGCCATGCCCCAGTCGGGGATTGCCGATTGCCATGCGGCGCTCAACTTTGACCCGCTGCGGGGCTTCTTTCTCACCGACCTGAGCAGCAATGGGGGCACCTGGGTGAATGGCCGCCGCCTGGCCCCAGCCCAGCGCCACTACCTGCAAGACGGCGATTTGGTGAAGCTGGGCAGCCTGCGATTTGAGTTTTTGCAGCAGCGCTGTGACCGATCGGCGTGGGACGACGTCTAACAGCGCTGGTAGCGCATGCCCGGCAGCTGAGTGACCAAACCTATCAGCTCTAGCTGCACGAGGGCGGCCAGCATCTCTCCGGTGGGCTGGGCCAACTGCTGCACCAGCCCGTCGAGGGAAATGGGTTCGTCGGTAATGGCGGCCAATATTTGGGCCATAGTTGGCGACAAGGGCGGTGGCACCGGAGAACTTACCGGTGCGCGATCGCCCTTTTTAGTTAAGGCGTCGCCCGCCGCACCATTACTAATCTGGGGCATCTGTCCGAGCGCGGCGATCAGCGTCATGTCGTCCAAAATCATCTGGGCGCCCTGGTTGATTAACCCCAGACAGCCTTCGCTATTGAGGTTATCTAGCGACCCCGGCACCGCAAATACATCGCGGCCATAGTCGTTGGCTAACTGCGCCGTAATCAGCGCTCCCGATCGCGCCGGAGCCTCGGTTACCACCACCGCTCGGCTGAGCCCGGCAATGATGCGGTTGCGGCGGGGAAAGTGCCCCCGGTCAGGGGGCGTGCCGTTGGGGTGCTCACTGAGCAGCAGACCGTGGCGGGCGATGCGATCGTGCAGATCGCGGTTGCCCAAGGGATAAACCTGGTCAACCCCTGTCCCCAGCACCGCAATGGTGAGGCCATGGCTGTCTAGGGTTTGCTGGTGGGCGTAGCGATCGACCCCCTTAGCCAACCCCGAGATCACGATCACATCGTGGGCCACTAGCTTTTGGGTCAAGCGGCGGGTCCAGCGCTGACCGTAGTCTGACGGGTTGCGAGTGCCCACCACCCCAACCGATGGCACCAGGTGCAGAGCCCCGGCCAACTCCGGCTGTCCCCGATAAAACAGCAGCGGCGGCGGATCAGTAATTTCGTAGAGCAGGGCCGGGTACTCCGCATCCGCCGGAGTCCAAAAATTGGGATGCTGCTGTTCGTAGCTAGCCAGCAGTTCTAGCGGAGAAACCGTCTGCCGATACTCCACCAGTTTGGACCCTGTTCCCAGGCCAATGCCTTCTACCTCCAGCAGAGCTGCTCCGTCGGCATGCCAGGCGGCGGATAGGGTACCAAAGTGGCTGCACAGTCGCTTCAACAAAATTGGGCCGAGGCCGTGAGCCTGGGCCCAGGCTAGCCAGTACGCTCGTTCTGTCATGCCGGACGGGGGTAAAATCTCCCGCTCAGTATGCCCGTATTGCCTTGCCCGCCCTACCGGCGCGCCCGAGGCAACCGCTGGGTGCCGCCACGCCTAAAGAAGTTGCCCAGGGGCAGCCGTCTCGGGTTGAGCTGGCGCAGCGGGGCCGGCAGTTCTAGGGTAGTAGTGGGTTCGCCGCCAGGGGTCATCCACCAAGCATTGATGGTGCCGCCGGCAAACCCGGCCACCGCCCCCAGCAAAATGCTGGGTATTACTCCATAGCCCAGCAGCAAGAATATAAATAGAAAGGCCAGCCAAATTTTTAGCGCTGGTGGAATAATTTTGTCGGCCACCGGTACATCCTCTCTGGGGCGCTAGTGAGGCTAGGAAAGCGCCTATGCCCCTACTATAGCGGCTAATTGCTGGGGCACCGCTTGGGTGGTGTCGATCGCCCGCACCAGCGGCTGCTCAACTGTGGTAAAGGGCTCCATGTGCTGGCGCTGAAGCACCGCTACGGTGGCGTCAGCAATGTCCCCCGTGCGATCGCGCACCCGCTGCGCCAAGACCTCAGGGGGAGCCGTGCAGTGCAGAATGCTCACCGGCAGCTCCGCCCGCTGAATGGTCTCAATCGCAGTCTGGCGCAGGGCCTGGCGATCGTACTTGGCATCGAGAATTACTGGGTAGCCTGCCTGGGCTAGGGCAATGCCTAAGGTGAGGAGGCGATCGTAGGTTTTCTCCGTCATGGCTGGGGTGTAGAGGCTGTCGTCGCCCCGCTGGTCTAAGGGCACCCCGGCCAGGTGCTTGCGCACCGCGTCGCTGCGCAAGTGAATGGCATTGATGTGATTGGCCAACTGCCGAGCGGTGGTGGACTTACCTGAGCCGGACAGCCCGGCCATTAGGTAGACTGCCCCGCTGCGGGGCTGACACACCGACCAAGCCAACCGGTAGTACCCAGCTGCCGTCTCAGCCGCCTGCCGCTTAGTCGCTTCATCCACGGACGGATCGCCGAGCAAAAATGAGGTCACCTTGGCCCGCACGTAAGCCTGGCGGCTGATGTACAGGGGCAGCAGCTGCACCCCTTCCCAATCGCCGGTGCGCTCCACGTAGTGATTCAAAAACACCGTAGCTAGATCGGCGCAGTTCTTAGACAGCAGATCCATCACCACAAAGCCGACGTCATACATCACATCGACGTAGCGAAAGGGCTCGTTAAACTCGATGCAGTCAAAGAGATAGAGTTGCTCTTGCCAGCGACACAGATTGTTAAGGTGCAGGTCACCGTGGCAGGCGCGAATCCAGTTTTGTTCAACCCGCCGTTTAAACAAATCGCCGTGGGCCGCGAAGAAAGAGTCGGTGTAGGCCTTGGTCTCATCAAACTGAGCCTGGGTTTGGGGGCCGCCGACAAAGCCAGTGGTCTGCTCGTAGTTTTCGTCAAAGGCCTGGCGAATCTGTTCCACCGCGCCAAAGGTGCGAATGTGGTCATTGGTTTCGGCTCCCAGGTGAAAGTCGGCCACCGCCGCCGCTAGCTCTACCATCAGGGATGGGGTGAGTTCGCCGCGCTCATAAAGGGCACTAAGCAGCGTATCCTGCGGAAACTGCACCATTTTGACGGCATACTCTACGGTCGTGCCGTTGCCCAGGTGATAGGCATCTCCGGTCTGGCCCAGAGCGACCACCTCTAGGTACAGCGCCCCGGCTCCCCGCTGGTTAAGCCGCAGTTCCTCTGCACAAAAGTGCTGCCGCTTCTCTAGGGTGGAATAGTCTAAGAAGCCAAAGTTCACCGGCTTTTTCACTTTGTAGGCATAGTCGCCAGTCAGCAGCACATAGGACACGTGGGTTTGCAGCAGCCGAATGGGCTCAACTACCGGGTGGGGATAAAACTCCGGTTGACACATCTGCTGAATCAACTCGGGAAGTGCAAAATCGGCCATACTCTACCTGCAAAAACTGCCTAACGCTACAAAGGGGCCAGGAATCTGTTTCCTAGCCCCTAGGGATTAAAACCTGCCGTATTAGCAAGCCTATTCTGCCGCCGCTTCGTCCTCAGTTTCGCCGTCAGCCATGCGGCCCTGGAGCACTGTAGCAATGGTTTGAGTTTGGTCGCCAGCGACCACAGCGCCCTCGGGGAGCACTAGGTCAGCTACGGTGAGTGAGTCACCCACAGCTAGCCCAGATACATCCACCTCAATTACCTCGGGGATGTCGATCGCCTTGCACTTGACCGTAACTTCGTTGATCTCAGTGTTGAGCACACCGCCCTCGTCTTTCACACCTGTGGGCTCTCCCACAAAGTTAAGCGCTACGCCCACTTCCACAAAATCCTGGGCCTTAACGGCAAAGAAGCTGAGGTGATACACGACTTTCTTCCAGGGATGAGCCTGAACTTCCCGCAGCAGAGCCTTGCCATTCCAGGGCATATCTGGAATTTTGAGGTCAATCATGGTGTTGTTGACGGCAGCCTTGCGCAGCAGCAGGTCAGCATCTTTTTGGTTGACGGTCAGCGACACCGACTCGGTGCCCTGATGACCGTAAAGAACCACCGGCAGCAGCCCTTCGCGGCGCAGGGCGTTAGGCTTAGCCTTGGCATCGCGCGATTTGCACTCAATAGTCAGTTCCATGGAAAATCCCCCCGTTAGAAATAGATTAAAAAAACAAACTGCCAAGCCCTAGGCTACCTGGGACTCACCATTCTCATAGAGCAGCGCCCGCTTCGGCCCGTGGATGGGGTCCTCTACGATGATAGTCTGGTCGCGGCTGGCCCCCAGCGACACGATCGCAATCGGCACCTCCATCAACTCCGCCAAAAACTTGAGATAGTCTAGGGCAGCTTTGGGCAGGTCACTCAGCGATCGGCAGTGATCGGTGGGCTGTTTCCAGCCGGGCATGGTTTTGTAGATGGGCTTGCAGCGGCCAAAGGCCTCAGCACTGGCCGGCAGCTCTTCGCAGCGCTCACCGTCTAGTTCGTAGGCCACGCACACCTCAATCTCATCCACATCGTCGAGCACATCGAGCTTGGTGACAGCGAGGCAGTCGAGGCCGTTGATGCGCACTGCGTAACGACCAATCACGGCATCAAACCAGCCGCAGCGGCGGCGACGACCGGTGGTGGTGCCAAACTCGGCACCGCGATCGCAGAGCAGCTCACCCATGTCACCGGTCAGCTCGGTGGGGAAGGGGCCTTCCCCAACGCGAGTGGTGTAGGCCTTAGCTACCCCAATCACCCGGTCGATCACCGTAGGGCCAATGCCGGTACCAATGCAAGCCCCCCCGGCTACAGGGTTAGAGGAGGTAACGTAGGGATAGGTGCCGTGGTCGAGGTCGAGTAGAGTGCCTTGAGCCCCTTCAAACAGCACGTTCTTGCGCTGCCGAATGGCCTGGTAGACATGTAAGGAACTATCAATGATGTGGGGCCGCAGCCGTTCGGCATACTCAGTGTATTCGTCAATCACCGCCGCCGGATCGAGGGGGGCAAGATCGTACAACTTTTCGAGAATGCCGTTTTTGTACTGAATCGTCCACTCCAGCTGCTTGCGGAGGCGGGCGTAGTCCATCAGGTCAATGATGCGGATGCCAATGCGCTCAGACTTATCAGCATAGGTAGGGCCAATGCCGCGCTTGGTGGTGCCGATCTTATGGTTGCCCCGGCGCTCCTCCGACGCCTGATCGATCAGGCGGTGATAGGGCATGGTGACGTGGGCCGCGTTGGAAATGAAGAGGTTTTTAGTGGAAATTCCTAGCTCGACGAGTTTGTCGAGTTCGCCGATGAGAGCCTTGGGGTCGATAACGGTGCCGCTGCCAATGACGCACTCAGTATCGGGGTAGAGAATGCCGGAGGGGATCAGGTGCAGCTTAAAGGTTTGATCTTTAACAACGACGGTGTGACCGGCGTTGACTCCACCCTGGTAGCGCACAACTACGTCTGCCGAACGACTCAGCAAATCGGTAATTTTGCCCTTACCTTCGTCGCCCCACTGGGCCCCAATTACTACAACGTTTGCCAAGGGAATTCAGGCTCTAAAGTTCACACAAATTCCCATTATCACTAGGTAAATGTAATTGTGTCAATCAAATTTCGCTGGCTCTGCCGAGGGGCAATTCTACCTAGAGCCCAAACCCCTAGCAAATTAAATGTGTTTAACCTTATACCCAATGAGTGAAATATGCGATAGAACAAGAGGATATTCAGTTTACATTTCTTTAGATTTCCTAAAGACTCGCGATGGTAATTGGCTTAGCCCCTCTTCAGGGGTTAAGTCGGCTCGGAAGGGCCATTGCGGGCCTAGCCCATCGATAAAAGCTTCACCACAAAAGCTTCATTAAGGCGGAGGATGCCGTGAGTCTATATGCTGAACTACACCGCCATTTGGGCGGTTCTGTCGTACCCCGAGTGCTGTGGCGCTATTTTGAGCGCAATCGCCCCGATCTGTCGGGCCAGTTTGCTGATTACCCAGCGTTTGAGCAGTTTTACACCCGGCCCCGTAATACTCTGGCGGAGTATCTAGAGCTGCATACCCTCGTCGAGAGTGTGCAAACCTACGAGGCCTTGCCCTACTTCATCTATCGCTTGATTCGGGGTGCCTACATTTTCGAAAATCTGGCTTACTTAGAGCTGCGCTATACCCCTTACCTGCGCACCCCTGAGCATTTGTCCCAGAACCAGCGCATTGACGCGATGGCCGAGATTGTGGAAATTGTCGGGCGAGCCAGCCAGCAGCCTGAGTATCCCATTGTGACGAAGCAGATTCTCTGCATGCACTCGCGGCTGCCCCATGAGGTGAACCAGGCGATTGTGGAACTGGCGGGTCAATATCCCGAGTATGTGTGTGCGGTGGATGTGGCGGGCGGTGATGCCAAGTACGGCGATCGCCTTGACGAGTTTACCCAGCTCTACCAGCGCGCCCAGGATCTAGGCCTCAAAACCACTGGCCACCTCTACGAAACCGTCGACGGTGACCACCCCAAGCTGCTGCCCTACTTGATGCGCATTGGCCACGGCATTCAAATCCCGCTGCGGCACCCTGAGCTGCTGCCGGAGGTGGCAGCGCGGGGGCAGTGCCTGGAGGTGTGCCCCACCACTTACCTCAAGACCGGCACCCTAAGCGAGATTAGCCAGCTCAAAACCGTGTTCGATCGCTGCTTTGAGGCCGGAGTCGATATCGCTATCTGCACCGACAACGCTGGGCTGCACAACGTGCGCCTGCCCTTTGAGTACGAGAACCTGCTCACCCACGACGTGATTGGCTTTGAGGAGCTGCAAGCCTGTCAGGAAGCGGCCTTTCGCCACGCCTTTGCCTGGCCCCACAGCCAGCCCCCCTCCACGCTGCTAACCGACATGCTGCAAGTACCACCCGCGAGCCCCCTACCCACTAGGGAGTTGGCCGAGAGGGCTTCGCTGTCTTAACGGGCCTGTTCTAAACTAAGGTTGCATCGGTTTTGGTCGCATCTTTGGCAATGCTGGAGCTGGGGCAACAGATTCGCAACACCGTTTAAGCAGCGGGGCTAGGGTATGCCACCTCGACTTTTATCTACGGCTAGCCAGGTGGATAACCTTTTTACGGCCCCGCCGCTGTTATCTACCCAAGGCTTTTGCTGGCATGGTGCTCACGTAGACTGTCGCTGGGAACCTCCTGGAGCGATCGAGGAGGAGGTGTCTACACCCTGGCACGGCGTTGTGCTATTTACTCAGTTTCCTGGATCAGAACCGGCCTTGGCGGAGCGCTCGATCGATGGCCGGTTTCAGGTAGAGCGGGTGCATCCCGGTGACATTTTGGTTCTGCCTGCCGGGGTGGGGCAGCGATCGCGCTGGAATGCCCCCGGCGAATTTATGAACCTAGTCTTTGAGCCTGCTGCCCTAGGGCGATCGCTCGACGAAGCAGCCGACGACACCACCTTTGAGCTTATGCCTCACTTTGCTACCCAAGACCTCTTGGTATTGCAGTTAGGGCTAGCCCTCAGACGGGTGCTCCAGGGTGGTGGTGAGCGTCTCTATGCCGAAACGCTCACCACCACTCTGGCCGTGCATCTGCTGCAAACCTATGCCACCCGCAGGCCACAGCTCAAAACCTATGGCGATGGCCTGGCTAGGCCACAGCTCCAGCGGGTAGTGGACTACATTCACAGTCACTTAGAGGCCGACTTGAGTCTAGAGACCCTGTCTACCCTAGTGAGTATGAGCGCTCACTACTTTGCTCAGCTATTTAAGCTATCCACTGGAGTCGCGCCCCACCAGTATGTCATTCGCTGTCGGGTTGAGCGGGCCAAGACGCTGCTAGCTCAGCCCGACCTTGCCATTGCCGATATTGCCTATCGAGTGGGCTTTGCCCACCAGAGCCACCTCAACCGTCACTTTAAGCGGCTGGTGGGGACGACCCCCGGCCAGTGGCGACAGGCAACCCGTTCCTAGGGCTGCTCTGTTGCGAGTTCCAGCCTAGAATCAGGCGATCGGAGGTTTGTGCAAAGGACCGGAAGAACTTGCAAGACAGAGCGCGATCGCCTTCGCGATACTAAAACCATGCGCTCTGACTGGAGAAACGCCCATGGTGCTGCTTGAAACCCGAACCGAGCCGATGGTGGTCAATTTCGGCCCTCACCATCCCTCCATGCACGGCTGCTTTCGAATTATGGTCACCCTCGATGGCGAAGATGTGATCGACTGTGAACCCGTGATTGGCTACCTGCACCGAGGCATGGAGAAAATTGCCGAGAGCCGTACCTCCACCATGTTCATCCCCTACACGAGCCGATGGGACTACTACGGTGGCTTATTCAACGAGGCCGTCACCGTCAATGCGGTAGAAAGGCTAGCGGATATTGAGGTGCCCAAGCGGGCTAGCTACATTCGCGTGATTTTGCTGGAGCTGACCCGCCTGGTCAATCACCTGCTGTGGATCGGCCCCTTTGTGATGGATATGGGGGCGCAGACGCTGTTTTTCTATGCGCTGCGCGATCGAGAACCCATTCTCGATTTGTTTGAGGCGGTAAGCGGCTACCGCATGGTCAACCACAACTACTTTCGCGTGGGGGGCGTGGCTGCCGACCTGCCCTACGGCTGGACAGAGAAATGCCGGGACTTTGTAGACTACCTAGCCCCTAAGCTCGATGAGTATGAGCGCTTGGTCACCGACAATCCAGTGTTTCGCCGCCGCTGCGAAGGGCTAGGCGTCGTCACCCGCGATGAGGCTATAGGCTGGGGCTGCTCTGGCCCCATGCTGCGAGCCTCCGGCGTTCAGTGGGATCTGCGCAAGGTCGATCATTACGAGTGCTATGACGACTTTAACTGGCAGGTAGCCTGGCAGACCGAGGGCGACTGCCTGGCCCGCTACCGGGTGCGTCTAGATGAAATGCGCCAGTCGCTCAAGATTATTCAGCAGGCTCTCGATGGGCTACCAGGCGGCCCCTGGGAAACCCTTGAGACCAAGCGCCTAGCCGAAGGGCCAAAGTCGCCGTGGGATGGCTTCGATTACCAGTTCATCGCCAAAAAAATTGCCCCCACCTTCAAAATTCCGGCTGGGGAGCACTATGTGCGGGTCGAGTCAGGGCGAGGTGAACTGGGCATTTTTCTGATCGGTAACGAGACTCCCATGCCGTGGCGGTGGAAGATTCGCCCTGCCGACTTCAACAATTTGCAGCTGCTGCCCTACCTGCTCAAGGGCCAAAAGGTGGCCGATATTTTCGTTATTCTCGGCAGCATTGACGTGGTCATGGGGTCAGTGGATCGGTAGAGCGCTAGTGCTTGGCGTGGCGATATACAACAACCCTGCCAATTTGGCTCAGCACCATCCCCAAACAGTTGATGGTTTGCAGATAGCAAACAGGGTTCAGACATCTCTGCCTGAACCCTGTTTACTGTTTAGCTAGGTTTGGTCTTTACGATCAAATCTAGGCGTAGAGGTTTAGTAACCGCCGCGGGAGAAGCTGTCGCCACCGCCACGACGACCACCGCCGCCGCCACCAAAGTTACCACCGCCGCCACCGCGATCTTCACGGGGCTTGGCTTTGTTGACTTTGAGGTCACGGCCCATCCACTCAGCACCGTCTAGGGCTTCAATGGCGGCGTTCTCTTCAGAATCAGCAGACATCTCAACGAAGGCGAAGCCGCGCATACGCCCGGTTTCACGATCGGTGGGAAGTTGTACCCGCTTCACAGACCCATACTCTGCAAATACAGAGGTAAGGTCTTCGCTGGTAGCGTCATAGGACAGGTTGCCTACGTAGATTGACATATCTTGTCTCCAAAAATTAAAGGATGTGCAGAGCAAAATTTCGGAGAGAAGTCTGTCAATGGAAAAACGGAAAAACTCGTTAGTACTAGAAACAAATGCTGCTAACCGATCTCTATATCTCTGGAGACACCCTAGCACGTTTGAAAAGCTGGTGGAACCCTAGAAGGTCAAATCGCTAGATAAAAACTAGTTATGGAGCGACAAACACCGCGCAACCGTATATCTAGCGTTTTGCTTGTAAAGTTTTGTATGCCTCGACGGCCCTGACGCTAAACAAATTCTTGCTCCAGATCGGTTTTTAACCGCATTGCTAACCCCTTCAAAGGGAAAGGGCAGTGGGTGACGACCGGTTTCCTGAACCATCCCCGTGGGAGAATGGGCCTTTAACTGGATTTTACTTATGCCTGCTGCATACATTGAAAACGAAACCGAGTTTAATGCGCTTTTAAGTGCAGAGTCGTTATTTGTAGTTGATTGCACCGCGGCCTGGTGTGGCCCCTGCAAGCTAGTGGCCCCGCTGATGGATCAGCTGGCTGATGAATACGGCGATCGCGTCAAAGTCCTCAAGCTCGATCTGGATGCCAATCAGGCAGTGGCTAAGCGCTACGGCATTCGCAGCATTCCTGCCGTGATGTTCTTTCAGCAGGGAGACGTAGCAGAGACCCTGGTGGGGGCAAAAAAGTATGACGAATATAGTGAAACCCTGAGTAAGTACCTGAGCTAGGGCGTTTGCCCCTACCAAAGCTCTGAGATCGCCACTGTTAGTTCTGGCAGCACCATTTCCCCAGAGAGGGTCTGAGGCGCATTGAGAATTTCTCGATCCATGCCAGGGCGATAAATTTCAACCTGACGATCCTGAATGTTGATTAGCCAGCCCAGACGGCAGCCGTTGGTCAAGTATTCTGCCAGCTTGTCCTGAAGCGGCTGGAGGCGATCGCTCTTAGAGCGCAGCTCAATTACAAAGTCAGGACACAAGGGCGGAAACGAGTCTTGCTCTGCTGGGGTGAGCGCATTCCAGCGGGCTAAGCTGACCCAAGCCACATCAGGGGAACGCTCTGCCCCGTTGGGCAGGCGAAAGGTAGTGGATGAATCAAAGACTACCCCCAACCTGCTGCGACGGTTCCAGAGGGTAACGTCTGTAGTCAGGTCGCTGTTGCGGCGGCCTGTGTTTCCTCCTGTGGGGGGCATGAGCACCAGTTCTCCGGCAGCAGTCAATTCTAGGCGCAGTTCGCGGTTGGCCAGAGCCAGTTGCTCAAACTGCTCGTGGGTAAGACGAATCACCGAGCTGAGATCGAGGGTGAGGGCAGTCATCGGCAGGGCTGAGCGCATATCTCATTATGGAGGATTGCCAGGGGCCAAAGATCTAGGCATAACGCCCACACCCCCGTAGACTAGGGACAACCGATTGATCCAACAGCAGGGCGGGCGATATGGAAATTCTTTTTGTAGCAGCGGAAGCGGCACCCCTGGCTAAGGTCGGCGGTATGGGTGATGTCGTGGGTTCCCTGCCCAAAGTGCTGCGCAAGATGGGGCACGACGTGCGCATCTTCATGCCCTACTACGGCTTTTTGCCCGACAAGGTCGATATCCCCGAAGAGCCGGTGTGGAAAGGCACCGCCATGTTTAACGACTTCGCAGTGTACGAGACCACCCTGCCTGAGTCTGACGTGCCGGTGTATCTGTTTGGTCATCCCGCCTTTGATCCCCGCAAGGTCTATGGGGGCGACGATGAGGCCTGGCGGTTTACCTTCTTTGCCAACGGTGCGGCTGAGTTTGCCTGGAACTACTGGAAGCCCCAGATTATTCACTGCCACGACTGGCACACGGGCATGATTCCAGTGTGGATGCAGCAGTCGCCCGACATTGGCACGGTGTTTACCATCCACAATTTGGCTTACCAGGGGCCGTGGCGGTGGGAGCTAGAGCGCATTACCTGGTGCCCGTGGTATATGCAGGGGCACAACACCATGGCAGCGGCGGTGCAGGCGGCCGATCGCGTCAACACGGTGTCGCCCACCTACGCCCAGCAGATTAAAACCCCTGATTATGGCGAAGAGCTGGAGGGGCTGCTGTCGTTCATCAGCGGCAAGCTGAGCGGCATTCTCAATGGCATTGACGATGAGTCCTACGACCCCGCCACCGATCGATATATCGTTAAAAACTTTACTCCCGACAGCTTGGAGAATCGTCGTGCCAATAAGGTGGCGATTCAAGAAGAGTTGGGTCTAGAGGTGAACTCCAAGGCCTTTTTGGTGGGCCTAGTGGGCCGTCTGGTGGAGCAGAAGGGGCTGGACCTGATTCTGCAAATTTTGGATCGATTCCTCTCTTACACCGACGCGCAGTTTATTTTGCTGGGTACGGGCGATCGCTACTACGAAACTCAGCTTTGGCAGATGGCCAGTCGCTACCGGGGTCGCATGGCCACCTACCTGCTCTACAGCGAAGGTCTGGGTCGCCGCATCTATGCTGGAGCCGACGCGTTTCTGATGCCGTCGCGGTTTGAGCCCTGCGGCATTAGCCAAATGATTGCCATGCGCTACGGCTGCATCCCGGTGGTACGGCGCACAGGTGGCCTGGTGGACACGGTACAGCACCACGACCCCGAACACCACGCGGGCACTGGCTACACCTTTGACCGCTACGAGCCGCTTGACCTGTTTACCTGCCTGATTCGCGCCTGGGAAGGCTACCGCTTTAAGGATGCCTGGCGAGCGCTACAGCGGCGGGCCATGGAGCAAGACTTCAGCTGGGACAAATCGGCGATCGACTATGTCAGACTCTATAGCGACATGCTGGGGCTCGACTTTAAAGACCAGCTGTCTAAGCCTGAGTTAGCTCCGGCTACGCCCTCTCTCCAAGAGCAGCCAGCGGTGGTGGACGCGCCTCTACCCAAATCTCCGCTGCCAAAATAGAGCGGGGAGCCCTACGGGACAGACGGCCCTGTTGTCTGTCACTTGTGAGCGGTTTATAGAGGGGAAAGTGTGGCAGATTAGTGGTTTCTGTTCCACGAGGCACCTATGAGCGACGGTAACGGTTCGGTGGCGGGAAATCTGGCTCAGCCCGATCTGTCCGAGGCGGGAACCTTGCCCAAGCGCCGTCATATAGTGCTCACCTCTCATTCCAATCGGTCGGGACTTAAGGGTATCCCGGTGCAGTGGGGGCACGGTGATCCCTTCCAGCGCGGGGCGATTGTGGCGACGGTTACCGATCCCAACCACCGCAACGCCATTGGTACTCACTCCGGCTCCTATGCCGTGTACCGTGCTCTGGCGGTGGCCAGCGGGGTATTGGATCCGGATCATAGGCCTGACTTTACCAATACCTCCCCTGCGATCGCCATTGGCCCCCATCCCAGCTGGGCTGACCCTGAAAAAATCGTCTCCCTTGACCCCTTTGGGGCATTAGTAGGCAACCTATATGAGTCCCAGATTGCTGAAGGCATCGATATTCGCCCTACGATCGCCGTCACCCGGGCCCACATTCAAATGCCGGAGCTGCTAGAGGCAGTGCGCCAGGGGCGAATCAAAGAAGACGGCGAAATCGTTAAGCCCGGTGGTGACCTGGTGGTGACCAAGGCGGCGGTGGAGCCAGTGTGGTATCTGCCGGGAGTGGCCCAACGCCTAGGGGTGAGCGAAGAGGATCTGCGCTATGCCCTGTTTGAGCAGACTGGCGGCATGTTTCCTGAGCTGGTGACGCGGTTTGATGTGAAGGTGTTTTTGCCCCCCATCGGCGGCATCACGGTGTATATCGTGGGTGACCCCGACGCGATTACGGACCCGGCTCGCCCTCTAGCAGTGCGCGTCCACGACGAGTGCAACGGCTCCGACGTGTTTGGCTCTGACATTTGCACCTGTCGCCCCTACCTGGTGCACGGCCTGGAAGAATGTATTGCTACGGCCCAACAGGGGGGCGCGGGGTTGATCATCTACTTCCGTAAGGAAGGGCGCGCCCTGGGGGAAGTCACCAAATTTTTGGTGTATAACGCCCGCAAGCGGCAGGAAGGGGGCGATCGCGCCGATGCCTACTTTGCCCGCACCGAGTGCGTGGCCGGAGTGCAGGATGTGCGCTTTCAAGAGCTGATGCCCGATGTGCTGCACTGGCTGGGGGTGACCCGCATCGATCGCTTCGTGTCGATGAGCGACATGAAGTACAACGCCCTGGTGCGATCGGGCATTGAGATTGTCGAGCGGGTGCCGATCCCCGACGATCTGGTGCCCCCCGATGCGCGGGTAGAGATTGAGGCGAAGAAGGCAGCAGGCTATTACACCGATAAGGTCACTCCTACTGAGGAAGATCTGGCCCGAGTGAAGGGACGGGGTTTGGAGTAGGGATGGTAGTAGGCAGCGATGGAATGGTAGGCGGTGCCCACCCTACGGCAGAAACAGCGATCGCTTATCTGCAAAGTCCGCAGGCAATTCGCGATCGCGCTCGTGCCCTCTTCCAGCTAGCTGAGAGCGATCAGCTCCAGCACCTTCGCTATCATCCTGAAGCCATGCCCGCTACTGCCGCCTACGTGCTCGACGTAATGGGGCAGCAGTATCCCGGCGGCGACATTCCGTTCCACTCCCGCTGGCGACACTTTGAGGTGGAGGGGCGATCGCGCTTAGACCTTCTAGAGCCTAATCTATCGGCGTTGGATCCCTTAGAGCAGGCAAGGCTGAAGGTAGATTTGGTAATTACCAGTGTGCTGCTGGATGCCGGGGCAGGGAGTCGATGGCGGTACGTGGAGCCGGGAACGGGGCTGGGGTTTACCAGGTCAGAGGGATTGGCGATCGCCAGTTTCCACAGCTTCACTTCGGGTCTTTTCTCCAGCCAACCGAATCATCCCTGGCAAGCAGATGGCCATGGGCTCACGCAACTCACTGCCGATCGCTTGGCTCAAGCCCTCCAGGTCAACGACAACAATTTCCTGCTAGGACTCGAAGGACGAGTGGCACTGCTGCAAAAACTCGGCCATACTCTGCACCAACAGCCTCAATTGTTTGGGGCCATCCTTCCCCGACCTGGCAACCTGGTGGATTACTGGCTACAAACCGCCTCCCAGGGTCAGCTATCTGCAACGACCATCCTGCAAACCATCCTCCTGGGCCTGGGACCAATCTGGCCGGGACGCATAGAGCTTGCCGGTACTAATCTGGGCGACGTGTGGTCTCATCCCCAACTGCCTAACACAGGCCCCGGCAGCAACCTTGTCCCCTTCCACAAGCTCTCCCAGTGGCTTACCTATTCGCTGCTGGAACCGCTGCAAGACCTGGGCCTCACCATCACCGATCTCGATCAGCTCACCGGCTTAGCTGAATACCGCAACGGTGGTCTGTTCATAGACTGCGGCGTGCTAAGCCTGAAGGATCCCACTGCGGCTGAAACCGCCCATGCCCCCGATTCGCCCCTGATTGTTGAATGGCGCGCCCTCACCCTCTGTCTGCTCGACGACCTCGCTGCCTACCTCCGCCAAACCTTAGGGGTGGATGCCACAGCCCTGCCCCTGGCCAAAATTCTCCAAGGCGGCACCTGGACAGCTGGCCGCCAAATCGCTGCTGAGAAGCGCCCCGACGGTGCCCCACCGATCCATCTCGCCAGCGACGGCACTGTTTTTTAAAAAAGATAAGAACGATGGGGAGATGAGGAGTAAAGGATGAAAAGTCCACGATTCCATTCCCCTCGCCCCCTCATCTCCCTCACCCTCCCCATCTCCCCATCTCCCCTACTTCTCAAAAATGCCCGACCTCCACCTCATCGACCATCCCCTGGTTCAGCACAAGCTCACCCTGATGCGGCGCGCCGAGACCAGCACGGCAAAGTTTCGCACGCTGCTCAAGGAAATCAGTCTGCTGATGGCCTATGAAGTGACGCGCGACCTGCCCCTCAAGTTAGAAACCATTCAAACGCCAATGGCCACGATGGAGGCCCCTGTGTTGGCTCCAGAGAAAAAGCTGGTTGTGGTTTCGATCATGCGAGCTGGGCAGGGCATTCTCGACGGCATTTTGGAACTCATGCCCTCGGCGCGGGTGGGACACATTGGCCTTTACCGCGATCCGCAAACCCTACGGGTGATCGAATACTTCTTTAAGGTGCCGGAGGATTTAAGCGATCGCGACGTTCTCGTCGTCGACCCCATGATCGCCACGGGCAATACGGCGGTGGCAGCCCTGTACCCGCTCAAACAGGCTCAGCCGCGATCGCTCCGCTTCCTCTGCTTGCTCGCTGCACCAGAAGGCATTGCCCACTTTCACCGTGAGCACCCCGATGTGCCCCTCTATGCCGCCGCCGTAGATGAAAAACTGGACGAGCGCGGCTACATTTTGCCAGGCTTGGGGGATGCGGGCGATCGCCTATTTGGCACCAAGTAGCAGCCAGCCAAACACCGAAATTTACGTTTGATCAGCTTTGTTCCTAACGTTTAAATGTTTAACTAAGCGATCGCCCTAGAGCGGTTGACGTCCTTATCAGAACCATAGCTTAAGCACCTGGTAAAAGTTGAGCTGGGCTAAACTTTCTCATTCGACTGGCCTAGCTACAGCATTCAATCCAAATAGCGGCTCACACTAGCTTCATAAAGCAAGGCGATTGTCAGTCGGTTTCTAAATAGCTATCGTCTTAAGGAAATCAGCATTTATTATCTATAGATCGCGATGCAACTTGGTGGACTTTTTTAATCTAGACTTTACTCAGTCAATAAATTGATTAAGATAATTGAGAGTAGATTGCTTCATCACCTGAGCACTTTACTTAGGAGCGGCAAGGTGCCACGTAAAGCTATGTAAAGCAGCTTTTGGCACTATTTAGAATTGTTCATGATGATTTTGTTACACGCCAAAGGCTTTCAGCGCAAGGGTTTCAGGCTTTAGCGGCGATAAAATCTGTTCTTCGACGCACTAATTCACTTAACTTAATACTTCTAAACTACTGGCTCATAATATTGCCCTTAATATTTTTTTAAGGACTCTACAACTGCTCTGGTTATTGGCATTTGAGCGCTTGTCAGGATTTCTTGAAGTGGGTTTGGTGGCCAACTAGGGATTCCCCTAAGGGGTTAAATAGGCTTTTTTCTTTCGTTCAGTGGTTTTCCCGGTTGGCGAGACCACAGAGTTTTATTCGCAGCCAGTTAAAATGAGGTCAATCTCGCTAGAGGATCGGGCTAAAGACAGGCCTTGGACTCACGGTTGGCGAGGGAATCGATCCATAGCTGAGTTTGTTGGTATAAACGTCTCAAGTCATTGAGACCTAAGTTGTCAACGTGAATGGTGAGTTGCCCTAGATAATTTGTCTTGGGTAATGCGATCGCCTCAAAAGGCAATCTGTGACCATTGCGGCATCTGCTTCGAGCCTCCGGGCTGCCAGCGAATTCTTGTGTGATTACTACAGTATTAAGGGTTCTTATGGCTAAGCAATCTATTCGTCTGCCCGAATCAAGCACAACGACAGAGGTGCCACTGTCGGTAGACTCGGCAGATGTTGCGCTCGATGCTGAAGCGCAGGTGAGCCAAATTCAGCAGGCGTTGGTCAACAACTTGCACTGGGTACAGGGCAAAGATGAACAGTTTGCTAATGCCCACGACTACTACACAGCACTGGCCCACAGCGTGCGCAATCAGCTGCTGAAAAAACGCATTCGCACGGCCAAGACCTACGCCGAAGCGAAGACCAAAAACGTATACTATCTGTCGGCAGAATTCCTCATGGGCCGCCAGCTCGGCAACGGTCTGATCAACCTGGGCATGTACGACACTATGCGTCACGCCCTAGCCGACTGTGGGCTAGACCTAGACGAACTGCTCGAGCGTGAGGCCGAGCCGGGCCTGGGCAACGGCGGGTTGGGTCGTTTGGCCGCCTGCTTCATGGACTCGCTCACCACCCTCAACCTGCCTGCGATCGGCTACGGCATTCGCTACGAGTTTGGCATCTTTACCCAACTAATTCGCCAGGGCCACCAGGTTGAAGCGCCCGACAAGTGGCTCAGCTACGGCAACCCTTGGGAAATTGCCCGCCCCGACTACCGGGTTGAGATCAAATTTGGCGGTCACACCGAGGTCTATAAGAAAGACGGTGACGACGACTACCAGGTGCGGTGGATCCAGGCTCAAACCGTGATTGGCATCCCCCACGATGTGCCAGTGCCGGGCTATGGCACCGAGAACGTCAACCTGTTGCGCCTCTGGAAGGCCGAGGCCGGCGAAGCCTTTGACCTAGATGCCTTCAACGCTGGCGACTATTTTGGGGCGGTGGCCAACAAGATGATCTCCGAGAACATCACCAAGGTGCTCTACCCCAATGACGAGACCCGCCAGGGCAAAGAGCTGCGTCTGCAACAGCAGTACTTCTTCGTCGCCTGCTCGCTGCAAGACATTATTCGTCTGCACCTGCGCGATCACAGCAGCTTAGAGAATTTGGCCGAGTTTGCCGCCATTCAGCTCAACGATACCCACCCGGCCATTGGCGTCGCCGAGCTCATGCGTCTGCTGATCGACGAATACAGCTTTGAGTGGGCCGCCGCTTGGAAAATCACCCAGCGCACCTTTGGCTACACCAACCACACCCTCATGCCCGAAGCGCTGGAGAAGTGGTCGGTAGACTTGTTTGGCAAGCTACTGCCCCGTCACCTCGAAATCATCTACGAAATCAACCACCGCTTCTTGGCTCAGGTCAAGCTGCGCTACCCCAACGATCCCGAGCGCCTCGAGCGCCTCTCGCTGATCGAAGAAGGCCCCGAGCGCCGGGTGCGGATGGCCAACCTAGCCTGTGTTGGCAGCCACGCCATCAATGGAGTAGCCGCCCTGCACACCGAGCTGCTCAAGCAAGAAGTGCTGCAAGATTTCTATGAGCTGTGGCCCGACAAGTTTAGCAACAAGACCAATGGCATTACCCCCCGCCGCTGGCTGTTGCAGTGCAACCCCCGCCTGGCCCAGCTAATTTCTGAGACTATTGGCGACAGCTGGATCACCAACCTCGACGATCTCAAGCAGCTTGAGGCCTATGTCGACAACGATGTGTTCCGCCATGCCTGGCAGGCCATTAAGCAGGAAAATAAGTGGGCTCTATCCCGCTACATCCACGACGCTGTAGGTATAGAGGTCAACCCCGACTCCATGTTTGATGTGCAAATCAAACGCATCCACGAGTACAAGCGGCAGCTGATGAACGTGCTGCATGTGATCACCCTCTACAACCGTATGGTGCAAAACCCTGGGGATCACGTCGTGCCGCGCACGGTGATCTTTGGCGGCAAGGCAGCCCCCGGCTACGCCATGGCCAAGCTGGTAGTCAAGCTGATCAACGCTGTCGCCGATGTGGTCAACAACGACCCCATTGTGGCTGGGCGGCTGAAGGTGGTGTTTTTGCCCAACTACAACGTCTCCCAGGCCCAGCGACTGTTCCCAGCCTCTGACCTGTCAGAGCAGATCTCGACTGCTGGCATGGAGGCCTCGGGCACCGGCAACATGAAGTTTGCCCTCAACGGCGCGCTTACCATTGGCACCCTCGATGGCGCTAACGTGGAAATCCGCGAAGAGGTGGGAGCTGACAACTTCTTCCTGTTTGGTCTGACCACTGAGCAGGTCGCGGCCTGTAAGGCCGTGGGTCACAACCCCTGGTACTACTACGACACCAACCCCGAGCTGAAGCGCACCCTGGATGTGATCGCCTCAGGGCTATTTTCGCCCGGTGAGCCCGATCTATTCTTGCCCATTCTCGACTCGCTGCTGGTCGAGGATCCCTATATGGTGATGGCTGACTTTGCCGCCTACGTGCAGTGTCAAGAGCATGTCAGCCGCACCTATGAAGATCGCGATCGCTGGGTGCGTATGGCCATTCTCAACACCGCTCGCATCGGCAAGTTTTCGGCAGACCGCACGATCGCCGACTACGCCCGCGAGATCTGGAAGGTGAAGGCGGTGCCGGTGGCTGGGGAGTAGGCGGGTGGATGAGTGGGCGGGTGGATGGGTGGGGAGTGAATGCATCGGCGGAAGCACTCATCCACCCATCCACCCCCTACCCATTTACCCCTCTCCTCGCTTCGGCGGTTCCTTCAGGGCCGCCACTAGCAGACAGACGATGCCGATGTTGATGCACACGTCGGCTACGTTAAAAATTGGGAAACGAATTAGCCGAAAGTCTAAGAAGTCAATGACTTCGCCAGACAGGAGGCGATCGATGCCATTGCCCAACGCTCCACTGAGAATTAGCCCGTAGCCCACCTGCTCCCAGCGGTTGGGCAATCGTGCTTTTAAACCCAAGGCGATGAGGCCCAAGCTTACCGCCAGCGACAGCCACTTCAGCCACTCACCGTTGTTGCTAAACAGGCTGAAGGCGGCCCCGCTGTTGGTTACATAGGTAAAGTAGAATACTCCCGGCCAAATCGGCAATGAGTCGGGTGGAGTAGTGAGTTCAAAGGTTTGAGCTACCCAAAACTTAGTCAGCTGATCGAGGGCTAGCCCAACCCCAGCGGCGATCCAAAACCAACGATTGCGCACTCTCATGGGCCTAGTAAAACAACAGCTGTCGCAGCACCAGCGACAGCACTGCCACCGCACACACTATCACCAGATGGCCCGGCATTGGCAAAATAGAATATCCCAGCAGCAGCTCCCAGTAGGAGGCCGATACGGTCTGCAACCAGCCTAGCAGGGAGGCGAGAGTCAGGTAAATAATGCCCAGTCCGTGGATGATGCCCAACCCGCTGAGGCAGCTCAGTGCCAAGGTCTCTAGCTTGGGCGGGTTTTGAAAGGCCAGGTAGCCGCACACCCATCCAGCGGGCACAAAGCCAATTAGATAGCCAAAGCCCGGCTCACGCACGTAGCTCAGCCCGCCCCCTTGGGTAAATACCGGAAACTCAAACACCCGAAACAGCGCTAGCCCCAGCACTAGGTAAGCAACCTGCGACAGCGCCGCCGCGTTTTTGCCTCCCACGCAGCCGGTCAGCAGCACGGCCCCCACCTGAAAGCTCACCCCCAGCGACAGCAGCGCCATACCAGACTGACCCCAAGTCCAGGGAGCGTTGAGGGTAAAAGCTTCCATCCAGGTGGCCACAATGGTGAGAACCAACCCAATCAGAGCCCACAGTAGTTCGAATGGTGCTAGCACTGGCGATGTCTTCACCCGTTGGCGGCAGAATTTAGACATTCACATTAGCAGGGTTTGTCAGACTGGGCACGGGTTCACAGAAAGATTTTTGCCCGCTATTAGGCAGCGACAAAGGCATCTCAGTCGCGCACATTACCCCGCAGAGATTTGATCTGACCGCGCTTGGCTTTGCTGTCGAGGCGCTTTCTCTTGGCAGTTTTTGAGGGTTTGGTGTGTTTGCGCTTTTTAGGCGTAACAGTAACGCTTTGAACTAAACCCTTGAGGCGATCGAGGGCATCTTCTCTGTTTTGCTCTTGGGTGCGATGCTGCTGGGCTTTAATGATGACAATTCCCTCTTTGGTGATGCGGCTGTCGTTGAGGTTGAGCAGACGTTCTTTGTAGAGGGGCGATAGAGAAGATGCATTGATGTCAAACCGCAGGTGAATGGCAGTGGCAACTTTGTTGACGTTTTGGCCCCCCGCCCCCTGAGAGCGGACGGCGCTCAGCTCAATCTCGCTCAGCGGAATGGCAGTGCGGTTGGTAATTTGCAGCATGAAAAATTGAGGACGCTATCTACACCATAGCCAGATTGAGCCAGGATGCAGCATAAAGCCTTGTCAGGTAACGACTTCATGCCGTGTGGCATCTCTACATTCTGGTTGATTACCTGCTCGACGGGTTTATTTACTTTGAAGTCAGAACGTTGCTCGCGGGTGCTTTCTTCTTGTAGGGCGGGCGTTTTGGAGTGTTCCACCCAAAACTATTCTGATCAAGCATAGGGCTCGGCCCTTAGTCTGGCCCAGCAGAATCTTGAATAAGTATTTGGCGGAACACTCTTGGTTAAGAGCGACAAAGTCAACCAAAGGAGCTTAATGATGAGAGAACGCAACTGTGCACTAGTTTTAGGCATTTTATTTACGGTTTTGGGTTTGGCTGGGTTTGTTCCAGCGCTTGTAACGCTTCCCTCACCGGACATGGCCAGCGCTGCCCCTCTTCCAATTGATATGGGAGATACCTATGTACAGGGTTTTGGCTATCTTTTTGGCCTTTTCCCGATCAACTTAATGCATAACCTAGTTCACCTAGCGGTGGGCATCTTTGGGATCTCAGCTTCTACCACGGTAGGTGGTGCCCGTTTGTTTAATCGGTTCTTTGCAATTTCTTATCTGTTGATTGCCATTATGGGTTTGGTACCCGTGGCTCATACCACGTTTGGCTTGATGCCGATTTTTGGCAACAACGTTTGGTTCAACGCCGTTACAGCGTTGATAGCGGGCTATTTTGGGTTTGTTGCACCCGACAAAGAAACCAGCCTCAGCGTTTAATGATCTAGGAGTGGTAGGCTTGGCCTTCTAAGCCCACCGCTCTTAGGTTCTGTTTGGTTAAGCAAGGTTAGCTTGCTCAAGCATTTTTAGAAGATGGACGTAATTGAACTCGAACCGACGATCCCCACGATATTTAGGTAGGGTTTCAGCATTGCGAGAAATTCTGGCTAGCTTTATGACCTCATTGCTAACAACATGAGCCTGCCGCTGCCAACACGCCGGTGCAGCTTAGCCCTAATCTCTACACAGGGCTGATAGCATTGTCATGAACAAGACGGCGATCTCTGTCTAAGCTTCGTAGCCAAGATAGAACGTCTCTGTAAACGGTGTAGAAGACTAGTTGGCCAACCTAGTGCGTTGGAAAGACAAACCCATTGCCATGTCGATTGTCCAGGGTTAGTTAGTCGGTGTAGCCCACTTTACTCTAGGTTATACCCTCACCTACGCAGCCTTTTTGATTGCCACTACAGCTGGGCGATTTGGCTGACAAGGGGCTCAAAAAATCTAAGTCTTTCTCACGTGAAGTTGTCATGAATCATAAAGCTTAGTCGTGAGAAGCCGCGCAGTTAGAAGGGATTAACTGCGCTTTTTTATGGCGTCAAAAATTAGGTTACGACCTTTGACCGTTGAGGATTGCTCTGGAAAGGTAAAGCATGGATAAAAGCATTACTGTAACAGCCTTAAACGGGGCTGACTAGGAGACACCATGACAGAGCAATATACCCACAGAGGCATCGGTTTTTTTCCTAAGGAGGAGCAGGCCGAGCAAGCTATTCGAGCCTTACAATCATCCGACTTTCCGATGGGCCAGATCTCAATTTTGGCCAAGCAATTGGCAGACGATGTAGTGGCGGGGGGCGCTAAGACAGGCTCTGAGGTTGAAGGGCAAGACATCAACGATTCTAAACGACTGCCGCAAAATGCTCTAGCAGGAGGATTTTGGGGTGGTTTGCTAGGCGGCCTGACCGGTTTGGCAATGATTCCTGGGGCGGGCGCGGTGATAGCGGCAGGCTCCGTTGGTGCGGCTTTGGCTACGTTAGCTGCTGGACAAGGGGCAGGGGCCTTGGCGACGTCAAACCTCAAAGATGGGTTGCGTTCCCTGGGCGTTCCAGACGACCAGGCGGGGGCCTTTAGCGATCGCTTAATTGGCGGCGATTTTTTGGTGATTGTCGATGGCAGTCAGGAGGAAGTGAACCAGGCGGAGTCGGTTTTAGCTGGCCACAGCGTTCAAACCTGGGATGTCCATCCTATGCCGCAGTCTTAGGTCAGTTCTAAGTAGCTGATTCTAAGGAGAAAGAACGATTGCGTCGGGGCTAATCAGAGGCTTTTTGATGAGTCGAGCGATCGCCTAAATGTCGATCTATTCCTTTTTAATGAGGATGTCCTAGATCCCCATTTCTAGACTGAGAGCAGCGACCTAAACAAAGCCTTTTTATGCGGTTTTAGCCTTCCTCGACAAGTCGTGACTGAGGCTAAAGCCGCGATCGCAGCAGGCGCGTGTTTGGGTATCAACAGGACTGTTTTGCAAGCTAGCGACACTACTATTTGCCATGATTGACTCTCCCTCTTCAGGTACGGCAAAAGAGTCCAATGCTTTTCCGATCAACGTTAGGTCATTTAAGATAGCCGGGTTTTTGATCGGGTTTGGTCTAGGCGGCTTTATCGACGCCATCGTTTTGCACATGCTGTTGCAGTGGCACCACCTGGTCTCGGGTCGGGTGCCAAGCAATACTCTGGTAGGCTTGCAGCGCAACGTGGTGTGGGATGGAGTTTTGAGTGCCGGTATGTGGCTGGTCATCGTGGTTGGTCTAGCTGTGCTGTGGCGCAGTGTGCAGCAGGCCCCCATTGTGCCTCTCACCACCTCAGCTTTTGTGGGCTGGATTTTGATCGGGTGGGGTGGATTTCAGCTCTTCGACAGTGTCTTTTTTCACGCTCTGCTGGGGCTCCACCACATCCGGCCAGGACCTAATTATTTAGTTTATGACGCGGCCTTTTTTCTAATTGGCTTTGTCTTGATCGGATTAGGTTTTCTCATGACGCGTAACCAAGTTGATGGTTAGCCATTTTTCCTAGCAGCCCTGCTGCTGGTTGAGCGGACCAATTCAGTGCGATCGCCGTTTCGTCCCCTACCACGGCTCTAGGTGAGGGCGATCGCAGGTCTCCTTAACACTTACCGATCCTGTCTTGTTCTGTTGAGAAAGGAGTCACTATGAGCGTTCGTCTTTTTGCCTTAATCAGCGGCATTGTCTATGTGCTGGTTGGCCTGCTTGGCTTTGTGCCTACATTTGTGGCCGCTCCAGAGGTTGCCCCGGCCCTGGCTGTAGAGGCAGGCTACGGCTACCTGCTGGGCCTTCAGCACTCGCACCGATATCTTTGAGGAGCAGGTCAACCGCGTGATCGACCAGATCAAATCCGCCCGCGACACCGCCCTGCATCAGGCTCAGCGGCTCCAAGAAGAAGCTGAAAAGCGGATTAATGTCCTCAAGCACGAAGCCAAAGAGCAGATGGAAGAGGTTCGCAAAACGGCGGCCACCGCCGCTTGGTGGCTGTTTGGCACAGCGATAACCTCAATGGCCACGGCTGCGATCGCAGGCGTTCTCGCCGCCGGAGGTCTGGAATTTCTGAGCTGACGACACCGAGAGGGAAAGTTGTGAATTTAGCCGGTGCCCTAACCACAGTAGTTAGGGCATCGTTTTATATAACTGCGCTCGCGCTAGCGGCTCCAAATTGTGACTGTTGCTTCAGCTGCGCTCCAAATTAGGCCGGAGGCACCTGTGATAAACAAAATCATCAGCAGGGCATAGCCTATTTGGCTTTGGCCTAGCGGTTTTAAGTCAGGGATTAGCTCGCTGAAAATGTGAAAACCATCTAGAGGTGGAATTGGCAGAAGATTGAAGAAACCTAGGCCGATATTGATATAGGCAGCTAGCCAGAAAAATTCTAGGCTCAGGAAGCTCATGGCGCTGGAGGCTTTTATTAAATGGATGACAAAAATACAGACAACCGCGATCGCAAAATTAGTCCCCGGACCTGCCGCAGCTACCAAAATCTCTCCCCACTTGCGGCTGCGAAAACGATTGGGGTTTATTGGCATTTCTCCCCAAGCCATGCCCACTAAGCACAGGAAAATAAGCGAAAGCCAGCCCATATGCACCACTGGATTGGGGGTCATATGCCCGGTTCGAATAGGGGTGTCGTCGCCCTGATGGATAGCCGCAAATCCGTGACCGAGTTCGTGCAGCGTAATCGAAAGAATGATAATAACCGTGAATCTGAAGAAATATACCGGATCGGTTAGCAAATACTCAACCATCATGATCAGATAAATTCCTAGTCAAACTTTATTGTTGTTTGAAGCCGCAGACCGAACTTCCATCCTAAGCTGCTGTCAAAGACAGATACCTGAGTGGACTTACGGATCAATATTGCTGTGCGTTTGCGAAGCATAGTCTTCGGCTAATCGCGGCTTATTCAGTTGTTAAATGAAGAACTACGGATGTCTGGGCAGACTTTACGATTCGATTGAGTTCTGCCAACCTAGTACAGTGCACAATTGAAGAAGGGCGAGTCGTCGCGGTTATTCATTCCATTTGTTCTAGCCTGACTCTACCTCTTTTCTATCGATTGAACGCTTGCTCGAACCCTTTATGATCTGCTGACTTTATACCAAATCCGATCGCATAAACCCCGATTCAAGACGGAAGGCGTGTGGGTTAAGTCGTTGCCTACGCGCGCACTTAGCCGTTCTGGCTTAACCCCACGGAAGGCCGTGACGAGCTGAGTAGTAATTGTCCAGCATTGTGCTGAACGAATTTTGGAATGTTTCACGAAGGAGCTAACCGAGAGAGATTGTGATGCTGCTCTGTGGCGCGGGGCAGCTACTCCATCACGTCTTTTTGCCATTCGGCTCGAACTGCTTCTAGTTTTGTCAATGATCATAGGGCGACGGGAACGTTGCCCAAAACTCATTAGCTTTTCCCCAGTAGTTTATGAGTTTTGGGAAAGGCTGTGCGTTAGCCAATGCTTATACAGCCCTATTCAAATGAACTTGCAAGCTTAAATTCTCTTTGCTTTGTATCCCTTACCCCCGGATTGTTGATTAGAGCGGGCGGTGGTAGCCTCAAAAGTCGTGAAACTCCTTCTGCTGCTCAGGTGCTTGATTAAGGCATAGAGGGCAACTCATTCTGAAAATTGATAGGTGCAGCTATGGCGTTAAGTCTCAAAGTGCCCGCCTGGTCTATAGGGGTGCTCCTACTGGGGCAAGTTCTGACCGGATGTGCTTCAAACTCAACTGGGTCAAGTGCTTCTGCGCCAGCCTCCAATGCTTCTGCAGAGCAGATAGTCCTAGCGATTGGAGGAGAGAGCGAGGAAGGATATGACCCCACATTAGGCTGGGGTCGCTACGGTTCGCCCCTGTTTCAGAGCACCTTGCTGCGGCGCGATGAAAACCTTGAAATCGTTAACGACTTGGCGACTAACTACACTGTCAGCGAAGACGGCAGAACTTGGACAGTAACCATTCGCCAGGATGCTCAGTTTTCTGATGGAAAGCCGCTAACAGCAGCCGATGTTGCCTACACCTTTAGCAAAGCCGCTGAGAGCGGCGGCCTGACCGATGTGACGGTGCTAGAGGAAGCTGTAGCCACCGACGACTACACGGTGGAGTTGCGGCTGAAGCAGCCCCAAAGCACCTTCGTCAACCGCCTAATCACCGTGGGCATTGTGCCAGAGCACGCCCATGGCCCTGACTATGCCCGCAACCCCATTGGCTCTGGCCCTTATCAACTCGTCCAGTGGGATGAGGGGCAGCAGCTGATTGTCGAAGCTAACCCCAACTATTACGGCGAAGCCCCTGGGATTAGGCGACTCGTTTTTCTGTTTACCGAGGAAGATGCGGCCTTCGCGGCGGCCCAAGCTGGGCAGGCTCAGGTGGTCAGCGTGCCTCAGTCGTTGGCGGTGCAGAGCATCGAGGGCATGAAGCTCTACGACGTCGCTAGCGTGGACAACCGGGGGCTGATGTTTCCCTTTCCCGATGAGGGAAGTAAGACTACGCCAGACGGAAAACCTGTAGGCAATGCCGTTACCTCGGACTTGGCAATTCGGCAGGCGGTGAACTACGCCGTAGATCGGCAGGCGCTGGTAGATGGCGTGCTGGAGGGCTACGGATCGCCCGCATACGGTCCGGTTAGCGGTTTGGCCTGGGAGGAACCGAACGCCAATATTGAGGATGCCAACCCCGATCTCGCTCGCCAGATCCTGGCGGAGGGGGGCTGGCGCGACAGCGACGGTGATGAAATTGTTGAGAAGGATGGCCTAAAAGCTGAATTTACCCTGCTCTACCCGGCTAGCGACAGCACTCGCCAGGCGCTGGCTCTGTCGGTGGCAGAAATGCTCAAGCCCGTAGGCATTCAAGTCAACGTTGAGGGCAAGAGCTGGGATGAGATTACTCCTCTGGCGCACAGCAACGCGGTGTTGTTTGGCTGGGGCAGCCACGACCAGACGGAGATGTACAACCTCTACCACAGCAAAGCGGCCCAGGGCGATTTTTACAACGCGGGCTACTACGCCAACCAGGCCATTGACCAAAGGCTGGATCTAGCGATGGGTGCGCCTTCGGAGGCAGAAGCGATCGCATTCTGGCAGGCGGCCCAGTGGGATGGCCAGGAGGGGTTTACGGCCAAGGGCGATGCTGCCTGGGCCTGGCTGGTCAACCTTGACCATACCTACTTTGTCCACGAGTGTCTGGACATCGGCCAACCCCAGGTTGAGCCCCACGGCCACGGCTGGCCCATTACTGCCAACATCGCTAGCTGGACCTGGACATGCAACTAAAGCCGATTTTGCTGTTTTTTGGCTACAAGCTGGTGCGGCTAGCGCTGCTGCTGATTGCCGTAGCGGTGCTGACCTTTGGCATGATGAGCCTGTCACCTATTGACCCGGTGCAAGCCTATGTTGGAGCCGACATGCTGCAGATCAGTGCCGCCCAGCGAGAGCTGATCGCCCAGCGCTGGGGTCTAGATCAACCGATGATCGTTCGTTTTTGGGACTGGTTTGGGCAGATCATCCAGGGCAACTGGGGCACCTCGATGGTGTTCAACCAGCCGGTTTTGCAGGTGATCGGTCAGCGGTTTCAGGTGTCGCTGCAGTTGCTTGCGATCGCGTGGCTCCTGTCTGGTCTGCTGGGGCTAGTGCTGGGCGTGCTGGCCGGAGCCTTTGAGGGCACCTGGATTGACCGGGGCATTCGTCTCTATGCTTACACTCTGGCGTCGTCGCCGACGTTTTGGGTGGCGCTGCTACTGCTGATTCTCTTTTCGGTGTCACTGCGGCTCACCCCGATTTGCTGTGCGGCCCCGCCGGGGATGCTGGCCCAAAACGTTACTTTCTGGCAGCATCTGCACCATCTGCTGCTGCCCGCCCTCGCCCTGAGCATCATTGGCATTGCCAGCATTGCCCTCCACACCCGCCAGAAGCTGATCGACGTGCTGCATAGCGACTATGTGCTGTTTGCCCGCGCTCAAGGCGAGAGCCTCTGGGGCATCTTGCAGCACCATGGACTGCGCAACATTTTGCTCCCGGCGCTGACCCTGCAATTTGCTTCTCTCAGTGAGCTGTTTGGCGGCTCGGTGCTAGTGGAGCAAGTGTTTGCCTATCCAGGCCTGGGGCAGGCGACCGTGCAGGCAGCGTTGCGTAGCGATGTGCCGCTGTTGGTGGGCATCGTTTTCTTTAGCGCCCTGTTTGTCTACGCCGGCAACACCTTGGCCGATCTGTCTTACCAGGTAATTGACCCGCGCATCCGCATTGGCGGCAGGAGGACTACATGACCACCCTTGCACCTCCCCAAATCCGCGCTTCCGAAAAGCAGAGCAATCGGCGGCAGCAGACCCTTTGGACAATTGGGTTGTGTGCCTTCTTTTTGGCGGCCATTATCCTCAGCACTTGGGTGATTGGCGATGCCGGACTGAGCCCAGTATTGACCCAACGCAACCAGCCCCCCTCCCTAGCCCATGCCTTTGGCACCGACTGGCTGGGGCGAGACATGCTGACGCGATCGCTCCACGGCATGTCTCTTAGCCTACGGGTGGGTCTGCTGGCCGCTACCGTCAGCGCGCTCATTGCCACTCTGCTAGGGCTGGCCGCAGGCACCCTAGGCGGTTGGGTCGATGCCGTCATCTGCTGGATTATTGACGTGTGCTTTAGCCTGCCCCACCTGGTGCTGCTAATTTTGGTTGCCTTTGCCGTTGGGGGCGGCACTCGGGGAGTGATCATTGCCGTGGCCCTAACCCACTGGCCGAGCCTGGCCCGTGTGGTGCGGGCAGAGGTGTTGCAGGTCAACAGCTCTGACTACGTGCAACTCTCCCACCGGCTGGGCCGTTCCCCCGCTTGGATTGCCCGCCACCACATGGTGCCCCACGTGATTCCCCAGCTGCTGGTGGGGCTGATTCTGCTGTTTCCCCACGCCATTTTGCACGAGGCGGCGCTGTCGTTTATTGGCATTGGCATCTCGCCCCACCTGCCTGCCATCGGCATCATTCTGGCCGAGTCGATGCGGCACCTATCCACCGGCTACTGGTGGCTGGGGGTGATGCCCGGTCTGCTGCTGCTGCTGTCGGTCAAAGCCTTTGACTGGCTGGGCGAAAACCTGCGCGCTTTGCTCGATCCGCGTACGAGTCAGGGGTAGTTATGCTGTCAGTCTCAAACCTCAGTGTCACCTTCAAACAGTATGAGCAAGGGCTACGCCGCAGGCAGCTCACGGTGATTACCGAGTTAGATCTAGACGTCAAGGCCGGGGAGGTGGTGGCGGTGGTGGGCGCTAGCGGGTCGGGCAAAAGCCTGCTGGCCCACGCCATTTTAGGCATTCTGCCGGAAAATGCAACCGTCGGCGGCACGATGCTGTTTCAGGGTCAGCCGCTGACGCCCTCGCGGTGCCAGCGGCTGCGCGGTAAGGCCATTGCTCTCATTCCTCAGTCGGTGGGTTATCTCGATCCGTTGATGCGGGTGGGCCAACAGGTGCAGCGGGTAGCCCAGCTCAACGGGCTTTCTAAACCAGCCGCGCGAACGGCGGTGAAGCGCACCTTTGATCGGTATGACCTGCCGCCTCAGGCAGAGCGCTGCTATCCGTTTCAGGTGTCGGGTGGCATGGCGCGGCGAGTGCTGGTCTCTACAGCGGTCGTCAGCCACGCCGAGTTGATTATCGCTGACGAACCCACCCCTGGCCTGCACCCTGAGGTGGTAGTCGAAACGCTAAACCATTTGCGGGAGCTGGCCCAAGAAGGGCGCGGCGTGATTTTAATTACCCACGATATTGAAGCGGCGTTGCTAGTGGCCGATCGGGTAGCCGTGTTCTACGCCGGAACGACGGCAGAAATTGCGTCGACCCAAGATTTTGCGGCTGGAAACTTGCGCCATCCCTACACCCAAGCCCTCTGGCGATCGCTGCCGCAAAACGACTTTATGCCGGTGCCGGGCAACCAGCCCAACCCAGAGGCACTGCCCGTGGGATGTTTGTTTAGCGATCGCTGCCCCTGGATGACAGAGGCCTGTCTGCCCGAGCGGCCGAGGCTACGGACGGTGCGAGGTGGTTTAGTGAGGTGTATTCATGCTGATCGGTAAAGAACTTTGGTTTCGCTACGCGGCTCAAATGCCTTGGGTGGTGCAAGACCAGACAATTTCTGTGGCACCGGGCGAAGTGGTCGGGCTGATGGCTCCTTCGGGCTTTGGCAAAACCACTCTGGCCAAACTATTAGCAGGCTATTTGATTCCCACCAAAGGACAGGTCAGTGTGGACGGCCAGCCTCTGCCCAGGCGGCGCTACTGCCCGGTGCAGCTTGTCTTTCAAAATCCGGAACTGTCAGTCAATCCGCGCTGGCGCATCGACCAAATTCTGCGCGAGGGTTATCCCCCCCAGATGCATCAGCTCGATGCCTTAGGTATTCACGAGGGCTGGCTCACCCGCTACCCCCATGAGCTGAGCGGTGGCGAGCTGCAACGAATTGCGATCGCCCGCACCCTCAATTCCCAGACCCGCTATCTGATTGCCGACGAGATGACGGCCATGCTCGATGCCAACACCCAGGCGCTGATCTGGCGGGCCGTTTTAGACTACACCCGCTCTCACCAGATCGGGGTTTTGGTGGTCAGCCACGACTGGCCGTTAGTGCGGCGGCTGTGCGATCGTATCCTCGATCTAGCTACCATGCATCACTCCACCCTAGTTTCGCAGTAGTCGCAGCCCGCTCAGCGTCACCATTACCGTTGAGCCTTCGTGCCCCAGCACCCCTAGGGGCAACGTGAGGTCTCCCGCAAAATTCGAAACCAGCAAAATCACCACAAACCCGAGGGCAAACACGATGTTTTGTTTGACCACATGCTGAGCGCGGCGGCCTAATCGAATCGCGTGCTCTAACTGCTCTAAGCGATCGGCCATTAGCACAACGTCTGCGGTTTCCAGGGCCACGTCGCTGCCTGCGGCTCCCATGGCAATGCCCACCGATGCTTGAGCCAGGGCCGGCGCATCGTTGATGCCGTCCCCCACCATCGCCACCGTCTGATACTGCTTTTGCAAGCGCCGAATCACATCCACTTTGTCTTCGGGCAGCAGCTCGGCATGCACCTGATCCACCCCGATCTGCTGAGCAATACTCTGAGCCGTGCGGGCATTGTCTCCGGTCAGCATAACAATCTGCTCAACTCCCAGCCGCTTGAGTTGGGCAATGGCCCGCGCTGCGGTTGGGCGCACAGTATCGGCAACGGCGATGACGCCCAACACCTGATCTCCATAGGCGACCCACACCACCGTTTTGCCCTCGGCCTCCCACTGCTGGCTTTGCTGAATTAGGGCCGGGGAAGCGCCCTGGGCCTGGGATTGAACAAACGCCGCTTTGCCTACCACCGCTGTTTGATGATTGATCTCTCCAGTAATCCCCTGCCCCGCTTGAGCCTGACCATTGACCGCTTCCGTCCAGGTAAGATTCTGCTGACGCGCAGCCCGCACAATCGCCTCCCCGATGGGATGTTCAGACAAGCTCTCCAGGGCCGCTGCAACCTGAAGTAATGACTGTGCAGACTGAACTGCTAGCATCCCGACCACTTCTACTCTGCCCGTTGTCAGCGTTCCGGTTTTGTCAAAGGCGATCGCGCGCACTCGCCCCATGCGCTCCAGCTGTGCTCCATTCTTAAACAAAATTCCTCGCCGCGCACCATTGGCAATGCCCGACAGCAGCGCCGGCATAATTGATGCCATCAGCGCACAGGGCGATGCCACCACCAAAAAAATCAAGGCCCGATAAATAGTTTGCTCCCAGCCCCAGCCCAACAGAAAGGGCGGTAGCAGGGCCAGCAAAATTCCCGTAATCACAATGACCTTGGCATAGCCCCGCTCAAACCGTTCAATAAACTGCTGCGACGGCGGTGCTTCGGTTTGGGCCTGCTGCACTAGGCGAATGACCCGCTGAATCAGGCTGCTTTCGGGCGGCTGGTGAATCTTGAGTCGCAGGGCTCCGCTGCCGTTAATCGTGCCCGCAAAAACCTCGTCGCCGATGGTCTTCTCCACCGGAATCGACTCTCCGGTAATCGGTGCCTGGTTCAAGGTGCTGGCGCCTTCAATTACCAATCCATCGGTTGGTACCAGCTCTCCCGGCTTGACCAGTACCTGATCGCCAACGGCGAGCGCTGCAATAGGCACCATTTCAGTGCGCCCCCCTCGGATCGCCCACGCCGTATCGGTGGTCAAACTCATCAGTCCGCGAATGCTGCGCTCCGTGCGCTGCATCGCGTACCCTTCAAGTGCCCCGCTGATGGCAAAGATCAAGATTAAAACTGCACCATCCACAATCATGAAATACTCTCGCCGCCACAGCCCTAGGCTGGCCGCGCCCAGGGCTGCCACGATCATCAGCAGATCTACGTCTAGCTCTTTCTCCTTAAACAGAGTCGTCAACCCCTCCCGCGCACTCTCAAACCCACCGATCACGTAGGCTGCCGTCAGAATCAAAACGGCCAACCCGATCCAGCCGAGATTGAGTAACTGCCAGCCCAGGAGAACTAGAACCGCGCAGGTGAAGGCTGCGATCGCATCCGGGTGATCTTTAACCAGGCTAGAAAGCCGGGGTGCAGACAAACTCGCAGAAACCATACCGAAAACCGTGAAGTAGATACGCCCTCACCCTAAACATTGACATTAGTGTCAATGTCAATGTTTTGAGTAAACTAGAGGCATGACGGCTTCATACCTGACTATCAAAGAACTTACCGATGCCGTTGGCGGCGGCGTCACCCCCCGCATGGTGCGGCACTACCACACGCTGGGGCTGCTCCCGCCTGTGCAGCGCTCTGAGGGCAACTATCGCCTCTACACTCAGCAAGACATGCAGCGCCTGCAGCGCGTAATCGCTTTGAAACAGCAGGGGTTTCAGCTCTCCCACATTCGCCAGCTACTAGACAGCCAGTCCGAAGAACTCACTAATCCCACGCTGATGGCTCAGCTGCAGCAGCAGTATCACTCCGTAACTCAGCAAATCACTCGACTGCGGCAGACGGCAACGGCGCTAGAGGGGCTGCTAGGGCGCGACCACGATTGCCAGGGTACCCAGGCCGAGGTGTTGGCCCAGATCAAGCAGCTAGATGTGAATGCCCAGGCGGAGCTATGTAAACTTGACCAGCTCTGGTCAAACCTGGATGCCGCCACAACTTCGCATCCAGAAGCGTTTCAAGAATCCCTGCAGCGGCTGCTTCCCGACCTATCCCACTACTCCGAAGTCACCGTGCATCTGCTGCATCAGATGGTGCTAGCCTGCGGCGACGTCAGCCTGATCAATTTTGTGCGCTTGAGCCACGGTGCTGTTGCATCTGCCCGCGAAGCGCTGAAGGCGGGATGCTCCATCCTGACCGATCTGCCATCCGTCGCCGCCACCCTCGATCGCCCCCGGTTAGCTCATCTGGGATGTTCGCTTGAAACCCTGATTGACGACCCTCATATTACGGGAGTCAGTGAAGCGGAACAGGCATTTTATGATCATCGTATTTGGCGGGAACAGTTGCAGCAAACCCCAAGGGGGGCTGTGCTGGTCATCGGGTACGCCCCCTCAGTGCTACTTGCGGCCTGCCAACTTATCGAGCAGCAGCAAATCGAGCCCGCCCTTGTCATTGGCATGCCAATTGGGTTTAGCCATGCTCCAGCGGCAAAGCGGCGACTGGCGGCAACAAAAGTTGCTCATATCACGATTCAAGGCAGCTTCGGTGGTGGGCTTTTGGCATCAGTGACGTTGAATTCTCTAGTAGAAACGTTTATTGAAAAGCCAGATTGTCACTGTTACCTCACCCATTCTTAGCTTCAATCCTTGTGCCAGTTGCCCAAAATTTGCATCCCCCCGTTTCTGCCAAAGCTGAAACCATCCATTTCACGTTGACTAGTTGCCTGCGCGCGATTAGCTGGCTTGGCTCACCTCATCTCGTATTCGGCGTTTAGGTTGAATTTTTCCCACTTGAGACCCCCAAGGGGTTAATTGTTAAGCTAGATAACGGCAAGCAATTCAATTTTGGCTAGGTAGAGCTGTGGCTCAAGTTCATCTACGCAAGGTAACGCGAGAGAATTTCCGAGAATGCCTGAATCTTCAGGTTACGGAGTTGCAAAAGGGTTGGGTTGCAGCTAACACACAGTCTCTTGCAGAAGCTTATGTTGATCCCAATCTTTTTCCTCTGGGTGTCTACGATGCTGCCGCCTGTGGTTACGAACAACCCGAAGTGCCAATGATTGGATTCACGATGTATGAACTTGCTGCGGGTGTAGGATTCATTATGCGGCTGATGATTGATGAAAAGTACCAGGGGCAAGGTTATGGCCGCGCTACCGTACTTGAAGTGGTTCGTCGCCTTAAGCTGCATCCTGATGTTGAATCATCGCGACTAGTTGTCGAAAAGGGAATGAAATAGCTGCACGTTTGTATCAGAGTTTAGGGTTTCGCCAATGGGATGTCCCCTATGCCATTTCTCATCCGACAGAGGTGTATGTAAAGCTTGAAGATTTATGCTGTCGGCAGCAGCACGACAATGCTGTTGCAGCGGATTGTCGGTTCTTGTTCGTGGTGCAGCAAGGTTTGAGTTGCAACCGTTGAACAGCAATGATCTGCCGCTAAGCGTGGCTCTCTGCAAGCTGCTATAACCTTTGTAAGTCAGTACTACACTCGTTATGAGTACTCGGATACCACCATCGATCGAAACTGACGTTATTCGCGCATTACGCCAAGCAGGAGATGAAACCCTCTTGCGAGAAATACAACCTACTGCGATCGGCGGCGTAAGTGAAACACTTTTGTTGAAGACAAATGCCAGCGTTTATTTCCTCAAATGGAACGAGACACCCTGGTTTGGCACGTTGACTAATGAAGCATTTCAGTTGTCCCTGCTGCGGCAGACTAATACCGTCTGCGTACCGGTTGTCATTGGTTTTGCTGAGGGTCAGCAAGGATGCCCTGCCTGGATGCTGCAAAAATGGGCTGGAAGCGCCGAGAAGGGAGATGAGTCGGCTCGCCTTGGTGCAAAATTGGGTGAGCGCATAGCGGCGCTGCACACTGCAACCTTAAATAGTGCGCCTGGCTATGGCTATGTGGAGCGTAATGAGGACAATTCAACGAATCTTCCCGCACAGGATTGGGTAGGCTTTCTTTATGAAGCTCATCTTCGCCACCACATAGAGCGGGCGAGGAAAGAAAACCGCTGGTCGCCGGAGCGTAATCAGCGTGTAGACAGATTGATAGAACGTTTGCCAGACTTACTAGGTAGTGTCGAACGCGCTCCTGCAATGTTGCACGGTGATTTACACAGTGGCAATGTTCGGCTTGGGGAGAATGGAGAACCTGTACTCGTTGATCCCTGGCTGTTTTATGGCGATCGCGAGATAGAGATTGCGTCTACATTGATGTCTGGCGATTTTACTCCAGAGTTTTACGAGTCATACAACGCAAATTTTCCTCTGGCTCCGAGCTTTAAGGATCGCGTTGACTTGTACAAACTGGTTTGGCTGTTAAGTGGTATGTACTACAGCTCCGACGCCTCTAGCGGAGAGGATAATGCGATCGCAGACCCAATATTAATTCGATATGTTGGATGATCGAAGGCTTTTCACTTGTCATCGACAGAGATATAACAAGTTGCTGCACCGAAATCTACCAAAGCGTTCAGGTGAGTCCTAGAGAGTATCTTTGTCCGATGAGCAGAACCGTCAGCCTGCTAATTGTGCTGCGAGAACTGAGATTATAAATGAATGAATGTCATGCCTGCAATGAAGTATCTAAGAGCCAACAAGATCCAAGCCTTATCATTTATGAAGATGCTTATTGGATACTCAGTCATAAGACGGAAGACGATGTGCAAGCAGGAAATCTTATTATCAAAACTAAACGACACTGTAAACATTTATCAGAGTTAACGGCAGAGGAAGCCGCTTCTCTCGGAGACATCATTCAAAAAACTTGTTTGGCGTTATCCAAAGTTATGGAAGTCGCTAAAGTTTACGTAGCGTCCTATGGCGAACGAGTTAAGCACGTTCACTTTTTCGTTATTCCACGCACTCCAAAAATGCCTGCTGGAAGCTTGAAGATGTTTCTATACCAGCGTGTTCACTCATTACTTGTTCGTTGCGGTTTGAGAGAAAAGTTGACGCAGCAAGAAAGGATATATATGGTTGAGAGAGTGCGAAAGGAATATCAAAAGCTTGTTGATTCGTCAGAAGCTAGCTAACAAGTTAGTGCAGCGAACTGACAAGAGACCTCTGTCTTTAATGCAAATGGATACAGCTGCTGACTTTAGTCGTTAAACCGCTTGCGATCAACCTATTCCATAAAAACATCGGCGTTGAATGGGCAGAATGGCACTGCTGGGAGTTAGTTGAGGTGATTATCGATCAAGCCGAGTGCTCAATGGCCTTAACCTACTGAAGGTTTGTGAGTTGAGTAGTTGCCTACGCGGAATTAACCAATCTGGCTTACCCCACACCTAAACCTACAGAGGGTTTTGACATAGCTGGCTAACTGTTGAGATAGATTCTTATTCCAATACCGAGGAACCGCGAAGAGTTGGTGAGCTGCCGCCTCCCCACATACCAGGTCTAATCTTCTCGCTGTAACACGCCTACCGGTTGTCGACTGAAGTCCTCTGGCTCAGGCAACCGCTGCTTTCGTAACTGCTGCCAGGCCTTGGAAACAGACTTCTAAGTACCAAGGAATTCCCTGGGCGCCTGCACCACTGCCAAGCTGGAGGTTTTCATTCTGGCCTCCTGAATCCATTAAGACCCTCGTAGGGCTGGAGGGGCAGTTCAATCTGGAACTTTGAGCCTTTACTCACTTCACTTGTGGCATGAATGCGCCCATTATGGGCTTGGACAATTTGTCGGGCGATCGCCAACCCTAGCCCAAATCCGCCGCTGTCGTGAGAACGCTCAGCGTCTACTCGGTAGAAGCGATCGAAGATATAGGGTAGGTCGGTTTCTGGAATTCCAGCGCCTGTGTCAATCACTTGAATCACGGCCCAACCAGGGTGAGGCACCAAGCGCACCAGGACCACGCCACCAGAAGGGGTATATTTGCAAGCATTGTTGAGCAAATTTTCGATCGCCTGTCGTAGCAAGTCGGGGTCAGCCCACAGTTCGACTACTTGCTCAGGCGGCTCATAGGTCAAGTTGATAGATTGCTGTTCTGCTAAGGTGGCAAATTGAGTTACCAAACTTTTGAGCAAATCGTCGAGATTAATTAATTTGAGTGATTCTGGTGCAAGCTGTCCTTGATGGCGAGCGAGCAATAACAGGTTATTGACGAGAGCACCCATTGATTTTGCGCTATCCACAATGTTTTCTAAGGGATGGTGATAGCGGGAATCACTATTGGCGATCAGTAATCCCAGTTGAGCGTTGGTCAGAATTGCGGAAATGGGCGATCGCAGCTCATGGGAAGCATCGGCTGTGAACCGTTGAAGCTGTTGATAGGCCTGGCGAATCGGTTGCATGGCAAAGCCGCTAAGAACCCAACCGGTGAGGGCAATGAGTCCGAGTGTGATCGGGACTGTCAGAGCCAGCACCGTCTGAAGCTGCTGAAGTTCTTGTTGAGTCTCCATTAGGGGAGCGGCCACCTGAAGATACCCCAGGGTTCCAGTTCTGCCCTCAACCGGTAATGTCGCCTGACGGAGCCAAACTTCTTCCGCCAAAAGTGGATCGGTTGATTGAACCGTGAGATACCCAAGGGGCGTATTTAACTGGTCTGGAGGAGCCGCTCCGAAAAAGCGAACGAGCCGTCCTTGCGCGTTATACCAGCGCACATAAATCAGATCTTCTGCAAGTGGATGGGAGCCACTGCCCAGCAATGGAACATGGCTCAGATCGACCTGACTCTGGTCTTGGCGCACTTCATAGTGCACACTGGCAGCCATCACTCTAGTCTTGTCGTGGAGCAGGCGATCGAGTGCTTCCAGTTTTTCCGTGATCTCGATCTGATAAATCACTCCAGCAAACAGCACTAGAATGCTTCCCATTGAAAGGGTGAACCAACGAGCCAGGTTGCGACGACTTCGGTTAAACACGTCTTGCCTTCAAGCTTCATGCGTTTCAGGAGAAGTCAGGCGATAGCCCATGCCATAAATGCTCTCAACCCAGTCAGCTGCTCCTACGGTTTGCAAGCGTTGACGGAGTTTGCGAATCAAGACAGTGATGGCATTGCTTTCGGGTTCAGTTCCCCACTCCCATACGGCCTGCTCGATCTGGTTGCGGGTTAACACCTGTCGAGGGTGGCGCATGAAGTACTCCAACAGCTGGAACTCACGACTAGAGAGGGCAACAGTTGCACCTTGCCGTTCGACAGTCAGGGTATCGAGATGGAGATGGAGATCTTCAAGACTCAGGGTATCTCCTTGCCAGAGGGGCGATCGCCGTCTTAAGGCTCGGACTCGTGCCATAAACTCCACCAGGTCGATCGGTTTCACCAGGTAGTCATCTGCACCTGCGTCTAATCCAGTCACTTTTTCAGGTGTAGTATCTCTTGCCGTGATCATCAAGACTGGAGCCGTTTTTCCGGCTGCTCGATATTGGCGACAGAGGGTTACACCGCTGACATGCGGTAACATCCAGTCTAGAACCAGCAGATCATAGTCTTTTTCGGATAAAAGCCACTGAGCCGTCTCTCCATCTTTGACGCCATCGACGCTGTGTCCTGCTTGAGAGAGTACCATTTGCAGCGGCATGAGTTGTTTTGGGTCATCTTCCACCAGCAGAACTCTCATGTCTTTGCTACTCCCCTTGCGGCTTGCAAGACTGAGAATAGGTGTTTAGCGTAATGTAAACATCTCCTTTGAGCCAGATAGGCTGTTGAAGTGCACACAGCGGAACATAGAAGCTGATGAGAAATGGTAGTGGGTGGCGTGCAATAAAACGTTGGTTACGAGCATCAGGGGCCGAGTTTTGGCTGCCACTGCCGTTTGTGGCGATCGCCTTTTGGTTTGGCACGAATATGCTGATGGCTCAAGAACTGCGGCAGCCCCAATCAACCGACACTAAACTTCAGGCAGACACTCAGTTTAAGGCGACTGTCTCCATCAACATTTTGCTCATCAACGCAATCATCAATCGACAGCAGGGAATCACGCAGGTTGAGGTAGAGACAACGGAACCTATCTTAAAACGGTTGGAACTGGAATTGCCGATGACCGACACCAATCAAGTCGAGGCGGCGATCGCGCAAGAACTTCAGCTATCTCGTCAAGATGTGCGGCAGCTCGTTCGCTATGAAATTGTTGAGTGAGTTTGGTGTGGCAATTAAATACTCATATGTGAGAACGCCACGCGAATTGGTGCCAAGTGAAAAGAACTATAGTGCGCCGACCGCGATCGCATAAATTCAGTGAAATAGAGCTTGCCGATCCATCAACTACCTCCGTTTCTTTCTAGTCTTAAATCACAAATGTGATCCGAAAGTGAGCAGTAGAAGTTTAGCACTCATTTTTCACTCACTTTCGTAAAGGACGCTAGAGAGTAATGAGGTGGGCAAGGCTGCCGTGAGCCAGTCTTGCCGCTCCAGATGATATGGAGCCGAGAGGAAATGGGATGGTAGTACTAGATAGCGTCAAATCAACGGAACAGCAATGGCATCACCTTCCTCAGAAGCAGGTTGTCCAGTTGCTCAAAACCGATCCTGAGAAGGGTTTGTCCTTTCCAGAAGCAGCAGAGCGACACGATCGCTTTGGTCCCAATGAATTAACCGCTCAGAAAAAACAGAGTGCCTGGGTACGTTTTCTTCAGCAGTTCAATCAGCCGTTGCTCTACATTCTGCTGGTTGCAGGGCTAGTCACGGCGTTTCTCCAGGAGTGGATAGATTCGGGTGTGATTTTTGGGGTGACGCTGCTCAATGCCATCATTGGCTTTGTGCAAGAGGCAAAGGCAGAGGATGCGATCGCCGCCTTATCCGAAGCGGTTACAACCGATGCAACCATTCATCGCAACGGCCAGAAGCAAGTGGTTTCATCCCGCGAACTGGTTCCTGGCGATCTTGTCTTGTTGTCCTCTGGCGATAAAGTGCCTGCAGATTTGCGGCTGATTGAGATTCGCGACTTACAGGTAGACGAATCAGCCCTGACAGGAGAATCGGTTCCAGTCGAAAAAAACCTTCATCCCCTAGAAGCGGACACTCCGCTCGCAGAGCGCACCAACATGGTGTACACGGGCAGCCTTGTCACCTTTGGGCAGGCGCGTGGAGTTGTTGTGGGCATTGGTGAGATGACCGAAACTGGACACCTCTCGCAACTAATGCAGCAGAGTACAGCCATAGAAACTCCTCTAACTCGCAAAATCGATAAATTCAGCAGAACCTTGCTGTACGTCATTTTGGGCTTGGCGGCACTCACCTTTGCTGTTGGCGTTGCTCAAGGGTTTTCTTGGATTGAGGTGTTCAAAGCGGCGGTTGCGCTGGCGGTTAGTGCGATTCCCGAAGGGTTGCCTGCCATTCTCACCGTGACACTGGCGATCGGCGTATCTCAGATGGCAAAGCACCACGCCATCATTCGTAAACTACCGGCGATCGAGACCCTGGGCAGCACCACCGTAATTTGTTCTGACAAAACCGGAACCCTGACCGAGAATCAAATGACGGTTCAAGAAATTGATGCTGGTGGCAGGCGTTATTGGGTCAGTGGCGGAGGCTATGCGCCGGATGGAGAGATTTTTTTGAATGGACACGCAATTGACCTGGCAAAGGCACCCGCCTTATATGAATGCCTGCAAGCCGGACTGTTGTGCAACGACTCTCATCTGGAAGTGCAAGACGGAAATTGGACAGTGGTCGGTAGCCCCACAGAAGGAGCGCTGGTTGCTGCTGCCTACAAAGCTGGGCTCAGTGCAGACAAGCTGGAGCAGGCGCTCCCTCGGCTTGATACCCTGCCGTTTGAATCTCAATTTCAATACATGGCAACACTGCATCGCAACCGTCCAGAACGGTTGATTTACCTCAAAGGTTCGGCTGAAGCCACCCTCAAGCGGTGTCGTCAGATGCTGGGTGCAGATGGAGAGGCGATCGCCCTAAACCCAACGCAAATTGAGCAAACTGTAGAGAACATGGCAAAAAAAGGGCTGCGGGTTTTGGCACTTGCCAGAAAAGTGGTCCCTGATTCTCAAAGCTCGATCGAGCATTCTGATCTGGAGCAAGGTTTAGTATTTCTAGGGCTGCAAGGCATGATCGATCCGCCCCGCCCTGAAGCGATTCAAGCCATCGAAGCCTGTAGATCTGCGGGAATTCAGGTCAAGATGATCACGGGTGACCATGCCAAAACAGCCGCCGCGATCGCTCAACAAATGGGGCTAAATCAAACTGAGGATGCGCCTGTTCTCACCGGCCAAGAACTTGCTCAACTGGATGAGCAAGGACTAACCAATGCTGTTGCACAGAGCAATATATTTGCGCGAGTTGCACCCGAACAAAAACTGCGGATTGTGGAAGCCCTCCAATCCAAAGGTGAAATTGTGGCAATGACCGGAGATGGCGTCAACGATGCGCCTGCGTTGAAGCAAGCTGACATTGGGGTAGCAATGGGCATCACTGGCACCGAAGTCACGAAAGAAGCGGCAGATATGATTCTGACAGACGACAACTTTGCCTCGATCGAGAAAGCTGTCGAGGAAGGACGCACTGTTTATAAGAATTTATTGCGAGCGATCGCGTTCATCTTACCCGTGAACGGTGGTGAGTCTATGACCATCTTGATCGCTGTAATGCTAGCAACGCCACTGCCGATTTTGCCCGTGCAAATTCTTTGGCTGAATATGGTCAGTTCTGTGGTCTTGAGCTTGCCGCTGGCGTTTGAACCACCTTCTCCAGACGTGATGCAGCACCCACCTCGTTCTGCTAATGAACCGATGCTATCACGTAGGCTAATCAGCCGAATTCTAACCGTTTCACTATTTAACTGGTTCGTGATCTTCGGAACATTTAATTGGATTGTTCGTACTACTGGAAACGAAGACCTAGCGCGAACGATGGCAATTCAAGCATTGGTTGCCGCAGAAGCGTTCTACTTGTTAGGGATCAGCCGTTTTATTCCCGCGATTGTTGCAAAGCTACGTGGTAAAGATGAATCGCTCGGTTATGCTGTGGCGATCGGCATCGCAGGTGTACTGATGCTCCAGCTTTTGTTTAGTCAATGGAGCATTATGAATAGGCTATTTGCTACTGAAGCATTAACTTTGACTCAAGGCTTGATCTGCCTTGCTATTGGGCTACCCATGATTGCTTTAGCTGCATTGCTGAAGCGTTTTGCTCCGCTGGAATAACAGATACTAAAACCTGTTTGATTACCCCCGATTCCACTGGACGAATACCATTTGTCTCTACAGCTTCGCTTGTCGGAACTCGGGGTTATGTGATTCGAATTTGGTGTGACTTTGATAAAGCTTTTCTTTTGACTGTGCTGACATTAAAAAACTATAGCGTTGGATATTCATCTTTTCTCATGACTTCTTACACTATGAAACGCGCGATCGGTACATTCTCCAATCGTCAAAATGCAGAACAAGCGCTAGCTGAGCTAAAAAAACAGGGGTTTCCCATGCATAAGCTCTCAATGATTACCAAATCTTCTGATGATGGCAATAGTTTAGATAGCCAAAATGTGAAGCAGCCTTCAATGACAAGAGCAGAAGGTGCGAAAACAGGCGCGATCGCGGGAGGGATAGGAGTAGGTTCACTTGCCCTGATTATGGGACTCGCCAGCCTGCTAATTCCTGGCATTGGTCAGGTATTAGCGGTAGAAAGCCTTGTAACAACCTTTCTTGGAAGTGGAATGGCTGCAACTGCTGGTGGTCTATATGGCGCGCTTCAGGGATGGCTAGTTCCAGAGGAACAAGCAAGAATTCGCAACGACAGATTTAACACAGGAGATTATTTAATTATCATGGAGGCAATAGAAAATGAGATCTTGAGCGCTGAACCTGTCCTCAAACACTGGGGAATTCGGACATGGCGTGTCTATGATGCCTCTTAAACCTGAGAGCTGCACCAGCGGCGGTATGGTCTTGTTTGCGCTATCAGAGGTTGTTTAGAGTGTTCAGATTTGCCACGCCGAGATTGGGACGAAAGTGGGATGCGACGGCAGCAACCAACAATCTGCCCTTAGCGATCGCCAGGGGCAGATGTGAAATTTCACTGACGCCGAGCAGCTTATCCCTGCTACCACCCCACTGACGAAGGCATTTTGGGAAGTAACAGGCAGAAATCCTGAATCGTAGATGCACCCTGAGAACTAAGTCCCATCGGCACTTTTGGCCTGTCGGGTTTCTGTCTGGCCGCTCCGCATGCACTACCCGACCGTCCATCCCTTATTTTTTTCTGCCCTCACGCGATCGTGTTGAGATAACACGACTATGCCATCTAGTTCTTTCATTAGCGTTTCAGCAGTACCCGTGTCCCCATCCTTCGCGGCATGAGTATAGGCTTCTATCAAAATGCGAAATTCGTTGTTTATCATTTGCTATTCCTCTTAATGCTGCGTCAGTTGATTTTCTCATATACGAAATAACACGATTAGTTATTGAGGAGGCACAACCAAACGGTAGACTTCTCAGTAATTTCTAGCAACTTATACGTATCTAAAACATTTTCATCTAATAAGTTATACATGTCATCAAACAACTGCTGAACTGCAAAGTTCAGAGCCGTTGGGGATTAATCTCTTCCCCAATAGGAGAGCCGGAACATACCGTCCTGAGATCAGCGGTCTATAAAAATAGACCGCATTTTCTTCCCCTCATACTCAACCACCGCTGATTGATCGGGGTCGGTCGCATTCAGCGTTATAACAACGTCAAACTAAGAAACTCATATCTCATAACAAGGCCCGGAATAGCAGTTAACCTCCGAGGTAAACGGCTCGCTCTTTCTCGCGGCGCTTGATCAGACCAGGCAGCACCTTGCCCCCAGCTTTTGCTGTGCCTCATTCGTGCCTATTTAGCTCTGATGTGCAGTTATCTGACCAGGGATCAAGCGTTAGGTGCCCCAGGTCATTTACGAAACACCCCAACCCGATCACCTGGAGCTGCTAGCTACGATCGCCCTTTTACTTGAACAACGTTGGGTCATAATTGCCCGAAACGATGTCTGGGTAGATTTGCTTAGCCCGCTTCTGCGCTACCTTTAGGTTCACCAGGTCATAGCGTAAGCCCAGGCTCATTGTCTTGCGCTGCCCCTGACACCGCTATCTCAGACGAATCGAGCTGTCTATGTCCTCGATTGAAATTTTACCTTTGGGACTTCTGGCCATTTCGAGCACCCATTCTATACTCGTTGAAGCGCTAGAATCCTAATTATTTCGTTTGGATCCGGTCAGTCCGTACCCACTTTGGGCGGCGATCGCATCTATTAGCCAAACGCCAAAGGCATTGAAATGGCAGCTTTTCAAGGAATGGACGTAACTGGACTCGAACCAGTGACCCCCACGATGTCAACGTGGTGCTCTAACCAACTGAGCTATACGTCCGGGCAGACATAGAAAGTAGCATATTGGGCGGCGCGATCGCAACCTCTACCGCCGCCGATCTAGCGAGCCAGACGAGGCTGAAGCACTTTGGGATCTAACAGCAGCGGCGCATCCTGCTTGGCGGTGGTAGCCACTCGCAGGTTAGAGAGGGCAGTGCCCTGGTAGTAGTGGGCCAAGATTTGCTGGTAGTTTTGGCCTCGGGTGGCCAGCCCGCGCGCCCCCCACTGGCTCATGCCCAGGCCGTGGCCATAGCCGCGCCCGTCAACCCGTAGGGTATCGCCCACCAGGGTCAGGGAACACAATGAGCTGCGCAAACCCAACGCCTGGCGCAACTCGGTGCCGGTCATGGTGCGGCTGCCCTGGGTGCCCTGAAGCCGAATGGAGGCGATACGCCCCTGGGGAGTGGCGCGCTCAGTGACAACTCCCGTCAGGCGGCCAATGCCGGTAATACGCTGTGCGACCTGTTGGGTTGAGAAAGTCTCAGACCACTGAAACACCGGAGCCTCTTGGTCGTAGTCGGCCACACCGCGCAGGTAGGGGGTGGCGCTTTGCCAAATATCTTCAGAGTTTTCGGTATAGCCGCCGGAGGAGGAGTGGAACACGGCTTCAATCACCCGGCCTCCGTAGGTCAGCACCTGGCCCTGGGTAGCGTTGACCGCGGCCTGTACAGAGGGAGCTTCGGCAGCCAGCCCTCCATAGACCTGATGAGCCGTGGTGCCCCCTACGTCAAACAGGTCGCCCTGGGTTCGATCGCGCCGATACATCGCGTAGGAGCGAGCCGCTACCGCTTGGGCCTTGAGCGCCTCCTGGGGCCAGCTAGCGGGCATTTCGCCGCCAACGACGCCGTAGAGGTAGGCTTCGAGATCCACCCAGTTGACGGCAGTCACTTTGCCATCGATGGGCACCACTAGCACCCGACCCCGATACCATTTGTCGTTGATAAAGATATAGCCACCGCTAGTCGGCTCTACCCAAAAGGCTTGCCCCTGCCAGTCAGCCAGCTTCAGCCCACCTCCCTGGGGAGTGACAGTGACCGATCGCCCCTGGGGAATTTGGCCTACCCCTTGGCCCGTCGCGTTTTTGACTACTGCTGGGGTAGAGCTGCCGACCACCGCTTGATTGAGGCGATCGCCTACGGCCACCCGCATCTCGACCGCCGCCTGCACCGGCAGCGTCGCCAGCCACCACAGCACCGACAGGCTGAGACCATGCTTGAGAAAGCCTAGGGAGCGGCTGAGCAGCAGCCTAAACAGGGGTTGGCGAAGTAAAGTCATCGGTTGCGGCAGAACGTAGAGAACGTGGGGATCACCGGACAGCGCTTTTTACGGTATCACCGATGGCTCAGCCCGGCACATTAGGATCCAATCATCCCTATGACGACCTCGGTACTTTCAGGTTGCCCCAGCAGGGCCAGCAATCAAACTGGTCGCCTAGGGCTGCACGATTGGCTCATAAAGCCTTCTCAGGAAGGCCATAATTTTGCGGCCATATTCTGGGTCGGCGCTCCAGCGGCCGCTGAGCTGATCCACTAGAGGGGCAACTCCCCGCACCACAAACAGAAAGCGAGGATCGACCTGGCGCTGCACCAAGGGGTCGAGGCTAGCGTAGGCCTTGAGGTGCTGAATTTGCGCCCGCACTCCCACCCGAGCGCTGGGGAACGACGACCCCTCTGGCCCGCCCGTGGGTGAACCAATGCCGCCAAAGTTGTTTTGAGCCGGGTTGAGGCTGCCGCCAAAGTTGAGGGAGTTAGTCTCGACCAGCATTTGACAAAAGGCAATATCGTGATTGACCCCCTCGATCGCCGCCTCTTCGCGGTAGAGCTTGGGCAGGTCGCGATAGGTATTGACGGCACCCTGATTGACGCTTTGCAGAAACAGGGTCAGCTGTGTATCTGACGTGCTGCCGTTGCCCATAATGCGATCCATTGAGCCAGGGCAGAATTGGGTGCCCGTGCGCGATCGCAGCCGAATCGTGCGGCTCGCCGCATCCCAGGTCACCGTCACGTTGTAGTTTTGCAGGTCTACCGCCTTGATGTAGACCACGTTGGCGTAACGAATGCGAGTGATGTTGGGGGAACTGGTCGCGTCTACCCCCAGCAAGTCGGCAATGTCGATGGGCACGTAGGCATTGCCGTTGACGATAATGCCGGTCTCTGGATAAATGCCGCCGTTGAGGTTGATGCGAATTTCGGGCAGGTTGCCCCCTGGGGCGGTGGGGGTGCCGCTGCCCACCGCCCGGCTCCAGGAGGCCAGCCCGTCGGCAATCCCCAGGGCCACATCGCGTCGCTGCCGCTGAATGACCGCTAGATCCTGAGGATTGCTCAGGTAGCCCACCTCCATCAGCAGAGAAGGGCAGCCCAGGTTGCGACAAAAGGGCAGCAGACCCGTTGGCGATTCGGTGTCGGGCTTGACGCCCCGGCTAGGCACCTGGGGAATGCGGCGCAGCAGAGCCAGCAGCACAATTTCAGCGTGGGTGCGGCGTGTGTCGTTTTTGGCAATGTAAAACACCGCCGAACCCCGAACCGCCGGGTCACTAAAGACCCCGGCGTGAATTTCCAGGGCCACATCTTCAGGGCGACAGCGGCCATTAATCCAGGCCAGGGTTTGGCTGGCGCTGAGATCGTCGGGCACAGACAGCACCGCTAACTGGCGCGACCTGAGCTCAGCCACCACCAAATCGCGAATCTGAATCATCTCCGCCGCTTCGGTGGTGTTGGGCAGCACGGCACCAGGGTCTACCACCCCATTCTCCAAGCCGCCGTGGCCCGCCGAGATAAAAATCTGTGCCATATAGAACCGAATGCTTAGACTCTCTGGCCAGAATCATACCTATGAAATGGGGAAGTGGATGGGGTGGGGAGATGGGGAGAGTCGGGGAGATGGGGAGAGTCGGGGAGATGGGGAGGGTAAAGTTCAAAGTTCAAAATTTTGAATTCTCAATTTTGAATTTTGAATTTATCTATTTCTTACCCCTCCATCTCCCCGAACGCCGCCAGCGCCGCCCCCGTCACCCGGCAGGTCTGCCACTCGGGCTTAATCTCGGCCCCCATGCTTTGGTAAAACTCGATCGCGGGGGTGTTCCAGTCGAGCACGCTCCACTCAAAGCGGCCGCAGCCTCGCTCTAGGGCTAACTTGCCCAGGTGCACTAGCAGCGCTTTGCCAAGGCCCTGGCGGCGGTAGTCGGGGTAGACAAAGAGATCTTCCAGGTAAATGCCGGGCTTCATGAGAAAGGTCGAAAAGTTGTGAAAAAACAGGGCCATACCGGCTGGTTGGCCGTCAACCCAGGCGAGTAGGGCTTCGGCATAGGGGCGATCGCCAAACAGAGCAGCGGCCAAATCGTCGGGGCTGCCGGTCACCTCGTGGGCCAGCTTTTCGTAGTCGGCTAGAGCTTTAATCAAGTCCACCAGGGCTGGTACATCGGCGGGAGTGGCGGGGCGAATGGTGAGCGGGCGAGCGGCGGTGGAGGTCATAGAGTCTAATTCAGGCTAGATGGAAGTAATGGGACCGGGTGCGATCGCAGTATGAACTGGGTTACGGGTGCATTGCTAGGTCTACCAACGATGGATAGTAACAATTTGATTCATACATTCCTTCAGGGAAGCTGCTCAGGGACATAGCAGAACGGATACCCGAAGCTCTCAAGACTGCGCATAGGCGTGTACCCCTACGCTCTGGCGGGTCGAGGTGAGTAGGGCAGGGTCTAGCCCAGAAGAACTGAGATGCCAGCGGCAATCGGCACAATTTTAGGCCTGGTACTGGGCACGGGGTTCTCCGTACTTTTGTCGCACCCACCTCACCTAGATCGGGGCCAAGGCCTATTCAGAGATCAGCGCGAGAATCTCCTAAAGTTTGCGGTGCTGTTTTTGCCCGGCATGGAACCCGACCCACAGCTGATTGAATATGGCGTGAGCCAGAGCGTAATTTCAACCACGCCGACTACCTGATCGCGCTGCTCAAGGCGATCGTCTACGGTTGGAGGCACGAAAAAATGCCCGGATGACCAATGCCCTAGAGCGCGAACTCTACGATCGCATGGCTGTGCTCACCAACCCCATGGTGAAGCTGCGCTGGAGGCTGGATGCCTTGGTTAAGGCCTTTAATCCGACGGTAGGCTGTTTAGAGAGTCGGGTGCTGGGACAACGCGCAGGTTCAAAAAGCTGGGAGCTGCTAGGGGAGAACCAGTTGAGAAGCTGGAGGGGTGCGATCGCATTTCCCGCCGTATTGAGAGTGAACCGGCCGAAACCAACGCTCTTTGAGTTTTATCCTTCACAAAAGAGAGTGCGTTTACGTACTAAGCAATGCCTATTTAGTGCTGTCTAGAAACTAAATAAAGCAGCATACCCTTGATGTACAAAAACGCAATAGTAAACAGCTAAGCAGAAATCAGGACCTTTGGCAATATCCCAATAGGCAGACTAGAAAAACTAAAGACATCTGCCATAATTTCGAAGCTAACATTTCTTATTACTTAACGGAGCCTGCGGGTATGTCTGAGCCGAATGGCGTGATGATGCAGTATTTTCACTGGTATATTGAGCCCGACGGCAACCTGTGGAATGAGCTTGCTAAGAACGCAAAAGACTTGGCAGAGGCTGGCATTACTTCTGTTTGGCTCCCCCCCGCATACAAGGGCAACACTGGCGGCTACGACGTCGGCTACAGCGTCTACGACTTGTACGATCTAGGCGAATTTGACCAAAAAGGTAGCGTTCGCACGAAATACGGCACTAAAGACGAATACCTTCAGGCTATTAAGACCGCCAAAGAAGCGGGTATTCGGGTCTATGCTGATGTGGTATTCAACCACATGATGGGCGGCGACGAAACAGAGGAAGTCATGGCCACCCCCATGAGCCACGACGATCGCCACGAGCAAATTGGCGAAAATCGCATGGTAAAAGTGTGGACTCACTTTAAATTTCCCGGTCGTCAGGGCAAATATTCTGATATGGAGTGGCACTGGTGGCATTTTGACGCCGTTGACTACGACGAAAACGATCCTGGTTACGACGCGGTTTACCTGTTTGAAGGCAAGTCTTTTGACGAGAACGTTGACCTTGAAAAAGGTGCCTTTGATTACCTGATGGGCTGCGACCTCGACATGGAATCGGACGAGGTGCGCGAAGCCCTCAAAGAGTGGGGCACTTGGTACACCGACACCACCCAGGTCGACGGCTTTCGCTTTGATGCGGTCAAGCACGTGCGGGCGGGCTTTTTTCCCCAGTGGCTACAGCACTGTCGGTATCAGGCGGGCCGCAGGCTGTTTGCGGTGGGCGAATATTGGTCCTACGAAATTGAGGCGCTGCACCACTTCATTGAAGTTACTGAGGGCGATGTGCATCTGTTTGATGCGCCCCTGCACTACAACTTTAGCGAGGCCAGCAAAGCCGGTGGTGACTACGACCTCACCACCATTTTTGACAACACTCTGGTCAAAGAGCAGCCTGCTCTCGCCGTCACTCTAGTCGACAACCACGACTCACAACCCCTGCAATCGCTGGAATCGGTGGTAGAACCTTGGTTCAAACCCCTGGCCTACGCGCTGATTCTGCTGCGCCAAGATGGCTACCCCTGCATTTTCTACGCCGATTATTACGGGGCCCACTACAAAGACAACGGCAACGATGGCGGCGAATATGAGATCTGGCTCGACAGTCACAAGTGGCTGATCGATAAGTTCCTGCACGTGCGCAGCACCTATGCCTTTGGCGACCAGTACGACTACTTCGACCACCCCAGCACCATCGGCTGGACTCGGCTCGGCAACGAAGCCAACCCCGGCGGTATGGCCGTGGTGCTGACCAACGGCGCCGACGGTCACAAGTGGATGGAGGTGGGCCGGCCCAACTGCACCTACTATGACATCACTGAACACGTGAGCGAGCCGGTCACCACCAATGACGAGGGCTGGGCTGAGTTTAGCTGTCTGGCGGGATCGGTGTCGGTGTGGGTGCCGAAGGAGTAGATGGGTAGATGGGTAGGGAGTAGGAGGGTGGGGGAGTAGGGCGTGATTCTACTGTTTTAAAGCACCATTTTGGCTTTGAGAATTGGTCCTTCTTCCCGTTCTTCGAGTTGGGCGATGCCTAAAAAGGTTCCGTCTGACTCGTTGAGCACTCGGTAGGGAGTGCTTGGCGGTATCACCATAGTGGGCGGAAACTTTTGCCCCTGCTGCCAGCGCAGGGCGAGTTCGGCGGGGAGGGCGATCGCCGGCAAATGCTCCAGGGCGATCGCTGGATTCACTAGCTCAAGAGTCTGCTTTCCCAGCAAGTCCGTCACTGTCTCCAGCGTGAGGCTGTGCGACGAGTCAAAGCCGCCGCTGCGGGTACGGGTGAGGTGGGCTAGGGTGGCTCCGGTGCCGAGGCGATCGCCCAAATCCCGTGCGATCGAGCGAATGTAGGTGCCAGGGCCGCAGTCTACATCCAGCGTTAGCTCCGGCTGCTCCCCCGGCTGCCAGTGCTGCACCGTGAGCTGGTGGATCGTCACCACGCGCGAGGGCGGCGTTACAACCCGACCCTTGCGCGCCAGATCGTAGAGGCGTTGCCCCTGCACCTGAATGGCGCTAAAGGCTGGGGGTACCTGGTCGATTGTTCCCTGGAACTCGGGTAGGCAAGCCGCAATATCCTCTGCCGTCAGGCGATTGGCGGCTTGCTGGGTCAGAATCTCACCTTCTAAATCGTCGGTGGTGGTAGTGAGGCCAAAGCGAATCACCGCCCGATAGGCCTTGCCCTCCGGCAGGTAGGGCAGCAAGCGCGTGGCCCGTCCCACAGCTATGGGCAAAACGCCTTCGGCCAAAGGGTCCAACGTACCCCCATGGCCCACCTTCTTGATGCCCGACAGCCGCCGCACCGCTCCCACACAGTCGTGGGAACTCATGCCCTGGGGCTTATAGAAATTCAAAAATCCCTGCACAACGTCGAACCCTGCTCATCCACCCGCCTACCCCTTCGCCCACCTACTCCCCGCTAGCGCCCCACACCTCAGCCAACCGCTGATCGCGCCCGCATGCCGTGCGGTAATACTTATAGCGCAGCGGATGCTTGAGGTAGTAATCCTGGTGGTAGTCTTCAGCCGGGTAAAAAGTCTGGGCAGGCTCAATGGACGTAACGATAGGGGTTTTCCGAAACTTCGACCCAGCGCTGAGCACTTGTTTGGACTGTTCTGCCAGCGCCTGCTGTTCGCTGTCGTGGGCAAAAATTTTGGCCTGATACTGGCTGCCCTTGTCGCAGAACTGGCCTCGACTGTCCACCGGGTCTACATTCCCCCAAAAGACCTGGAGCAGCGTCTCGTAACTAACCTTGGTGGGGTCATAGACGATTTGAACGGCTTCCACATGGCCTGTGCTCCCAGCGGAGACTTCGGAGTAGGTGGGGTTAACCTTGGTGCCGCCGGTATAGCCAGAGGTGGTTGAAATTACGCCCTCTAGCTGGTCAAAGGGGCCTTCCATGCACCAAAAACAGCCCCCGGCAAAGGTGGCGGTGGCTAGGTTGGGGTCCTCTACTGCCGTGGGCTCGGGCATCGAGTCGGCGGTGGCGTAGAAAGGTAGGGCATCCCAAACCAGCCCCAGGGTGGCTAGCAGCAGTAGGCCCAACAGCAGCCTGCGCACAATTTGCATAGTTACGTTTGTTACGGTTGATCTCAATTATCAGCTTACGGCAACGGGCTGGGATTCTCCTGACGGCCTTGGCTGCCCTCGGCATTAAGGCTAGCGATGGGATGTCAATTTAGATGGCTTGGGGAATGGCAGCTGGCCCTGATGGCGTTATTGCCGGTCGAGGGCAGCGTTTCTGCACCGTGAGAACTTTTTCAGCCCTCATTACGGGTCAACTTTGTATGATTAGGAAGTATTACCGGCGTAGCTGCACCCCGCGTCACGGCAGTCCGTTGGGCCAGTCTTCCCCCTGCTCCAGAGGTTAAGCCCCTTGTGATTTTATCGTCCCCCCCTACTATCAACCGCGGCAAGTCTCTGTATGAGCAGGTCTACCACGCACTGCGATCGGCTATTTTGACCGGGGCACTTTCTCCGGGCGATCGCCTGGTCGAAACCCAGCTAGCCGAGTGGCTACAGGTGAGTCGCACCCCCCTGCGGGAGGCCCTGCGCCAGCTCCAGCAAGATGGGTTGGTGACCGCCGATGTCAGCGGTGGCTTGCGGGTGACCACGATTACCGCTGCCGATGCCGAAGAACTCTACGACTGCCGCCTGGCCCTAGAGGCGCTAGCGGTGGCCGGGGCCTGCACCCACGCCACTGAGGAGCAGCTTGAGGCGATCGCAGCCTGTGTGACCAAAGCTGAGGGGGCTACCGCCAACAGCCACGGCAGCCTCTCGGCCGAGAGCCTGCTCGATGTTGATTACCAGTTTCACCATCTGATTGCCGAAGGCTCGGGCAATCGGCGGCTGGTGTCGCTATTAGACAGCCTGTTTGATGCCATGGCGCTGCTGCGCATTCAAACCCTTCAGCAAAACCCCAACGTGCTCGACATTCGCCTTGAGCATCGCCAGATCTACGAAGCTATTCTTAGTCGCGACTCCAACGTAGCCGTGGCGGCTATTAGTCACCACCTGCGCGCTAGCAAAACCCGCGTGGTCAAAGAAATTGAGGGCCACTAGCCGGTGGCGGTGGCAAAGTCGTAACCGCTGGCTCTGACCCCAGCCGAAGCGGGGATCGCGGTCTGATAGGATTTTGAGACTACTCACGTTAGCAGGACTAGCCACCATGTCTCAAACGCCAACCACCGGGGCCGATGCCGTAGATGCCGCGATCGCCCAGGGCATTGACCTCGACGGTACCCCGATTCCTGCCGCTAAGCTCGACCTCTACCACACCGTCATGGCTAAAGAAGCTGGGCGGCAGCGCAGTGGGGTGTCGAACTCGATGCGATCGCGCATTGTGCGCATTGGGGCCAAGCACTTCGCCGCCGATGAGCTCAACGCCATGTTGCAAGCGGCCGACTTTGCGCCCCTCAAAGACAAAGAGATCGCCTACTTTTACGGCGGCAAGTAGCCCTAGTTAGCTGTTTAATTGTGAACCCCCTGCCTCCCAGTTTTGGAAGGCAGGGGGTTTTTGTAAGTTCTGAAACGGCTGTGCGGTTCGAGCGATCGCTAAATCAACACAACTAGATAGCCCTTCAAAGCGACAGAGCTGAGCCCCTAGGGAACACTGAAACAGCGTTTGCTTTGATTGAGAAACAACGGTTATGGTGGCTCGTACATTTGGGTGTTTGGGTTCGGCACTGGTGACAGTAGCGGGGCTGGCCGGGGTAACGTGGGTGCTCAACCTGCCCTACCCCATGATTCGCTGGCCCGTGGCCAAGACGGCCCCCCTAATTCTGCTGCCCAGCTATATCAAAATGGACCGCGACTATCGGCAAGCGGTGTCGCTGGTAGCTCAGGCCGACCAACTGGTAAACCAGGCCACCTCAGCCCAAGATATTGAGCTGGGCGAAGAAAAAGTCACCCAGGCCCAGGTGCACTTAGATGGCCTGCCGGTGTGGTTTTTGGGCTACTACCCGCGGGGCTACTGCGGGTTTGTGGGCTGTAGCTGGCAGTTTACCCTCGATGAATTTGAGACCGCCCGGGCCGAAATTGGCCGCATGGAAGCCGTGGTGTTTCAGGAGCGCAACGCCCAAACCCTGCTAGCGCAAGGCACCACGGCCGTCGACGGAGCCCAGCAGGCATTTCAAACCGCTGCCTCGGGCACCGACCGGGCTACAGCCCTCACCACCTGGCAGCAGGGGATGGATCGGCTGAGCGAAATTCCGCCGGAAACGCTGGCCGGGCGGCAGTCGGTGACTAAGCTAGATGCCTACCAGCGCGACTATCAGCAGGTGGCCGGCAATGTCGCCGGCGGCAACCGCTCTGGCACGCTGGTCGATGCGGCGAAAGCCTTTGGCTATGAAGCTGCCGTAGCCGGCCAAAATCCGCCCCACAGTACCGCCCGCTGGGAAACCGTTGCGGGTCTCTGGGAAACGGCGATCGCTCGTTTAGAAGACATTCCCATCGAAGACCCTGGCTACAGCGAAGCCCAGACCCTGCTAGCCCAATACCAAACCAACTTTGGCATTGTGCAGGAAAACATTGCCAAGGAAGAGACCTCAACCAGAGCCTTTGACAGCGCTAACGAAAAAAGCACTCGTATGCTGGCCCAAAACCTAGAGGGCCTAGAGCGCAACCAGGTTGCCAGCCTGCTGCAGGACATCATTAACGATTTAGAAAAAGTTCAGCCCAATACCACCAGCCATGCTCGGGCCAGCGAAATGCTCAGATCTGCCAATCAAAAGCTAGCCCAGCTTAAGTAAGGAACCTGACTGGCTTGAGGTTTTTGAATCTCAGACAATGAGCAGCCTACTGCCAATTCTTCGCAGATGTTGAACTGTTACTACCCCCTTTGGCGAGGCAGACTTCACTCTACAATTGACAGCATCTGCGCCGCAGACAGAGGCTTTAGGCAATGGAAGTATTGCTCTTCTTTGCAAAACCCTTAGTGTCTCCGGAAGCAGGCCGGGTGCAAGTGTATTTGATGACGGAACCATCCACCCATGCCACTCCATGCTCAAGCTCGATAACTTGCAACTCGGCCAAAAATTCACCCTACTGCTGCTGCTCGTATTTCTGGGGGGCATTGTTGCCAGCAGCATCGCCCTATCTTCGGTTCTTAACAAGAGCGCTCAGGCTCAACTCACCACCAACGCCCTAATGTTGATGGAAACGATGAATTCTGTGCGAGATTACACCACTAACCAGGTCAATCCAGAACTGATCACGCGGCTAGATACTGAATTTTTGCCGGAAACGGTGCCTGCCTATTCTGCCCGAGAAGTATTTGAAACCTTTCGTGGCAACCCGATTTATGCTGACTTTTTCTATAAAGAAGCTACCCTTAACCCCACCAACTTAAGAGACAAAGCCGATGGCTTTGAGGCTCAGCTAGTCGAACAATTTAAACAGCAGAGCACAGCCCCTGAGACCAGCGGATTTCGGCACACTCCGGCGGGTGACCTCTACTACATTGCTCGCCCCATCAAAATTAGCAAGCCAAGTTGCCTAGAATGCCACAGCACGCCGGCCGCTGCCCCAGCCAGCATGATCGAGCGCTATGGTGCCAACAACGGCTTTGGCTGGCATCTAGATGAAATTGTTGGGGCCCAAATGATCTCCGTACCGGCTGAGAAGGTGCTGAAGAGTGCCCGTCAATCTCTGGTGCTGATCCTCGGCATTTTTGTGATTGCATTTTCCCTGGCGATCGTGCTGGTGAATCTCTGGCTCAAGCGCTACGTGGTTCGTCCCCTCAACCGCATGGCTTTGGCAGCGGAAGCGGCCAGCATGGGTGACCCGGTGGCAGAGTTTAGCCAAGACTCTAACGACGAAGTGGGCAAATTAGCCGAAGCGTTTAACCGCATGCAAATGAGTCTGCAAATGGCCATGCAGCGTCTAGAGCGCTACCGCGAAGGGCGACGCAGCTCAGGGGACTTTTCCGGTAAATGATAGTCCTTATCAAGGCCCTCATTTACCCGACAGCTAGATTGTCCGCCGTCATCTATTTCTGCGTTGATTCTGAAACAGTGCGATCGCGAGCCCAGTGAGAAGAAAGATAGGAAGAGTAACCCTAAGACCCGCCAACACCGATGTATAAATACGCGGCGAAGGTAGACACGAGACCACATCTGTGTTTAGATCACCACAAACCAAAAACTCCAAAAGCGAGTTGCCTAAACGAGGGCAGAGCATCGCAAACAGGGCAACCTTTACCCAGCCAGCTTGCTGACCCAAAAAAATATTATCCAAATCTCGCTTGGGTTTGTTCAGCAATGTGGTGTCCGACGTAGCCGGTTCAGCGGCCCAAATAGGCTGCTCTACGATGAGTCTATGGTTATACCAGTCGGCCAGATTTTGACCAAGCAATCCGCCCGCCCACCCAGCAACTATTGATGCCAGCACCGAGCTAAAGCCAATCAAAACGGCTGAGCTAGGTGTCAGCGCTGTGGCAGAAAAGTACCAAGGCCCAGCGGCAATTACTCCTGCCCAGGTAATAAAAGCACTCATAACGGTAATCGTTAGCCGATAGCGCCGCCTATGATGCAACGGACAAAAAATAAAGCAGGTTATCGCACTGACCAATAGCCCGTTAACCAATCCTAAACTTATACCCAGACCAACGCCGAGTAACCCTGTCCAAATAAAAGCGAGATAAGTAACGCCAAACAGCCCTCCTAGCACGCTGCCCGATAGTAAGCCGATGCCAGCACTGCGAAAAATGAAGCCCTTGACTAAATTTTGCATTGAGATCGATCTGCTATAGCTACAGCCATGTGAGTTAGGACGTAAGCTATAAGCAGAGACATTTTCCTCCAAGTGCTATGCCCAAACCCTACAGCCTCGATTTGAGGCAAAAGGTCATCGACGCCAT
>NZ_JACJOF010000018.1 GCF_014695395.1 Nodosilinea sp. FACHB-131
TGGCGCTGTGGTCCCACTCTGACCCATCCCGAACTCAGTCGTGAAACGCAGCTGCGGCGAAGATAGTGAGGGGGTTGCCCCTTGTCAAAATAGCTCGATGCCAGGTCCTTACTTGAAACTCCCTTACTTACTCGTATGAGTAAATGAGGGAGTTTTGTTTTGAACTTATGTTGGGTGAGTTCGCATCTTCAAAACCATGGGCTAACGTTTAGATAGCCCCGTTCATTGTCGATGCTGTAACTCAAATCAATGCCATGGTAACCGCCCTGTCATCTCCCAACACAATCGCTGACTGGCTTGGTCCTGAGGCGGAGTCGCTGCTTGGCTACGAAGCCAAGGTGCCGAAGTCTACCCTGCACCTACCGGGGCCAGACTGGGTCGATCGCATTTTTGCCCAGAGTGATCGCAATCCTCAGGTCCTCCGTAGTCTGCAACAGCTCTACAGTACAGGCCGCTTAGCAAACACCGGCTATCTCTCCATCTTGCCGGTGGATCAAGGGATTGAGCACTCGGCTGGGGCTTCCTTTGCGCCCAACCCCATGTATTTTGACCCGCAGAACATTGTGGAGTTGGCGATCGCGGGAGGCTGCAATGCTGTCGCCACCACCCTTGGAGTCCTCGGCAGCATATCGCGCCGTTATGCCCACAAAATTCCCTTTATTCTCAAGCTCAACCATAACGAGCTGCTCACCGCTCCTAACCGCTTTGACCAGGTAATGTTTGCCGACGTTGAGCAAGCCTGGAACTTAGGCGCTGTCGCCGTAGGAGCGACCATCTACTTCGGTTCCAATGAGTCGACTCGACAGATTCAAGAAGTCAGCGCCGCCTTTCAACGGGCTCACGAGCTGGGCATGGCTACTATTCTCTGGTGCTACCTGCGCAGCAGCTCCTTTAAGCAGGATAAAGACTACCACCTCGCTGCTGATTTGACGGGCCAGGCCAACCACCTGGGCGTTACTATTGAGGCCGACATCATCAAGCAAAAGCTGCCTGAAACCAACAACGGCTACGGGGCCGTGGCCAAGGCATTGGGCCAACCCTACGGCAAAGCCATCAATCGCGTCTACAGCGAACTCACCACGGATCACCCCATTGACCTTACCCGCTATCAGGTGCTTAACTGCTACGCCGGGCGCATGGGGCTGATCAACTCCGGCGGCGGGTCAGGCGACAATGACTTTGCTGAAGCCGTACGCACCGCTGTGATTAACAAGCGAGCAGGCGGCATGGGGCTAATTTCAGGCCGCAAAACCTTCCAGCGCGACTTTAAGGAAGGGGTGAAACTGTTTCACCTAATTCAAGACGTGTATCTGTCAGACGCAGTCACCATTGCCTGAGGTAGTGAGGCTTGATTTGCTCGCACAGCTTTGAACATGCCAAATCGGCATAGTCCAGAGCCAAAGGCGATCCGCATGAGCAGCAGGGTGGGTACCTCCCGTACCGATTTGATAATCCCCGCTGCGCCAAAGCGCACCATGCCTTGGGGCCGTATGACCCCCTGCCAAATCGAGTCGAGCCAGGAGGGCAGAGTCTCCTTCGACCAGTCGGCGGTGGTGACCTGGCCTGCCACTAGGCCAGTGGCCTCAAGCTGCTCGGCAAAGCCCTCAATGCTGGCAAAGGCGGGGTGCGACCACTGGTCTAGTAGCTGGCGCATAACAGGCTTTTCCCATGCGTTGAGGGGAATTCTGCGATCGTCCCGCTGGTTCCAGTCGGCGACTACTAGAATGCCGCCGGGCTTTAGCACCCGCAGCAGCTCGCGAGCGAACACAGCTTTGTCAGGCATATGGGGGCCTGCCTCTACCGACCACACTACGTCAAAGCTGCCGTCGGGGAACGACAGCGCCATGGCATCATCCACCTGGAACTGAGCAGTGACTCCCGGTGGGGTGAGCTGCTGGGCGCGCCGCACCTGGTTGGGGCTAATGGTGACCCCAGTCACTGCAAAGCCATAATCGCGGGCAAGTATGCGGCTACTGCCACCAATACCGCAGCCTACGTCTAAAACCGTTGTGCCCGCCGGCAAACGGTTTAGGCCACCCCAACGCACCATTTCATGAACAAAGTCGGCCTTGGCGATGAGAAAGTCCTTGCGACGCGGCGGTGAGCCGTAGTGGCCTAGGTGAATGTGTTCACCCCAGTAGAACTCTAGAATGCCATCCTCGGTCCACTGATCGTAAGAATTGGCCACGGTGTTAGAAGACTCATAGCGGCGGGGGGTGAGTAGGTAGAACACTGCACCTACAGCCAGTAGCCCGAAAAGAATGCCAAGAATACCGATTACGTTCATTTATGGGAAAAAACTGCTGTGTTACGGTCTGTATCGTCGATTGTTACCCTATTGTGACAAGCTTGCCGCCCTCAAGCAACTAGAGCTTCCGAATTAAGCAGTTCCTCCCCCAATAAAAACCCCCGACCGAAGCCGGGGGAAACCCCATCAGGAGACGCCTATCTGACGTTTAAGCTAAATTTAAGCCGCCCTTTTAGCGCATGTAACAAGATTATCGAACTTAGAGGTAGATGGGGAGAGCGCTACCGCGAATTTACGGAAACAACACGGCGAACTTTAAGAATTGCTTACAAAGTTCGAGTAGTTCTGCGGGGCTCGACCGGCTCCCCCAAAATTTTGTGAGGACTACTGGGCTAGCGATCGCTGCATCACGACTGGGGGAGCCATGCGAAATTCGCATGGCTGCTGTTAAAAGCCTTAATCTATGGCCCGGAGCGAGTGGTGATAACGAGGACGGCGATCGCCACCAAAAAACCCACATACCCCCCAACAAATAGCCATTCCTGCCAACTACCTTCCATCACTACCCTGCCTAGCTGGGGGAGAGTTACCGCTCCATTGGGCTAGCCACTGCTCCATCTCAGTGGGCAGCGGACTGCGGCGACGGTTAGCCACTTCGATGCAGACATGGCGGGTTACGGCTTGGGCCACTGCTGCATCCTCAAGCGTGAGCTGATATTGAATTTCAAAACTGCTGTCGTCTAAACGGGTGGGGGTGAGGTGAATGGTGACGCGATCGCCGCACCGCAGTGGGCGACGATAGTCCATGCTGGTGTGGACAATGGGATAGGCCAGGATTTCGGCGCGAAAAAATGTGGCCACATCCAGCCCTGCTGCCTCTAAGGAGGCTTCGTAGGCAGCATGACACATCGTCAATTCGTTGGCAAAATAGACCACTCCGGCTCCGTCAGTTTCGTGAAACCGCACCTGGTGCTCAAAGACGTAGCCCATGGCGGCTATCCTAATCTCTCCAGCAGCAGCCTAACCGGCAGCGCGGGCCTAGCTAGCATTGGGCTGGGCCGGACGGAAGGGATAGTCAGTGGGCAAAACGTCTTCGGTTTCTGCGGCCTTTGCGGCCCCTTGGCCCAGAGCCAGCATCGGGTTGTCAATGATTTCTAGCAGGTTGGCCACACCGTATTCCAGTACCTCAACTGGGTCCACGGCAACCCAACCTTCGCCGGTGAGCTGACGCAGTTCAAAGTGCAGGTGAGGGCCGGTGGAAGTGCCAGTGCTGCCGACTAAGCCAACTACCTCGCCCTGCTCTACCCATTCTCCAGCCTCTACAGCGAGCTGAGACAGGTGGGCGTAGCGAGACTCAAGCTTGTCGTCATCGTGGCGCATGATCACTGTCAGGCCATAGCCGCCCAAAAAGTCTGACACTGAGACGCGTCCGGCTCGAGTCGCCAGCACCGGAGTACCCATCGGGGCTGCTAGGTCGGTACCCGAGTGAAACCGCCAGCTCTGAGCAACAGGGTGCATGCGCCAGCCAAACAATGAGGAAATCGATGCGGGCACCGACAGCGGAAACACATATTCTTCATTGCCGCGCCGCAGCACGTTGAGGGGACGCAGCTTTTCGTTGAGGGCTTCTCGGCTGACGATGGTAGTGCTGCCCAGCCGCACGCCTTGAGAACTCACGGCAATGGGGCCAACCCGAATTTCACCCTGACCCTGGCTAGCGCTGGCAGCCCCAGCGCCTTGAGATGGTGAGGCTGAGGCGGTAGAGGTACCGCATGCCGCACTAGGGTTGCTTTGCCCAGCGGCGACGGTAATTTGGCAGCCGCTAGAGCGTTCTGCAAAGACCACATTGGGAGAGCCGCCGGGTCGAGCCGCCGGGGCTTGGGTTGCCCCTAGGCTGTAGTCGGTGGGATCAATAAAAACACTGTTGTAGCCCGCAGGCACTGACTCATCGGCGGCAATGGCTTCGGGTACTACAGTGGCAGGAGCTTCAGCCGGGACCGGCTCAGGGGTACTGACCGCTGCGGGAACCTCAGTTTGAATTTCTTCGCCAGGCGTAGAGGCGATCGCGGGCTTCAGCAAGCTCTCTGCCATGGTGGGGGCCGTGGGGGTGGCCGGAACAGTAACGGTGATAGCCGCTGGGGGCGGCGGGGGAACCGGAGAGAACATCGGCGAACTCGCTGGAGGGGGTGATGTCACAACGGCTGAGGTAGACGGGCGCTGAGGTGTAAACTCAGGCTGTGCTACGGAGGGTGAAGGCAAACTTAGAGTTGCTTGAGGGCTACTGGCCCTGTGGGCACTACTGCTATTCGCCGGCTTGAGATAGTCAGCTGAGGTTTCAACTGGCACCTCTTGCTCAGACGGGTCGGGGGTGTCAGGAGTTCCGGCAATGGCTAATCCGTTTTGGGTTAGCCCCATGCCCCCTACAAGCAGTGCTATCTGTAGCCAGGCTACTGAAGGATACACTCCGGAGAGTTTATCTGCTCGAATAGACTCTATGTTATTTTTTCTCACCATATAATCAGCCGCTACGCATTGTAGCCCAAAGTTACTTTACCTGGTTCAATTTCCAGCGTCTTGACCGCTGGCGCGCCATCGTGGGCAGCGTCTAGGCGTACCCGCAGATTACCCGATGGCGCTACTCCGATGACCTCTGCCGATTGACCTTCTACGATTAGACCCTGACCCAAGTTGGCTAGGCAAGTTTGGTAATCGATTAGAAAGGCGTCGTCTCCCTGGTTTTGCCAGTGGAGATAGCCTTGCATGAGACCGTAGAGGGCGATCGCGGCCAGGCCCTCCAAGGTATTCAAAGGGCCGGGGGGCAATTCCGGTTGAATTAGCGCCTGAATCGAAGTGCCGGTTTCGGGAACTGGGTTAAACCCATTTAGCCCTAGACCAATCACCACGGTTTGTACCCGGCCGCTCTCTAAGTGGGTTTCGGCCAGCAGGCCACCCAACTTTTTACCGCCTGCGACCAAATCGTTGGGCCATTTAACCTGCACCGGTAGCCCCAGGTTGGTCAAGCTGGTAGCCACACCCCAGGCACTGGCCAAGGTGAGGTATGAGCTACGGGAGGCAGCTAGATCGGGCTTGAGCCCCAGCGACAGGTACAGCCCTCCGGGGGGAGACTGCCACTGTCGCCCCCACTGCCCCCGCCCGGCCTGCTGGCTGGTCGCCACTAGCACTGTACCCGCTGGAGCGCCAGCGGCCATCATGGCGACCAGCGCTCGGTTGGTAGAGTCAATGTGCTCGGTCCAGTGGAGGTGAAAACGTGGGCGCAATGCCTGATAGTCAGGCATTATGCCCAGGTTTTTAGACGGCTGTAGGAGGGCCTGGCGAAGTCGGTCTAGGTTCACCCGCTAATCGTCCTAGAATTTTATATAGAAATTAGGATAGGTCTTTGACTAGTACTGATCACGCTACCACCTCAGGAAATCTACAGAGATGGTAGAGGGAAGCGCAAAATAGAACTTGATAAACCGGCGCTGTAACTTAACGCGTTCTCTATATTGGCGGTCTTGCCTTGCCGGATGGAGTTGCGATCGCAATAGCAGCGTATAGGCATAGCACCGCCGCGGGGGGCGACATGGCAAATTGGCATTGGCAAACCTGGCAAGGGCAAGGGTTTCTCACCTGTGATCTACTTCAACCCTGGCCCCACGGCTTTTTTACCCGACAGTTTTGGCCCCAAAGCCCAGAGGCTCTGACCAATATCCTCGACGCGACGGCGTCGGTGCAGCGGGTGAAGCAGGTTCATGGCAACCGGGTGCTAACCCCTGCTGATCTGCCAGCTCCTGACTTAGAGGAGAGGGCTGAGGCTGACGGTCTGGTGAGCGATCGCCCCCATCAAGCCCTCTGGGTCTGCTCGGCAGACTGTAGCCCGGTGCTCATCGGCGATCGCGCCACTGGGCAGGTCTCGGCTATCCATGCGGGCTGGCGAGGTACAGCCCAGGCGATTGTGCCGGTGGCGGTAGGCAAGCTACAGTCCCAGGGCAGCCGATTGGAAGATTTGGTGGTGGCGATTGGCCCGGCGATCGCAGGGGAGGTCTACCAGGTTTCTGTGGACGTGGCCGCAGCGGTGGGGCGCACAATTATTCCTCAGCTCGCTGACAACGACGAAGCGGTAGTAGCGGACCTGCAACGGCGCGAAAATGCCCCCGTACTTGGGGATAACGCCCCTGGCAAAGTGCGGCTAGATGTGCGGCTGGCAAATTGGTGGCAGCTCGAGCAGCTGGGGCTGAGTCGGGAGCAGGTGGCGATCGCTCCCCACTGCACTTTTCAAGAGCCCGACCGCTTTTTCTCTTACCGCCGCACGGGCGAAAAGCAGGTGCAGTGGTCGGGTATCGTCAGCCAGGAGGCAGGGGTATCTGGGTGATCGCTGTCTAGGGCAACCAGGTGGCCTGGAGGCCGCTAAAGGGAAACTCCTCTGGATCGGTGACTGTAGGCATGCTAGAGGCAGCGCTGGCCTCAGTTGCGGCTGCGCTTGACGTGGTATCGGCACCTTCAGCGGACTCAGCGGCATCGAGGGAGACTGCTGGGCGAACCAGAGGTAGATTCCAGATTATAGGTGCACCAGTTTTGCCCTCGGCGGTGGTTTGACCGTCTAGATCAATCAGTAGCGATCGCCCGTCGGGGGCCACGCTCATGTGAATGCGCTGCTGCTGGGGCAGGCGCAGCAGCGGGCTGACCTTACTGTCGGCTAAGGTGATGGCCAGCAGCAGTGGTTGCTCAGCGTAGGCATCTTCGGACTGCAAGGTATCAGAATCCGGTGGAGCCTGGACCAGCTCACTGGCCAGCACGTAGAGAATCTGACGGGTAGGGTCAAATTGGGCATCGACAATGGCCCCACTCACCTGCAATAGTTCTTCTTCTCGACCCTGGTTGGTGACTAAAAACAGCGATTCGGTAAACCGCTTCTCGGGGTCATCCTGGTTGAAATTGACCATGGCGGCGGCCGAGCCATCGGCGGCTAGATCGAGCACTCGTCCGTAGTTGGGCAGAAAGTCGAGGGGCTGACTAGGGCCGCGAACTTTCCCTGAACCTTTTTCTGAGCCCAGATCGATAATGGCGGTGCCCTGACCCTGGAGCAGCAGCAGCGACTGGCTATCGGGGGCAATTAAGAAATCGCCGCCGGGCTCGGTTTCGAGCGGCTGAGGTGGTAACCCCTGACGCACTACCCAGGGGCCAAAGTCAGCAGGGTTCTGCTGGTTGACCCGCTGCACCACAATGATTTGCCCGTCGGCGGAGAGGTCAAACTTGAGGTTTTGGTAGGTGCTGTTGTCGAGCACCAAGGTAGTTTCGCCCGATGGAGCGGTTTTCTTCTGGGGCCAGAGCTGCTGCCACAGGGGCGGGCGCTGGGCGGCAAAGTCGATGGGCGGGCGGGGGGTGAGGCCCGTGGTGACGGTGTAAATTTGCTGGTTGAGCAGGCTGCCGGCCTGGCTAGTGTCGCTGGCCGAAAAGAGCACTTTGTCGCCCAGGGGGTAGGGCTTAAAGTCCATTACCGAGAGGTTTGTGGGGGTTAGAATGGTGCGCTCCTGACGGCTCAGATCGGCTAGCACCAGGCGATTGGCTTCATCACCCTCAGCCCCAATGTATAAAAAGGCGCGGGGGCGAGTTTCAAACTGGCTTTGAAAGGGCTTAAATCGGCTAGAGCTATTGGCGGTGGCAGCGTAGCGATCGCGCGCTCCCCTCAGCCTCACGCTGAACGTCTCCCCATAGGGCAGTGGTTGGGTCAGGGTGTAGGCCATACGTCGTCCCGCCCAGCTCACCTTACCCGGTAGAGGCGGGTCGAGGGTAAGGTTTTTCTCTACGCTAGCCACATCCATGGGACGGCTAAAGGTGAGCAAAAAGGCTTGGTCTTCGGCCCCTACCTGGCGGTCTTGCCAGGTAAAGTCGCGCACCCGCGCCGTGGCGTGGTCGCCCGAGAGGATCAGCAACCCCAGGGCCAGCGAGAGACCGGCAATAATCATGATCGCCAGGCGATCGAGGGGTTGGGAGCGAGAGCGGCGAGAGCGGCGACGGGCCATGGCTAATATTCGTAGGGAGTGCGGGGTTCGGGGATTTCGGTCAGGGTGGGGTCGCCGATGGCGAGCTGGCGTTTGCCGTCGAGGGTGCTGGTTTGCATTTCGCCCTTGACCTCAAGCCAGGTGTCGGGGTCGGGTCGGGCGGTGCCTGGGGGCAGCTCTACCGGCAACCCTACGGGGTAGGCATCGGCGGCGCAGCAGGTGAGCACAAACCGCGAAATCATCACAAACTCGTCGGGCCAGTTGGGAATATGGGTGACAAACCCGCTTACCTGGGCAACCTGGCCCGCGTAGGCGTCGGGCTCGGGGTAGACGTTGAGGGTGCGCACCCAGTCGACAATGGTGCGCTCCTCAGATGCGCCACCGAGGGAAAACCGCTGGGGCCGCGATCGCGTCTGACCCAGCACATCGGTAATGCCCCGCTGGAAGGCGGTCTCGCTAGCAAAGGGGCGCGGCGTGTAAACCAGCCCAAACACGGCAATAGCAATTAGCAGCGCCACGCTAAACTGCCGCGGCAGCAGCGCCGTATGTTCTTGACTGCGAATGGTTTGCCCGGTTCCCTGACGGTAGCTGAGCCACACCTGGATCAGGCGGCTCACTCCCATGGCCAGCAGCAGCACCATGGCCAGGTGGGCCAGCCACATGTAGTCGGGGTGCAGCAGCAGGTAGAGTTTGCCCGTCACCGTAAAGCGCAGCAGCATCAGCCCCCACAGCAGCAGCATGGCGGCATCCACCAGGGCCTGCCAGGGCAGCGATCGCCGTCTGGCAGCGCGCAAACCATTCGAACTAGGCGTTGAGGTCATAATTGCCAAAAGAAAATAGGCATTTGCAACGTAAAAAAGTCACTAGTCACCCCTCGCCCCTCAGCTGTACCTAACGGCAGCGGCTCAGGGCGTTCTTAGCTGGTGTAGAGATTCATCACCAGGGCCAGCAGGAATACTAGCTGAGCTGCCAGCACAAATAGATAGAGAATGGCCCGCCCCTTAAACACCGTCAGCAGCAGACTGATGTTTTTGAGGTCGATCATGGGACCAAATACTAGAAAGGCCAGTAGGGAACCACTGGTAAACGTGGAGGCAAACGACAGGGCAAAGAACGAATCGACCGTCGAGCAGATCGACACGACCCAGGCTAGGGCCATCATCGCCACAATCGAGGTCACAGGGCCCTGGCCCAAACCCAGGATGACCTCGCGGGGAACGGCGACTTGAACAAACGCGGCGATCGCACTGCCGATCACCAGCACTGCACCCAACTCCCGCAGCTCTAGCACCATGTTGTCAACCATCATCCGCAGTCGGGTGACCATGGGCGGCGTAGCAACAGCTACTTGAGCCAAGACTTGAGCGGGCGGGGCATCGAGCTGAAGCACCTGCCCCGGCGACTGCATCAAAAAGGTGCCGGATCTCAGCAGCGGTGAAATCTCCGCCTCCGCTGGGGCTGCCGCTACCGGCTCAGGTCCCATCATGCGGGTGAGGTTTTCCTGCAAAAAGGGCCGCACATCGGCCTGGGCACTGAAAATCAGGGCTATTGTGACCGCTACAATCAGAGTAAAGCCCACCCGCAGAAAGACAATTTCCGGCTGATCGCGAAAGGCAATCCAGGTGGCCCAAAACACCACCGGGTTCACCGTCGGGGCCGCCAGCAAAAACCCAATCGCCACCGCCGTTGGTGCGCCCTTGGTCAACAGCCGCCGGGCCACAGGAATGTTGCCGCACTCACATACCGGAAATAGAAAGCCAATCAAGCTGCCCGCCAGCGCCGCTAGCACCACATTTTTGGGAATGACCGCCAGCAGCTTTTGCTCATCGACAAACAGCAGCAGCACGCTGGAAAACATGACCCCCAGTAGTAGAAAGGGCATGGCCTCGACCAGCAAGCTAAAAAATAGCGTAATGCCGTTGTTAAGTTGGGTCATGGCGTCGGCTACGGTGCAGGGGACCCGACCCGGTGCGTGAGCATCTACAGGCCGAAGCACATTTTAGCTGATCGCAATGCCTTCCGCCTGTGCGCGGGGATCGCTAAGGCCAGAATGCTTTGTGGCAAGAAGCAGTGGGCTAGGGCTTTTGCCAAATCACTGAGTAACGCCAGAACAGATGTCTACGAAAACGGCGACCTGGAATCACAGTATCCGTAACGTTTTGGATCTGTTTTAACGACAATTGAGCAGGACGGGTCGTTGCAACCTGGGTCGTTTGCGTTATCGATGTTCGATGCCATTGTTGATACGCAAAGTTGAGCGGCATAGAGATTGCGCTGTAAGCATAATCAATCGGGGTACTCTCTCGATAAAGCCCAAGAACTAACAGTTTTCCGGCAGGGCGTAGCAGCAGCTTAATTTTCCGCAGAGCTGCCGCCATATCTATGTGGTGTAAAGAGGCGATCGCTACAATCACGTCGTAAGCAGTCTCTGGTAAGTCAGCGGTGAGAAAGTCACCCTTTGCGTAAGCAATATTGGCAGCAAAATTAAGACTTGCTGCTGCCGCTAAAACAGCTTCATCAGTATCAAGAGCGTCTACTAAGTTGGAACGCTCCGCCAGTTTTTTGGCAAAAAGGCCCAAACCACAACCTACATCCAGGGAGCGGTCAACCCTGCTTGGGATTTGGTGCAACAAATAGCGATGATAATGGGTGTTGTGATCCCACATTTCTGCTCAACTCAAAGGAGTTTAAGGCCTAACGATACCTTCTGCGGCAGACCTCTAAAGAAGAGCGATCGCCATGCGCACGTTGGTTTCTAAAGTTTGTTCTGGCTCTATGATTAACAGATTTTCTCCCGTGTTGAGAGAATTGCGGGGGGCCGTCCAGGGCTCAAGGCAATAGTAGTCTTTGCCCTTCACCGTCCAAAACACTAGCTTGGTGTAGTCGCCACTCCAAGACAGGGTAAGCCGTCGCCTGAGGTGGTGGTCAGTCACCGTCGCTGCTGGAGCCGTCAGGTTCTGAAAAGCCAGGTCAATCTCGTCTTGGCCAAAGTCAAAGCTGCCCCCAAAGGTTTCAATCCCGCCTGTGAGGTGGTTGCGGAATTCTGTTGAGGGAATTTCAAACTCTAGCTGAGATTTATCTTCTACTAAGAAATAAGGGTGCAGCCCGGTAGAAAAGGGCATGGGCCGAGCCGCAAGGTTGGTGAACTGCTGCTGCAACTCGAGAATGTGGCCCCGCAGCTTAAAGGTGAAGGCCAGCCTGAACGCAAAGGGATATTGCGCCAGGGTAGCTTCGCTGCTAGCCAGTTCTAGGGTGAGGCTGGCCGATTCAGTCACATCCTGCTGGGTCACCTGCCAGGGCAAGTCACGAGCAAACCCGTGCTGCTTCAGACTGTAGGTCTGACCATCTAGCTCGTACTGGTTATCGGGCAGATTGCCGCAGATGGGAAACAGGATGGGAATACCGCCCCGCACTGACAGCTCGGGATTGGCGAAGCGATCGCCGTCAAAGTAAAAAATATCCTGCCCCTCCACCTGCCAGCGGGTAGCAATGCCGCCGCGATCGGGCACCAGTTCAAGCCGGGTGTCCGCGTCAGTGTCTGACAGCACATAGGTGGAGTGGGGGTCTGCTTTCAAAGCAACGGCAAACACAGGACACCTCAGGGGCACAACGCCTAGACGTTACCACAGCTCTCTGTCATCCAGTGCTGCGGTCACAGCTGTTTATAGCCTTTTTACTGGAGCTACAAAGTCTTTAGCGGTGCATTATTCACCTTCGGTAGGGATTGGGGTAGCAGGTACGGTATCAGCCCAGGCGTTGACCTCAGCGTCATCCGTCAGAACGGTGGGCTGGGGGGCAACCAAGGGTACTGTCGCAATGGGCTCAACCTTCATCTGGATCGGGGAAGGCAGTGGCACAGGAACTTCACTAGGTTGACTTCCAGCGGAAGACTCATTCTGAATCGACTCCCCAGCGCTTTGCGAAGTGCCGCCGCTACGTTCGGGCGGCACAGGCTTAAACTCCGGCTGCTCTGGGGAAACCTTAGGTCCCCACTCTTCTAGGTCGCCTTCAAACTCAACCTCCATCTCTAGAGATTCTGGCGCAGCGGGAGAAGACTGATCTGTCTCTGGGCCTATCTCTGGCTCTGTCGCAGGCTGATCTACGTTGGTAGGCTCACTGCTGTCCTCAAGGGCCTCAGGGGTATCCAAGTCCTGGGTAGGAGCGGCCGAATCTTCCAGGATGTCTTTGGACTCAGTCTCGTCCCCCAGCCGTTCTTTAGGTTCTGGTGTCGGTTCGATCTCCAGCTCCACTGGCAGAATGTTCTCCGCATCGGGTGATACAAAGGGGCTGCTGGGGTCACTGACGTCTTCTGGCGTTGCTTCCTGGGTGTTAAGGTCAAGCACAACGGGTGACTTGAGCGGTTTGTCAAACTGCGACGAGGCCTGTTCAATGCGCTGGAGTACCTGCTGACTGTCCTTGCCGCTGAGGGTTTTGGGGTGAGAGTCTTGTACTCGCACCGGTACCAGCTCAACCCGCATCTGGTCGTCTTTGAGCCCGACTTTAAGCACCGCTGAGTCCTGGTTTTCGAGGGGCTCGTCGGGACGAAATACGAAGTCACCTAGAGAGTAGGCAATAGGTCGCCCCTTATAAATCTCACCCCCCTGAATCACGGTGGGATGGTAGCCCACTACCACATCGGCACCCTGGTCAATGGCCAAGCGAGCTAAGTTGGTCTGCATGAAATTGGGTTGTTCGCCCAGGTGGTCAACCCAGCGAAAGTTCACGACAATCCAGTCCACCTCGTCGCGCAGGGCCTGAATGTCAGCTACTATTTCGGGCATATTCTGCGCGTTAAACCCGGCCCTGTCTTTGAAGGCTGTGGCGGCCTTGAAGGTCTCGACTTCTTTGGCGATCGCCTTATCGCTGGCCCCAGCGCGCTCTTTGAGCACATCGGTATCGTGGGCCGCGTTATTCCCCCCCATGGCATAGCTCAGATAGGCAATGCGCTTACCTTTGACATCAAGCACCTCTGGGCGGCGGGCCTCGAGGGCGTTGCGCCCGGCACCAATGCGGTAAAGCCCTTTGCTGTCCAGAGTGGTGAGGGTTTCGTCAAGGCCCTCGGCCCCATAGTCCATCAGGCTACTGTGGGTGAGGTTGACAACGTCTACGCCGCTATTGACTAACAAATCGACAGCATCGGTGCGGGTCTGATGGCGCAGCCCCTCTTGCAGGTTGGTGGCCGCCGTAGCTAGAGGGGTGGCCAAATTCACTAGGGCTAAATCAGCCTGACCGTACTCGGCGACATCAGCAAAGAATCCTCCAGGAGCCGTCAGGCTTTCTGGAGCAATGTCCTCTAAAGAAATATCACCGCCAAACAATAGAGTGACGTCATCGGCAGGAGCAGGCGCGACAGCCTGATGAGTGATTACGCCCACAGGCTCGAGGGCCGTATCGACCACCGTAGAGCGGTTGCCATTGGCACCAGCTGCATTTCTGCCTGGGGCAGAGACAGGCCTGCCCTCGCCAGAATCCCTGAGGGCGGTGGGCGCTACCGGAGCACCTTGATCTACCTCTGTCTCGGGCAGCACCTCGGTCTGGGCCGAGAACTGAGGCAGCGACGGCGACGGTGCAGAAATAATCACTTCGAACAGACAGCCCATGACAAAGGCTGCTACCGCCGACCCCGACAATACAAAAGCGCGCAGGGTTTGTAACCGCTGCCGCGACAGCGGTTTAGCTGGGCTCGGGCGCGATTGCCGAATTTTGGGTGGCATGGCTAAGGCGGCCTGACGCTGGGCCTGGGCCTTGAGGTCGCTCTGGCGGCGCTTTAGGGCCGGGGTGACGATCTTGACGCGCTGCTGCCAAAGCACTCGGCGGTGCCCTAAGGGTCGAGCAATCACCAAAATTCCTTCGATCAGCTCTGAGTTGAGTAGCCACACGCGGTGACACAGAAACCGCAGCAGCCTGTCCTTAACCGGCGGCTGCCGAAATTCCACTACTAGCTGTAGGCAGCCGGGGCGATCGGCCTGCACCTGCACAAAAATACCGTGGGGGGTTAGGGGTTGATTGAGCCACAGGGCAATGTCGCGAAAGTATCCTGCCGCTGCCCGTTCTTTTACTGAGGGCGGCTGAAGCAAGGGGCCCTGGGGCAACACCTGTGGCTGAGGAGGAATAACCGCGCTAATCATAAATGTGCAGGGGTAACAAGGTGGCAAATGAAAAGCGATAGATCGTCCCTAAAACCCTGCGGTTAAAGGGCGAAACTACCACGGCAAATGCGATGCCCCAATCATAGTGCAGACTTGAGGGGGTGACACACCTGTACTGAGATAGCCTTGACGACCCCAGTAGTCTTCCGGTAGTCATCTTTTGCCCCTGTCGATACAGACCGGGGAGAGGCTTCCCCATAATCTGCTAGTGTCTTATTTTTACGAATGCTTGCCCATGTCCACACCACCCCTGAGCGGGCGCGACCTGCTAAGCCTAAGTGACCTGAGTGTCGATGAGCTGCTAGAACTTTTGACCTTCGCCACTGAGCTGAAGGCTGGTAAACACCAGCCTCAATTCCCTCAAAAGGTGCTGGGTCTCCTGTTTCGCAAAGCGTCAACCCGCACCCGCGTCAGCTTTTCGGTGGCTATGTATCAGCTGGGTGGACAGGTGCTCGATCTCCATTCTGGGGTAACCCAGGTGAGCCGGGGTGAGCCTACTAGTGATACAGCCCGAGTGCTCGATCGCTACTTAGATGTAGTGGCCATTCGCACCTTTGACCAAGCTGAGATTCAGGAATTTGCCGACTACGCTTCGATTCCCGTGATCAATGCCCTGACCGATTTGGAGCATCCCTGTCAGATTTTGGCTGACCTGCTGACCATTCAAGAAGAGTTTGGCGCCCTACAGGGATTGACCCTGACCTACCTGGGTGACGGCAACAACGTTGCCCATTCGCTCTTGCTGGGCTGCGCCATGGCGGGGATGAACGTGCACATTGCTGGACCAGAGGGCTATGCTCCAGACCCAACCATTGTGAAACAGGCCAACCAACTCATGCAGGGCAATGGCCATGTGCTGATCACCACCGATCCTGAAGCCGCTGTCAAAGACGCCCAGGTGCTCTACACCGATGTCTGGGCCAGTATGGGCCAGGAGTCTGAGGCAGGTCAGCGCCTGCCAGTTTTTCAGCCCTACCAGGTCAATGATGCGCTGCTGGAAAAAGCTAGCCCAGAGGCGATCGTGCTGCACTGCCTGCCAGCCCACCGCGGCGAAGAGATTACCCACGAGGTGATGGAAGGCGCTGCCTCTCGGGTTTGGGATCAGGCGGAGAACCGGATGCACGCCCAGAAAGCGCTGCTGGCCAGCGTTCTTGAGTAACCCTGACGTGGAGGAGAGTAGTTTGAAGTGGCAAGGTGGAGAGATAAGGAAATGATGGGATGGGGAGATGAGGAAGTTTTAGATGCTGCTGTTTGCCTATCCTCCTCATATTCTCATCTTCCTCATCTCTCCCTACGACGTACCTAGATTAGATTCAAGAAGTGCAGCACGCCTTGGCCACTCAGTGCTTCAATCACAACGGCAAAGGTAAAGCCCAACATGGCTAGTCGTCCGTTAAGGCTTTCGGCAGCGGGGGTAAAGCCCCACTCGCGAGTTTCGGATGGGTTGGGGATATTAGTCATAGATATTTTGTAACGCTTTATTAAGCATTATAGCGAGTTGTGTTGGGGAGTGCCGGGGTGGGTCAAGAGATGTATGCGGGTGGTGGATTGAGAGTATGGCGCTATCCGCCGCCGCTAAAGCCGGGCGATCGCCTGCGGGTAGTTGCTCCCAGCGGTGCCCTGCGAGAGTTAGAAAGCTTTAACCAGGGCATAGAAGTCTGGCGCAACTGGGGATTTGGCGTAGATGTTAGCTCTGGCACCCGGGAGCAGTGGGGCTACCTGGCTGGGACAGATGCCAACCGCCAACACCAGTTGGGTCATGCCCTAGCAGACCCCACCTATCAAGGCATTCTCTGCGCTCGGGGGGGCTACGGGGGCACTCGGCTGCTGGAGGGGTGGCAGTGGCCAGAGGCGATGTCGCCCAAATGGTTGATTGGCTTTTCTGACATCACCAGCCTGCTGTGGAGCCTGGGAACGCAGGGAATAGTTGGCGTGCACGGGCCGCTGTTGACTACTCTGGCGGCGGAGCCCGAGTGGTCGCAGCAGCGGCTCAAAAATTTGGTTATGGGTCATGGGCTGCCCGCGCTGCACGGCGAAGGCTGGAGCCAAGGTACTGTGGAGGGGCGGTTGTGGCCCGCTAACCTGACGGTGGCGACCCACCTGCTAGGCACGGCTCACGAGCCAGATCTCACCGGCGCAATTTTGGCTTTTGAGGATGTCACCGAGGTCCCTTACCGGATCGATCGCATGCTGACCCACTGGCGCTTGGCGGGCAAGCTCTCTCAAGTTAAAGGCGTTGCTCTGGGGCGGTTTAGCCGCTGCGAGCCGCCCGATGGCGTGCCCAGTTTTGCGGTGGCCGAGGTGCTGCGCGATCGCCTCGGCGATCTGGGCATTCCGGTGGTGGCCAATTTGCCCTTTGGCCACGACGGCGACAATGCCGCTCTGCCAGTCGGAGCAATGGCTCGCCTGGACGGCAGCACGGGCCGCCTCGAAATTCTGCCAGCGGTTTAGGTGTTTACCGTCTAGGCGTCTTTAGAATGGAGTCACGTTTTAGGTACAGCCGTGGTTCCTCTTCGTGATGACAACCCCACCAGCATTACCCCCGTAGTGACCTACGGATTGATCGGAATCAATATTGCCGTATTTGTGTTTCAGCTCAGTCTGTCGCAGGAGGGCATAGACGGCTTTTTTGACGCCTGGGCACTGGTGCCAACCCAGCTAACCGAGAGTTTTCAGGGGGCGCTTCAGGCCCCAATCTACGAGTGGATTACCCTGCTCTCCTCTCAGTTTCTCCACGGGGGCTTTTTTCACATCGGGGGCAACCTGCTCTATCTATGGGTATTCGGTAACAATATTGAAGACCGACTGGGCCACGTCAAATTCTTGATTTTCTATCTGGGTTGTGGAGCCCTGGCGGGGCTGACCCAGTGGGTTTTTGATCCGTCCTCGGCGGTGCCAACCATTGGAGCTAGCGGGGCGATCGCCGGAGTCATGGGAGCTTATATTCTGCGGTTTCCTCGAGCCCGGATTGTCACCTTAATTCCGCTGATTATCTTTTTCACCACCGTGCGCATTCCGGCAGTTTTTTTCTTGGGATTCTGGTTTGTGCAGCAGGCGCTATTTAGCATCGCCAGCCTCGGCAGTGATATGGGCTCGGGTGGCGGCGTGGCCTACTGGGCCCACTCCGGAGGATTTGTGTTTGGGCTGCTTTTAGGCCCGCTGCTGGGGCTGATGGGCGGCAAGGTGCGATCGCCGCGTCGATAGCCGTAACTTCACTAATGCCTAAGGACTCAAACTGTGGGGGCGGGCTGCTGGGGTGGTAACTTCATAAAGTTCTCGAGTAAGCTAGGGAATTATTTGTGATTTTATGACTGATGCCGCATAACGGGCTTGAAAAGCACTAGAAGGGCATTGGGCACCACAATTGGTAAACTTGCCCTTCGAGGGTTCCTGACTATTATCCTGATTAGCCAACTCTACAGAAAGGTACGACTATGGCGGAAGCCAAGATCCTCGTTGTCGATGACGACTCCGCAATTCGCAACCTGATTCATCGGTTCCTGGCCAAGCAGAACTATGAAATGGAGTCGGCAGAGGACGGTAAGAAGGCTCTGGCGGTGTTTGAGCAGTTTACCCCTGACCTGGTCATTCTCGACCTCAACCTGCCCGACACCAACGGCTACGACCTGTGTAAAGAGATGCAGTCGCGGACCGGAGTGTTTGTGCTCATGCTCACGAGCCGCACTGACGAGTCGGACAAGATTCGAGGATTTAACGAAGGGGCCGACGACTATTTGACCAAGCCCTTTAGCCTTGGTGAGCTAGAGGTCCGGGTAGGCGCTATTCTCAAACGCCAGCGCCCGGTCACGGCGGCAGAACAGCAGTGTCTAACCTTCAACAGTTTGGCCATTGACCCCGTGCGGCGAGAGGTGATGCTCAACGACGAGATGGTACCTCTGACGGCTCTGGAGTTTGATCTGTTGCACTTTTTGGCTAGTCATCCCGGCCGCGTGTGGCGGCGGGCAGAGCTAATTCAGAAGGTTTGGGACTACGACTACGTCGGCGATCAGCGGGTCGTTGATGTGCATGTCGGCCAGATTCGCAAAAAGATCGAGAAAGACACGACCCAACCAGCCCTGATTCAAACGGTGCGGGGCGTGGGCTACAAGTTTGAGCCGCCGGGCACTGGAGAAGAGGCGATCGCAGGTTAGCCTGCCTCTGCCCCTCGCACCTGGTTGCGAAAGGCCCAGGCGAGCTTGAGCACCTTAGTCCAGTTGCGCTGCACTTTTTTGGGCGTCCAGCCCAGGGTGTGGGCGATCGCCTCATCGGTCAGGGCGGCGTTGCCGATCTGCTGTTGTTTGAGGTCGAGAAACTGACGGTAGTCTGAGGGCAAGGTCGTTAAAAAGTCGCCCCACTCCGTTGGCGTCATCCCTAATCGCGCCTCGAGGTTGGCCCCGAGCCACTGGTGCACCAGCTGCCACTCGTGCTGCTGAGAAAATTTTTCAACGTGGTACTTGAAGCGCTGCTGGAGATAGTCGCGCTCCCGAGCTGAAAGACCTAGGATATCGTCGATTTCTGCGGCGGAGCAGTCCTTCAGCTTGAGCACCAGGTAGTCGACGCAGTCAGTCTGGTTTTGGTCTTTGAGGTACTGCATTAGGGCATTGATGACGCGATCGCGCATCACCCCGTCGCCCGGGTCATTGGCCTCAGCCATCATTTTTTCGCGCACCTGCTGCACTACCGAACTGCGGGCGTGGCTTTCGGCGGCCTCAGTCTTGGCCCCCTCGCTAACTAAAGCCATGTCTACCGAGGTTTCAGCAGGCTGGCGACGGCTAAAGGCCTGGGCGCGCAGCACAATTAGCTGCTGGCTGCCTCCCCGCAAATTGATGCGCCGTTTGGCATACTGCTCGCTAAAGGCCATATATTCCGCTAGCTCCAGCCGGGTGCGGGGGGTATAGGTAGCCGGTAGCTCATGCTCGCGCCGAAAGGCGTTGAGCACTTCAATGTAGAAAATCTGCATAAAATCTTCGAGCAGGGCATAGCGACCCTTAAACCCCAAATAGCTGCCGTGGGGAGCCACATGGCGGTAGACAATGGCGCTGAGGCTGCTGTGCAGTTCTACTCGGCCCCGATGGGAGCCCATGTCGTAGTAGGCCAGGCATTTGCTCACCCGATGGCGCACCAGGGCCGTCTGCCAGTGGCTGACATCCCCTGAGGACTGAATGCGATCGCTCATGGCGCAGATGCGTTCAATCTCTGCCGTGAGCCGCTGCATTACCCCGTCTATGCCCCCCAGCCGACGCTGTAGATGAGTCATAAACAGCTCTTCTACCAGGGTAGCAATGGGGGCCGTGCTGTTAGCATCGGGCTGGGGCAACGGTTCTGAAGGCGGTGGTGGAGTCCCAGGGGACAGTGGGGGCATGGCTAAGCAGGTAGATGCGGTCTTCATAGTTACCCAATCCTAACAACGACACTGAAATCGAGAGAAGCCAGCCGGGACACTCAATAAATTGGTGAGTTCCGGGTGGGCTGTTATGTACCCCCGCTTCAGCCGCTGAGATTTCCCAAGGCATGTGCCAGCACCGAAAGCTGCCCGCCCTTGCCGCAGGCCAATTGCCGCCGGTTTGCCAATTTGATGAATCTCAGAAAATTCTCTGTCTGCTTCGAATTACCGATCCTGAAAAGCCTTGTTTTGCAACGGTTTTAGCCTCTTTTATAACCGTTGAAGGCGGCGATCGCTGATTTGCTTGACGCAGGCGATTGCGATCGAAACGGTGCGCCTAGAATTTGCCGATCGAGGTGCCAGTTGCCCAGTTGCCCCCATAGGCGGTAGTTCAGTCGGCGGCAGTCATACCAGCTGAGCGCCCCAGTCTAAAGCGGTCTCCCACCCCAGACCCTTGCGAATCATCTGGGGATTCTCCCCCTCCATATCCAGAATGGTCGAGACTTCGTAGGCCAGGGGACGATCGTCGTCGATCACGATGTCCACCAACTTTTCAAGAGTGTCAAACATCGTCATTTTGTCCAAGGGACGTCCTTTGGTCGCCTCTGGTAGCAGTGTCAAAGCTGACGTCGAAATAATTGGATTTTGTAGCGTTTCGACCAGAGCTAGACAAATGGCATGGTCGGGCACCCGAATGCCCGTAGTGCGCCGCTTGGGGTTCATCACCAGGCGGGGCACCTGCCGCGTGGCGGGCAGCAAAAACGTAAACGGCCCCGGAATTAGTCGCTTAATTAGGCGGTAGGCACCATCGCTAACGATCGCATAGTCGGCAATATTAGACAGCGAGGCGCAGAGGAAGGTGAGGGGTTTGTCGTTGGCCAACTGCTTAATCTGGCGTACCCGCTGCACCGCCCCACGATGGTTGAGGTCACAGCCGATCGCGTAAACTGTATCGGTGGGGTAAAGGGCGATCGCCCCCTGCCGCAGCGCCGAGACAACGGCCTCTACTTTGCGGCTCTGCGGGTTGTCAGGATGTAGTTTGTAGGTTGTTGCCATTGCCCCTGTCCCCGCTGCGGTTGCTCTGTTGAAAACCTTAGCTTACCTCGATTGCCCCTCGGGCATTGCTGGCGATATGTGCTTGGCCGCCTTGGTAGACGCTGGCGTGCCGCTGTCGTACCTGCATGCTCAACTGGCCACCCTGGGGCTGAGCCACGAATTTATCCTCACCGTGACGCCGACTCGTCGCCAGGGGTTGCGGGCGCTCTATGCCGAGGTCGCGCTGACCCTACCCCCAGGGGAGCATCGCCACGGAGACCATCACCACGCGACGGCGGCCGAGCCCGACCAGGGTTCTGGAGCGGCGATCGCCGCCTCAACTGCCAGCCGCAATCTGCCTGCGATCGAACAGCTCATCACCCAGGCTGCCCTGCCCGATCGCGCCCAGCGCTGGAGTCTAGCCGTGTTTCGTCGCTTGGCCGAGGCCGAGGCGGCGGTCCACGGTATTGCCGTAGATCAGGTGCATTTCCATGAGGTCGGCGCGACCGATGCCATTGTCGATATCGTCGGCACCTGCCTGGGGCTTGACTACCTGGGAGTTGAGCAGCTGTTCTGTTCGCCCCTGCCCACTGGGCGAGGCCGGGTGCGAGCTGCCCACGGCTGGCTGCCCGTCCCTGCCCCCGCCGTTCTCAAGCTGCTAGAACAGCGCCGAGTGCCGATTTACAGCAACGGCTTGGATGGGGAACTGGTAACCCCGACCGGAGCGGCGATCGTCACTGCCCTCGCTGAATCCTTCGGCGATCCCCCAACTATGACCCTACGCTGTACTGGGCTGGGAGCTGGGGGAAAAGAGCTGCCCGTTGCCAACGTGCTGCGCCTGTGGATTGGGGAAGTGGCCTACCTATCCACCCCAGTAGCGGCGGTGGCACGGTCAGCTCCAGCTGAGGCCCCCTACGATTCTGACACCGTTACCCTGCTCGAAACCCAGGTCGACGACTTGGTACCCCAGGCCGTAGGCTACCTCTACGATCGCCTCTTAGCAGCGGGTGCCCTGGATCTATTCACTCAGTCCGTAGCCATGAAAAAATCTCGGCCTGGGCTACTCATTACGGTGCTCTGCCGCCCTGAAGACGAACCCCACTGCGCAGACATTCTATTTGCCGAAACCTCTACCCTGGGCATTCGCCGCCAAACTCAGCAGCGGTGGGTGCTGCCCCGCCACATAGAAACCCTTGAGACGCCCTACGGCCCGGTAGCTCTAAAGCTGGCCTATCACCCCCGCACCCAAGCGGTGCTTAATGTTCATCCTGAGTACGAAGACTGCGCCGCCTTGGCGCGCCATCACAATGTTCCCTGGCAGACGGTTCACCAGACGGCACTTAGCCTATGGTATCAACGAGCTGACAAGGCGCTTTAGCCTATGGCCAAGTCTGCCCGTCAAGATTTAGCTCGTCTATTTCTTCTTCACTGAAGTGGTCTTCTTTCCCCGCCGCTAGGTCAGCCCTTGCTAATACACTGGGATGCACCTGATTCAGCTTCTGGGAAAAAATTCTAAAGGCATCTAGCCCCTGGCGTTCGGCAAGAAACAGGGCTTCTGGCCTCTGATCACGCTGGGTCACCTTCACCAGGTTGTACTCTGTGTTGTCGCCATAGATGGCAAACGTAATTTGGAACACCTCCAGAAAGTTGATGACCCACTGACATTCGCTTCGGGGGAACTGCTCATAGTAGCGAATCAGGCTGGCAATTCTCGTTTCAATGTAGGGGAGCGTCTGCCGTGAAACCAATACCAGCTTAAGCAAAATAATTGCTAGAGTGAGGGCATTGCCCTGGGACAACACCAGCGAAAACAATGGCGAAGGCTGTTCTTGATCCTCTGTCATTAAATAGTCAACGACCCGGTTGCTGGTGCGCAACATCAGCGACGCATCCCAAGGCTCATAGTCAAACTCCTCATAGAGTTTGACTAGCCGTGTATCTAGCTGTTGCTGAATCTGTTTAGAAATCGGGTTGTTGCTGACGGTATAGAGCAAATAGCGAGTCAGACTTTTCTTAAAATCACCGTAGCTACTCTCTTTGATCTGTTCTAAAAATAAGTGCGCTAAGTTTTTGTAGCTGAATTCGCCCCGCCTAGCCACAATTGCCTTGACTAGACGAAGGGCACTATCTCCCAACGCTGTGGGGTTGGCTACGGGGCGATCGCGAGTTTGTCCCGACTGGCTATGGGCCGTGTACATAGCCAAGTCAAACTTAAACTTGTCTTTCAGGCGGCGAGAGAGGGCACGAGCGGCCTGGCGCTGCTCGATAGGATTATTTTCGTTGACGTACTGGGGTACCAGCAGGTACGGAGTATAGCGAGCAGTCCAATCATCGGGGCGGTTTAAGGTGCGCTCCTCAGTGTAGCGAGCCGCAAACAGCCTGAGCTCTTCAAAATCCTCGCTTTCAAGAAACCGGGTAAGCCAGTGGCGCAGCCGCTTAAGGGTCGGCGATAGAGTGCGACGCTGGATCAGTGGATCAGAGAACAAGTCAACTAAATCCTGAATCGCATCGAATTGACGAGCAACTTCCCAGTTGTTGACGAGAATATAACAGCAGCGCTTGATGGTGTTACGAAACTCTAGTTCGTTGTTAGCGAACAGTATGACGTGCAGCGCTGGCAGCGTTTGAGAGCTAACCGAATCAGTGTGATGGACGAAAAGATGACGAAACTCCTCTAAAACGTCTTGAGGATGCCAAATCTTTACGATTTCTAGCAGAAAATTGTAGATAACCTGCTGAGCCTGAGCCAGCGATAACCCAGGTCGAGCCCCATACTCGTTTGACTCCATTGAGGGATATCTAACCACGGCTTCCCGAGACATTGGTTGGTAGATTTGACCCATGATTACCGGAGGTAGTTTGGCAAGCGATCCGAGTAATCTGTTTGCGGAACAGCAAACAGCGTTTGCTAGAGTGCTACCGCTAGACTCTCTAGACTTTAATAGTCACAATGCTGGCTAGACCTGCCCTTTGATAGGTCTAGCTACAGACTAAATGCTTAAACAATCCAAACCCGGTAAATTCCAGACCCAATGAACCCGATGGTAGATGCATGTCTTGGTGTCGTACCTCCGACGTCAGCTAGCTCTCTACAGGAGAACACAGCCATTCGCGTAGCTCTTAAGGTGCCTAGGGCTCTTAAGTAACACCCACAGATCATTTGTGTAAAGTAACACAGCACAATACTGTCTTTAGCCTAATCAGCTATTGTGCCTAGTTGTAACCAAAACATATTCCGTTAACTTTTAAACGGAGAGCCAGCAAACAATTTGAAGTCTTCAACCTATGCTGGGCCAGTAACGCCATAACTTCTTAGGACAGCTACTCGGCTTAGTGATAGTGGAGCGGAATTCTACAGGGAAGCTTAGAAGAATATTACAAGCATTGTGACCCGCTGGATCAGGGTCCAACTGCCGAACGTACTGGCGCTTTTGAACCAAGCCTTTCTTCGCCACTAAAAATGGTATGGGGGCGGAGGGGCTCGAACCCTCACGACCGTTTAGGGTCAACGGATTTTCATTCTCCCGCAGCTTTCGCTGCTGCCTGGGGTGGGGAACCCGCACCAGGTTTTGAGAATTGGACCCTCCCTTTACCCTCGACTAAACGTTAGGGTAGCTCCCGTCGGGCCTCTGCACCTTCCGGCAGGTTTAGTCTGCCGGCTTGGCTCAGGATTGCCGTGTCTAGCGTTGGAACAAGGCTGGAGCCGTTACCCAAAGCTAAAGTTAGGTTTCCCTGAGTTTGAGAGCTTCCACTTAGCAGATTTCTCCGCTAAGGCTCAGTTTTCTAAGTCCGTAGCGTCTACCATTCCGCCACGCCCCCAAAGTTGTCCTAGCTGAGTGTAGGGCAATGCAGATTCTATTGCACCACCAACCGTACGGGATTGCAACTCCCTTGTCTCTCCAAGGGCATATCCAGTTATTTTTTGCTCGCTTTTATTTAGGAGTGTGTGCTAATGTAACGACAGCTGAAGCAATAGCTCCAGCAACATACTTAGTACATTTACCTGGACTAATACATCATGACTACGACTCTACAGCGGCGCGAGAGCGCCTCCCTGTGGGAGCAGTTTTGCCAGTGGGTGACCAGCACCGAGAACCGCCTGTATGTGGGCTGGTTCGGCGTGCTGATGATCCCCACCCTGCTTGCTGCCACTGCCTGCTT
>NZ_JACJOF010000019.1 GCF_014695395.1 Nodosilinea sp. FACHB-131
TGGCGTCGATGACCTTCTGACGCAAATCAAGGCTGTAGGGTTTGGCCATTGCACTCCTCACCGTGAGACTCCCCTACTTAGTCTATGTCCTAACCACCTTGACCATAGCTATACCACCTCTGGTTGAACCTTTGAAACAGCTTCAGAACTTGCAGTAGTTAAGGGAACGGTTGAGAAGTTCACCAGGGTTTAGCGGCAGAGCTGCTGGGGTAGGCGCTGCATGGTGCGCTTGAAAATGGCGGCATCGTTCATAGCCCGTGCCATGATCAGTGCGCCCTGAATGGCGATCAGAGCTTCTTCGCTACGTTCCTGGGCCAAGGATTCTGCCATACCAGCTTGAGTTAGAACGGCGGCGATCGCCCCCAGCCACCGTTGTAGCATGCCCTGCACCTGGGGCTGAAAGTCAGCCTTGGCGGAGCCCAGCATTAGCGAGGCGAGTATGCAGGGCTTTTGGCCGTGGCTGTAGGCCTCACAGATGCGATCGCCCATACGCGTCAACCGGGCCAGCGCATCTCCTTCACTTTCCAAGGCGTCTAGCGCCGTTGCTTGCAGCCACTGGTCGAGGGTGTCTAGCACCGTCGTCACCATGTCATCTTTGCCGCCCGGAAAGTGGTGATAGAGACTGGCCTTGCCCAAACCCGTTGCCTGGGAAATTTTTGACAAACTAACCCCGTCGTAGCCGTACTGCCGAAACAGGTCAAGTAGGGGCGGCACATAGGTCTGCTTAGCCGCAGTTGGCTTAGCCATTACCGCGCGTCTCCAAAAAATAGTTTTCACCTATTGACAGTATACCGAACGATCAGTACAGTGATTGTGTACCGAACGTTCGGTATGTAGTTCAGGGCTAACGTTGCCCTGCTGCTCACCAGCAAAATCGTGAGGGCATTAGTCCTGCAGCCTTTTCATCTCCCCCGCGCCCCTTTCCTAAGGAACCCACTATGATTCAGCTCTACGGTCACGAAGTCTCTGGCAACAGCTACAAAGTCCGTCTCTTTCTAGAACTGCTCGGTCTCGACTATGAATGGGTCAGGGTTGACCTGATGCAGGGTGCCCACAAAGCTCCCGAATTTCTTGCCCTCAACCCCTTTGGCCAAGTGCCAGTGCTGGTGGATGGCGAGGTTACTTTGGCTGATGCTCAGGCGATTTTGGTTTACCTGGCGCGGCAGTATGGCGGCGACACCTGGTTGCCCACCGAGGCGCTGCCCCTGGCTCAGGTGGTGCGCTGGCTCTCAACTGCTGCTGGAGAAGTGCGTCAGGGGCCTGAGAACGCGCGGCTTTACCATCTGTTTAAGGTGACCAATATCAACATTGAGCGATCGCATCAAAAAGCCGAGCACATTCTCACCCAGCTCGACAAGCACCTCCGCAGCCGCTTGTGGTTAGAGTTTGAGCGCCCCACGATTGCCGATATAGCGGTGTTCCCCTACGTGGCTCTGGCCCGCGACGGCAAAGTTGACCTCGATGCCTACCCCAACCTGCTCGCTTGGATTGAGCGCGTCAAGCAGCTGCCCGGCTTCATCGCGATGGCTGGGGTATAAAACGCCATGGCAAATCTAGGCTGGCCTCAGGATGACTCCCCTTTCCACGCCGGAGAACTGGCGATTCAGACCCGGCTGGGGGTGCAAGAACGCATGGATAGACAAGGGCGACGGATTATTCGAGACTACTTGCCTGACCAGCACCGCGAGTTTTTTGCTCAGCTATCCTACATTTTGGTGGGCACGGTGGCGAGTGATGGCCAGCCCTGGGCCTCAATTTTGGTCGGGGAACCGGGGTTTATCACCTCCCCCGATCGCCACACTTTGCACATTGCTGCTCAGCCTCTGTTTGGCGACCCACTGCACAGCACCCTAACGGTGGGAGCTGACATTGGGTTGCTCGGCATTGAGTTGCACACCCGCCGCCGCAACCGCCTAAACGGCACCATAACAGACATTCAGCCGGAAGGATTTACGGTGGCGGTGGGCCAGAGCTTTGGCAACTGTCCCCAATACATTCAGGCGCGGCAGTTTGATCTGCGCTCCTTTGATGCAGCGGCAGCTAAACCCGTACAGGCCCTGTCGATGCTGAGAGATGCGGAAAGGGCGCTGATCGCTGCTGCCGATACCTTTTTTATTGCCACCGCATATCAAAGTGCGTCGGCAGGAGCAGCCAGCGGTGTAGATGTGTCGCACCGGGGTGGCAAACCGGGCTTTGTGAGAATTGACGACTCGCAGACGCTCACGATTCCAGATTTTTCGGGCAACTTGCACTTCAACACCTTTGGCAATCTAGAACTCAACCCTCGCGCTGGGCTGGTCTTCATCGATTTTGACCGGGGCGACTTGCTCTACCTCAGCGGCACTGCCGAAGTGATTTGGGATGGCCCCGAAATCGTGGTCTACGAAGGGGCTGAACGTCTGCTGCGTTTCCATGTAAAACAGGGCTACCGCGTTGACGGTAGTTTGCCTCTTGCCTGGTCAACTCCAGAGGTTTCGCCCTTTTTGAATGACACGGGACCTTGGCGATCGCAGGCCTAGAGAACTACCCCAATAACAGGGGCATTGTAGTGTAATGTCTCCGCAAACCGAGTGATACCAAATAGGATTCGGTATCACAACCGTCCATTAGCGTACGGCTTATTCCAAAGCTAAACCCCTTCTGTCTTCGCAACGTGGTTGAGACAAAAGGGGTTTGAGTTGCAGCGATTTTCAAGAATTCCAAATCAACTAAGCGGCTTGAACTTGCCGGGGCTTTGGCTTTTTGCGATCGCTCTTGCGGGTGCCGCCAGCCATTTCGTATTCAGAGCTATCTTTGCCATACTTGGCGGCAACGGCCATCAGCATCAGCTCAGACAAGTCTCGCAGTTTTTTCTCGCCTGCCTGCACGCTATTCGAGGCGTTGTCTACCTGAGATAGAGCTTCGTTGTAGGTGGCAATATCGGCTCGCACAGCCTCAATCAACTGGTTATACTCGGCTAGGGTGAGGCCATTACCCAAATCTAAATTGGCCCCAAGCGAACGTAGGGCGGCAGCGCGACGCTGGGCCTGCTCTACTGCTTTCGAACTTCTTTTTGGTCTGCCCATTGGTCAAATACCCCCTAACGGTTTACCTTTCGACTATGGCAAATAGGCTTAATTTGTGAACTCCTAAGCAATACGGATTCTGTTCAGCACAAATAAACAAGGATTCTGCGTATTTTTAAGTAACGGAACGAGCGGCAGAGGTTTAGGGGTCAGCGAGCTTGATGACTCACGCCAAGCATCGAGTATTCCGTTTACTCAATCAACTACTGCAAAGGGGATGAGGGTTTAGCACCCTGGAGCATCGACAAAACCGGGGGGCGCATCGAATAACCTGAGCACAAAACTTGATTGCCGAGCTGCGTTACTTGATTACGATAGGCGATAGATAAGTAACGCTCGCAGAAAACTTGACTCTCTGATAGCGTTACTTATCTATGGAGTGCCATAGTTAAGTAACGCCTAAGTGAAACTTGATTTCGTTATAGCGTTACTTATGAATGGGGCTTGCTAATCAAGTAACGCCTGACTGAAACTTGATTTCCTCAATTTTTTGGTTTAGATCGGCTTGGCCCACAACTGGATGACTAGCACGGCGGCGATTCCTGCTCCGGGAGGCTTTCCTTCGGAACGCTTCGCAAACGCCAACGCAAAGCTAGAAGATATGAGCAGTGGGGCGATCGCCCCAGCAGTTGCCCTATTTGGCATCAAGTAGGGTGGGCACTGCCCACCACCCCATCAATTCACCCACCACTAACCCCTCCACCTCAAACTCAAGGGCATTTCAGCTTTAATAGCAGTTGCACCCTAGTGCAGGCGTTTTACATTGTCGGGTTCTGCAAAGATGGGTCTGCGGTTGAAGGTGACCAGGGTGATAAAGATTGCCCCGCCGGGAGTGTAGGCGCGTCGATAATCGGGCATTTGGGGATAGGGGAAGAAACTCTAAGGTAGTGTTTCCGATGGGTTGGTGATAGCTGGGTAGGGAGGTGGGCAGTGCCCACCCTACTAGCTTCACTCAATCTGCAATAGGCTGAGGTGGCAGGGGTGTCAAAACGAAAATCTTACTATTAAGAAGAGGATCACTCATCTCTTCAGCCCTTAATTCACCTCCGGTATCAGAAAATTGAAATAAAATACCAAGCTTGATATTTGTTAGTGACTGATATTTTGCTAATTGACTTACATCAATGACCGAATATTTGTTGAATCTTTTAATTTCAACAAGAATTTGGCTACTGCCGTCTGAAATCCTGAAATCAACACGAATATCTCCAATCTTATAATCATATTCAATTTCTATTTCTGGGAAAACTGATGCAAAAAATCCCATTATTTGTCCTGCGACATAACTCTCACTTAGCTTTATCTCTTCTGGGTTAAAAGAAAGCTGTTGCCGCGAAAATTCCTTGAAAATTTCAATGATCCTCTGAAAGAAATCTCCACTAACAAAATTGTCTACCTGGCTCCTGATTTCTTTCTTCTTTGGTTGAGATTCGATTTTTGTTTGGGAATAGGCTACTCTCTCACAAATTTGATCAAGCATAAGACAAGCGAAAGCTGTAACTGATACAATTGCCAAAAAAGCTTCGCTCTCATCAAAGTCAAGTTTATAATCATGGATTGAAGGATTCCTCCACTCTGTACGATAGTTTGTAAATTGAGTTAATACTCTTTGTCTAAAAATATTGTTTCTCTCAAAATAGCTTTCGATCTCAAAAGTATTTTTTCTGTCAGGACTTTTCTCGGCAAAAACTCTATAGGCTTCCTTTAAACTTCCTTCGAATGCTTGATTGGTACGGTAAATTGCATCCGTAAAAGCTGTTGAGTCGTCATTTTCCTGCCCTCTTAAGAGATGGCGAGATGCTGTCTCAATATGAAGGAGTACAGCGCTTAGGCCAGGAATATGTTCTCCTTCCTCAAGAATATCAATTTTAGAGCGAAGTATCTTGAGAAGATCCATTTTGTACTAATGATTATGAAGTCTAAAGGAAATGAACAAAAGATGCGTCCTGATAGCTTGATTGTCCATTTGCGCCCAATTTCAGCAGTGACAAAATGTACTCTTCCAATTCATCCTTGTGATTTCTCTAATTATCATTCTAATCCCTATTCGAAGCTCTTGCTAGCCTGAAACTTGTAAGGTGGGCAATGCTCACCTTACAAGTACTACAACTTGCTAAGATGTGGTTTCTATCTTCTTTATCCATGCATCAAAATCTTTTTTGTGATTGAATGACTTCAGATATGTTTCAGCGTACTCACCGTATAGTTTTGCTCCTTTGATAAAACCATAAGAGCCAGGATCATTGTCATAACTTCCACTGTATGGCGACACAATGTATATGCAGCCGAAGTCAGCTCCATACAGTTCGCAATGATCAAAAATGGGCAATAGCTTGGAGGGTCTTTCGTTATCTATATATTCGGAAATTCTAAAAAATTCAACAAAAGCATTTCTACATAAGATGATATTTTCTATTTTTGTATCATCTTTAACTTCATGATTTCCCCAATATGAGTCACTGAATATCTTGGGGTACTTTGTCAATTCGTAGTACTTCATTTTGAGGTGATCTCCGGTCAACATCTGTTTGTGATAGTGCTTTGGCTTATCCAGCACGCACTCTGAAAACCCTCATTATAGCCAGCTTGTAGGGTAGGCATTGCCCACTACCCAACTATCTACTCACCACCAACCCCTCCCCCTCAAACTTAAACGCGATGTCTTTTCCTCCGCACTAGCATCCCCAATCCTCTCCATAAAACCCCTCCCTGACAAATCGCCGAAAACTCGAAAACTCCCACTGATGGGGGCACTCTACCAACCCATGCTTCACCGGGTTGTAATGCAAATAATTGATGTGCCCCACCCAATCAGCCTCATCGCGAGTGGTGTGCTCCCAAAATCGTCGTTGCCATACATTGCTTTCCCGTTGCCGTTGACGAGAAATACAAACATCCTGCGGTAGCGCACAACTTCCCTTGAGCGATCGCGTAAACAACACCTTTAGCTGTCCGACTCGCTTTGAGTAATCATCATCGCCCTGGGGCAAGGTCCACACAAAATGAATGTGGTCGGGAAGCACAACAGCGGCTGTAATGTCGAAGGGCATTTCAGCTTTAACAGCGGCTGTAGCCTGGCGCAGGCGTTTTACGTTATCGGCTTCTGCAAAGATTGGTCTGCGGTTGAAGGTGACCAGAGTGAGAAAGATTGCCCCGCCGGGTGTGGAGGCGCGTCGATAATCGGGCATTTGGGTAAGGGAAAAGGCTCTAAGGTAGTGTTCCCGGTGGGTTAGTGATGGCGGGGTGGGAAGGTGGGCAGTGCCCACCCTACGATACTTCCCTGCTGAAATGGGCCAAAAGCGATATGGGTTGTGGGCTAGAGGCGATTGAGGCAGCGATCGCAGCTCTGAAGTAGGTGAACGGAAACTAAACATAGCGATGGAGTTAAGCTAGGATCTGCGCTTCCTGCATAAGCCATATCCCTATGGTCACTGTTCCTCTCCCCGATGCTCAGTTAATGACCTTCGCCGAGTTCATTGACTGGAAACCCGACAACCGCCGGTACGAACTTCACCACGGCACCCCGATTGAGATGCAACCCACTGGCGACCACGAAGAAATCATTTCCTTTTTGAACTCGGTGCTCGTTCTGGAAGTGCATCGGCTGCAACAGCCCTTTATGCTGCCCAAGCAGGCGCTAGTCAAACTGCCCGGTGAAGATACCGCCTACCTGCCTGATGTCTTGCTGCTCAACCGCGACGCCCTACCCCATGAGCCCCTTTGGAAAAAGGCTTCAACTGTCACACTAGGGGCTTCAGTGCCGCTGGTCGTAGAAGTCGTGAGCACCAACTGGCGCGATGACTACGGCAAAAAGCTAGTGGATTACGAAAACCTAGGCATTGCCGAATATTGGATCGTTGATTACCTGGGCTTAGGCGGACGCCGCTACATCGGCAACCCCAAGCGGCCTACCCTATCGATCTATCGCCTGGTTGAGGATGAGTACCAGGTCAGCCAGTTTTGCGGCAATGAGCCCATTCGCTCTGAGCTATTCCCAGACCTATCGCTATCAGCTGAGACCATCTTTCGAGCTGGCCAGTAAAAAGGGTTACCCTACAACTCAATCACGGTATTACGGGACGGTTACAGGGGCAGCAATCCCAAAAATCGACTGTCTATAATGGGCTCTAGGTAACTGCTGCGAGCCAATCTCAGGTTTGCTGCCCCCACAATTGGTCTTTTCAGAGACACACCATGGCACGAGCAAAAACTGAAACAGCCTACATGCTCTGGACGCTAGGTCTCTTGGGTATCTGCGGGTTACATCGGTTTTATGCCGGGCAGATTGTCTTGGGAATTGTCTACCTGTGTACCTTTGGCTTGTTTGGCTTTGGCCAACTCATCGATCTGGTGCTGGTGCCCGGTATGGTCAAAACCCGCAACGACCAACTGCGGCGAAAGTACCTGGCCGAGTGGGGCGAAGATGGCCTGGCGATGCCGGTACCGATAGAGCGAACTTTGGTCACGGCCCAGGCGATCGCACAACCCAAAGAAGACCCAATGCTGCTGCTGCTAAAGGCCGCCCACGCTAACGGGGGCAAGCTCTCCAAAGCACAGGTGGCACTGCACACCGGACTGAGTACAGAGCGAGTAGAGGCCCTAATTCAGACCGCTCTGCACAGCGGCTATGCCGATGTCACCAACGATCCAGAATCCGGAGCAGTGCGCTACGTCTTCGATCTGTAGAGACTCAGTAGATCGAAAACAAGCTTTTCTGACGAGATCTGGCCCCCACCCTAAATCCCTCCCCCAAGCTGGGAGAGGGACTTTGAAAAGTGTTCCGGCTCCCCTCTCCTCCCTGGGAGAGGGGCTGGGGGAGAGGGCTAGCAAGGACTTTGCAATCTACTGCGCCTTCATCCAGTCGAGGCATTTCTGCATGTGCTGGCGCATAGTGGCCTTGTCGGCGTGATGGCGGCGACCGTGGCCGGGCAGCACCCACTCAAAATCGTAGGCGGCTAGTCTTTCCATCGACTTGGTTTGCTCAGGCCAGGAGTACCAGCAGACGGAGCGAAAGGCGTGAAGCTGATGCAGCCGCACCGACCAAGCCAGGTGATCGCCCGTAAACAGAACCCGGTTGTCGTACAGCAGCACCGTATGCCCCTTGGTGTGCCCCGGCACGGGAATGATGGTGAGGTCGGGCGCTAGCTCGACCGAGTCGGTGCCTTTGAGCTGAATTTCGACCGAGGCGGTGCCACGGCCGATGTCATCGGCGTGGAGGATGCGATCGCAGCCAAACCGCTCATGAAACTGCTGGTGATCGGCCACATCATCCTGGTGGGTGAGGTAGAGATAGCGCACGCCGCCTAGGGCTTCGAGCTGCTTGACCAAAGGAGCGGCAAAGCGGGGCGAGTCGACCAGCACGTTGCCCTCAGGTCGCCGAATCAGGTAGCTAGCCGCCCCGTAGGATTTTTCGGAGTGGTAGCCGCAGTGATAAACGTTCTCAGTGACGAGAATCGGGAAACTTGCCTGGGCCGCTTTCATATCTTTGGGCGGCTCCACGGTGCCGATGGAGGCCGTGGGGCAGGCCAGCACCGCCTGCAGCGCGGCCAGCCGCTCGGCCTCTGTTTTGGGCTGGTGGAACACCGCCGATTGCTCATCGTCGCGGCCAAAGATGTCGGGAGCCATCCAGCGGCAGGTGTCACAGTCGATGCAGGAGCTATCGACGTAGATATCGCCGTCTACGTTTTGGGGTCGGCGGGCGGTGAGGTGAGCCATAATTATTACCCATCAATAGGTTGAGTCTATCGCTGGGGCTGGGCGGTTGTGGGGCAGCGTGTAAACAGAGTTAACCTCTGCCAAAGAGCCGCTTCAACGGATTTGAGGCAATTTGCCCCAGCGGGGTGCGCTGGCGCTTAGCCGCTTGCACCGGGTCGTCAGCGGTGAGAACGTCAACGGCGCGATTGAACTGTTTGTCGCTGTCGGATTGACTGGTGCTAGAGGCAAAGGTGGCAGCCGGTGCGCTTGTGTTGCCTTGGGTATCTGACAGAGCCGTTTGGTAAGCCCGATTTAAGTTTGGCAAACTGGCCGCGATCGCTGGCAGTTCCAAAATTCGAGCCTCTAGATTTTGACCGATGGCGTGAATTTGTTTTTGCAGCCCCTCTGGCAATGCGTCGTCTTGCTGACCCAGGGCGGTGATGAAAGCTGTCAGCGTTTTTTCTTGTTGAGAATTTAAGGTAGGCATGATTTTAGGATCTAAACAGTACTGTAATAGGGGCGATCGCAGAGCACTGTGATGGAGCGCTCTAACGCATTAAAACCAACCCCGATGGCGCGTTGGGCTATGGCTAAAACACAACCTATAGCGCTGCTTAAATCGAGGTTTTCGATTTAAAGTCTTGCTCTTTGATAGTAGGAAACTTTGTCAGCGGTGATGGCGGTTCATGACATAAATCCCACTTTAGGCAGAGCCGCCTTCTGCACCGAATGGCTGATGGGCCCAGCGAAAGAGGCACTGTATGGGTTCCAGAACTGACCCCCTGAGCCAGCGGCAATAGGGAGACTGTTTAGACGTGTAATCCAGCCGACGAGGTGCGGCTAGCGGTGTTCGGCATGGATGTAGTCAACAAACCAAAACTTGGGTTCTAGCGCAAAGCGCAGCCAGGCAGCACCCCCTAGCCCCAACAGGCCTAAACTCACCAGGGGCAGACCAGGCCAAAGCCGCCAGGTATCGGGCAATATGGCCACCAGGGCCAAGCTAGCGACAAAGTAGATTAGCAGGCCCCATTGCAGGCGTTGAATAGTCTTTAAGGCATTACGGCAGCTGTGGCAGTGCTGCGTATGCTGATGGTAACGATCCAGCAGCTGGCGATGATCTAGGGATGAGGCAGCTAGATTCAGGGCTTGGGGTTGCCTGAAGGGATGGTCAGGCAGATAGCGATCGCACCATTTGCGAAACTCAATCACAACGCGATCGGCGGCAGTGGGCAGTTTGTAGGCCGTCTTCCAGTCCTGGGTTTGCAGCTGCTGTTGCAACCGTTGCGCCTGCTGCAGCAGCAACACCATGTCGCCATCCAGCACGGCATTACGGATTTGAGTATGGTTCCACCAGCGGGGAATCACCCGGTGTAGGGTCAACGCAAAATTGCGGGGAAACTGAGCCACAATCCGGCATTTGCCGGGAACCGTTGGTACGCAATAGGTGACCAACCCCACTTGCTTGCCCTGATCGCCAAAGGAAATCGCATATTCGACCCGACAGGGGGGCTCAAAGGTAATGTGGCTACTGAACCGGCCGGTGGATTCAGCTTCAATTCGTTCTGGCGTCGAGGTGAGGATTTGCAGCGGCAGCGGCGCTGCCTGGGAGCGCTTGCCCTGAACGCCATGGTGGGCAAAGGGCACGTGGGTGGGGTCAACCACGTTTTCGACTAGGGTCTGCCAGTCATATTCCAGGTCGCGCACGTAGGAGTCCCACACAAACCCTTTGCTGGCATCGATTTGAGGCGACAAAGGCAGTGGAGTTTGCTGCGCCAACTCAGCACTCTCGGCATCGGGCCAGACCCAGAGCAAATCGTTCACGATCTGGGTGGGTAGCACCGTGGCACAGAGCTGGGGCTGCTGGTCGGGGTGAAAATCGGCCTCGGCCTGGGGAACCGATCGACACACTCCCTGACGATCAAACTGCCAGCCGTGATAGCTGCACATCAGGTGGCCACTCTGTTCGTCGATTCGGCCTTCACTGAGCGGGGCCAATCGATGGGGACACTGATCGACAAAGGCCTGATAGGTGCCGGAATGCCGTGGTTGCCAGATCACGACCGGCACTCCCACTATCGTGACGGCTGTGGGATAGTTGGGCCTGAGGTCAGCGACGGGAGTAACGGGATACCACTGCTGGTTGAAATTGAAGAATTCTGTCATCGGTAGGGGCGATCGCGCGCTTGAGTCGACTAACAGTTACAAACCGCCCACCCTCACACCAAACCAGGGTCCGCAGTTCTTGATGACTGTAGCAGGTTGACCCTGGCTAAGGGACAAATCGCAAAAAACGTGAGGTATGTCTGACATCCTTTCTACCGACTACACCCGGTGCACCGTTATGTAGCCGTCGCCACGGCGGTTAAGAGCCTACGAGCGATGGCTTGTAGCCAGTTCGCGGTTCCAAACCTGACTACAAGCGGTCAAGACTGCCCTCAGTGAATTGGCCAACGCTATATGTCGCTAGCCAAGGCTTACTTAAGCAATGTCACTCTGACTACGGTCTAGAGTAATTCAGAGTACGATAGCTCTATGCCAGTCAGGGTTAGACTGTTTTGCCTGGGGCAGTACGCCATATTACTGTTGCCCCTGGCTTTGGAGCGATCACGTCACACAGAGGTTTACTGGTCCTATGCCCAACGCTCACCGCGCTTTTCAAATCGAAAGCTTGCAGACCGACAATAACGGCTACAAATCGTTTGAAATGCCGGGGGCCAAACCCCACTACAACCCCGATCGCCCTGGCCAGGTCGAACACATTGCCCTCGACCTCAGCCTCGACCTGGAGCAAAAGGTCTGCGAAGGCACCTGCAAAATTCGCATCAACCCCGTGCGCGACGGCGTCGATAGCCTGACGCTAGATGCGGTGAACCAGCAGATCGAATCGGTGAAGGTGGGCAGCGCTAAGCAAGACTTTGACTACGACGGCGAACAGTTAATCGTGCGGCTCAAGAAACCCACGATCGCCGGGGAGAGCTTTACGGTGGCGATCGCCTACCGCCTGGTGCAGCCCGAGCGCGGCATCTACTTCATTGGCCCCGACAAGCACTACCCCGACAAACCCGTGCAGGTGTGGACCCAGGGCGAAGACGAAGACTCCCGCTTCTGGTTTCCCTGCTTCGACTATCCGGGCATGCTCTCCACCTCAGAGATCAAGGTGCGGGTGCCCGCTGCCTATCAGGTGGTTTCCAATGGTGAGCTGATAGAAACTAAGGAAGACGGCGACCACAAGATCTACCACTGGCACCAGCAGCAGGTGCACCCCACCTACCTGATGGCCCTGGCCGTGGGTGAGTTCGACGTCATCCAAGACCAGTGGCAAGAGATTCCGGTCACCTACTACGTCGAGAAGGGCCGCAAAGACCAGGGCCAGCTCACCATGGGCAAAACCCCCCGCATGGTGGAATTCCTCAGCGAAAAGTACGGCTACAAATACGCTTTCCCCAAATACGCTCAGGTGTGCGCCGCCGACTTCATCTTTGGCGGCATGGAAAATACCTCGGTGACCATTCTCACCGATCGCTGCCTGCTGGATGAACGCGCCGCGATCGACAACCGCAACTCCGAATCCCTGGTCGTCCACGAGCTGGCCCACCAGTGGTTTGGGGATTTGCTGGTGATCAACCACTGGAGCCACGCCTGGGTGAAAGAGGGCATGGCCACCTACTCCGAAGTGATGTGGACCGAGCAGGAGTATGGCCCCGACGATGCCGCCTACTACCGCCTGGGCGAGGCCCGCAGCTATCTGAGCGAAGACAAGAGCCGCTACCGCCGCCCCATGGTCACCCACGTCTATCGGGAGGCGATCGAGCTGTATGACCGCCACATCTACGAAAAAGGGGCCTGCGTCTACCACATGATTCGCGCTGAGCTGGGCGATGCCCTGTTCTGGAAAGCGATTCGCACCTTTGTGCAGAACAATGCCCATCAGACGGTGGAAACCATTGACCTGCTGCGGGCGATCGATAGGGCCACTGGCCGCAACCTGCGGCCCCTGTTTGATCAGTACGTGTTGCGCGGTGGCCACCCCGATTACAAAGTGGCCTACAGCTGGGATGGCGACAGCAACCTGGCCAAAGTCACCGTCACCCAAACCCAGGCCAAAGACGGTGACACCAGCAGCACCAGCGGTCTGTTCGATCTGAAAATTCCGATTGGCTTTGGGTTTGTGGGCAAAGGGAAGTCTGGCAAGGTTGAGGTCAAGCCATTCACCGTGCGCATCCACGAGCGCGAGCAGGCGCTGTTCTTCCCCCTCGACAAAAAGCCCGACTTCATTAGTTTTGACATCGGCAACCACTACCTCAAGACCGTCGAGCTGGAGTATCCGGTAGCGGAACTCAAGGCTCAGCTCAAACACGACCCCGACCCCCAATCGCGGATTGCGGCGGCGATCGCCCTGGCCAAAAAAGGCAGCCTCGAAGCCGTCACTGCCCTCAGCGCCGCCCTTACCGACGAACCCTTCTGGGGCGTCCGCGTCGAAGTGGCTGAACAGCTGGCTTCGGTGAAGCTCGATCAAGCCGTTGGTGAACTGCTCAAAGGGCTGCAAGACCCCGAAGCCCGCGTGCGCCGCGCCGTGGTGGACTCCCTTGGTGACATCAAAACTGCCGAGAGCTTTAAGGCACTCAAAAGCATCGCCGAGAAAGGCGACCCCAGCTACTACGTCGAAGCCGCCGCCATTCGCTCCCTCGGCAAGGTGGGTGCGGCTGATCTGGAGGGCAAAGCCAAAGACAAGAAAACCCTCAAGCTGCTAGAGAACATTCTCAAAGAGCGCCAGGGATGGAATGAGACGGTGAGATCGGGGGCGATCGCAGCTCTCAGCCAGTTTAAATCGTCTGAAGAAGCGCTGGATCTGCTGCTCAAGTACACCGAACCCGGCACTCCCCAAGCCCTGCGACTGGCGGCCATTCGTTCCCTGGGGGCGATCTCCAAAGGCCAGAGTAAGCCCAACGTAGAGCGCATCTTGGATCGACTGGAGACTATTGCCGGCGAACCGTTCTTCCTCACCCAGGTATCGGCGGTGTCGGGCCTGAGCGGCATAGAGACTGGGCGGGCGATGGGCATTTTGCAGAGCCTGGCCGATCACACCCCCGATGGCCGGGTGCGCCGCCGCGCTCAGGAAGCGGTGCAGGATGTTCAGAAAGCGATCGGCAAAGACAAAGCGGTAGAAAAGCTACGCCAGGAGCTGGACGATCTGAAGAAATCCAATCAGGAACTCAAAAGCCGCCTCGAAACCTTGGAGGCGAAAGCAAAGTGATACTGTACTGTCATTGCTTTGCGTGACGCGTCTCAGCTACTGCGGCCTTCTTCGCTTTCATCATGCAAGATCAACAGTCACCCATTCTGTTCGACCAAAAGGTTGCGGCTTCCTACGACGGGAAAACCGCTCTTTGGGTATCGGGACGCGATGCACTCTTTTCGTTGATACGCCTGATTTTCGCTGAGCTTCCGGCTGAGGCGCGGATTTTGTGTGTCGGCGTCGGAACCGGAACGGAGCTGATTGCTTTGGCACAAGCCTTTCCGCAGTGTCAATTCACGGCGGTCGAACCTGCGCCTGCGATGCTAGACATCTGCCGTCAAAAGGCCGAAGAAAACGGCATTGCCTCGCGCTGCACGTTCCACGAAGGCTATCTTGACTCGCTGCCCGCTTCTGACCCGTTCGATGCGGCAACTTGTCTGTTGGTATCTCAATTCTTTAAAGAAGCGGACGAGCGGAGCCACTTCTTCAGTCAAATAGCCCAACGCCTTTGCCCAGACGGAATTTTGGTTAGTTCTGATCTAGTTCTAGGCTTGTTGCCTCCGGTTCATCAAAGCTTGTTTGAAGTTTGGCTGCGAATGCTCGGAGGCTCCGGTTGGGGTGAAGAAGACATTGAGAAGGTGCGCGCTGCCTGGCGTCTGCATATCACGGCTTTAACTCCGTCTGAAATTGAAGCAATCATTGCAGCAGGCGGCTTTGATACTCCGGTACTGTTCTTTCAAACCCTGTTTATTCACGCCTGGTTTTCAAGGCGAAAATTGCCGGGCTAAAAGAGTTGCTGCATCTGGTCTTGCCCCGAGTTGTACAAAAAGTGAGGCTGTGCTGGCTTAGCAAAAATCTCAGCCATAGGAGTATTAATGCTTAGCAGTATTGGCGCGCTTAGGTGTAAAAAAGCTGAAGAAATCGGCAGAAACTGGGGGTTGCTTCTATGGTGAAGAGGACGACAGCAGAAGCGTTATAGGCGTTACTCACCTATTCCTGTAACCCAATGAGTATAATCTTAAAACCCTCGCGCTTCAGGGTTCCATTGGAGGGGTACTAGGGAGGCGACTACCGTGACAATGTCTGAGCAGGTTCTCCCCTGGATCGCTACGCTTGATAATACTCTTTGATATTTAGAATATTTTTTTCTATTCGAAATATTTCAAACTCTGTAGCTTCGCGTCACGTTACTTTGCAGGTTAGGTTTCTACATGCCCATTCACCGAACACTTCTTGTCATTGCTGACTCAGAGGAAGGGGACCAAGGCTACAGGCAGCAATTACAGCAGGATAGGAGTGTTGAGTACAGCATCTTGTCGGAGCCGTATCAGCCCTCCGCGTGGATGCTGTCGGCATCGCAGGCGGTTGATGGCATTCTACTAGGCCTTCACCGTCCTCAGTCCAGTAGCGTCACGGTGCTGCGGCTCTTGCAGGAGCAAATGGGCGATCGCTGCCCCCCCATCATCGTAGTTGACCGCGATGATGCAGAGCTAGCCGTGCGGGCATTCAAACAGGGGGCTGCAGACTACTTGGTGCAAGACCGCATGACGCCCGAGGATTTGCGCCTGGCCATGCGAGACGCGATCGAAAACGCTGAGCTACGCCAGGAACTACAGCGCAGCCAGGAGCAGTTTCAAACATCGGTGGAAAACATGCTGGACTGCTTTGGCATCTTTTCAGCCCAGCGAGACGAGTCGGGGCAGATCGTAGACTTTCGCATCGACTATCTTAACCAGGCGGCCTGTGAAAACAACCGGATGACCAAAGAAATGCAGCTTGGTCGAGGGTTATGCGAGGTGCTGCCCGCCCATCGTGAATCGGGGTTGTTTGAGGAGTATTGCCAGGTCGTCGAGACGGCTGAACCGTTGATTAAAGACTCCCTCGTTTACGGGGATAGCTATGGCGATGACAATAAACAGCAGCTGGTTCGAGCGTTTGATATTCGCGCCGCCAAATTGAAGGATGGCTTTGTTGCCTCCTGGCGGGATGTGACGGAGCATAGGCAGCTAGAGCTGCAGTTGAGCCAGACTGTGGCCAATCTGCAACGGCAAGAGACAGCGGTTCAACAGCTCAACCAAGATCTGACCAACCGGGTTGCTGAACTACAAAGCCTGTTAGACATCATGCCGATGGGAATTGCGATCGCCACCGACCCCACCTGCGCCCAGATGCACAACAACGCCTACCTGCGGCAGCTGCTCGGCGTTAGCCCTGACAGCAATATCTCCAAGAGCGCACCCGCCAGTGAGCAACCTTCCTATCGGGTGCTTCAAAACGGTCAGGAAATTCCTGCTGCTGAGCTACCGATGCAGGTGGCGGCCCGGCTAGGGGTAGAGGTGCGAGACGCAGAGTTTGACATTCTGCTGCCCAATGGCAAGGTACACCAGCTGCTTTCCTATGCCACGCCCCTGCGAGACGAGCAGAACCAAATTAGAGGGGTTGTCGGAGCCTTTTTAGACATTACAGATCGCAGCCGGGATGCTGCTGAACTCAAAGCCAGCCAGCAGCGCTACCGGGAGCTAGCGGAAGCCCTGCCGCAAATGATCTGGACTGCCGATGCTGCTGGAATTGTCACCTATCGGAATCAGCGCTGGTATGAATACACGGGGTTGAGTGAAGCCGAGTCGATCGGCATTCCGACGGCCAATGCTGTTCACCCCAACGATCGCGATCGCGCCTTAGCGCAGTGGCAGGAGGCAATCGCCAATGGAGAGCCATTTGAGACGGAATGCCGCTTTCGCCGTTGGGATGGGGTATATCAGTGGTTTATCTGTAGAGCCATGCCGACTCGTGATGGTCAAAACCAAATTGCCAGCTGGATTGGCACCATCACAAACATTGATGACATCAAGCGCAGCAAGGCGTTGTTGCAGCGACAGCTGGCGGAAATCGAAGCGATTTATCAGTCTGCCCCCATTGGCCTGAATGTTCTAGATACAGACCTCCGCTTTGTGCGGATCAATCAACAGCTAGCAGACATCAACGGACTACCGATTGACGCCCATATTGGGCATACGGTACGGGAACTGTTCCCCGATCTGGGGGACACGATCGAGCAACTGCTACACCCGATGCTGGAAACGGGAGAACCGCTGCTCAATGTCAAAATTCAGGGTGAAACCCCAGCGCAACCTGGCGTACAGCGCACCTGGCTAGAACATTTTCTGCCCTTAAAGGTGAGCGGCGAGGTGGTTGGCATCAGCACCGTTTGCGAAGAGATTACGGAACGAGTTGAGGCAGAAGCAGTCTTGCGTCAAAGCGAAGAACGCTTTCGTCATATGGCAGACAATGCGCCAGTGATGATTTGGGTGACAGACTCCACGGGCTACTGTACCTATCTCAACCGGGGCTGGTATGACTTCACCGGACAAACGGAGCAAACCGGTTTGGGGCTAGGTTGGCTCGATGCTGTGCATCCCGATGACAGCGAATCTGCCAAGACCATCTTCTTAGAGGCAACCGAACGTCACGCCGCCTTCCGGTTGGAGTATCGCTTGCGGCGCAACGATGGGGAATATTGCTGGGCGATCGACGCAGCCAGTCCCTGGTTTGGTGGGGACGGGGAGTTTAAGGGCTATATCGGCTCTGTGATCGACATTAGCGATCGCGTGCGCGTCGAAGAAGAGCGCAAACAAGCCGAGGAAGCACTGCGGCTCTCGGAGGAGCGCTACCGCGCCCTGTTTGAGAACATGAATCAAGGCTTCTGCATGGCTGAAGTGCTGTTTGACGCAGACAAACAGCCCATCGATTATCGGTTGTTAGAAATTAACTCAGTTTTCGAAAAGCACTCAGGTTTGAAAGATGCTCAGGGCAAGACAGCCCGCGAGTTGCACCCAGAACTGGAACAGTACTGGATCGACCTCTATGGCAAGGTTGCCCTGACGGGTGAACCGGTTCGTTATGAAAACTATTCGGAAGCATTGGGTCGGTGGTTTGATGTGTCTGCCTTCCGCATTGGGCAACCTGAAAGCCGAAAAGTTGCTATTTTGTTTGAGGATGTTAGTCAACGGAAACAAACAGAAGCCGCTTTACAAGCCAGTGAAGAGCGTTACCGATCGCTGATCGAAGCCACCGCTCAAATCATCTGGAATGAGCAAGGCGATCGGGGCGAGTTTCTCACCCCGCAACCCGCTTGGAGCACCTTTACCGGGCAAACCTACGACGAACTGAAAGGCTGGGGCTGGCTCAACGCCGTGCATCCCGACGATCGTGCAGCCACCACTCAAGCCTGGTCAATTGCCTTAGAGAACCGTAGCCTTTATGAATCTGAGCATCGCCTGCGCCGACACGATGGCGTGTATCGTCACATGACTGTGCGAGCCGTGCCTGTGTTTGAGGAGAATGGCGCAATTCGAGAATGGGTCGGTGTTCATAGCGATATGACCGAGCGCAAGCAGGCCGAAGTCGCTCTGCGCCAGAGTGAAGACCGCCTTCGCATGGCGCTCGAGTCTGCCCAGCTAGGCACCTGGGACTGGAATCTGATCACCAACCAACTTACCTGGGATGCGGGTTGCAAAGCGATGTTTGGGTTGCCGCCCGAGGCAGAGAGCAGTGTAGAGGTCTTTTTTGAGGGACTGCATCCCGACGATCGTGAACGCTTAGAACAGGTCGTGCAGTGGTCCTTCAACCCGGCCAGCGGCGGCAGCTATGACACAGAATATCGAACCATCGGCATTCAGGATGGGATTGAGCGCTGGATTGCCGCCAAAGGGCAAACCTATTTTGAGGCGGACGGGAAGCCGCTGCGGTTCATTGGCACGGTGATGGATATCACCGCTCGCAAACAGGCGGAGGAAGCGCGACGCGAGAGTGAAACTCGATTCCGCACCCTCACCAGGCACGCCCCGGTCGGCATCTTTATGACCGATCCAGACGGCAACTGCCTTTATGTCAACGAACGCTGGTGTGAGATAGCAGGCATGTCACCCGAAACCGCTCAAGGTACGGGATGGGTGTCTGCGCTCCACCCTGACGATCGAGAGCGGGTTGCAGACGTATGGTATCAAGCGGCTCAAAATGCACAGGTGTTTGTGGCTGAATACCGCTTTCAAACCCCGCAAGGCAAAGTAACCTGGATTCAAGGAACGGCGACCGCCCTACAGCGCGAAACAGGTGAGGTTGCGGGCTACCTAGGTACGTTGACCGATATTACAGATCGCAAGCGAGCCGAAGCCGCCCGCGAACAGCTCTTTCAGCAAGAGCAAGCCGCGCGGGAAGCGGCTGAACGCGCCAACCGAATTAAAGATGAGTTTCTGGCCGTGCTTTCCCACGAGTTGCGATCGCCGCTGAATCCCATCCTGGGTTGGGCAAAGCTGTTGCAAATGCGGAAGCTTGACGACGCTAAAACGGCTGAAGCGCTGGCGACGATCGAACGCAATGCCAAATTGCAGACGGAGTTGATTGACGACCTGCTGGATATTGCCAAAATCCTGCGCGGCAAACTCAGCTTAAATGTCGATTCTGTCAATTTATCGTTTGTCATTAAATCGGCAATCGAAACAGTTAGCTCAAACGCTGCTGCTAAATCAATTTCGCTACATTCAATGTTGCCCAATATTGGGCAAGTGTCTGGTGACGCTGCGCGCTTGCAGCAAATTGTCTGGAACCTGTTGTCTAACGCTATCAAATTTACTCCCAAAGGTGGACAGGTTGACATCTACATGGAAAGGGTTGGCCACCAAGCAGAAATTACTGTAAAAGACACCGGCAAAGGGATCAACCCAGAGTTTCTTCCCCATATTTTTGAGACCTTCCGGCAAGAGGACGCCTCGATTACGCGCCAATACGGCGGGTTAGGTCTAGGGTTAGCTATTGTTCGTCAGCTGGTTGAGGCTCACAATGGCACAATCACAGCCGAAAGCCCCGGTGAAGGGTTTGGAGCTACCTTTACCGTTAGATTGCCCCTCCTGAATGTTACCCCGGCAATTCAACCGGCAGATGGGAGGCCACAACAGGAACTCAATCTTGCCGGGATTCGAGTGCTGGCCGTCGATGATGAACCCGATGCCCGTGAGCTATTGACGGTATTACTGACTGAATATGGAGCAGAAGTTCTGGCGGTTGCCTCCGCATCAGAAGTGCTAGTCAATTTGGAATCGTTTCAACCCGATGTGCTAGTCAGTGATATTGCAATGCCTGATGTGGATGGCTATGCTCTGATTCAGCAGGTGCGAGCCTTACCGGCTACAAAAGGGGGACAGATTCCAGCGATCTGCCTTACCGCTTATGCCAGAGAAGAAGATTGCCAGCGATCGATCAGGAGTGGTTTTGCCAACCATGTCGCCAAACCGCTGGAGCCAGAACGCTTGGTTCGAGCTCTGATGACCGTCACAGGTACCAAGTTGAACCATGCTGTCACCCAAAATCGTTCAATAGACTCCTAAAACATACAATTTCTGTTCAAGGTCTCTCTTCCAGCTCGGCCTACCGTGTATACCCATCTCGGCCCTCACCCCCTCAGTCCCCCTCTCCCAAAAATGGGAGAGGGGGAGGCCAGCCCAGGCTTTCCAGCTCCCCTTTTCCCGCTTTGGGAGAAGGGGTTGGGGGATGAGGGAAAAGCTCTGGCAACAAGGGTTGCAGGACTTATGTGTACACAGTACCCCAGCTTATCCGAGGGATCGAGGGTGTAGCTTCCCACAGGGTGGGCTAAATCCCATTGCGAGGGTTTACTTTCGATTTACTGAGGCCTTACTGGGTTAGCGGAAAATCTCAGCCATGGAAGTATTAAAGCCTGGCAATAGCGGAGACGAAAGTGTGTCGTCAACCAAGAGCGTACCGACCAGTTGGAGCTGGGCTTCAGCGCGACGATAGATTTCCAGGGTTTTGAGTTGCCAATTCACAATCCAATATTCCTGCACCCCGTAGCGGGAATATAGTTTGAGCTTGACTTCCCGGTCGCGCTGCTCGTTGATGTCGCCAGGGGACAGCACCTCAACCATCAGCTCTGGAGCCACAATGAGATGCCCTGCATCGTCTACCCCATCGGCTAAGCGCGCTTGGCTAATCCACACCACATCAGGAATAACGGCGTCTGTAGGGGTAAAAACGACCCCTGGAGCCTGAAATGCAGAGCCCAATCCTGTCTGCTCAGACCAGTTTTCTAAACGTACGTGCAGTTTTCCGGCTGCACCCTGGTGGCGAATGTGGGGGGCACGGGTCACGTAGAGTTCTCCGTCAATGATTTCGTAGCGCTTCCAGCCGCCGTCGTCGGGCATGGCGGCTAGATCGCGGGTAGTCCAAGGTTGGGAGTAGGCGACCATAGCAGTTACCGATGGGCTTGTTTTAAGTTTAGGGTTCCTGAGGGGAAGCGGCTTTAATGGGCTAGGATTTAGCGATCTCAGGTGCAAAAAAGCTGAAGAAATCGGCAGAAACTGGGAGCTGCTTCTATGGTGAAGGGGACGACAGCAGGAGCGATCGCCCCCAATGCCCCCATCCACCACATCCATCAACTGGGCCATGCTGCAAAACGGCTCCGACATCCGCGGCGTGGCGCTAGAGGGGGTGGCCGGTCAAGCCGTGAACCTCACTCCAGAGGTGGTCACCATCTTGGGCAAGGCCTTTGCCACTTGGCTCTCTGCCGAGTTGAGCATTCCAGTGGCAGAATTAGCGATCGCCGTTGGTCGCGACAGCCGCCTTTCTGGGCCGGTGCTGATGCAGGCGGTAATCGATGGCATGGCCTCCCTGGGCTGTCGGGTACTGGATGTAGCCATGGCCTCGACTCCGGCCATGTTTATGGCCACGGTGCTGCCCGAGTTTAGCTGCCACGGCGCGATCATGATGACCGCCAGCCATTTGCCCTTCAACCGCAACGGCCTAAAGTTTTTCACCCGCCAGGGCGGCCTCGGCAAAAAAGATATTTCGCGCATTTTAGAGTTAGCTGAGCAGGGCAATTTCCCGACTGCAACGGCCCTTGGCTCGCTAGAAAGCCGCGACTTAATCGGTGCCTACGCAGCGGGCCTGGTGCAGCAGATTCGCCAATCGGTGAACCATCCGGACAACTTTGATCAACCGCTGCAAGGACTCAAAATCATTGTCGATGCAGGCAATGGGGCGGGCGGCTTTTTCGCCAGCCAGGTGCTCGAACCTTTGGGCGCCGACACCACCGGTAGCCAATTCCTCGACCCCGATGGCACCTTTCCAAACCACGTGCCCAATCCTGAGGATGCGGCGGCGATCGCCTCAATTTGCCAAGCTGTAGTCACTCAGGGGGCTGACTTTGGCCTGATCTTCGATACCGATGTCGATCGCGGCGCAGCGGTTGACAGTGACGGGCGCGAACTCAACCGTAACCGCCTAATTGCGCTGATTGCGGCGATCGTGCTGCAAGAGCACCCCGGCACCACCATCGTCACCGACTCCACCACCTCCGACGGGCTCACCCAATTTATTGAGGGCGATCTGGGGGGCACTCACCATCGCTTTAAGCGGGGCTACAAGAATGTGATCAATGAGGCCATCCGGCTCAATGCGATCGGTCAGCCCAGCTGGCTTGCGATCGAGGCCTCGGGCCACGGGGCAATGAAAGAAAACTACTTCCTAGACGATGGCGCTTACCTGGTCAGCAAACTGCTGGTCGAACTGGCCACAGCCCGCCTGGCCGGCAGGCGCCTCACCGACCTGATCGCCACGCTGCAAGACCCCCACGACAGCCAAGAGTATCGGCTCAAGATTTTGGCCCCCAACGCCCAGGCCTACGCCGCTGAGGTGATGAACCAATTGCAAGCCTTTGTCGCTACCCAGGCCGATTGGGCGGTGGTGCCCAACACCTACGAGGGAGTGCGGGTAGCTTGCCAGTCGCCTGCAGAGAACGGCTGGTTCATGATGCGCATGTCGCTACACGATCCGGTGCTGCCGCTGAATATTGAGTCGAACGTGCCGGAAGGAGTAGCTAAAATAGCGCAGCGCCTGCAGGCGTTTTTCACGTCCCTAGCCGAGCTCGATATTTCGGCCTTAGAACGGTAACCCATGGTCTCTTTGTCTCAGCTGCCCAAATGGGCGATCGCAGGCCTAGCCTTCCCCATAATCTGTCTCAATGGCTGGCTGCTCTACAAACTGGGGGGAGTGTTGCATCCCATTCCCAGCATTGTCATCACCGCTAGCCTGATCGCCTTTCTGCTCGACTACCCCATCGACTGGCTAGAAAAACGAGGGCTGGCCAGAGGTTTGGCGGTGGCCCTGGTGGTGCTGCTGGCCGTTTTAATTACTACCATCCTGGTCGTCTTTCTGGGGCCACAGGTGTGGCAGCAGCTCAACGAGTTTGCCCTACGGCTGCCCGGCTGGATTGACCAGGCTAAAACGCAGCTGCTACTGTTAGAAGACCGGGCCATCTTTCAAACCCTCCCCGTCAACCTCGACCAGCTAACGGTGCAGGCGGCCAATCAGCTGACCAACGCACTGCAAGCGACTACCACCCAGGCCATTAGCGTTACCCTCAGCACCCTCGACAGTGCCCTAAACTTGCTGATTACCGCTGTCCTGGCCATTCTGCTGGTCATCAACGGTGACTCGCTTTGGGAAGGTCTGCTCAGCTGGTTTCCCGTCCCTCTGCAAGCGCAAATTCGTAACGCTCTAAGGCCTAGCTTTCAAGGTTATTTTTCGGGGCAGGCTACCCTGGCGCTGATCCTAGCTGTGGCCCAGTCAACGGCGCTTATTCTACTAAACGTGCCCTTTGGTCTGCTGTTTGGCCTAGTGATTGGTTTGGTCAGCATCGTTCCCTTTGGCGGCACGGTCGCGGTACTAGGGATCAGTACCCTGCTAGCCTTCCAAGATGTATGGCTGGCCCTAAAAGTGTTGGGGGTAGCGTTTTTGCTGGGACAAGTTAACGACAACTTGGTGGCCCCGCGCCTAATGGGCGGCATTACCGGGCTCAACCCAGCGGTGATTATCCTGGCGCTGCTGATCGGGTCAAAATTTGCCGGATTTTTGGGGCTGGTGCTGGCCGTACCCACCGCCAGCTTTATCAAAAAGATTGTCGATGTGATCCGAGAGCCCAAGATAGAGACGGTCTAGCGCAGCCCTCCAATGACTAAGCTGCTTCAGATGGACGTAGGAGTGGCTTGGTGTGCTAGTTCTCAACCTGGCCCTGAGCCTGGGCCGCCTTCAGAATGCTGTCGAGCAGGCCAGGAAACGCCGCTTCTAGGTCGTCGCGGCGCAGAGAATTCATGTGCTGAGTGCCCTGTTTGCGGCAGTGCAGCACTCCGGCCTCGCGCAAAATTTTGAAGTGGTGGGAGAGGGTTGATTTTGCCACCCCCAAATCTAAATCAGAGCAGCACAGCTCGTCATTGCTGGCAAGGCGCTGCACAATTTCGAGGCGCACGGGGTCGCCGAGGGCGTACAAAACCCCTTCGAGGGCGATGTCTTGGCAGTTGGGATGGTGAATAGGTCGCATAGTTGCATTATGCCACGGGAGACGCTATAGTTTGATTGTTCGAAGTTTTCGAATAACTGAAATTCGCTCAAAGAGCGGAGGTGTTCAATGTCCGCAGTTGTAAGCATTACCCAAGATACGTTTCAAACTGAAGTGCTGAAAAGTGACGTGCCAGTGCTCGTCGACTTTTGGGCACCGTGGTGTGGCCCCTGTCGCCTAGTGGCGGGCGTTGTCGATGAGGTCGCCCAGCAATACGAAGGGCAACTTAAGGTGGTCAAAGTCAACACCGATGAGCAGCCGGACATTGCCTCCCACTACGGCATTCGCAGCATTCCCACCCTCATGGTGTTTATGGGTGGCGAGAAAATGGAGCAGATGGTCGGAGCGGTGTCCAAAGCCACCTTGACTAAGGCCGTCGAGCCATTTCTAAGCTAGGCCTAATTGGCCTCAGTCTGATTCTGTGCAGGGGCATAGGCGCAGCCAAACCGAAGGCTTTAGGGTGGTTGTTTGCCCCTGCCCCATTCCTGCCGCTGTTTAGGTCTTCTCTAACCTTAATTCCCTTGAGGCAAATGCCTTTTGCCTCTACCCAGTCTTTGCCAATATTCGAAATACCCTACTCCAGCAATCCAAAAGGAGATCCCTATGTCTACTGAAAAGAATCTGTTTACCCCCATTAAGCTGGGCGCTTACGAACTGCCCAACCGGATTGTGATGGCTCCGCTCACGCGCAATCGCGCTGGGGAAGGCAATGTGCCTCAGGCGTTGAATGTGACCTATTACGAACAGCGAGCCTCCGCTGGCCTGATCATCACCGAAGCGAGTCAGGTTTCGCCCCAGGGGCAGGGCTATCCTGCTACTCCCGGCATCCACAGTGCCGAACAGATTGCCGGATGGCAGAAGATTACCCAGTCCGTCCATGCCAAAGGCGGTCGGATTTTCTTGCAGCTGTGGCATGTGGGCCGCATTTCGCACCCCTCTCTACAGCCTGATGGGGCGACGCCGGTGGCTCCTAGCGCTATTCAGCCAAAGGGTGACGCCATGACCTATGAGGGTATGCAGCCCTTTGTCACGCCCAGAGCGCTAGAGCTGAATGAAATTCCCGGCATCGTTGAGCAGTATCGCCAGGCCGCTAAGTATGCCCTAGAAGCGGGTTTTGACGGCGTGGAGGTGCACGGGGCCAACGGCTATCTGCTCGACCAGTTTTTGCGCGATGGCAGCAATCACCGCACCGATGCTTATGGCGGCCCGGTTGAAAATCGCGCCCGTCTGCTGCTGGAAGTAACTGAAGCTGTAGTAGGGGTTTGGGGAAGCGATCGCGTCGGTGTGCGCCTGTCCCCCAGCAGCACCTTCAACGACATGACCGACTCTGACCCCAGAGCCACCTTTGGCTATGCCATTCAGGCGCTCAATCAATTCAACCTGGCCTATCTGCACCTGCTGGAGCCCAGTGAGGCCGACCTGCGCTACGGCGGCACTCCCATTCCTACCAAAGAGTTTCGGCCTCTATACAATGGCCTGCTGATGGTGAACTGGGACTATGACCAGGCGGCAGGTAATGCGGCGATCGCCAGCGGCGATGCCGACTTGGTTTCCTACGGCAAGCTGTTTATCGCCAACCCCGACCTGCCCGAGCGCTTTGCGAAGAATGCACCGCTGAACGAGCCCAACCCCAACACCTTCTATGGCGGTGGGGAGGAAGGGTACATCGACTATCCCGCCCTCGCAGAGGTGGCCTAGGGCTTCAGCACAACCTACGCTAACCGACAGTTTTCCCTAAGCGATTCTCCCTCAGGTGAGCCCAGATCTTTAATCAGATCTGGCTCATTTTTTTGCTCAGCAACAAACAGCTCAACGCCTGCGTCTTGCGGTGTAGTTTGCACTGTCACCTACAACCAGGAAGCGCAATGATGAAAGCCGCAAAGATTCTTTTGGCGGGTGTAATTGGGCTGTCTAGCGCGGCCGCCTTCCCCCTTCCCAGCCACGCTGATGAGTTTACCTGTCGGGGCAATCTGGGCAACATCACCGTCGATAACCTGCGAGTGCCTGAAGATGCTACCTGCACCCTCAATGGCACCCGTGTCGAGGGCAACATCACGGTGGAATCGGGGGCGGTGCTGATTGCCCGCAGCGCGCGTGTCGAAGGCAACATTCAGGCAGAAAATGCCAACCAGGTGACGGTGACCACCCGCTCTGTAGTCAATGGCGACATTCAGATTAAACAGTCCGGTGGAGCGATGGTGGCTGACACCCGCATTGGTGGCGACCTGCAACTTGAGGAGAACAGGCGATCGCTGCTCAGCCAGGGCAACACCATCGGCGGCAACCTACAGGCCTTTAAGAATGAGGGCGGTCTGCGCGTTTCTAGCAATCGCATCGACGGTAATTTGCAGTGCAAAGAAAACCGTCCTACCCCCAGCGGCAACGGCAACATGGTGCGGGGCAACAAAGAAGACCAGTGCGCCCGGTTCTAAAGGGTTCCTGCTTTAAAGTCTCTGGGCGAGGGGAGTTGTAGTGAGGCCGCCAAAGCGGCGCTGGCGATTTTGGTACCACTGCAAGGCCTGGTAAAAGGCGGCGCGATCGAACTCAGGCCACAGCAGATCGGTAAAGTACAGCTCGGTATAGGCCAACTGCCAGGGCAAAAAGTTGCTCAACCGCTGTTCACCGCTGGTGCGAATCAGTAAGTCAGGGTCAGGCAGAGGGTAGGTCAGCAGCGCCCGGCCTAGAGACTCCTCATCGACCTGTTCCAGGGAGAGAGCACCACTCGCTACCTGCTGAGCAATGTGGCGAGTGGCCATCACCAGCTCCTGCCGGCCACCGTAGTTCACCGCTACATTAAATTGCACGCGCTGATTGTGGTCGGTCAGGGCCATGGCCTCTGTCATCAGCGATCGCAGCCGTTCTGGCAGCGGCGATAGGTCACCCAAAAACTGAATTCGCACGCCCTCGCGCTGCATTTCGGCCAGTTCGCGGCGCAGCAGCCGATCAAACAACCGCATGAGAAAGTTCACCTCCTCCATGGGTCGCCGCCAGTTCTCAGTCGAAAAGGCGTAGACCGTCAGCGCCCCAATGCCCCAGTCTTTGCAGCAGCGCAGCAGGTCTTTCACCGTTTTGGCTCCCTGGCGATGGCCAGCAATGCGCGGCATGCCCCGCTGGGTGGCCCAGCGACCGTTACCATCCATAATCACCGCCACATGGTTAGGCAGAGCTTCGGCATAGAGGTCTGCTGGCAGAGTCGCAAAATCAATTACTTGGGCCATCTCAAATACTCCTTATAAATAAGCTGGACGATATAGGTTCAAACAATCAACAGGTCTTGGCAATGGGAATTGTCATTTGCCCTCGACATTTGCTTTTGCCTGAGTTGGGATTTTTCCCATCTATCAACTCTCTCTAACCATTGCTGGGATGTTGGCCAAATAGCTCCTCTAAGTAGGGCTGGGTTAGCGATCGATCCCAGGTCCACAGCACTCGCATCACCTGGTCAAAGGTATAGAGAAAGGTGAGCTGGTGGCTGAGGCTCCACTGCTCCCAGGCCAGTTCAGCCGTCATGCGCCGTAGTGTGTGAACTAGGCTGCCCTGGAGGTGGGGCTGACGCCACTTTTTCACCATTGCGTGGGTTAGCGTGCCCGCCATCATTCCCAAACCGGTGTTGGGATAGGCCCAGCGGCCAAAGCCCCAGAACTTGGTCATGTGGTTGATTTCATCAATGAGCAATTCCCCCAGCACTGCCTGGAGGGGGCCGGTGGTGTAGGCCATCATCCACAGGTAGAGGCAGGCGGCGCCATATTCGGTGGCGATGCGGTGCAGCCCGTGGCGGTAGAGATCGGCGCGGGGGTTGCCGCTGGGGGTGTAGGGCCGTGCCCGGTGGGGAATGGCTTGGGGGCGTTCTCCAGCCAGCCGGTGGTAGAGCATGGTCAAGACGGGGGTGTGCCGCTTCTCTTCTCGCTCCCAGAGCCCTGGCTTGATCACTCCGGCAGCCTCCACGGTGCCGCCGACAAACTCGGCCATTTGTGGATAAAAATGCTCCAGGTATTGGCGGCTGGCCTGGGTGTAGTCGCGAATGGGGGCTTCGGTGTTAATGGTGCCCAGCAGAATGGCGCAGAAGGTGTCGAGGGTAATACCGCTGATCTGCTCGGGGGAAATATCGGCCCAATTCACAGTGTTCCATCGGCGCGGCTGGGGATCTTGGAACTGGTGCGGTAGGTCGGCGAGGCGATCGCTCAGATGCTCCACCGCCACATACCGCCGGGTCAACGCCGCAATCCGCTGGTTGGCTAGCCTGGGGCTGAGGGAGGACTGCCAGGGGCCAGCCAAATCATTCTCTAAGACCGTTGGCGGTGAGAAAAGTGTAGCAGTCATATTTGATACCCTTTGTTTGGGCTATGGTTGGGTAAGTTCACCGTAGCTCTAGGGATTGCTGTCGTCGGTCGGCTAGGGTCGGCTATTCACCCAGCGCCCAGCAGTCCAGGGGCGGAAAAAGGCGGAAACCGTCCACCGGGGATGAAAGAAAATTTAAATCTTGGCTAGAGTTGTGGCCGTGGAGGATACCAGCAGCTATGGCTTCAGATGCGGTAGAACTGGCAGATCGGCTTGTCTTCACCGTTACCGGACGGCATCTAAACGATCTGCAGCGCACCATCTTGCACCAGGTGTGGCAGGGCCAAAAGTATCTCGATATTGCCAACACCGTTGGCTACACCGAGGGCCACATTAAAGACGTGGCCTACCAAATGTGGCGGCTGCTGTCACGGGTGACCGGCGAGAAAGTAACCAAATCTACCCTGAAGTCGGCCCTGAAGCGATCGCTGCTCAAAATGGGCATTGATGTATCTGGGGCTAGCGCTGCCCTTGGCTTTGCTGATTCGACCGGGCCGCGAGAGACGTTGCCTTTAGCTCGCCCAACCCCTCAAACTGTGGGGGAGCAGGAGCGGCAAAGTCCTGCAATTTTGGGGAGTTTAGGTCGCCAGACCGCCTCTTGTGACAGCGCTCAGCCTTCATCCTCAGCCCCGACGAATCCCAACTTTGTGGGGCGTCAGGCGGCGATCGCTCACCTCACCGCCCTGATCGCTCAGGGCCACCGCACCATCCTCATTCAGGGGGAAGGCGGGCTTGGCAAAACTACCCTGGCCCAGCATTTTGTCGCAGAGCAGCCGGTAGATCTGACCCTAGATCTGCTGATGGCCAAAGACCCCGCCGACATCACCCCCGTGGAGTGGGTGGTGGAAGAATGGCTGCGTCAAGACTTTGGCGTCGAGCCGGGGCGCGAGTTTGGCGTCACCCTCGATCGCCTGCGTCGACACCTGCGCCAGCAGCGCGTTGCCGTACTCATCGACAACCTGGAACCCGCTTTGGATGCCCAGGGCCAGTTCATCGGTCCCCATCGCCGCTACAGCGAACTGCTCAGGGTTTTAGCCGACAGTCGCGGGCAAACGCTAACCTTGATGACGAGCCGCGATCGCCTCTGCGAACCCGGCATTCCCATTACCCACTACCGTCTGCCGGGGTTAGAACTCCCCGCTTGGGCGACTTACTTCGCCCACCGCGGCATCCCCGACCATGGGGACGTGTTGGCCGCCATGCACAGCGCCTACGGCGGCAACGCCAAGGCAATGGAAATTCTCGCTGGGGCTGTCCAGTCCGACTTTGAAGGCAGCCTTGCGCTCTACTGGCAGGCCCACAGCCAAGATCTGCTCGGCCCAGTGGATCTCAAAAACCTGGTTGAAAGCCAGATCCACCGCCTGCGTGACCTCGACTCAGATGCCCATCGACTGTTTTGCCGACTAGGCGTCTACCGCTACCAAGACGTGCCAACCATTCCTTGGGAATCTGTGCAGTGCCTGATGGTTGACCTTCCCGCCCAGCGTCACCAGGCGATTGTCACCTCTCTACGCAATCGATCGCTGCTGGAGTGCCGTCAGGGTCGCTACTGGCTGCATCCCGTGGTGCGGGCCGGAGCCTTGGCCCAACTCACTGCCGCTTCTGAAGACGCCATCGAGTGGGAAGCGGCCCATCGCTGCGCCGCCCGCTGCTGGAGCGACAGCATCCAGCGCGTCTGCACCCTAGAGGATGCGATTCAAGCGCTGGAAGCTTACTATCACTACGTTGCGATTCAAGACTATGGGTCGGCGGCGCGGGTCATTCTCCACAGCCGCGACAACCAGTGGCAGCAGTTTCTGCCCCTGGGCAGCACCCTCTACCGCATGGGCCTGGTGCAGCCGGTCACCGACGCGATCACCGCCATTATCGACCACATTCCCACCGAGAATGCCGACGCCAGCGAGCTGTCGAACATTTTGGGCGACCTGTATTGGATACAAGGGCGGTTAGAAAGGGCGATCGCCTGCCAGCAAAATGCAATCGCGATCGCCCAAACCTGCCTGCACACTGAAGCCCCCGATGCCAACACCCATCGCTGGTACTACCTCACCATGCTGGTGGTCGACTCTCAACTCAGCCTTGGCCTCTATTACCTCGACCTGTGGAACCTCGATGCAGCCGCTACCTGGTTTAGTCAGGTGATTGCAACCGCCACCGGCACTCGTCACCAGCCCTGGGCCGACAAAGCCACCACCTGCCTGGCTCTGGTGCGGTCATACCAGGGCGATCGCGAAGCTGCTCAAACCTTAGCCGATTCCATCATTGAGCAAGTGCGAGGCCGAGGCCAAAGCGGGCGTCATGCGTTCTTTGTGCAGCTTTTGGGTCATGCCTATCTCAACCTCGGTGATATCGAGCGGGCCGAATTGTTGTTCACTGCCGCTATCCAGGCGGCAGAGGCAGGCCACTACCTGCAAACTAAAGCCAACGCGGTACTTGGTCTGGGTCGATTGAAGCATCAACGGGGAGATGTGGCCGGGGCTGTGGAGGATTGTCGGAGTGCGATCGCCCTGCTTGACGAGGTCGGTGCCCACTGCGATCTCGCCGCCGCTCACCTTCAATACGCCCTCACTCTGGCCAACCTGTCTGTGCAGCTTGCCGAGGCCGAGGCCCACCTTCATAAAGCACTCAACCTGTTTCAGGCCATCCCTGCACCCCAGCAAGTCGCCAGGGCCAAACAAGCTTGGTTGAAATAGCCAGAGCTAGACCGAGGCCCTACTCCAAACGGCATAGGTTGGAAGTATCGCAATTACCAGACCTGGTAGGGGAGTTATCTACCCTAAGTTGTTTACAAACCGAAACATTTTAGTTAATATAAGCACATACATAACTCGCTCGTCTTTAGTGGATGAGCACAAAGCAAACCTAACTGCACTTATTCCATCATGACCACAACGTTACAACGACAACAATCTGCCTCCCTGTGGGAGCAGTTTTGCCAGTGGGTGACCAGCACCGAGAACCGCCTGTATGTGGGCTGGTTCGGCGTGCTGATGATCCCCACCCTGCTTGCTGCCACTGCCTGCTTCGTCGTCGCCTTCATCGCGGCGCCTCCCGTTGACATCGACGGCATCCGTGAGCCTGTTGCGGGTTCTCTGATGTACGGCAACAACATCATCTCTGGTGCGGTTGTGCCTTCCTCTAACGCCATCGGCCTGCACTTCTACCCCATCTGGGAAGCCGCTTCCCTCGATGAGTGGCT
>NZ_JACJOF010000002.1 GCF_014695395.1 Nodosilinea sp. FACHB-131
GGTTACATGCTGATGAGCCAGGTTAGGCTCTTGCCCCCAGAGCAGGGCGGCACTATTCCCGCGATCGCCCTAACGGCTTATGCTGGAGAGCTTAATCAGCAGCAGGCGCTAGCGGCCGGTTTTCAACGGCACGTCACCAAGCCTGTTGAGCCTCAGAATCTGATTAGGACCATTACGTCACTCAGGCCCCTTCTTCAAGCACATCTACAGGGTCAATCAGTTGAATCAGGAGTGTAATTTTAGTTCTAAAGCCACATTGGGAACGTTCTGACGCCTCCTGAGTTTGCACCTGATTAATGACAGAGATGTCCGAGCCTAGCTCTAGGCCCCTAAAACACGCCCTAACATTCTTTGGGTTGAGGCTTCACCAGCGTGGCGATCGCGCTCACCAGCAGGTCTGGTTCAATGGGTTTGGCCAGATGCAGCTGAAAGCCAGCGTCCAGGGCATGCTGCTGATTGACCTCTCCCGCATAGGCCGTCAGGGCGATCGCAGGAATATTGCCACCCTGGTCGTGACGCCGTTGGCGAATCTGCTGAATCAGTTCATAGCCATTCATCTCTGGCATGCCGATATCGCACAGCAGCAGGTCGGGCACAAACTGATTCAGCTGGCTGAGCGCCTGGATAGCTGAGGCTGCCGTAGCCACCTGCACACCCTCCTGGGTGAGGATAAAGGAGGCCAGCTCTCGCATGTCGGCCTCGTCGTCCACCACCAAGACTCGTAGCCCCGTTAAGTCGGTCGCTTTCTTTAACGGTTTAGCGGCGGACGGCTGATCCTGCCCTGCCAGGTGGAGGGGTAGCAGTACGGTAAAGGTCGCGCCCAGGTCTTGGCCTGGACTGTCGGCTGCCACCAGCCCACCGTGCAGCTCAGTGAGCTGACGCACGATCGCTAGGCCCAGGCCCAGGCCGCCAAACTGGCGGGTGGTAGTGCTATCTTCTTGACGAAAATAATCGAACACGTGGGGCAAAAAGGCTGGATGGATACCCTTGCCGGTGTCTCTCACCTGAATTTGAGCGTAGGCGTCAACCTGCTCTAGGATGATGGCGACTTGCCCACCCGCCGGGGTGAACTTGACCGCATTGGAGAGCAGGTTCCAAACCACCTGCTGGAGCCGGTTGGTGTCGCCCAAAACCTGGCCTGCGATCGCATGCAGCGTGGTTTGAATGCGAATCCGTTTGGCTTCAGCCGCCAGGCGCACGGTTTCAGCCGCCGCTTCAATCGTAGTGACTAAATTTACTGGAGTAACGTTCAACGTCAGCTTGCCCTGCAAAATGCGGGAAACATCGAGCAAGTCTTCAATCAGCTGGGCCTGGAGTTTGGCGTTGCGCTCAATGGTTTCTAAGGCTTGATCCGTTTTGGCCGCATCCAGCTGTCTGCTGCGCAATAGTCTGGCCCAGCCCAAAATTGGGTTCAGGGGCGATCGCAACTCATGAGACAGGACGGCCAAGAATTCATCTTTAATGCGGTTGGCGGTCTCGGCTTTGGTGCGATCACGCTGAGCGGCCCGATAAAGCTGAGCATTTTCGATCGCCAGGGAAGCTCGGTGCGCCAATTCTTCGGCGAGCTGCAAATCTGCGGCGGTGTAGCGGCGACCCGACTCAGCCGCGATGAACGAAATCACGCCGACCACTTGGTCTTGAGTGCGCAGCGGCACCGTCATCACTGAGCTAAAGCCAACCTGCCGCAAAATCTCTAAATGTTCAGGGTCTTTGGCGGCATGGACCAACAGCTCATCGGGAATTTCAGGCACAAGGTCTGATTGACCGGTGCGCAGGGTCAGGGCCGCGCCGCGCTCTGCATCGGTATCTAGGGGATACTTGTCTCGGATCTGATGAGCCCATTCCAGCTTGGCTGGGTCGACATGGGCCACGGCAATTTGGTCAATTGCGCCATTCTCTTCCACGATGTGAACGGTGCACCAGTCGGCCAGTTTGGGGACGGTGAGCTGGGCAACTTGCTCTAGGGTCGTTTGGTAGTCGAGAGACGACGCCAGCACGGCGCTTGACTCAGCCAAAAACCGCTGAGCGCGCTCTAGATTGACGCGCTCGGTGACATCGACAACATAGGCTAAAAGTCCTTCTATCTGGTGATTTGAGTCAACCGTTGGCAAATAGTGAACGTTGTAGTAGCCAGGGCGGCGATCGTCACGCCCAGGTATATTGACGGGTAGGCTGGGCGAGATGAACGGCTCACCTGTGGCATAAATCTGGCCAATGACTTCGACGACAGCAGGATCAGATTGACCAAATAGCTCTAGAACGGACTTACCCAAGTGATGCTCACGAGATGACCCATTGATTTCAGCCAGGGCGTCGTTGATGGCGATAAACCGCTGCTCATCGTCCAGTAGCGCCAACCCAACCGGGGAGACGTCAACGAGGGTGGCCAGCTGCTGTTGGGCGGCTTCGGCCTGAGCTCGGGCCAGGCGTTCTCGCTCGAGCAGCTGTTCTCGCTCCTGCTCGGCTTGCTTGCGGTCGGTAATATCGATGACCGCGCCAATCGACTGCCTAGGGTAGCCTTGGCCATCGTAAGAAAACTGCCCCCTGGCCTCGACCCAGCGAATGGTCCCATTGGACCAGCGCAGTCGATACTCGTGATAGTACTCGGCGCGCTCCTGAATCGCTTGCTGGAGCTGGGCTGCCGCAGCTGGTAGGTCATCGGGATGAACGCGGCTGGCCCACAGCTCGTAGCTCGGAACGCATTCGTCGGGTTGATACCCCAGAATAGTGAAATGCCCCGCCGACCAACGCATTGTATTGGCCTGCATGTCCCATTCCCAGGTGCCCATGCGGCCAATGTTGAGGGCGAGCTGTAGCCGCGCTTCGCTCTCGCGCAGTTCCGCCTCTGCCCGCGATCGCTCTACCGCCAGCCAGGTTTTTTCGGCAATGCGCTCCAGCAGGGCCACATCGTTTGTTGTCCAAGCGCGAGGGGCCGCATGGTGGAGCACCAGCAGGGCCACAAACCGCCCGCGCTTTACCAGCGGCACGCAGAGCAGCGATTGGGTCTCAATAGCAGCAAAGGCCTCCGCTCCGACTCCAGCAGTGCGCGGGTCGAGATTGACATCGTCAACCACAACGGTTTTGCCCTGCTTCAACTCGGCAATGATCTCAGCTCCGAAGGAGTCCATGTGGTGTCTGCCCACAACGCTGATGACGCCGTTGCAGTAATCGCGATCGACAATCACATGTTCTTGGGCGACATCAATTTCACCGTAGGCACAGCGCGTGACGTTGAAATGCTTGCCGGTAGCGTTGACGACCTGCCAGACAATCTCCTCTGAGTCTTGCAGGGTGCGAGCAGCATCGTTGAGTTCAATCAAAAACTGCTGCTGCTGTTCTTTGCGCCGGAGTTCTGCCAGTAGGGCCTCGCGATTGGCTTCGATGTGCTTGCGCTCGGTAATGTTGAGCGAAACCCCGGCCACGCGTACCGCTTGCCCAGATTCGTTGAGGTAGGCCTGCCCCTGAGCCTTAAGCCAGCGCACCTCACCGTTGAGAGCGACCACGCGATATTCTTGGGCGAAAGACTGGTCCCCCGCGACGGCCTCTGCGGTCGCTTGCCTGAGCAGCGGGCGATCGTCGGGGTGGATGAAGGCCTGAAACTCGTCTGCGGTGCCCACCTCTATGCCCCAAATTTCTTTGGCATTGGGAGAACAGACGACCTGATCCGTTTCTACATCCCAATCCCAGGCGACCATTTGGGCCGACGAGAGAGCTAGCTGTAGGCGCTCTTCGGCCTGCCGCAGGTTCGCCTCAATCTGCTTGAGGCGGGTCACATCTTGAAACATGACAATGCCGATCGCCGCGTGCCCATACATGGCGGGCAGGGTTTCTCCCCAGCAGAGGGTAGCCCGAATGCCGACGGGGGTATGCCAGTTCATCTCAAGGTTCTGTAACTGCTCCCCACGGGCAAGGAGCACGGCGGGCATTTGCTCGGTGGCAATGCGGTCGCCCTGGGCATCGGTGCAGTAATAGGCGTCAGCATATTCCTCCAGGGATTTGTTTTTAGGCAAATCACCCCCGGCTAGCTCATTGGCGATGCGGTTGGCAAAAACGACTTTTGCGGTTTCTGGGTCAATAAAGGCGGTTGGCGTTGGCATCAAATCGAGAACGGCTTCTAACCATTTCTGCTGGTTTTCGAGATCTTCAGCCTGCTGCCTGAGGAGCCTTTCGGTTTGCTGACGTTCGGTGATGTCTTGAAACACTACGGCGGCCGCCAAAATTTGCCCTTGCCGATCCAAAATTGGGGCTGAACTGACGCTAATTACGGTCCGCTGACCATCGTCCTGGCGAAGCTCCATCTCCTCATTGATGATGACTTCACCAGCTCTCAGCGCTCGCGGCAGGGGAAATTCATGGGGCTCATATTTTTGCCCATCGGGGCGAAACGCGTCAAAGGGAGTGAGAGGGACATAGTCCTCTAGTTCGGAGGACGGCTCGTAGCCATATCCCAAAATTTGTTTTGCTTGCTCATTGGCTAGGATCAATTTGTTAGACGTGGCCTCGGCAATCAAGACGCCCGCCGGCATCTGCCGTAGCACCGCTTCAAACTGGGCGCGTTCTGTTTCCAAATCGCGGAGTAGTTGTTCCCGTTCTACCTCGGCTTGCCTACGGTTGGTCATATCGCGAAAATAAACCGCGAGTCCCTCAGGGGAGGGATAAGCTTTTACCTCCAGCCAGCACTGAACGGGCTCACCAAACTCTTCCCAGGCCACCGGAACTTGCTCAGCGATCGCTCGGTGCATAGCCTCGTAGGCTACCCCACCCACCACCTCAGGAAAAACGTCGTTCCAAACATGTTTGCCAATCAGATCTTCCGGGGCTTTGCGCAAAATTTGGGCCGCTGCCTGGTTGACGTAGGTGTAGTGCCACTGGCGGTCAAAGGCCACAAATGCATCGGTGATGCTTTCTAAAATAGCGACGACTTTAGGCTCTATCGCCCGATCGCCTTGGCTTGACGTGTGGGCTAACTGCGCCTCTAACGCCTGGTTCTGCTGCTGTGGCTCAAGCAGTTGGTTTTGCAGCTGAGCGATCTGAGAATTTTCCCCATGGTCGTGGGTGGTAGACTCCGCCTCTAAACTACGGGCGAACTGTTCGATCACTTCAGAGCGAGAGATACCCCGTTGTTGCGCTGCTTGATCGAGCGATCGCCAAGCTGTTTGGGTTAAGGATAGGCAGAATCGATGTTTGGTCTCTCGCTCCCAGTTGTTCACAAACTTTCCGCTCGCGTTGCGTTTCATTGAAGATGGAGCCGTATGCATAAACGGTAAATCCATTCAACTAGACTCTGGCGGAAATATAAATCGTCCTCAAGATAGACGTTTTAATTTAAGTAAGACTTATCTAGTACGTGCTCCAAAGTGTGAAACCTCAAGAATTGGTTGCCATTATTGGTAAGCCCTTACAAGCGCTCACTTAAGTTGACCACAACTGCAATAAATTCAGCGGGCTCTACTGGCTTGGGAACGTGGGATTGAAAGCCTGCCGCCAATGCTTTGATGCGGTCTTCCGTGCGTGCGTAAGCGGTGAGAGCAATGGCTGGCATTCTGCCTCCCTGTTCTGGCGTCAAGGCGCGCACTTGTCGTATCAGCGTATACCCATCTACCTCGGGCATGCCAATGTCACTCACCAAGATGTCAGGTCTTTGCTCTGACGAGCTTTGGGTAATGGTCGCCAACGCTTCCTGTGCCGATGTCACAACGGTTACCACGGCCCCGCTTTGCCTCAACAGTGTGGCTAGGAGCTCTCGGGCATCAGCTTCGTCATCGACAACCAAAACCTTTATCCCAGCCAAGCTAGGCGCATCGATGAAAGGAGCCGTATCGCTGACAGCCGGATGCACGCGTTCAGTAGCGGTTGGTTCGGGACGAAAGATCGTAATAGGTAGATTAACCATGAAAGTCGTTCCCTTACCTTCACCCGCACTCGCCACCTGAACGTGTCCGCCATGGAGTTCAACCAAATGGCGCACAATCGCTAAGCCCAGCCCCAACCCACCATGAGTTCTCGTAGTGGTACTGTCCGCTTGCTGTAAGCGATCAAATACATAGGGTAGAAACTCGGGACTAATGCCCTGTCCGGTATCGCTGACGGTGATCTCAACGTGTGAGTTGATGCGCTCTAAGCGAAGCTGAATGCGGCCGTCTTTCGGTGTGAACTTCACGGCATTGGACAACAAATTCCAAAACACTTGCTGCAGCCGATCTGGGTCGCCAGAAACGGGACCCGCAGCCGGGTCTAGAAGACTTTGCAGGCGAATACCCTTGGCTTCTGCGGCTGGTCGAATCGAATCGATCGCCGCCTCCAGCACCGAAACAAGCGCAACAGGGCGAACATCTAGGCGAAGTTTGCCGGTAATGATCCGAGAGACATCTAACAGGTCATTGATCAATTGGTTTTGCGCTCTGGCATTGCGCTCGATCGTCTCGATCGCTCGCTGTTGAGTGGCTTCATCCAGTTGTTTTTCACGCAGCATGGTTGCCCAACCCAACATCGCATTTAGGGGTGTCCGCAATTCATGGGAAACGGTCGCAAGAAACTCGTCCTTTAATCGATTGGCCTGGGCTAAAGCCTCCGCTTGTTGACGCAGTAAGACCTCAACCTGCTTACTTTCTGTGAGATTTAAAGCAAAACAAACCCAAGCCAGCTCGTCGCTTTCGAGCTGTGCGGCTCCCAGTAAGATAGGCACATGGCTACCGTCCTTGCGGATATATGCTTTTTCAATCGGAGCACAACTGCCGGTGCTCGCCAGTTCCTGTAAGACTTGCTCGTCCTGTTGACGGTATTCTGGTGGCGTCATCTCACCCCAATTCATTAAGCCCTTTTGCAAGTCTTCACGGGTATACCCCACCATTTTGAGGAAGGCATCGTTGGCCTCCAGAATAGTGCCGTTAGGTGCGGCCAAAAGAACGCCAATGATATTGGCTTCCACCAGGCGGCTGAAGCGGGCTTCGCTTTTCTTGAGTGCAATCTGTTGGGTTCTTAAGTCTTCTGCTAAAGCCTCGGCTTGCCGCCGGGCTACCACTTGAGTGGTGACCTCAAAGCCAAAGGTGATAATTCCTTCTACCGCACCGTTAAGATCGAAGATCGGCTGGTAGACAAAGTTGAAAAACCCTTCCTCGAGCGTGCCATTGCCTTGACGATCCAATCGAGCCGCTACTTCATTGCCTACAAACGCTTCTCCTGTTTCAAACACCTGGTCTAGCAACTCAAAAAAACCTTGTCCTTCTATCTCAGGGAAGGCTTCCCGCACTGTGCGGCCAATTAGTTCACGCTGCCCCACCAATTGCGAAAAGAGCGGATTGGCAAACTCAAAGATATGCTCAGAACCACGATCGATACAGATAGAAGCCGGAGCCTGAACCAAGAGCGAATGCAGCCGATTGCGCTGCACCTCTGCTTCGGCTCGGGCCGCTTGTTCTCGCAGCAGCGATTGGTGACGTTCAGCTTCTGCTTGCTTACGTTCAGTAATATCGCGAGAAATGACAACAACAGCTTGTGTTGAGGGGTCTGTGTTCAGCGGCGTGAGAATGTACTCGTAGGACCGGACTCCGTTTTCTGTGACAAAATCAGTTTCACTCTTGAGCGATCGCCCGGTAGACATCACCTGCTTTCGCTGGGCATCCACTGGCTCCATGAGCGCGGCGGGCAAACCAATGTCGCGCCATGTTTTGCCCAGCAAGGCATCGGGTGACAAACCGAGTACCTGGGCAGCACCATCGCTGACATAGCCATAGCGCCCCTCTTGGTCAAAAATGTAGATATGATCGACGGACGCGGAGAAGATGGCCGTTAAGGTCTTCGCCTGTGCCTGCGACTGCATGGCAAGCTGTCGATAGTCTCCTTCACTGCGCCGTAGCTGTGACAACGTGCGCTCAAGCCGCTGCTTGGCCACCCGCAGTTCGCCAGCGAGGACACTGATGAGCACGCCCTCTAGCAAAAATAGACTCAGCCGCAAGCCGCTGGACCAGTTGAGGGAGAGAGAATAAAGGGGCGGGATAAAGTAGTAGGTGCTAATCAACCCAGATAAAGCCGTGGCAAACAGACCCGGACCGAAGCCGCCAGACCAAGCGCTGATCATGACAGCGCCAAAGAATAGCAGGAAAGGACTCTGAGTCATAGCCAGCGCAGGGTTCAGCAGCAACATCAGCAGGGTTGCCAGTAAAACGCTGAGACCAGCGATGCCATAGCGCGATAGTGGAGAGCGGGTCAGATTCAGCATCCTCTTGATTGAAATCACGTTGCGGAGCAGTGTAGCGGGAGGTAGTCGGACGTCTAATACCCAGAAGCTCACAACTAGATAATACCGATCGCTCAGGACTCGGTAGGTAATGTTTATGCCTGCAAGCGGGTCAGCTCCACCGACTAAGCCACCTGGCCGATTGCATCCTGCCCCCACTACCGCGCCCCACCAACCGGGGCACCCTAACCACAGCAGCGAGTTCCTGAAAACGTCCCGTAGATGCACCCTAACCCCCACCGGCACCGCTGGCCCGTGGGGGTTTTGTTTTGAATGTCGATGAGCTATTCACCCAGCTCAGGTCGTGGGCCTTGAGCAGAGGGTCGCTGTGGGCCACAATCCACCCTTCGGTTTCCCATCCAATTAACTTAGACTCTTCACCACTGGCCTGGTCAAACAACGCCTCTAACTCTTCCAGCTCCGCAAGGTTGCCTGTGCTGGTCGTGACAATATCAATGGCCCTTTGGTGTAGTGGGCCTACTCCTTTGCGTGGTTCTTCAGGCTGAGTAATCATGGCGAAGATTTGTGATGGTACGACTTGCCCCATTATTGCGGTGCCTGGCGTTTCTCCAGGGAGCATAACTGAATCACAACTCACTTCTGCTCAACTCACACCGCCTTGCATTGGGGGTTGGGTTAGGGGACCATAGGCATGTTGCAATGGGTGCGTTGATGGATTTTGGGGCATGGCCATCTGATTGGCCAATATATACTCTGCTGGGCTTTAACCTGAGCTGGTTGGCGGGCGCTGCTGTGCTGGTAGCGATGGACCTGCGGCAGCGAGCGTAAGCAGCAAAAAGCCCTCGGTACTGAGCCAAGGGCAGATGATGGCGTACTGTGCGACTGCTGCGCGATCGCCCTAAGTAGGGGCGTAGCAAAAGGCGACTATTCAGAACTATCCCTAGGTGTGGCTACAGCAGGCTCAATTGCTGAACTCTAAGCTGCCCCACTTCATCGGGTATCGCTGGCTTCAGCTCTGCCAACAACCCTTTCCACTCAGCCCCGGAAACAGCATCGACGTGAACCATATTTATAGCTCACCTTAGACACAGTTCCTAACTCTCCATTGGGCAAGACAACGCGATCGCCGTAGGCAAAATTGTAGGGGTTGAACTGGTGCAACTCGTGTGGGGTGTAAGGGCATTGCCAGGTCATTTCTGCTACTCCTAAATAGCTCGGCGGGGTGTGTGACAGTTGGAGTGTAGGTGGTGTAGGTGGCGTAGGTGATGAGGTGTAGGCGTAGGCGGTGTAGGTGGGTGTAGGTATCGTAGGTGAAAGCACCTACAGCCCTTTTTATCGCTCACCTACGCCTGCACCCTACGCTGTGCCAGTTGCTTGATAGCGCTCAGTGCTACCCTCATCCCATCGCTGAATTTGCCCCTCAGAAATCATCAGACCAAGCAAGTCTTTAACCTCGTCTGTTGATGCCCTGGGGTTATCAGTAGGACGGGTGCAAGAGTTGCGAATTTCCCTTGCGGTTTTGGCCTCGCCGTGCCCCTTCAGATAATCTAAAATCCTCACTCCTAGGGGTTTGGGTTCGGTCGTTTCCTGGGGCTGCTGCGGTGCGCTGGTGCCATCCTCAATGAGGCATTTAATTAGCGGCTTCAACGTCCCTTGAAACTTGGGCAAGACATCGTGATAGATGTCCTCATCCTCTCCTAACCACAGCTGCAAGTAGCGGTTAGGGTTGCTGAGAATGTCCTCCCGTTGCTCCGTGGTGAGCCGTAGCCCGCCCATCTTTTCAATCACTGAGAGGGCCAACCGCCGCTTACTTTTCAAGGGTAAAACCATCCTGAAATTTTGCTGTAACAGGTCGAGGTCGATACCCAACGGCCCCGCGTTTTTGGTCTGGGCCAGCAGCACCCCATAGGCGGCGATCGCTGCTCCCTGAGTCGCAATTTCAACCTGTAGCCCAGCGAGGGCATCAGCCAGGCCTTTGACCTTTGAACGTTTGGCATAGGTCCGAATTTGGATCGCCTCATCAAAGACGAACCACTCGGGCTCGGTATCGGTGCCCTCGGCATGGGCGGCTAGTTTCGCCCCCCAGTAGGTGAGCAACCATTGCAACTGCTTACCCTTCTCCTCCGGCGTACCCCAGAGAACGTAGCCCTCCCAGTGTGCCGGCACCTGGTCGGTGGCCTTGGTGCTCACGTAGTTGACGCGAGCGTGGCCATCAAGCAAGCAGCGGAGGGCGTTGCTTTTGCCCTCCCGACTACCCGCCAGCAGCAAGAAGTGGGGGCAGTCTGGGTCAAGTTGGATCGAGGCAAAAGGCACCGGGGCAGCATCAGCCGATGAGGGGCTAGGTGACGCTGCCTCCAACGGCTTTGGGGGCAGTTGTGGCTGTGCCTTTGGTTTACCCAGTAGCCCCAACGACTTGGCTAACGTTTCGGCCTCGTCTGAGAGGCGCAGTTCCCGCGCAATCGCCTGGGCCAGTTCTGCCTGTACCTGGTCGGCACCGACATCGGCTTGGTAGTTACGCAGCTGCTTTTTATCCAGCAGGTGGGCGATCAGCCCCTCGCTGACGGCCTCGATTTGGTCACTGTTGCGCTCATTAGCGTCCCAAGCCAGGTAGAGGCCATAGGCCAGGGCAGCTAGGCCCGTGAGTGGATTCAGCAGGCTACCGAGCACGAGACCACCGGCCAGGCCACCCCCGATATAGAGTTTGGGGTTGTGCATCCCTTCAGCGGCATCCTCAGCGGTATCAATCCAGAGGGGGTGGGTTTTAACTAAATTGCTCATGATGGTTTCCCAAAAAAAGTAAGGGGGCATGGTTGCCCCCAGTTGCCGTGTTATCTAGCCGTGGGCTCGCTTCAGGTAGTGCCATTGCAGACCGAGAAACAAGATGAAGCGCACCATGAGTTCAAAGCAGAACAGCATGGTGACGATCAGCCCCACACTGCCCCAGTTGACGAGGCCCCACTGGCCGGTGAAGATGACAAACACCAGCTGCCCAAAACCGCCCTCAACGGGGGGGAAGACGGTTAAGCAGATGCAGGTATCGACGATGTAGGCGCACAGGCTGGCCCGGTTGGCGCTGCGGATGCTGAGCAGGGGAAAGCGGTTGTACCACTCCTTCAGCCGCGCCAGGGCGGGATCGTCGTCCTCATTCACCTGTAGTTGGTCGGCGGCATCGGCCTCCAGGGCAATCAGGCGCATCAGCTTGCGGTCGTGCTTCAGCAGAATCGGGTACGCCTCGGCCGTCTGGATGAAGGCCCACAGCACGACTCCAATCGGGATTGAGATCAGGGCGAGGGCCCGGTTACCAAAGAAGCCCACCAGGCCTTGCAGGTCAAAGATATTGATCAGGGCCAAAGATACCGCTTTGCAGTAGGGCAGCAGGTTGGCGGCGGCCACGACGCAGGCCACACAGATGGCGAGCCAGTAGAGTAGCTGCCTGGCGGTCTTGGCCCCTGAATTTGGGGCCCGGTTGGAGCGTTTTTTAGTGGAATAGGTAGTCATAGGTTTGACCCTCTAAAGGTGTGCTGGGCTTAGTTTGAGGGCAGGTAGTAGGCGGCACCCTGGTACTGGCTCATGCGCCAGTCAACTAAGGATTTATCGCCGGTAAAGGCCATCTTTTGAGTGACGCCTGGGGTGCTGGAGTCGCGGTCATCGTCGGTAATCACCCCGGTGTTGCCGTGGGCGTCGCAGACGACGGAGCCTACTGGGATGGGTTGAGCGGAGGCGCTGTCGAGCACCGGGAGGTTGAGCACCAGCGAGACGTAGCGCTGCTGATCAGCACTCACCACCGGGATGCAGCCGGTTTGATAGCGGGCGATCGCCACCTCGTTTTTTTGCACCTGCTCCTGCTGGCTCAGCGTGAGCTCGGTCATGTCATCGCCGATACGACTGGCCTCGGCGCGGGCGGTGGTGACTTTCGAGGCGAAGTTGCCGAGGTTACTAACGCTGGGGATCGCGGTGCCAACGATGGCCAGGGCGAATACCCCGTGGATCGGTTTCATAATGGGGGTGTCCGTTTACGTAATGGTTTTCGGGCAAGCCTCCAGCCCTGGTCTGCCAACCGGCTGGGGGTTTTAGTGAGCAATGAAAAGTGCGATCGCGACCCCAGCAATAGCTAGAGCCAACAAAATTAGGCGGCGGTATCGGCCTCGGTGGGCTTTCCCAGGCTTTGCAGCTGCGCCAGGGCATCGGCCAAGGCGGTCGTTTCGTCGGTCTGCGCCTGGTCAATCTGTGCCGTTTGCAGGCGGTAGAGGCGCTGCTCCAGAGCTAACTCCTGCGCCTTGGCGGCGATCGCACCTTGGGCTTGCTTTGTGGCCCGTAGCCGCTGCTCACGGGCAGCAATGTCATCGGCCAGTGCACCTTGAATCAAGTCGGCCGCCTGCAAAAACTGCTCAGCCACCGCCAACGGGTCATCAATGACCAGCGCCTCAGACTCTCGAAACTGCCCGAGGTCAACGGTTAGTCCTTGGTAATTGGGCAAATTGACAGTGGTGCAGTGGTTGCCAGCATGGATGGTCAAGCCAGCCATATCAGGCGCAGCGGGTGTAGGCACGGGGCAGAACTGCGCGAGCGCCGCCTCGACAGCAGCAGGGCTGAGCCCGTCGCTGGTGCTGTAGCCGTGGTCATTGAGCCATCGGCGCACGGAAGTTTTGGGTAGGTTGCCGTTCTCTTTGCAGAATGAGTGAAGGCTGACGGGTTCGGTCATAGCTAAAAGTCCTTTAGTGCGTTGCAGGTACGGGTTTGGCGCGGTTGGCACGGCAAACAATGGGCCAAGTAGGGCCAGCCCTGTGCTTATGCCGTTTCGCATCTTGGTGCAGATATAACACAAATTGATGTTATAAAAACACAAAAACGAGTACTATAGGTGTCATATTCACTCTGAACCGTTGGAGGTTGTACCATGACGGGCATGAGTAAGCGAATCCAGGTAACACTGCCTGACCGACTGGCAGACGACTTAGAGCAATGGGCCGACTATGACGGTCGGGCGATCGCTAATCTGGCTGCCTTCTTGCTAGAACAGGCAGTTAGAAACGCGAAGCAGGATGGTACGTTCCCCACCGAGGCCAAGCCATGACCCAGAGCAGCGATCGCCTTGACCGCATGGAAGCCCTTTTGGCTATCACTATTGAAGGGCTAGCTAGAACCGAGAAAATCACTGAATCCAACGCCCGCGCTATCGAAGCGTGGGGCGGGCGTATTGAGGAGGGCGAGCAGAAGAACCAGACTCAGCTAGAGGCATCCATCGCCGACACCGTGGCCATGATTGCTGACATGGGGCAGCAGCAGCAGGAAGCGGTGCAGAGGGCTGAACAGCAAAAGGTAGAGGCCGACCAACGCTTTGAGGTTTTCCTAGCTGAGGCCAGAGCAGACCGGGCAGAGATGCGGGCAGCGCGTGAGCAGTGGCAGATAGAGGCCCAGGCCAATGCTACAGAGCATCGGGCGTTCACTCAAAATATTCAGGTGCTGCTGGCTGAGATTGCCCGCCTGTGGCAGCGGGTGGCCGGATGACCACTGGAGACAAAGCCAAACACGCTACGGTTTCGACTGGTTCGTTGTCGGTCGATGGTTTTCAGATGCTCGATGGCTCCTATCAAAGGAGCCAAACAAGCGCAGCTGATGCTGTCGGTCTAGGGCGACAAAACGTGTCAGATTTTTTGCGCTTGAAGGCCATCAAACCCTCGCTAGTCACGGGTTGCACGAGTCAGATTTTTACGGCAAAACCCGACGCACTGCGCGAACAGGTGGCCCGGCAAGACCAGCAGCTCCACGACGCTGGTCTAGAGCCCTGGCAACTCCCGCAGAACGAGCGGTACCTACAGTCTTTTGTTGCACGTAAGGAGGCCAGTACCAACCCAAAAACACTGATAATGCCCAATTTTTAGTGTTTGCCTTGCCCGGCTTGTACACCTGTACTATGATTCGGCAATGATTGACGCCCCGCTGGGTTGACCCCCTGGCGATCGCGTTCATCAGTATTAAGTGTCCTGACCAGACCCTTAATAGGCAAAAAGAACCGGCAGCAAATGCCACCGGCTCTTTAAAAAGCGAAAACCCGAGAGGACCAGTCCCGAGTCGCGCAAAATTGCTTATGCGGCTATGGTAACACCGGCGCTCTCTCGGGGCAATACTCATTGCTCACAAATTTTGGAAGAGACGCACGAAAATGACCGCATCTATAGGATGGGGCGAGGAGTCGCGTAGAGCTCCCCGTTCTGAACCCCTCCCCGCTGACCCTACCGGCCAGCGGCTCTGTGAAATCTTTGGCCACTACCCCTGGAACTTCATCCGCGCCGACCTGCCGGATGACGCCACCGCCAAAGCCGCTTGGACCACTGTTAAAGATTACCCGCTGCGGCCTCGCGTTCTCTGGAACCACTGGCAAGACGCCAACCAGCTGATCGGCGTCCGCTTCACCCACGACACCCGCTACGCCCTGCTCGACCTCGACGCCGGCGGCGACTACTGCACCGCCGATGGGGTCGCTCAGATTCGCGCCGCCCTAGAGACCATTGGCATTACCCGCACCCTGCTGCTGCGCTCGAGCTGGAGCGGTGGCCTGCACCTGTACATTCCCTTTGCCGAGTTAGTTAACACCTTCAACCTGGCCGTTGCCCTGAAAGAATGCTTCAAAGCCCAGGGGTTTCGACTCCAGGCCGGGCAGCTTGAGATCTTCCCCAATGTCAAGGCCTACGGCGTTCAGACCTTCATCGAATACATGGGGCACCGGCTGCCCCTACAGCCCTGCAGTGGCTCCTGCCTGCTCGACGATGACCTCAACCCCATCGGTGACAGCCTAGCCCGGTTCTTCTGGCTTTGGGACGGCGCTGCTGGCCACCAAGACATGGACACCCTGCGCCATGCGATGAAGATTGGCCGCGATAACCACCGCAAGCGGCCCAAGCGTCGCAATCACCCCGTCGCTAGCTGGCGGCACGACCTAGATCTCGAAATCACCGAAGGCTGGACCGCTTACGGGCAGACCAACCACTTGCTCAAAACCATCGCCTGCTACGGCCGCGTCTTCGAGGGCCTTCAGGGCCAAGCCCTGATTGACTACACCCTGCGCATTGCCCTTCATTGCCCTGGCTACGAGCAGTACTGCCGCCACCAGCACGACATCGAGCGCAAAGTCATCGCATGGGCCAGAGCCGTCGAGGGCTACTACTGGCCCTTGGGAACCACCCCTACCCGCGACACCCGCCACCCCAAGAACAACCTGGTGCCCTTCAACCAGCGGCAGTCCGAATCGGCTCAGCACCGCATCCGCGCTGCCTATACCAACCTAGAGCAGACCGGAGAGCTGCCCGAGCAGATTACGGCGAGAGCCAAGGCGATTGCTCAGGCTGCCAGAGTTAGCCAACAGACCCTCTACAAGCACCTCCGCCTCTGGCACCCCGAGCATCAAGAGGGTGTAATTGCCATAGCAGCAAGCTTTCTAGCCCCTGAAGAGGCAATCTCTGAAGCAATACTAGAATCGCTCGATTCCCCAAAAATCAAGGAATTACACCCCTCAGAGAGAAATATGAAGGGTGAGGCGCTTTGCGCTGGTGAGCTGAGGTCGGATACAAACTCTTTTACTCCGGGAAGGGGGGTACGGGGGGATGAGGTTGCTTTTCCACAGAAGGCAGAGCCTTCAGCGTATGACCTAGACCTGCACGAGCAGATTCAACACCAGATCAGGAGCTTGGGTTGGTCTGGTGACACGATTCGCCAGTTCATTGCCGACCGATTTGAGAGTAAACGCTGGTCTGAACTGACGGAAGACGAGCGGTTCCTACTGCTTTATCATCTGCGTGTGCTTGATTCTCTCGAGGCTGGAGAGCCTGCTGACGTGACTGCCCAAGACCCCTCACCCATTAACCGATAGGTTCTTATTTAAGAGTGTCGCTATGCCTGAATTTCGCGCCGGCCAGATCATCCCCCTGCGCTACAAGAGCCGGGAGATTCAAGCCATCATCATTGACCCCAGCGGTTTGGGACCAGATAAACCCTCCATTGGCATGGGCTTTCGCGGGATGGACCGCCATACCAACGTTCCCTCCAACACACTGACTCAGAGGGTGATCCAAAACGAAGAGGGTACATACCTTAAGCTCCCATCAGGCAAGCTTTTCAGGGTGATCCAAATCTCTGCAGAAGACGGTAATAGTTACCAAGTTATAGAAGCTTCTGACTGGGTGGATCTAGCGCGAGACTGGGCTAAAGACCCCGGCAAACTGCGGAAGCCCGCGCGTGATGGATTGATCGACTTTCTGGCTTGGTTTGCGGCTGAGGGCATTTACGCTCAAGCTTACACCATGCTGAAGCGAGCCTATACACGAGAGGACAGCCAGCGAGTTCAAACCTGGATTATGTCACGAGAGTCGGGCAAGCCTGCCAGGACCGAGTGGAGCTGGGAGGTGCAGGAGAAAGACTCACGAGGTCGCTACGGCTATTGGACCAACTATGTCTACCAAGGCCTTTTCGGTATGAATGCTACCCAGATGAAAGAGGTTTGGGAAAATCCAGTTCATGGAGACAGCCGCATTGCCCGCAATTACGTTCCTGAGTCGGTGGGTCTGGAGGCGATCGCCTACTGCGAGAAAATGGTAGGCCTACTCGACCTCGACGACATTGAGCAGGCCCACGACGAAGCGATACGGCTTACTCAGATCAAATTTGCCAAGCATTTTCCGATGGCATGAGTTATGAAGGGGTGGAATTCTGCCCGGGTAAAAGGCTACGGCCTGGATTGAGATAAGAGCGCCACAATAGGGGTGGCATAAACTCCAACCCCTCACTAACGCCCTGGCCGGGCAAGATGATACCGTGTCTCCTGCTAGTCAAGGGCCGCTGCGCTCTCCACTTCGTTACGCCTTTGACCTGGACCGGAACCTTTGAGCGGAGAGAATTGCAGCGCCAGATAGCCTTAAGGTTGAGGCTGTGGGAGCGATCGACCGGCCTCAAGACGGAAGGCGGTAAGCTCATCGTGGCACAGAATGCTGTTAAGCATGGCCTAGCGATCGCGAGCGGCTATTGAGCGCCAGCAGCAGTTTAACGCTGCGCTGAGAGAGCTTAGAGGGTTGCTCGATGGCTTAAGTATTTAGGCTACGGTTGACCCCGATACAAATGCCTTACGCCCCCAGGGAAAGTTCCTATGCGGGCGCAAAGGCGGCGGCAGTCATGCAGCAATCATCATTTAGAGATAGGTCATGGAAGCAGCAGAAATCTACGATCAGGCACTTCAACTTTGGGGTGCAGAGGCAGTGGTGGCGATCGCCCTTTGCGAGGCAGCTGAACTAACAGTTGCGATTATTCAGCACGACTTGCAGGGGCGCGACGACCTCTCCGTCATGGAGAAGGTCGTTGATGTTTCAATTATGTCGGAGCAACTCGGTCTAATCTGCAGCCCAGCCACTGCTCTACTCTTGCCAGAAGGCGCGACACCGACGCTTTTGCTGACTAAGGCCATGAGCATCTTCGCTCAACCTAGCCTATCCAATTCGGCGAGCATCCAAGAGGCTCTTCGCAGCCTCCGGGGTGCGTGCGACATCTTATGGCCCGGCCGCGAATCCACTGAAGAATTTCAGCAGATGAAAGCAGATAAACTGGGCCGCCTTTATGAGAAAGTTTGCGCTGAAACCAACCGGCAGGCACTGGGAATTGCCGAGCAGTCAACCACCTCTGAGAATCATTCAGGTGTAGCTTCTGTTGAGGCAGGTGGAGGCAGCGTAGTGGCGCGTTTGGTCACAGCGGTGTAAGTTTCGACAAATCCTTGTGTGGAGGCTCTGTGCTTGAAGAGATTTCTGTAAAGATGCCAATCTTATAGGCGTGAGGTCTTAGCGATCTGCCCATTATTGAACTACGCAATTGAGCAGTTCACCATGGCTTCTGCCTCTCCCAAGCACACGGCTGCATCACTAAAAGAGCAGTTCAAGACATTTACCGACGCCAAGCAGCACTTCAGACTAAAGGCCCGTAGTTGGCAAGCACTTGCGGATAAGTTAAACGCTCCAAGCGTTGATGACCTGAAGACCCAGCTCGCAACTTTAGAAGCGCAAGTAGCCAAGCTTGAGTCTGAAAACAAACAGCTCCGAGCCCACGCGGCAACGGGTGCGGGTTTTGACGAAGTGGGGTTTTGGCTACTTGATCGCAACTTCGAGCGAGCCAAGTTTGAGGATTTTGGTATCTCTGAGGCAGCAACCGAGATGGAGTCTCAAGCCCAGGCTGAATACAAGCGCTTGGCCCAAAAGTATCACCCTGACAATGGGGGCCTTGATGAGCAAATGCAGAACCTCAATCGATTGAGGAATCAGATGCTCTCAATTGTGAAGCTCAACGGCGGGGTGGGGATTTAGTCCCAGGGACGCCATGAAGCCAATTGAGCTTAGCGACAACAACGAAATTCTTTTAAAGACGACTCTTTCAAAGGGCCAGGTCGCAAAATTCAACAGCCTGTCAAAAGAGCTTGTCGTAAAAAACGGTGCTGCTTACCTCTCTATCATGCAGCTGCATGGCGCTTTATTGACTCGTAGCAAAGAGACGGCTAAGAGTATCGTGCAAGCCTACCGAAACATTCTAAGAATCTATCTGGTGACTGCCGATGAACTGGAAGTTCAATCAGAGCATGACTTTATAAGGCCTATTGGCGTTCAAATCTTGCTCGACCGGTTGGCCACAGATAGACCCCTGAGAGCATCTGAATACCGAGCTAGCTCTGCATTGTTAACGTACATAGTTGCTGCCCATCCACAGCTAGCTGTGGATTCCTCGATAGAAGCCAAGAAGGTAGCCAGTTTCAAGGACGGAGTAATCAAAAAGCTCAAGTCTGAACATCAGGTCTGCCAGCTAACTGGTCAAGCCTTTGGCAAAGAGCATGAGAAGCACGTTCACCATATTGTCGCTGAGGCTATAAACCCAGGGTTGGCGGCTGATAAGAACAACCTAATTGTTATCACTGGCTCAGTGCATGACGAGTACCATGCATGGGTCAACACCATTCCCGGTGCTGAGATATCTAGAGCTACCATGCGGAACTTTGCTCGACAGAAGGGCTACAGCCTGGATTGGGATAAGAACGCCACAGTAAGGGTGGCATAAACTCCACCCCCTCACTAATCCCCTCACTGGGCAAGGCGATACTGTGTCCCCTGCTAGTCAAGAGCCGCTATGCTCTCCACCTCGTTGTGACGCATTTATACCCCTCATGACCTAGGCCCAACCGGACAAATCGGAGTTTCCGGAGGGGGTCGCTAGGGGCGGCGAGCGCGTCAGTGAGCTACTCACTTCTAGAGAGGCATTGTGCTGACATTTTTGGGACCGCCCTCAGCGGTATCATGCCTCTATCCTGAGGTGTTCCTGACGGAAAAATTGATGCGACTGGCAGATTTCATCCTTGAAAACGTCGAGCCCATTCTCGCGGAATGGGAAGTGTTTGCGCGCAGCCTCGCGCCTGGGATGAAGATGACCAAGCTCGCTCTGCGTAATGACGCCGAGGCAATGTTGCTAGCAACTGCGCGAGACATGCAGATTGGTCAGAGCCTTGCGCAGCAAGCGAGTAAGTCAAAAGGCCACGGCGGTGCTGCTGGCGAAGAAAGCGATAGGCTCGACAACGCCTCGGTCATGCACGGTGCGGGCCGTGTGGGCTCGGGCTTTGACATCGTGGAGGTTGTCTCCGAATACCGTGCCCTGCGCGCCAGCGTGCTCCGCCTGTGGACCGAGCGCCACCCGCAATTCGACATCAACGATGTCAACGACATCACTCGCTTCAACGAGTCGATTGATCAATCGCTCGCCGCCGCTGTTGGCAGCTACACCGATCGCATTGATCAGTCGCGCCGCATGTTCTTGGCTATCCTCGGCCACGACCTGCGCAGCCCGCTGAACTCCATCAGCATGGCTGCACAACTGATCTCGCGCACCTCAGATAAACACCCAGACTCTCCTAGAGCGCTATCGGTGATCGAGACAAATACGGAAGCGGTCACCCGGTTGATCCGTGACCTAATCGACTTCGCCTCGACGGGGCTGGGCAGCACGATGCCGCTAACGCGCGGTCCGGTCGATTTAGAACTACTCTGTCGCAACGTCTTCGCAGAATTCTGTGTTGCCCATCCGCAACGCACGCTGCGCTTTTTCCCAGATGGCGATCTCATGGGCGACTATGATGCGGCCCGACTCCGCCAGGTCGTCTCTAATTTGATGGGCAATGCAATTCAGCACGGGTCAGAGGAGAAGCCAATCGTGCTATCGGCCACTTCAGACGGGTCAACCGTGGTCTTGAGCGTGCATAACGAAGGCCCGCCGATCCCGTCAGAGAAGCTGGCCACAATCTTCGATCCGCTCATGCGCCACACCGAGCCAGATTCGACAGCGCAACGAGTTCCGGGCAGCATTGGCTTGGGGTTGTACATCGTGCGCGAGATTGTTGTCGCCCATGGAGGCACGGTAGAGGTCGCCTCGACGGCAGCGGAGGGCACAACGTTCACCGTCCGCCTGCCGCAGTCATGCCCGGTTGAAGGCGATCGTCAGTAAGCGGAGGGTGCGATGTCGGCTCCGTCACCGCTCTTGCTGGATGTGCTTGATGTTTTGCTAGCCCACCTATGCCTGCCACTACATTGCGCCTACAAAACCCTACTCAACCGTGATTGCTTCGTAAAGCGTTCGGCTCGTTGGAACTCCACCACGTAAGGGGTAGGAGTTACTTCAACCCTGAGCACATGCTGAAAAACTTACTCTCGCCCATTCTCCTGGCTACGACCTTCGCGATCGCCCTTCCAGCCCAAGCCCAAGTGTCAAATGCGTGTGGCATGTCCTACATGATTTTGCCCGACGGCAACTGTCTAGACCTCGACTACACAAGCATCTTGGGTGCTAGCCGGAGAGATGTCAGTCAGGCGACAGCCGCCTATGAAGAGGTGTTTGAAGCCAACGTGACCATCGAGACCATCTACGCCCTATACCCGCAATTGGACAACGAAACTGAGGCGGAGTACGAAAGACGCATTGAGACTCTGCTGCTTTTTCGAGAAAACCGAGACGATGCCGTTCAGTCTGGGCAAAACGTAGAAGACACGCTCTACCCCATTCATGTCTATTCAATGCATGAAGTCGGGAGAGCCTACCAGCCTTAGTCCTGCTAACACTCTTTCTAAAAACAAAAGCCGCCTGAGGGAAGACCCACTAGGCGGCTAAGCTTTGTTTAGAGTTTCATCAAAACTATTATGACAAAACAGCTAGCACCACGTCTGCTCCAAAAGACAGTGCCGCCAGCACAAGCAAAATCACTGACCGATTTAGCCAATAGCTTTTCGCGGCGGCTAGGTGGCTTAGGGCATCAGAAGCACTCTGCCACTGCCTTACAATCACCAATCGACACTGCTCATCGGAGTCGTAATAGAACTTCTCCAGCAATGCATCAGGCCGCATTACCTCACCCGACGCCTGGCTAACAAATCCCTTCAGAGCTACTACCGTAGCCAGCGCTGCCAGTCCACAAGCAGCCACCTTTAGCCGCGGCTCTACTAGACCCAATTCAGGCAGCTCGGCCGCAAACCGCAGCGTCAGCCCAGCAAAACCGATCGCCGTCGCTAATCGGGTATCTAGCGATCTCAGGTTCTGCTTTCGGTCGAAGTACATCTCCCGCGCATAGTCGTAAATCAAGGCCACGTTTGTCTGTTCTTTCACCACATTCGTAACCATGACCGACAAATCTAGCGACAACTCCCAGGATAGCGAAAAGCCCGTAGACAGCGAGAAGCCAAAACCCAAACCCGCTCCACCCTCGCCAACGCCAACAGCCCAAGACACAGCAAACACTTACGAGTTCAGCGACCCAAAAAACACAACGCAAAACTTCTAGCCCCACCGTAGAAGACCAGGGCAGCAGTACAACGCTGCCCTGGGTGACATCTCGCCACAGCCAAGGCATAGCGCAAGGTGCTTTCATTCTTGTTGCGCCCACTCGTCTTAATGCCAAGTGAATACGTGCTCACGTAAATCAGTACCCACGTGCCTTAAGCCAATCCTCGACGGCCTCTCTAACAATCGTGGTCATAGGTTGGTCAGTCTCAAACCCAGCTCGCTTGAGGCGCTTGTACTGTTCGGTGGTGAAGTCAGCGCTAAGCCTGTGTGGGAATGCCTTGCTTTTAGTTCCGTCATCTTGGGAGGTGACCACTGGTGGTGGCCCGACGCGCGCTGGTGCTGATGCGTCCCCATCAGTGCTCAGCTGCTCTAGAAATCCCTCGACAGCAGCGGGCGGTGGCGCTGGCTTCCGGGTGATGCGCGATCGCTTCTCTACCATTGCGTTACCCCCGTCAGTTTCAGAACATCCTTAGCCATTGCCCTAAAATCGCGTGCAGATGCCCCGCTGGGCTCTACCTCAAACACTGTATGCCCACCGCTAGACTCTGCGATCGCAACCCTTTGGGCAATGGTGGTTGGCAGTACCGGGAAAGGGTAATCCTCTAGGGCGTCGAGAATGTCGCGAGCAATGACCGTTCGACCGATGGCCCGGTTCACGATGAAGGCGGCCAGCAGGTCTGGCTTAATGCCCTGAACCTGCTCAACCATAGCAACGGTTTCAGCTGCGGCCCAGACGTCATAACTTGACGGTTGCACTGGAATCAACACCAGGTCACTGCTGACGATGGCGGAGCCGGTCAACTTGCTGGTGCGCGGTGGGGTGTCTATCAGTGCGTGGTCATAACTGGCCACCAGGTCGGGGAGCTCACGGTGGAGGGTGTCCCTGGCCATGCCCACAACCGAGAATGGGGGCTTGTCTTCACGGGCACTTGCCCACGTGCTTGCTGAAGCTTGGGGGTCTGCATCCACTAGCAGCACCCGACGGCCAGCGAGGGCGATCGCATGGGCAAGGTGCACCGACAGCGATGTCTTGCCGCTGCCCCCCTTTAGCGAGGCGATGGTAATTATCATGGGTACTTATTCACGTGCTCAAGTGAATGTTACGCCCTGGGGGGAATGCCTGCGGGCTTTCACGTGCCCAAGTAAATACGTACTCAAGTGATCACATTATGCTTTGCTCAAGTAAGTACGTGCTCAAGTGGATACGTTTCCGCTCATGCCACCCCATCCCCTACCCCAGCTGGCACCACCGCGATCGCTACGTGGCAAAGGTCATCGGAGTGCAAAGGAGAGAAAATTCCGCTTTTCCCAGAACTAGACCCCGCTTGTGACAGTTCGGACATAAGTAAGTTGGTGGCGGTGTACTAGTCAGGTCACGTTTTGGGTGCATTTAGTCCAATAGCCCGGCGTTGGACTAAAATCAGAAACCTAGCCTTTATGAATCAGTAGTTCTAGGTCTTTGAATATTTGCTGTCACCGCAACCAGTCAACGAGAGAATGCGGGTTTCAGCCGTTTTTTCTAGTCCGCCGTTGGGCATATGACAGTAAAGGTTAACAAGCTTTAATCTGTTTGTTCTAACCCTGTACGGCTATCGGCCAATGGGGGCAACCTAGGCTCAGCATATTTGCGATTCATCCTGAAAATTCCCCACTGGCTGCACAGGCTGGTGGGATTTATTTTGGTTGGATCGGGCTTGCTGCTGCGGGCTATTAAGTCATCCGATAGCCCAATCGCGCTTTCTTGACGGCACCGGCCACAACCGCCCCGACTTTGCGCTCGTCCTCGGTCGTGCCGCCAGACTGGGCCATCCTCACCAGAGCCAAGGTACTAAAGCCTGCGTGATATTTCCGCACAGCCGATCGCACTGCTCCAATCACCGCAGCACTGTGCCGTGATTCATCCTCTGGGTAGAGGGTATGTTTATTCGCTGCGATCGGGAATGTAGCCAGGCAATGGCTCATCTGAGTCGGATGCAGGCCCAAGCTCAACGACTCGATCGATTTCCTCAACCAGGCGGCCCGCAGCAGCGGCTAACGCGCTATCGGCTAGGGCGGCTAGGGGGATATCAGCCAGGGCCATCTTAAGCCTAAGCAGATTCTTTAAATCGGATCTTTCGAGCATTGGGTCTATTCCGATAGGGATGCAGTGATGGGGCCAGAAGGCCAGCCCCAGTGTGGCCTATGCTGCGATCGGTCGGACAATGGCCCAGGTGTCTACCACCTCATGCCCAGGGTAGTGCTGGGCAACGTGGGCGACGATCGCAGCCTGCTCTCTCCAACCGAAGGTACCACCGCTGGGCACCTCGACGTTAAAGCCATCGATTAGGGTTTGCCCTCCTGTTTTGTGAGCCGTGACCATACGATATCAACGGGTAGCAGGGCGACGGCCAGAGCCACGCTCAGCGGTGGGCTGGACTGCTAAAATTGCGGTCATAATCGTTTCCCTCAGATTCGGTTTACAGCCCCTGCCATGACCTTGAAACATGGCGGGGTTTTGTTATTGGTGCCCTCTCTTAGCGCTGTGGGCTGGCAGCGTGGCTCCTACGCTAGGGCCTTCAGCATTTCCCCCTTCAGCAGGTGCTTGCCCTTGCCGTGAGCATTGCGCCAAGCGATCGCCCGACGGCTGCACTCCTTCCGCAGCTGCGCGCTGGTCATCTGGTCGATCAGCTTGGTAGCCACCTCGACCTCGACCCTGCGATCGCATCCCAGTTGACAGGGAAAAGCTTCCTATCGATGGGTTGGGTGTCTACTTCTCATTTCTAACTAGGTTTTCGTACGAGAAAACTTGTCATAGGTGCTGTGATGAAACCTGTGATTCATGAGTTGGCAGCCGTTGACAGAAGCTTTGAGCCTAATACTTACAGTAGGAAGCCTCTACCTACTGTAAGAAAACACAAATTAGATGAAAACCCATTTGAAGCAAAGCTTTCATCTTTTTGCCCCAATGTAATAAATCTAATATATAAACGCTATGGGTGGTTCATGTATACTACTTAAGTACATTTATACTGATGGTGGTATGAAGCCTGAAACCGCATTAGATGCCTATAACCTTTTCCGCGTCAGCCCTGAATATCTTCAAAATCCCAGTATCGACAATAATTTAAGAACGACGCTTCGAATCGTGCTTGAGAGCCTCGGCTTTCAGGCAGAGGCTCTCAAGCGAGAACAACTAGATCTCTGTCTGGGGCAGGTCCTACTCAGCCAACTGCAGCAGATTGAAGAAGTATTTGATACGTCTGTTGCGGCTCGTCAAGAAAGTGGGCGAAGCATTAGCGATGGAGCCTTGCGAAACTATCGGTCTGCGTTGAACCGCTTTATGGGCTGGCTTCGGGATCAACGGTGGTACTCCACACTATTACCCCGAGAACATGAAGACCGCACCCCAGAGTTGAATGTTGGAAAAGGTCGTGCTCGAATAGCTGACGATAAGCGCCAAAAAGAAGAGATTCTTCCTTTTCTGACCTGGAACGGCCTCAAAGACGTACTGATTAACCCCGATCAACTCAATTCAGAGGTTACTACTCGTCTGGAAGCCTATGGCCAATTCTGGACTACGACTGAGATTGGGTTACGCAAGGGGCCACCCATGCAACCCAAAACGATACAGCGGAGTTTGTCCGCGATTTATTTTCTCATGGGATACTTCAAGCAGCACCGAGGGACTAATGCTCAAGACTTAACGCTGGAAATGATTACTGCGCCATCTGATGTCATGGTCTGCATCGACTGGGCTGTGACGGAACGTCAGCAAACCTACTGTTGGGCCTCCGATGTCGTCAAAGTCGCTATTCTCGTAGCAAAGTTCTGTAATCCCCAAGCTAAGCACTACGATTCCCGCGATATTCCTACGGTTAAGGCTCTCCGGTTCTTTCTAGGGGAGATTAGGAAACTCCGCGAAGATGTCGGTGAGTACAGCCTTCAATTTGAACAATTCACCAGTCCCTTAAGAAAGGACTGGGCGGCTTTTGAACACTTTTGTTTAGCTCCAGAGGCTCCTGAACGAAAGAGTCCTCCGATCAATGCGGAAACCTTTAAAAATTACCGTGAGGCTGTTCTAGGCATTTTGGGTTGGCAGCATCATATCGAGCGCGTTCCCTTAGAGGAAGTGAGATTGGCAAATGTTGCTGATCTTAATGTTCTTAAAGGGGTCGTTGCCTATCTCGTCAATATCCGCAAAACTGGCTACGGGCGTGCAGTTAACTTTGGCTATGGTGCTATGGCTGTCGCGAAATGGCTTAATCCTCAGTCAAAACGCCGCAAATTCGATGATATTGAGCAGGTTGCTGATATACGAGATTATGTTAATTATCTCCGGGAGCAACACAAGAATGAAGGATCTCGCCAAAATCTCGACGCTAAACGCCTATCTTTCTATGAAGCTCAGCAGGTGGTGGAGTATCTAAAGCGAGCCTGTGCACCCCTCGATAAATATGGGGATGAGCGATCACAAGATGCCATCATGGCAGCCTGGCAAGTTTATGTAATCGTCTCCATCCTTACCTACTGTCCCGTCAGACAAAAAGAAATCCGAGAAATGGTGCTAAACGGTACCCTCTTTCGCGAAGCGGATGGTTATTGGGTGAAGTTGAACCGTGCTCAGCATAAGGCAGGTAAAAAATCTCGAAAAGGGCGTGAGTATCCTTTGCCCAAGCACCTTACAGAAGACTTAGACTACTGGATTGAAACCTTTAGGCCAAGAGTCCCCACTGATCATGATTTAGTATTTATCCGTACGGGGTCTAGACGCAATCCTGCAACTCGGGGAGAGCCCTTGAACAAGGGGGATATGAGTGATTTAGTGGCAGGGGCGGTTCATCGGGCGACGGCGGTTCTTTTTGAAGAGCCCCGTGATACTACGCCGCATGTCTTCCGCCGCATTGCTGTGACGTTTCAACGACGCTATGGCCGTCCAGAACAGCGTGAGGCGTTTGCTGAACTGCTGGGCCACACTGTAAGAGAGGCTGATGCCACCTACAACGAGGAAACTCTCAGAGAGAAATCGCAGGCGGCTGAAGACTGGTGGAAACTGAAACCTGATGCTAGGAAAGCACCCTCTGAACCAGATTCGGTGATGCTCAAAGGCTGGGTAACCGACGATAAGCAGGAACTATCTCATCTTGGTTTGTCGACTCGACAGAATGATTATTTAAGGAAGGCAAGAGATCGCGCGCTCCTTGTGCTTTGGGCGTTGCAGGAGTTGGGTTGGGCTGAACTACAAAGGCTCAATGTCGGCCACTTCAACCGAGAGGAAGAAGATTACAGCTTAGTTGTTTCTAAGTTAAATGGAGAGGTGGACCGGGTGCTGCAGCTTAAACCTAAGATTGGCAAAATATTGCAAGGCTATATCGATGTCCGTAAAGAATGTAAAGAGGATGTTTCGGCTGAGAGCCCTCTCTTCATGGGTACAGGCAATCGTTCTAGCGGAGGGCGGCTTTTCCCAGGCAGTTTTCAGAGAATAATCCTTCATCATCTTGGTGTTGCCTGATAATGAGGTGTTTTTCTCGCGTGGCTTGATAAGAGAGGTGCAGCTGCACCTCTCTTATCAAGCCTATTGAAGGCTCTTGGGATAAAGATGAGAGCATGTAGGCACTTTGCTTCATGGGCCGTGAGCACATCTGCTCTGTGCCAGTAGAGTTAGAAAGTGGACTAGATCTGGCCTGTGCTAGCTTGTGCCAGTTGTCTCAAAGCCTTATTCTGCCGTTTCGTTTAAAAGTCGCAGCCAAACCTCTCTATTAACCTGGATGCTTTGTGTGGAGAGGGTTTCCGCAGCAGATTCAACTGTGGAGTGGTTGCGGCGCGGGACAACTATTCTAGGCAATTCTGTGGCTTGACCGGGGCTAGTCTCAGTCGCTGGAGCCTTGAGGAACAACCACTCCACCGTAATCTTGAGATTTGCATAAGAAGCTTAGCCACTTTCGTTGCAGGCACTGTGGACAACCACCCAATTGCGTCTTCTGGTCTTAGCCTGATAGAGAGCTCCATCGGCGGCTTTTACCACATCAACGCCCTTGCCTCCCTTGGTTAAAAAGCTCGCCACCCTCAGCAGCGGGTGCTATCACCTCCTATGCCGAAAACATCTTGCCCCACTGGAAGGGGCTAGAGACAGAGATATACCTGCTGCACAAACCTCACCAGCAGGCCGAGTTGGCCTACAAAATCCATCAAGCTCTCACTGGAGGCTAACCATGAGATATTTTCTCACCGTACCGCTATGACCCCCTCAATTCCCATTCCCTCTCCTCGTCTTACCAAAGGGTTCGTCCTTGCCGGACTGGCGTTGGCACTTGCCACCGATACCTTGACGCCCCTGGGATTTGCCCACGCTAACCTGTACCCGCTGATTGTAGCGGCGGCGGGCTTCTCTCGCAGCGATCGCTGGGTGGTGATGGCTGCCGTTGCCAGTCTGGGCCTGACGGTGGCG
>NZ_JACJOF010000020.1 GCF_014695395.1 Nodosilinea sp. FACHB-131
GGTTGGTTAAAAAGCCGAATTCGAAAGCTCCTTCCCCATGACGATGGCTTGCGCGCTGCCATGGAGTCAATCCTTAAGCAAGCCGTGTCCTAACCTAACCGGCTTTAGCTATAGATGGGAATTTCAAGCTGAGCCGATAGCGGGTCAAGGTCTCCGCGCCAACAGAAATGCCCATTAGTCTTTCTTGAAAAATTACAGTCGACTCCCCACCTTTTAGCAGGTTAAGAATAACAATAACTACCCTCGTTTTTTTTGGAGTGTAATCCTAGCATTAGTATTGGAGAAATCACTTGAAAAGCACTTACCCAGTGCTTCGCCTTGACCTGGAACTCGAAGTCTAGGCTGTAGCGTAAAAAAAAAGTCACCCTAGAACCTACTAGTAAACCCAAAACCAGAAACAACAATGTAATCCAAAACTTGTTGAGAGGTATTGCAAAAAACGGCATTGAAACTAGCTCTAGGTAAGCTAATAACATCACTAAAGCTAGTGCTAGATAAGTCCATAACGCCATGTCACTATCTATATATTGAATTTGCTTTAATGGTACTTTTAGTTGAAGAGTAGTTTGAGTTTTTTTCAGGAAAATAGAGGAGGAGTCGGGACGTGTTGTTGTCCCTAAGTAGTTCTCTTGTATGGTCAATGTTGCTTTTGGCTCTGGGCGAGGATTGAGAAAGCGTAGCCTTGCGTCCTGTGCTGTTGCCGGTCTTCTAGTTAGGCTTGGGTCTGTTAACCATTCGATCCAACTGGTGAAAGATCCGCTGAGAGAGGTCAAGTGCTTAAATTCGACGTGCAAATCGTTTTGAGGTAGATCGGCAGGATGTTGACCTGTCGCCAAATAAATCAAGGTCATACCGACGCCATACAAGTCGGGGTAGTACTAGAGAGGTAATGATGCGTTGTAGTGGTGAATAAAATTCCATAGCAGGCCAATGTGATTGCGGAGGCTTTTGGAGAAGGCCAGACTGCGTCTGACAAAGCGTGACACCCGCTGCCTGAGGGTATTGTTAAACCGCTCAATGTAACTCGTCTTGCCGCTCGACTTACTGACCACTCGATGTCGTTGGTGGGGTAGCACCTGCTGGTACGCCTCCCAGGCGTCGGTATAGATGACCGCACACTGTCGATAAATCTTGGGCAAGGACTCCCAGAGTCGTTGTGCACTCTGGGCAGAGCGGTCACCGACATGAGCCCCGATAATCTCACGGGTATCGGCATCAAGCGCTAACCAAACCCAGTGTTTGTTGCCCTTGTGGTTCACAAACGACCAGAGTTCATCGCATTGCACCGTCAACGGCCCCTTTTTTTGGGCCGAACCGTGGCTTGGGTCGGCGTTTGGGCTGCTTTGCAGGTGACATAGTCTTGCAGCCATTGCTCGGAAACTTGAGCTGCCCGAGCGATTCCAGCCATTGAGAGGCGCTCTAACAAGAGCCGGTCGATCAGTTCCCGCGTCGGGGTGTCGATGACCTTGTTAGTCGGGTTTTCGACGAATTAACGGCCACAGCCGCGGCACAGGTACCGTTGCTTGCCCGTATGAATATGGCCGTTTTTGACCGTTCGTTCAGAGGTGCAATTAGGGCAGGGAGGCATAGGCATCGTTGCGTAGCTTCACTATCACCCTAACAAATCCATCATTACCTCTAGAGTTCTACCCAAGTCGGATGCGGGTAACGAGCGTCCACCAAATTGTTCGGGTGGCATATAACCATAGGTGCCAACCACAGTTACCGTGCCACCATGAGCGGCTGTTTGCACTGAGCCAAAATCAATCAGATAAACCTCACCAGGGCTATTGCCGCTGCGGTTTTTGAGCAACACATTGCTCGGTTTAATGTCGCGATGAATGACAGGCGGTTGAAGTCGATAAAGATACTCTAAAATATCTAATAAGGCTTTGGCAATTGCCATTAATTCTGCTTCGCTAAATCTGTATCCATCCTGTGTAATTGTTGAAGTGAGCGAGCCTCGATATAGCTTTGCACCAGCGCAAAACCCTTACCAAACTCAATTTCTACCTCAAAAAAATCGAGGTATTGGGGTATTGCTGGATGATCAAGAGCCTTGAGGGCTTCTGCCTCGCGCTCGAATAACTTTAAATCCTCCCAAGTAAAATCTGGGCTAAACAGTAAGAGTTTAATGACAACAGGCAATTGGTTTTGCAAATCGAGCGCCAAAAACGTTTGCCGTCCGGGTTTGCGACCTAGCAGTGCTTGAATTTGATAGCGATCATGCAAGATTTGGTTTACAAGCGGGCTGTCAGCACTACCATCGAAATCGGCCATTGGTAAACCTTTTTGAGCTGAACGCTACGGATGCCTTTGGCATCTTTGCCTCAAAGGTACCCAACTTTATAGGGGCTCACCCCCAAGGCCAGCAATCAATGTGCACGGTTATCGGAAATGCTGTCAGCTACTACAACTTCGCCATTCTGTCGCGTCTACTTATTAAATACGAGGTCAGTGAGAAGGCGGAAACCCTATCCATCATCACGCAGACTCACCAGCGGCTTAGCGATACATCCATTTGAATGGTCAATACACCCCATCGCCGGGCAGGTGATCGACCTGGATCGAGCGTGGCAGGGCTGGACTTGGGCCGACGGAAATTTTTGGGTTTTGTGCTTACACCCCCTAAAAGAGTTACCCCTGTGCATAGGATGGGCACGTAGGCTTTGCTGTGAGGGTGTGTTCTTGATCCGAAAATCCCCTTCACCTTGTGGCTTGAAACTTTCAACCCATTTCTCTTCGACTCAATTTTTCTTAACCCTGCGACGCGTCTTTAGAGCTTGGGCAAGCTAACGGTACGATACCGTTTTTGAGGATTTGCCCGTGGGGGTACTGATACTGCTGGTGGCCGTACTGCTGATTGCAGCGGTCTTTTTTGTCAATCTCTACAACCGGTTGGTCACCGGGCGCAATCGCTACCAAAATGCCTACGCCCAGATCGATGTGCAGCTGCGTCGCCGCTACGACCTGATTCCTAACCTGGTAGAGAGCGTCAAGGGCTATATGGCCCACGAAAAAGAAACTCTGACGGCAGTAATCAACGCGCGCAACAGTGCCATGAGTGCCAGCCGTCAGGCGGCTCAGGCTCCCGGCGATCCGCAGGCGATGACGCAGCTGGCTGCCGCCGAGGGCATGCTCGACAGCACCCTGGGTCGATTTTTTGCGCTATCGGAAGCCTACCCTGACCTCAAGGCCAACCAAAACATGGCCCAGCTAATTGAAGAACTGCGCTCCACCGAAAACCGTATTGCTTTTGCTCGCCAAGCGTTTAATGACGCTGTCACCCTCTATAACACCCAGCGGGAGATGTTCCCCGGCAACCTGATCGCGGGCAGCTTTAATTTCAACTCGGCTCAGCTGCTTGAGGAAAGCGCCCCCGAGGTCAAAGCAGTCCCCCGCGTATCCTTTAGCTAGCCATGAATTTCTTTGAGCATCAAGACCAGGCTCGCCGCAACACTACCAAGCTACTGCTGCTGTTTGGGCTGTCGATCGCGGTGATGATCGCGGCATTCTATGGGGTGGCGATCGCAATTCTATTTACCCAGAGCGCTCCAAAGCTAGGCGGGCAGGGAGTGCTCTGGCGGCCGGGAGTCCTATTTTGGGTGACCAGCGGTACCTTGGCCTTTATGGTGGTGGGCAGCTCGACCAAAATGGCTCAGCTTAGCCAGGGGGGCCACAGCCTAGCCAAAGGGCTGGGCGGTCGAGAGCTGAACCCCCTCACCGACGACCCCGATGAGCAGCGGTTGATCAACGTGGTCAGCGAGATGGCCCTAGCCTCAGGAACCCCCATCCCCGCCATGTATCTGCTGGATGACGAGCCGGGCATCAACGCCTTTGCAGCGGGCCATACCGCTGACAAAGCCGTGATTGGCGTGACCCGTGGCTGTCTCGAGCAGCTTAACCGCGACGAGCTGCAAGGGGTAATTGGCCATGAGTTCAGCCACATTCTCAACGGCGACATGGGCCTCAACCTCAAGCTGATTGGGGTAATTCACGGTCTGCTGCTGATCTACATTGCCGGGCGGATGGTGCTGCGCTTGAGCTGCTACTCTGACGGATCGTCGCGCCGATCGAAGGACGACAAGGGGGCTGGGGCAGTTTTGGCAGCGGCTCTGGCCATGGTAGTAATTGGCTACTTGGGGGTGCTATGCGGACGGCTGATCAAAAGCGCCGTGTCGCGGGAGCGAGAGTTTTTAGCCGATGCCTCGGCGGTGCAATTTACTCGCAACCCCGAGGGCCTGACCGGAGCGCTGCGTAAAATTGGTCAGATCTCGGCGGGGTCAACAATGGTTTCTCCCATGGCCGAAACGGCCAGCCATCTATTGTTTGGTGAGGCCAACGGCTACCTGTCATTTTTTGGGGATTGGTTTGCCACCCATCCGCCCGTGGGCGAGCGACTACGACGCCTGGGCCAGGTACCGATCCCTCAAGGATCGTCCTCCACAATGGCTAAGGCATCGACCTTAAATTCTCCAGAAGAATCGCTGGTGATGGGGCTGCATGGGGGCACAAGCACCGCCGTGCAAAAGGAAACTGCTGCGATCGCCTCCCCCGACCCAAGCCAGTTTGTAACCGCCATTGGCACCACCGATGCCCGGCGACTGGAGCAGGTGCGATCGCTGCTCAACCAGCTGCCCGCTGAGATTAAGTTGGCCCTACAAGACCCTACTGCGGCTGCCGAGGTAGTTTATGCTCTGCTGGTGCGAACCAAGCCCGCCCTACAAACCCAGCAAATCGAGTACCTGTCCAACACCTATGGCCCAGATTGTAGAAAGCGAGTAGGACAGATTTACAATCAGGTTCGCGCCCTCAAGCCAGGGCAAGATCTGCTGTTGTTAGAGGCGCTAGTTCCCGCCCTCCAGCAGCTCGACCCCGATGCGGGGCGAAAGTTTATCCAAACGGCTCAGGCCTTGAGCCAGCCAGGGGGGCGCCTGCTACCCTCGAACTATCCACTGCAGCTAATTCTGCGCAAACGGCTGTCGAGTAATTCAGGTCAACCTTCAACCATCAGTGACATAAACGATCTCTGGAGCGACGCCCTTGTGGTGCTAGCCCTGCTGGCGCGGGTTGGCCACCCTCGCCCAGAGGATGCTCTCTACGCCTTCAAGCTTGGCCTTTCGCAACTGCCAGGGGCCAAAATGCAAACCTCCCCCAACCAGCTGCCTCCCGTCAACAGCGCTGACATCAACACCAGCCTCAGTCGCTTAGAGCAGGCCGCTCCTAAACTTAAACAGACCATTGTCGACGCCTGTGCCCACACGGTGCTGGCCGACAACGATGTTACCTCCGCCGAAATGGGGCTGTTGCGGGCGGTAGTGATCACCCTTGACTGCCCAGCCCCACCTTTTCTTACCTAGTAATTGACTAGGCTATTGGTGACAGGCTTGAACAGCTAGGGTTCAGGGTCTACGGTATAGGGTTCAAGGCCGGTTGTGAATCTGAAACCTTGAATCCTGACCTCTCTCTAATCCGTCATCACTGGCTTAGCAGTCTGCTAAGCCAGTGATGACGGGTTGCAGGGTTGGCACTCTGTTGATCCACTGCGCTCAAAAACCTATCCGGTCGGCGGTTTCGGCAAAATTCGCTGCATTTTGCAGGTTGATTGCCCTAAGATCTCTGCTACAATTCGAAGTTGCGCTATTGTGCCGTTTGATTACCGTTGGAGAATATTCATGGCTCGTCATTGTCAACTCACCGGGAAGAAGGCCAACAACGCCTTTTCGATCTCTCACTCTCACCGTCGCACCAAGCGCCTGCAAGAGGCCAACCTGCAAGAAAAGCGCGTGTGGTGGCCCCAGGGCAAGCGCTGGGTCAAGCTGCGCCTGTCGACTAAAGCAATCAAAACCCTGCAAACCAAGGGGCTTGAAGCCATGGCTAAGGAAGCAGGTCTCAACCTGAACAAGTGCTAGTTTGGCTTCTAGCCAGCTAATTTCGGCGGCGCAGTAGCGCCAGCCCCGCCGCTACAATACCGATCGCAAAGGCCGTTCCTGGCTCAGGGACGGCCTTTGACGTTGTCTGGCGCTGCACTTCCATTACAAACTTAAACACCACTGACTCGCCAGGAGCCAGAGAGCGGTCAAACTGAACGGCGGCAGTGGTATCGGCATCGACCAAGGGGCCGGGAGTATTTTGCAACCCTGTAGCCGGGACGTTGTAAAGCTGAGCCAGTAGTGGACCGTAGGGACTAATTTGCACCGCTGTCGGTGTTTGGTCGACGGTGAGAGTAGCCCGGGCACCGCTGGGGTCAGTCTGGGTAAGGGTGTTGTTTGCGAAGAAGGCGGTGTTGGTGGTGAATGCGCCGTCAAACTGAAGATCGTAGTCGATGTACTTAAACAGACTGACATCGAGCCAGTCGCTGCCCATGTTGGTCAGGGTTACGGTTTCGTGACGAGCGGCGCGGTAGCTGCCGGGGGCACCTCCCAACAGCACAGAGTCGAGGGAAAAGGCCAGGTTGGCCCCAAAGAAACTGGCGCTGAGGCGATCGGGGCTAGGTTGGCTAAAAGCGGTAGGCCGGAAATTTTCGAGCCGCAGCTCCCGGGGGGCAGCGAGATTGCTGAGGTTGAGAAAGTATAGATCTGTAAACAGCGTCTCGACGCCGTCCACAAGCCAAGACTGATCTTCGCTAAAGCGCAGCAGATCGGTTTGGTAGGTTGAGTTGCCCTGGGTGAGTTTTAATAGCCCAGGAGGTAAAGGGTCTGCGGCTGCAGCCAAACTATGGCTGGCCAGCGCCAGGGCTAAACCCAGGGACGGAATGGTAACGGCAGACCAATGTTTCATGAACCGCAAAAATGGGGCAATCGGAGCCAGAGAATTGACTTTAGTTAGCAGAAACGAAAAAGCCGCTGGTGCAATCGCACCATCAGCCCATTCCCACCCAGGTTAGCCGGGCAACCCCGTTGCTGGAACCAGTTCTCTAAGGGGATTTACGGAATCCTTAAGCGAACTTTACGGACTTCGTGGAACCGCCGCTGCTCTCAAAGAACCGAATACCCACTTGCTAGGTCAGAACCGGTCCCGACGCCGGCAAAAGCACCGCCGACCAACCCTAGAGCAGTAGCGTAGACCAAGGAACGCTCTGTCGTGTTCCTTGCTGTGTTTTGTATTCCGCCTGCTCAGCGGGTTAGCTATGAGCGATCGCCCTCTTCCCCATGTAGTTGATGTCCGCCAGGCGGTACAGCGGGTGCTGCTGCTCATCCTGGCTTAAATCTGGCTGTGGTAGCCCTCAAGGCCACAATGGCTGCATGACCGGGTTGCTGAGCCTGTGGCCGATGCCCTACACAGCGTTAACAATGGCTAGGGCTCGCCGCTAACCGGTTGGCCAATCCCCAGCCCGATCGCAACCATCCCTACGGCCACCAGAGGTTTGAAGCTATTAGTGCCTTGGGCTTGCCTGTTTTGAAATTTTCAAGAGTGCCGCCCACAGCGCGACCGAGGCGGTTGAAGCTCGGCTGGAGGAGCTGTATTGCCCAATCCGCACCACTGTTCACTTAGAACCGAGACGTATACCGAGGAGGCGATTACCTATTGAGGTCAGTGGGCAGTTGGGGTCGCCAAAAGCGCTAACTTCACCATTACACTGAGTAAGGGGCTAAAGCCTTTAAAATCCGTCACTCATCACCTATGAATTTTTTGGCGAATCTGATTCCCGGTCGAGCTGATCAGGCTACCCTGCCCAAGCGCAGCCGTCGGGTGCGGGGGGTAGAGCTGAAGACCGAGGCCGAGTTAGAGACAATGCGCGGGGCTGCCCGCATTGTGGCCACGGTGCTCAAAGAAATTGAGGCCTTGGTGCAGCCGGGAATGACCACCGCCGATTTAGACGCCCATGCCGAAAAGCGGATTCGTGAGCTGGGCGCAACGCCCAGTTTTAAGGGTTACCACGGCTTTCCGGCCTCGATCTGTGCCTGTGTGAATGACCAGGTGGTGCACGGCATTCCCCACAAGCGTCAGGTGATTCGCAGGGGCGACCTGCTTAAGGTCGATACGGGGGCTTACTACAACGGCTTCCATGGCGATTCCTGTATCACCATTGCGGTGGGCGAGGTATCGACCCAAGCCCAGCAGCTGATGACGGCAGCGGAAGCGGCTCTCTATGCCGGCATTGCCCAAGTGAAGCCGGGGAACACGCTGCTAGACATCGCGGGAGCGATCGAAGACTGTGTCACCAGCTCTGGCTTTACGGTGGTTGAAGATTTTACCGGCCACGGGGTGGGGCGCAACCTGCACGAGGCTCCGTCTGTGTTTAACTTTCGCACTCGCCAGCTGCCCAATATGAAACTGCTGCCGGGGATGACGCTGGCGATCGAGCCGATTTTGAATGCTGGGTCTAAGCAAACCCGCACCTTAAAGGATCAGTGGACGGTAGTGACGGTGGATCGATCGCTGTCGGCCCAGTTTGAGCACACGGTGCTGGTGAGCGAGACCGGCTACGAGATTTTGACCGATCGCAGCTCTATCCCTGTGGCTCTGGCCTCCTAGGGGGCTGAATTGGGGTCTAGGCAGGGGCGATCGCCATAGTCAACGCTGGTGTCGATGGTAAGCACGTAGGCTTTGATGCCCTCGGTCGGAGCAAAGCGGTGTTGCCGAACTTCTTCCAGGGCCTTGCGATCGAGGATGCCGTAGCCCGAGCTGCGCAATAAAGCGGGCTCGCTCTGCCAAGACCCATCGGGCTTCACCAAGGCTCCAACATTAATTTCGCCCGGTGAGTCTGCCAGGCACACTCGCTGGGGATATACCGTGGCAAACTCGGAACTATCTATTTCTGGGGATAGCTCGGCCAGACCGGTTTCCTGTCGCAGGGTGCTAACCCACCGACTCTGGTTGGCGTTAAAGGTGTCGTTGGTGACAGCAGCGGCATTAAAGCTAAACCGGTTTTGAATAGACTCTGCCGCCCGGTCAACTTTGGCCTGGGGCAGGTTGAGGGCGGTCACGTAGGCCAACAGTTGCGGACCTAGCTCGGCGTCAAACAGGGGTTGCGTGGATGACGGAGCGGAAGGGGATGGGGGCGTAGGGGTGACAACACCCGCAGCCGGTGGATTGGCAGGTGCGGGTGGGGGTTGAGTCGGCTGGGTCCTGGTGGGTGAGGCCGCTTGGGAGCGAGGTTGCGACGGTGGGGTGCTCGCTCTAGACGGAGCCTGGGGCCGGGTCGATCGAACAGCAGGAGCATTCGCTCGAGCTACAGGTGCCGCTGGGGCCGTTGAAGGGCGCTGCAGCGGCGTGGAGGGGGAGGCGGTTGCCCCTGCGATCGCGCCTACGTCTGGCTGGCCTGCGGGGGGCACGCGGGTGATGGCCACGCTGTCTTGTTCCGGGTCCGGGGGAGGCACTGGGACATCATCGGTGGTGCCCGTTGGCAGCAGCAGCAACAGCCCGTGCAGGCCTAGGGAGGCCAACAGCATGGGTGCCAACAGCTTCTGCCACAGGGGCCGAGAACGCTCAGGGGGAGCAAAACGAGTCGTCATACCAAATCTACGAGGGGAACAGTGCCAGCGGCTTACGCTACCTATACTAGCTACCTACTATTCAGCCATAGAACTGGTCCATGACGGTCCAGTTCTCTAACCGGGTTGCTAGATCGAGCGAGGGTCATCCGCCCAAATAATTACTAGCCCCGAGGCTTGCTGCCCAGGGGCTCCCACGCCAATGCCTACCAGGGAGATAAACAGGTAGGGCTGCCCCTCCTGAAATACCTGAAACAACGGGTGGTTGCAGTAGCCATCCGCCACGCTATTTACCGCATACTGCGGTGCTGGAAAGGTGCGAGGAATATCTTGCTCTTCGATAAGTTGAACGTTGCGGGTCAGGTAGCGCAGCGACACGACGCTGGGTTGATTGCTGTAGGTGTCGGCATTGATCTGCGTAAAGAAGCAGGCCTGTTCCTGGGGCGACCAGGTCGCAATGCCCTGGGGGATCAGGTAGGCGATTGCCGGAAATGAGGTCTCCGTAGAGTCAAAATCGCTATCCTCTGAGCCCCGGCTCAGGCGAGTAAAAATTTCGGCCACCGCCTCGTTGGCGACCACGGTTGCAGCCGGTGTCGGCTCAGCTACCGCAGGCTCTGGTGGGGCGGGGCTATTGGCCGGGACCGGGTCGGCGAGAGTAGGAGTGGGGGCGGGGGACGGCGTTATTGGCTGGGTAGATGGGGAGGCGGGGGCTAAGGGGGGCGGGGCAGATGTTGCCGGAGCTACGGCGACCTCGGGCTCGGGGCTGCTGAGGGTGCCAATGCTAAGCAGATCAACAAACTCGTCTTCGGCGATCGCATCTTCAGCCTCAGGATCCGGTTGCGGCGAGGGAGCGGGGGCCAACAGCAATAGCCCGTGGAGCACCAGCGATAGGCCGAGCAGCGGCGCTAGCAGCAGCTTGGCTCGATGCCGCCGTGGCGTTGGTGGTCTTGGCGGCGATACTGGCCGAGGCGATGTTACAGATTCCCCAAGGGTCATAGGTGCTAAGGATAGTGGCAGCGTTAAAACGCTGATACAGAGTGAGCTAGCTTCAGTAGATAGTCGCAGCCAGCCCCTGGGACTGAGCGGTCTTCCCGAGGGCCGGCTGATCTGGGAGTTAGGCTTTGCTAAGAGGGCAATCGCGCTAAGTTGAGCGCAACCTACAGACCCTACAGCTCAGACAAAATGCTGGCGTAGCGTTCCTCAGACAGCGGCACGTAGCCTACTTCAGGCACAAGTTCAGGCCCGTTTTCGAGCATGAACTCGACAAAAGCACGCACCTCAGGACGATCCTCTAAGCTGCTCTTTTTGACGTAGACGAAGATAGGCCGAGACAGCGGAGCATAAGTACCGTTCTCAACATTTTCGGGGGTAGGCTCAACGCCGTTGACAGCAACAGCTTTGAGGGTGTCTTGGTTTTCGAGGTAGTAGGCCAAACCAAAGTAGCCGATGGCATTGGGGTCGCGGCTGACACCGATCACCAGAATGTTGTCATCTTCACTGGCGGTGTAGTCGGCGCGGCTAGAGCCCGCCTCACCCACAATCGTTTCAGTGAAGTAGTCGAAGGTGCCTGAGTCGGTGCCAGGGCCAAACAGCTCAATGGGCTCATCAGGCCAGCTGGGGTCGATCTGATTCCAGTTGGTGATGGTGCCCTGGGCCTCGGGACTCCACAGCGTTTGCAGCTGCTCTACGGTCATTTCGTCGGCCCAGTCGTTCTCGGGATTGATGACCACCGTCAGTGCGTCGGTGGCAATGGGCACTTCAATGTATTCAATGCCAGCGGCGGCGCAGGCTTCAACCTCGGAGGCTTTGATGGGGCGAGAGGCCCCCGTAATATCGAGTTCGCCCGCGCAAAACTTGCTAAAACCGCCGCCCGTTCCCGACACCCCTACAGTTACTTGAGTGCCGCGGTTGGCGGCCATAAATTCTTCGGCCATGGCCTCAGATATGGGGTAGACGGTGCTGGACCCATCGATCTGAATAATGGAATTTTGAGAAACCGCACTGGGGACGCCAATTCCTAGCGCTACTGCGGTGGTTACCGCCCCAGCCAGAACATAGCGATTAAATTTCTGTCTGCTCGTCATACAACACTCTCTGTAGCGTCCTAAACATGGTCAAATCCGCCATGGTAAACGCTACAGGCTCAACCCTAAGAAAGCTTGATGGTAACAATAAGCTTGAGGGAACAGTGAATTAAAAACGCTTTAAGAAACTCACAAACCTGTTGTTTAAGGAATAGCCTAAGCACCTTAACCAGGAGATGAAATTTATTTTCTCTAGGGCTATCCTCGGTGCCAATGTCGGCGCCAGAAAACTTGTAGGTGGGGAATAAGAGAGTGAGGAAGTTGGCAAGTAAAACGCTATCTCGACCAGCCCTCAAAGGTTAGCTGGAAGAGTCATTCAGCACAAAACCCTCGGTTGGATGACGTTCTTGACCGAGCTAGACCGTGGCAATTAGCTGCTTTTTGACCCAAATGTCTTCTCTTGAGTGGATGTAGACAGGGTCGGCGTGGAGGGCGATCGCCCGGTTGTAGGACTCCACCGCATTGCCGTAGGCACCCATTTCAGCTAGCAGCTTGCCCCGGTTAAACCAGGCCTGGTGATACTGAGAATTGAGAGCTACGGCTTTGTCATAGGCAGCTAGGGCCTCGGCCTGGCGATGGAGGCCGCAGAGGGCGTTGGCGCGATTGTTCCAACCGGTGCAGTAGGTGCTGTCTAGGGCTAACGCCTGATCAAAGATTGCTAAGGCCTGGGCAAATTGGCTCTGTTCGCAGAGAGTGCAGCCTTGGGCGTTGAGGGCGGCGGCGCTGTGGTCGTGGGTGTGAATGGGGTTCATGGGCGATTTTTTGGGGCGACAGTCTTCACAGTCTTCATTGTGGGGTTGGCGAGGGTGGAGCGATCAGGGGGGGTGTCACCCGCAGGGGGTACGGGTTTACAGTCGTTAGAGAAGATTTGGTTTATAGTGCAGCCTATGCCACAGGTAGCGTTACAAGAACTGGTTGCAGCGGTGCAAAGGGGGGAGCTAATCAGCTTTCCCACCGATACGGTGCCAGCGCTGGCGGCGCGACCCGAGGCGGGCGATCGCATTTACACCGCCAAAGAGCGCAGCCCCGACAAGCCGCTGATTCTCATGGGAGCCAGCCTTGACGAGCTGCGCCCCTACATCAATGGCACTGAGGATGAGCTAGCCCAGTGGAGCGCGATCGCGGCTCAGTACTGGCCCGGCGCGCTGACCCTAGTGCTGCCCGCCAGCGATCGCTTGCCTCCAACCATGAACCCTCAGCAGACGGGCACCGTGGGGCTGAGAATTCCTAACCATCCCCTGGCGCGGCACCTGCTGGGCCACACCGGGCCTCTAGCCACCACTAGCGCCAACCGTTCGGGAGAGCCGCCTCTAGAGACCATGATGGCGATCGAGGCTAGCTTTCCCCAAGTCTTTACCTTGGACCAGGCAACCCAGGCTGAGATCTACGCCCTTCTCCAAGTTGAGGTTCCCCCCTATGATCAGACCCAGGGCTCAGGACTGCCCTCGACGGTGGTGCGCTGGCAGGGGGGCGGCTGGACAGTGCTGCGATCGGGCGCGGTAGCTCTGCCCAAGGTTGAAACCGTTTAGTTGAAACCGTTAAAAGCGGTTTTGCCCCGGCGCAGCGGTAGGCTAGCAGGGGCGAACTCATCTATCGCAATGGACGGCTGTCGCAATGGACTATCCTCAGGGTCAAGACTTTACCGATCTCGAAGCGCTACAGCTGGCCTACGATCGCCTGCGGCACCAGGCCCAGCATCAAGCCGCCTTCTTGGGTACGGCCTCCCATGAGCTCAGGTCGCCCATCAATCAAATCATCAGTCTGCACCAGCTGATTCTTGAAGATCTCTGCGAAAGCCCCGCCGAAGAGCGGGAGTTTATTGCCCAGGCCAACCAGGCCATTCAGACCGTGCTCAAGAACCTCGATCTGCTGATCACCCTCTCCAAATTTGATATTGGTGCGCTTCAACCCCGGCTCACCTCCACCCTGCTCCAGCCGTTAATCACCCGCGTGCAGCGCATGATTGAAATGCAGTGCGTCAACCGCCACTGCCGACTGATTGTGGGACCGGTGGAGGCTACTCTACAGGTCCAAACCGATCCGGCATGGCTAGAGCAAGCCCTAGTCATGCTGATTGAAGCCGCCCTAGCCCAAGGGAGCCCCCAGATTAGCCTGACCGTGTCCGAAGACTCCACCACCGGCAACATTGGCCTGCACTTGGGGGCAAATCCTGGCGAGGCTCCACCGTCCGCCATGGCCGCTCTATCGCCTGAGTTTCGCTACCAGCTAGCCGCCCGTCTAGCGCCCCACCTGGGGGCTACCCTAGAGTTTTTGGGCAACGCAGAAAATCCCAAAAGTCTTCTATGCCTGAAACTGCCGTCCCCTACCACCTAACTCCTAAATTACCGCCATTTCATTGAACATTTGAATTAACCGTTCCGTTTTAGGATCTTTCGATATAGTTTGGGCAAATTGCTTCCGGAATTCAGTGCTGCTTCCCTGTAGCTGATCTAAACCCCCACCCTGTATCTGTTAAAACGCAGCCTGCCGGATCCCTGAAACCAAGTCACCGAAACAATTATGGAATTTGCCATCGTGCTCATTCTGGTCTTCATTGTGTGGACCAATGAAGCCCTATTGGGGAAATCATTAGTCAAAGAGACTAAGCCCAAAACCGCAGAAGACAAGTTTACCGCTGCCCTAAAAGAGTATTTGGATAGCGGTATTCCCGTGCGCATTGTTGAGAAAAAAGAGGGAGGGAAAAAGTAAGATGCTCTTACATAGACGTTACCCGCCCCAACCATGACTCAAGACTTAAATCCTGCTGTCTCTAACTCTGAGGCCTCGGCTGAACCCGCTCCTGCCTTTGGGTGGAATCGCTACGCCGAGCGCATCAACGGCCGATTTGCCATGGTGGGCTTTGTAGCGCTGCTGCTGCTAGAGCTGGTCACTGGCCAGACGTTTTTTAGCTGGCTGGGTTGGCGCTAAACGCAGGCCCAGTCCAGGGGTGCTGTGCGGTCTAGCCCTTGGAAATGGTAGGCTTAGGGGTGATTTTTGGGATGGTGTGACTGTGGTTAACCCCAATGCAGAAATTGGTCGGCTGCGGGAGCTGATGCCCGCTACCGCCCGCATGAAAACTAAGTTGATGCTCAGCGATCGCCAGCTGAACGTCATTAAAGCTGAGTTTCCGCGCCCCTGGCAGTCGACTCACACCGTCTCAATCAACCTCGACCTGTGGCATCAGCTGGCCGTGGCCGAGCGTGATCTGCTGTTTTTGCGCACCGTAAGCTGGGTGACCCTGACCAATGTGCTCAAGCCAAACTGGTACCAGGCCATGGCTGGAGCTGGGCTGGCAGGCAGCGTGGTAGAGCTGCTCCAGGGCGACGCGGTGGGCGTGGTGGCCGCCGCTGGAGTCACGGCTCTAGCCAGCTGGCAAATTTGGCGCGGCGTCACCGGCCCCCAAATTGAGATGGCTGCCGATGACAAGGCAGTGCAGGTAGCGTTGCGGCGCGGTTACGACCAGGCTGACGCGGCGGCGGCCTTGATTCGTGCCATTGAGATGGTGCCCCCCCTAGAGGGTCGGCGAGTGCTCACCGTTACCGAGCTGCTGCGCTGCCAAAACCTGCGCAGGCAAACCGGGCATTCGGAATTTTCGGTGCCCGAAAGCTATTTGCGTTAACTACTTATGGTGCAGTCATTGGCTCGGTCCTCTGAGGCTAACCCAGGCTGGCAAGGGTTAGCGCGTCTCAGCTATGCCATGGAGTCGGGTCGGTGCGTGCCAGCCCAGACCTATACCCGTGCCCCCCTGCGAGTGCAGCGCCCCCTCTATCCCGAAGGAGAAGGGCTGTGCCATACCGTGCTGGTACATACCGCTGGAGGCCTGGTGGGAGGCGACAGCCTGGTAGTGGAGCTGGCAGCAGCTCCGCGTGCCCAGGCCCTCGTCACTACCGCTGCCGCCAGCAAGGTCTACGGCAGCGCAGACACCGACAGCAGCAGCCAGCAGGTAGACATCACCCTCGCCCCGGAGAGCTGTCTAGAATGGTTCCCCCAAGAAACCATTGTGTTTAACCAGGCTCACTATAGCCAGGCGCTGCGGGTTGACCTGGCTCCAGGAGCCATCTGGGCCGGTTGGGAGATCACCCGCTTTGGCCGCAGCGCCCGGGGAGAAACCTTTGAGCAGGGCCACTGGCGATCGCGCCTCGAAGTCTGGCAAGCCGATCAACCCCTATGGCTCGATCGTCAGCACTTGACCGGAAGCAGTGCGGCTCTCCACAGCCCCAACGGCCTGGCGGGACACCCCGTGGTGGGTAGCTTCGCCGTGCTAGGGCACCAGTTTGAACGTGACTCGGTGGCTGCTCTGCGCCAGCTGTGGCCCACAGACCAACCCGGCGACATCGGTGTTACCCGGCTGCAATCGGGCTTGTTGTGTCGGTATCGAGGCCCGTCCAGCCAGGCGGCGCGGCGGTGGTTTGTGGCCGCCTGGCAGCACCTGCGCCCTCTCTATCTAGGGCGATCGGCTGCTGTGTCGCGGCTGTGGCCTCGGTAGAGGCTGCTGTAGAGTGGGCGAATCCCCGCAGCAAAAGAACGAAGATAGAAGAACGAAAAATAAGAATGACTAACGAGCTTGAACTTTGACATTCTGGGCTGTCCTAACCCAAGCACCTGCTATACAAGGAGCTGGCCAAGACGAGGTTGATGGTACGCGGGCATTCTCTTTCTGTTGCTGTAGGTAATAGCGGCGATCGCAGGACTTTAGCGCTCCTTCCGGACGAGGGGTTGACGCTAGCGAAAGTATAAAAACCATGAGACTTCTCAAAAGGTGCTATGAAGACTCCTCACTTTTCTGGATCTAAGCTACCCCCCGCCTCAGAATACGCGCTGATTATTGGGGCTGGGGCAACGGCGGCCATGTCGATGGCGGCGCAACAGGTGGCGGTGGCAACTCTGCCCGTCACCACCCTGGTGGCCCTGGGCCTGCTCAATCGCTACCGGCTTGACCAGCGACTCCAAGACAGCGAAACCGGCGGTCCTACCCTAGAAGAAGCTACCCCTAAACAGGCCCCAGCCGTCCCCCAGAGAGTTACCGCTCAACCTCGGCCTGACGCGATTTCAGCCCGGCCCCAGGTGGCAACCACGCCAACCACCTCAGCCCGCTTTTCTGAACAGCGCGCCTACATTCACGACAGTTTGGCCAAAAAGATTCAGGCCAAGGCCGACTTTGCGGCGGTGCAGCAAGCCAGTTTAAAGAAGGTAGGGGCCTATCTTCAGCAGACTCGACAAGAGAAGTCGCTGTCGCTGGAGGATATGTACCAGCGGACGTTCATTCAAACCTATACCCTGAGGGCGCTCGAAACCGGCAACTTGAAGCAGCTGCCAGAACCGTTCTATATTCGCGCCTTCATTCAGAAATATGCCTCAGCTTTGGGGTTAGAGGGGGCTACTCTGGCGGCAGATTTCCCAATGCCCTAGTTCTGAGGGGGCCTAGGTTAGAGCACCGCCACAGCTAGACCCGCTGCCGGCGGTGCAGCCATAGCAGTAGGGGCGGGTTTGCACCGTATCGATCGCATCGAGGGAGTTGGCCGCTAGCAAGTCGGATACGGTCAGGGGTTGGCCGCTGCGCCCCAGGCTGGGCACGGCCTCCATTTGATTGAAGTCGCAGTCATAAATGTGGCCTTCGTAGTCAACGGAAAGCTCCTGGCGACACATCAAGTGGGGTACGGTGGCTGGGTTGTGGTGATCGGACAAAAACTGTAGGTAGGGCGCGTGGAGATGTTTGCCCTCCAGGTATTGCTTAACCCGGCCAATGGGCAGGTTAGTGATGGTGTAGAGCTGGTTAAAGGCGATGTTGAAGTGCGATCGCAGATAGACTTCGTAGTCACTCTGCAGCGCCGTCTGGCTGGGGGTGAGCGAAAACTCGGCGCTGCGGGGCACCGGCGGATTGTAGACGAGATCTAGGCGCAGGGCGGGGTCATGGCCATAGCCCAGCTGGTTGAGCCGCTGTAGCGCCTGAATAGACTCGGTGTAGACCCCTGCTCCCCGCTGTTTGTCGACGTTGTCTTCGAGGTAGCAAGGCAGCGAGGCCACCACATGCAGCTGGTGGCGAGCAAAATATTCCGGCAGATCTTCAAACCCGGGCACAAAGAAAATCGTCAGGTTCGATCGCACCATCACCGTTTTGCCCAGCTGCCGCGCCGCCTCCACCAGGGGGCGAAAGCCGTAGTTCATCTCGGGAGCACCGCCGGTCAGATCAACGGTGGCAATCTGCGGAAACCGGCGGAGCAGCTCGATCAGCTGATCGCAGACCTCGACCGACAGTTCTTCGGTACGCTTAGGCCCAGCCTCCACATGGCAGTGGGTGCAGGCCAGGTTGCACTTGCGGCCTAGGTTGACCTGCAACACGGTAATCGGCAGTTTGGTGAGGGGCTGCCCCAGCCGCTGATCAAAGGGGGTAACTGCGATCGCTGGAGAGGGAGGAGATTGAACCATGAACCCTAGGTAGGTGAAACAGCATTCATCATTACGGTTGCCAAAGCGATTTAGTTGTACCAGCTAATGCTTAACAACGCTTTGCCATTACACCCTACAACCCTGAAAAACTCGTGAGAATAGGGGTTATTCTCACCTAAATAGTAGTTGACTATTGCAACCTGAACAGGCCAGAGCAGCTTGGGGTGCAAGGTTTGGGCTATAAGGCAAATCATGCCCCTTATACCCTAAACCTTATGTTTAAACCCTTTTCCGTAGTCTGGCATCTTTCGTTGGCCAGAGCATTATCGCGATCGCTTAGGAGAAGCTACCCTCACCTGGTCGCGTCCCTCATTTTTGGCCGTGTAGAGGGCTTCGTCAGCCTGCTTGATTAGGTCGGCAGAGCTGCCGCCGCTGGCAGGCTGGGCGCTCGCCACCCCTAAACTCAGAGTGACCACCTTGGCCACGACCGACTCCTCATGGGGAATGCGGTGGCTCCGAATCATCAAGCGAATGTCTTCAGCGACGGATTCGGCTCCCTCAAGGTAAGTGTTGGGCAGCACAATCACAAACTCTTCGCCCCCATAGCGGGCTACTAGGTCGCCGGGGCGCTTGGCGGCGCGGGTGAGGATGCGGGCTACCAGCCGCAAGCAGATATCTCCAGCCTGGTGCCCGTAGCGATCGTTGTACCCTTTGAAGCAGTCAATATCGGCCATAATCAGCGCTATAGACCCATCTTCTCGGCTCATGCGCCGCCATTCTTGGTCTAAGTATTGCTCTAGGCGACGGCGATTAGCTACCTGGGTCAGCCCGTCGAGGTAGGCCATACGCCGCAGCTGCTGGTTGGCCAGGGTGAGTTCCCGGTGCATTTTGGCCTGCTGAATGGCGATCCCTACCTGAGTTGCCAGGCTTTGCAACAGCCGGACATCGGCCATTCGCCAGGCCCGAGGTGCCTGGCAATGGTGGGCAATCAGCAATCCCCACAGGGTTTGATCTTGCAGCAGGGGCACCACAATTTCGGCTTGAATCTGAAAGTATTCTAAAAACCCAAGCTGAGAGGCAGGCAAATTTTGGGTGTAGATATCCTCTACGGCTAGCCCTCGCCCGGCTCTGTAGTGAGCCAAGAACTTTTCGCCCACCGACCAGGGATCGCGCATAACCCAACCCAGCATCGGCGGATAGGATGGCGAGCAAGCTTCTTGAATCACTTGACCGCTCAGATCGGCCTCACACTGCACAACGATGACGCGATCGGCCTCAATAAACTCCCGCACTGAGGTAACGGTTTGCTCCAAAATGCTGTCTAGATCGAGCAGACGGCGAATGCGCTGGGCGATTTCGGCCACGAGCCGCTCTCGCTGCGACTGAAGTTTGATTTTGGCCTCAACCCGCTTTTGCTCAGAAATATCGAGGGTGACCCCAGCCAGTCGGGGCGCATGCTCGCCATCCTTAAAGACTTGACCCCGAGACGATAGCCAGCGCAGTTGCCCGTCACTGTGGAGCACTCGAAACTCAATTTCATAGTGCTGTCCTAACTGAATTGCCTGCTGTAGAGCCTGCTGCACCGTGGTCTGATCGTCTTCGTGCACGTGGGTAAATAGGGTGTCGTAGGTGCCACCAAACTCGTCGGGAGTCAGCCCTAGCAGGCGTTCTTGCTCTTCAGAAATCGTTATGGTCCCCTGGGCTAGATCCCAGTCCCAGGTGCCCATTTGAGCACCCTTGAGAGCCAGGGCCAAGCGCTCTTGCTGCTGCTGAAACAGGGCAACGGAGTAGTGACAGGCGGTAAGTTCAGCTTGGTCGGTAGCAGCAGCAGCGGTAAAGCGGGGCAGTGTGTAGAACCCGTCGGGGGCCAGCAGTCCTAACCAGTGGCGAGCCTGGTCCACAACTGACAGATAAAGCTGACCGGGATACAGAGCACTCATGGTCAGCGGCCAGGCCAAGGCTGGGCCTGAGGGTTGCAGCTGACTGAGGGGAGTCATCCATTGCTCAACTAAAACCTGGCTTAAGTCGGCTAACTCGGCTGTGGCCTGGGCAACATTAGCGTAGCCAAAGACTCCTTCTAAAATTTCGCCGCTATATACCAGAGCGTAGGTTTTGACGGCCATGGCCATGGCCTCAACAGTCTGCTGCACTGTGTCGCTTGTGTTTGCCCGCAGAGGAGACGGATCGATGCTGGCTGTGGGAGCAGTAGCGTTAACCAGGTCGTTTTCAAGCACAGATCAAACACAGATTCAGGGGCGGTGAATAGATGGGACCGGATTACACGGGCAAAGGACGAAGGCAAACCCCCGTCGTCCTGGTAGCCAATGATCTGCTCTGTAGAGGCTACTGCAACCACCTCGCCTACAGCACGCCCACAGTGCCGCAACAGTATGGCAGTGGCAGCCAGTTGCATAGGATCTAGCATGCCCGGTGGTGTCAGTGGGTGGTCATATGTTGAGGGGGGCTTAACAACGGTCAGGGCGGATGGGTCGTGTAGGCTCTCGCCAATGCGGCATCTGGATCGCTTTGAGGTGACGGCTTGAAATTGAGGGTTGAACTATATCAGACCGAGGCTAGGTTGGAGCTATTGTGGGGCTGAGTCGCCTGTTCAAGCCAGGTTGCGGCGGGAGTTCTCTATACTAAAAGAATGTCTTGAGCGAGCGTAATTCCCCTGTCTGAGCTGCCGTTGATTCACCACGAAACCCTGGAGTTGCTGGAGTGGCCTCGGCTGTGCCAGCACTTGTCTACCTTTGCCGCCACAAAGCGCGGCACCCTAGCGGCCCAGGCGTTAGTCACGCCTGAAACCCAGGCAGCTAGCGTTAATCTGCTGACTCAAACCCAGGAGGCCGACTGGCTGGAGCAACACAACAGCGGCCTTAACTTTGGTGGCATTCGCGATATTGGGACGGCGGTGGAGCGGGCCTATCGCCAAGGGTTGCTCAGCGGCGAGGAGTTGCTGGCCATTGCCACCACCCTGCACGGCGCTCGCCAGCTGCGGCGCACCATTGATGCCCAGCCACCGGAAGATATACCGATTTTGCAGGGTTTGGTGGCCGATCTGAGCACCCATCCCGATCTGGAACAGCAAATTTATCACTGCATTGACGATCGCGGCGATGTCACTGACCGAGCCAGCCCGAAGCTGGGGGAAGTTCGCGATCGCCTCAAATCAACTCGCCAAGATATTCAGCAGCGGCTTCAGCGAATTTTGCAGCGCCAGTCAGGGGCCATGCAGGAGCTGTTGATTACCCAGCGGGGCGATCGCTTCGTGCTGCCCGTCAAAGCGCCCCAAAAAGATGCAGTGCCCGGCATTGTGCACGATGCGTCGGCCAGCGGCGCGACCCTTTACATTGAGCCCCAGTCGGTGGTTGAGCTGGGCAATCGCCTGCGCCAGCTGCTGCGCCAGGAAAAAACCGAGGAAGACATTGTTTTACGGCAGCTCAGCGATGCGGTGGCGGAAGTCTATGACGACCTCACCCATTTGCTGGCGGTGGTCACCGAACTGGATCTGGCCCACGCTCGTGCCCGCTACTCGCTGTGGCTAGAGGCCAACCCGCCCCGGTTTATTGAACCTCAGGAGCAAACCACCCTGCGCCAGCTGCGTCACCCCTTGTTGGTGTGGCAGCAGCGCCACGAGCAGGGGCCTGAAGTGGTGCCGATCAACCTGCTGATTCGCCCCGAGCTGCGGGTAGTGGCCATTACCGGCCCTAATACCGGCGGCAAAACCGTCACGCTCAAAACCCTGGGCTTGGCAGCGCTGATGGCCCGCGCAGGCCTCTATGTACCGGCGCGTGAACCGGTGGAGATTCCCTGGTTTGGGCAGGTGCTAGCCGATATTGGCGATGAGCAGTCGATTGAGCAAAGTTTATCGACGTTTTCGGGTCATATTCGGCGGATTGGGCGGATTCTAGCAGCGCTGAGCGGTGAGGTAGGTGAGGAAGGTGGGGCAGAAGGAGAGCAGAATACCCTTGCAGTAGGCTCTGCCAACGACTTGGTTGAGCTCTCAGGAACAGGCGAACCGGAAGCAGAGGATTTACCAGAGTCTTCGGATTCTCCCATTGCTTCATCCACCCATCCACCCATCTACTCTCCCACCCTCCCACTCCCCCACTCCCCCACCTCCGCTAACGCCCTCGTCCTGCTCGACGAAGTCGGCGCGGGTACTGACCCGACGGAAGGGACGGCTCTAGCCATTGCCCTGCTCAAGCACCTGGCCGAGCGGGCGCGGCTGACGATGGCCACGACCCACTACGGCGAGCTGAAGGCGCTGAAGTACCAGGATGGACGGTTTGAAAATGCTTCGGTGGAGTTTGATGAGGCGTCATTGTCGCCGACCTACCGGCTGCTGTGGGGCATTCCGGGGCGATCGAACGCGCTGGCCATTGCTCGCCGACTGGGGCTGAATGCTGGGGTGATCGATGCGGCGGCGACCCTGATGGCGACGGGGTCGCAGGACGATGTCAATCAGGTGATTGCCGGGTTAGAGGCTCAACGACGCCAGCAGGAGGAGCGATCGCAGGAGGCCGCCGAGCTACTGGCCGCCACCGAAAAGCTTCACCGTGAGGTGCAACACAAGGCTAATATGCTGCGCGATCGCGAGCAGGAACTCAAGCTCCAGCAGCAGGCGGCGGTGCAGCAGGCGATCGCCGACGCCAAGCGCGACATTGCCAAGGTGATTCGCCGGTTGCAGCAGGGTGATGCCACCGCTCAAGATGCCCAGCGAGCAACTGAGGCAGTCGATGCGATCGCTCAATCCCTTCTGCCTGCAGCTGCGCCGGCTCCAGCGAAACCGGGTTACCGGCCAGTGGTAGGCGATCGCGTGCGCATTCCTAGCCTAGGGCAGACTGCCGAGGTGCTGACCGCCCCAGACGATGACCACCGCATCACCGTGCGCTTTGGGCTGATGAAAACCACCGTCAGCTTGGCCGACATCGAGTCGCTGCGGGGTGAAAAGGCCGAGGTGCCAGTTAAGACCAAACCCGTCGACACCATGCCCGCCGCCCAGGCTGCTCCCCCCGCTCCTGCCATTCGCACCAGCCGCAACACGATCGATCTGCGCGGCATGCGGGTAGCCGAGTCAGAGGCGGTGCTGGAGGAGGCAATCGCTAAGGGCAGTGGTGCTCTGTGGATTATCCACGGTCACGGCACTGGCAAGCTAAAGGCGGGGGTACACGAGTACCTCAAGCGACACCCGCAGATTCAGCGGTTTGAGCCTGCAGCCCAGGCTGACGGCGGCACCGGAGTAACGGTGGCTTATTTGTAAAATTCAGGGTTCGATCGCCTCTATTCAGCACATTTGGTCAGCGTGGTGGCTGCTGTGAGGGCGTTGAAGAACGTGAGGTCGGCTGGCATTAAATTGCGATCGCCAAGGCTTAGATGTAGACAGATTTTCCGTCGCAGCGGCTTGATTGAGCGGGCGGGGCTCGTGCTGGATGGGCTGAGCCGCCATCTTTGTCCCGCTTTGTGAAAAAAGCGAACGGCTAAGAGCATCTGGTTATGCTGTCAATCTTCTTGAATGAGTCCTTGAGACGTTATAGCCAGTCACCGCGACTATAGCCTTAGATTGCCAAACCCATTGGCCTTGACAATCTGTATCGAAATCGGTAACAACGCCGCTGGGCTGAGAGCGCCGTGGCACAGTGAATGGACAAACTTCTATTGATGAGTGTGAGGCCCATGAGAATTAAGTCTTTTACCCCCAGACGGATGGCGGCGGCAGCAGTGATGTCGGCAACCCTGATATCGGGTCTCGGTTTTGTGCCCGTATTTACCCCTACAGCGATCGCTCAGGAGGCGGCCATGCGAACTCTAACAGTGACCGGTCAGGGTGAAGAGTCGGTGCCCACGACCAAGACCCAGGTTGACCTGGGGGTTGATGTGCAGGGCACCGATGCCGAAGCCGTGCAGCGCGAGGTGGCTCAGCGCACGACGGCAGTAGTCGAACTGCTGCGATCGCGAGGGGTCGAAAAGCTCGAAACCACTGGCATTCAGCTCAGCCCTCGCTACAACTACGAGAATGGCCGCAACGATGTGATCGGCTACACCGGCAGCAACACTGTCAGCTTTCGTGTGCCCACCGAGAGCGCTGGCTCTTTGCTCGACGATGCGGTGAATGCCGGAGCTAACCAGATTCGCAGCGTCAGCTTTGTGGCCGAAGACGCGGCCCTAGAGGCGGCTCGTCAGCAGGCGCTGCGCGATGCCGTAGCAGATGCCCAGTCCCAGGCGGGGGTGGTGCTGGGAAGTTTGAATCTGCGATCGCAGGAGATCGTCAGCGTTCAAATCAATGGGGCAGCTCCGCCAGTGCCAGTGCCAATGATGCGGCAGGCCGAGTATGCTGGCATGTCGGCCGATGCCTCTACCCCAGTGGTGGGGGGAGAGCAAACGGTACAGGCCCAGGTGACCCTACAGATCCGCTATTAGGCAAACCGCTCACAAGGAGATGGGCGTTTTGGTGGAGCCGCAATTGGAGACTGCCACGTCACAGCCCAAGCGGGATGTTCTGAATCAGTGAGCGTATCCTAAAGAAAGCGTGTCCTAGGACACGCTTTCTTTTCACCGCTTTTGATCCAAGCTTTTGACAATGCCTAAGATTATTTCAATTCAGGTAGGTCTGCCCCAAACCCTGGGCACCGAAGCCGCCCCTAACCCGATGGATCAGCGCTGGACTACCGGTTTTTTTAAGCAACCTATTGATGGTGAGGTGTGGTTGGGCCACACCAATCTGGCGGGGGATGGTCAGGCAGATCTGAAAAACCACGGCGGCATCGATAAGGCAGTGCTGGCCTACAGCGCCGAGCATTATCCTGACTGGCGCTCGCACTTACACAACCCCGACTTGCCCTACGGTGGCTTTGGCGAAAATTTCACCGTGGCGGGGCAGACCGAGGCCGAAGTCTGCATTGGCGACACCTATGCGATCGGCAGCGCCAGGGTGCAGGTGTCGCAGCCCCGGCAGCCCTGCTGGAAACTGTCTCGCCGCTGGCGAGTAGAAGATCTGGCGCTACAGGTGAAGGCCAACGGCCGCAGCGGCTGGTATTTTCGAGTGCTAGACGAGGGTGCGGTAAAGCCAGGACTGACGATGGTGCTGTGCGATCGCCCCTACCCCGAATGGACTGTAGCCCACGCCAACCGCATCATGCACCACAACCTGGGCGATCGCGCGGCGGCGATCGCGCTAGCTAGTTGCCCCCTACTGTCGCGCAACTGGCAAGAAAAATTGCTCAAACGGGGTGCGCGGTCTTAGCCGCAGCTGACTCCAGAGTACAAACTCGAGCGGGCTGCCGCGACACAATGCGCAGCTCGTGGGGATAGCGTGGGCGCGGATCGTTTACCAGCCAGATTGGCGGCACCATAGTGGCTTCGTAGCCCTCAATTTCGTAGACAATACCGGGCTCATCTACCTGCTCGACGAGGGTGCCGGGCAGGTAGTCAAACAGCTCATCCCAGTCGATGGCTGACTCGGGCAGAGATTGGGGATGCATTAGGCGTAAAAGTGGCTTTTGTGCAGCACGGTTTCGCCGTGGTCGGGCACCCAGGCAACCCAGGTATCGGGCGACTCCTGGCATAGCAGCTTGGCCTCGTCAGCGGCATAGGCACTGAGCGGCTCGGCCAGCTTGACCCAGGTGTCGCGGGTGTATGTAATATGACAAACAGGCTGCCAGCCAGCAGCGGGCTTGCGGTCAGTTTGAGAATGTACTTGCGGGATCATGAGGTCGCCTCTGAGGGGTTGATGCGGCGACAGACCGATCTTGGTACAAAGGAAGTTTGTGCGAACAAGAAGTAGGTCAGTCATGCATTTCTGTATTCATTTTTACAAAACGCCAGAGAAAATGGAACGACCATGCGAGATAAATTCACAAACCCTGACTTAACGACCTCCGGTTTGCTTATCTGTAAAGAGTTGGATCAACGGCGCTGAGCGATCGGCTCACCACGAGTAACTGGGAAGAGCGTGGCAGTATTTCTACCGAACGGCCACAATTAGCGCCTAGGCCTGACCAATACCTTATTCAAATCCCCTGAAATTCCTGGAGCAGTAGCGCTAGACGAATCTGCACAGCCTCGTCAAACCGACGCGGATCAAGCCCGGTGAGGGAGGTGATCTTTTCCAGTCGGTAGGTGAGAGTATTGCGGTGAATGCAAAGCCGCTTTGCCGTTGTGATTGGGGCGCAGTTTTCTGAGAAAAAAACTTTCAGAGTATTGATTAACTCGGGTTCATTGTCTAAAGGACTGAGCAAGTGGAGGGCCAGGTCTACCTTAGTGCGTTCGTCGGCAACACAGGCAAAGGCAGCAATACCTAAATCATCCAGACAGTAAACCCGGTTTTGGCCATCAAACTGCCGTCCTAGCCGCAGGGCAACTTGCGCATCTTGGTAGGAGCGCGCCAGGCCTAGCAAACCGGGATGATAGCGACCAATACCAACGCTGAGGGTGGTGCCCGTTTCTTCTCGCAGCCGCATCAGCAGGGCATCGCCAGCCCGTTTTAGCGCCTCTAAGTTAGTCCAAGAACAACCTAAGCTGTCGCCATGAGTGGTGTCGTGACCAGCCCAGGGGCTCAGATTTTTGCTGTCGCTAGCTTTAAGCACAGCAAATTGGCCACCCCCTAAATCGGCACAAATGGTTTCATCGGGCAGATTGAAGAACGTGACGATGCTATTGATGATGGCCTGGGAGCAACGCTGCTGGTTAGGATTAGCTTCATCGATAGCTCGGCTCATCGACAACATGACATCGGTGGCATCTACTAGAATCACGGCTCTGGGGGGAGTCAAATCAATACCCAACAGATTGGCCTGCTGGAGAGCTATGCCTTCTTCCGTGATGCGGCCCTTGAGCAAGTTCGAAATGACTTGATTTTTATAAACTTGCTGTTGGGGAAAAGTAGCATCAGCTAGTTGGCTCACCAGCAGATCTAGAAAAGCACGGGCGTGCTTAGGGGAGAGCATTTCACCATCCCCCCCCTGCTCAATTCTGACTTCCCCTACCTGGTCGTGCACATAGAGTGGCAGACTCAAGTAGCGATCAGACAAGGTTTGATCGCAGTAGCTTTTGCCATCAAAGCGATGGTGCTGATGAAACTGTCGACTGGCCACCACGTTTTGGTTTGAGTCGCTAATAAAGACAGCTGTTTGCAGCAGTGACGACAGCTGTTTAGCAACTACATGGGCAACATGTTCGAATGTTTTTGACACAGCTAACGCGATGCGTAGGGTTCCTTAGCGCTCTATCAATCGTATGAAAATTGTTGCTGCGAAAAGGCTTGAGTGCTCAGGCAGTCAAAAATTCAGTTATTTCTGAAGTGAGAATCTAAACTATAGAACTGGCAATTGCAAGCTCTATTTAGCCAACATTTTTCATCCAACGCTCGATGTTTCTCGCTTCGCAAAGCTGTTTAGCGATCGCTTCTTTAAAGCTGCTTGCATCTTTAAAGATAGTTAAATAGTTAGTCGTGAACATCGATCAACAGTGTTAGCTTGAACTTGAACCTGATTATAAGTAACCATTACAATCGTTTCAAAAGCTTGCTTCAGCATCTATCCAGGGAGGGATTTGAGGAGATTGATAAACGTATATACGCCCTAACGCATAGGGAATTGAAGATAGCTAAAACTGCTTTGCCGATCGACTGTGCAAGTGCACAAAATGCTTAGCCTAAATATCAGAATTGTTTTGTCAAATGTCCAATGCGGTGATATTTGAACATCTTTAACATAACTTCCATAGTTGTTAAGAGATCGGCGCATGACCTGTCGCCTCCCCATACCGCTGACTGCTCACATTTTAGTTGTGCGTTCTCTACCCGGCCTGGGAGATCTACTTTGTGCTGTGCCGGCACTGCGATCGCTGCGGGCGGCCTGTCCGTTTGCCAAAATCACCTGGCTGGGGTTACCCGGCACGGAGTGGTTCAGCCAGCGCTTTGACCATTTGATCGATCAGTGGCTGCCGTTTCCAGGTTTTCCTGGCATTCCTGAGGGCTGGCAGAGCCCCCAAAAGACAATCGAATTTTTGGAGCAGATCCAGCGCCAACGCTACGATTTGGTGCTGCAACTCCACGGCGATGGCAGCTCGATTAATCCTTTTCTCGTACTGCTGGGGGGAAGACAACAGGCAGGATTTTATTTACCAGGTCAATTTTGTCCTGATCCCCGCTACTTTTTGCCCTATCCCCAGCGGGGATCAGAGGTCGAACGGCTGCTGCGGCTGACGGAGTTTTTGGGCCTGCCGAAGCAGCAGCCGGAACTGGAATTTCCGCTGACAGCGGATGAGTATGAGGCGGGTCTACAGCTACTAAGCTCCCACGACCTGTCCCCCGGCCAATACATCTGCCTGCATCCGGGGGCAAACAGCGCGGATCGCCGCTGGTCAATTGACGGGTTCACTCAGGTTGCTCAATCGCTCGCCAACCAGGGTTACCACGTTGTGCTGACGGGCACTGACGCAGAGCGGGAGTTAACTACCCAGATCTGTGCCGCTGTGGGGGCTGGGTCGCTTAATTTGGCTGGCTGTACAGCCCTTGGGGAGCTGGCGGTGCTGTTGCAGCAAGCGGCGCTACTGATTTGCAACGACACCGGCATTTCACACCTGGGAGCCGCGCTCAAGGTGCCGAGTGTGGTGGTGTTTAGCAACTCAGAGGTAGAGCGCTGGGCTCCCGGCGATCGCGTTTCGGCTCAGGCTTCTGACCAGGGCCGCCACCGCATCGTTGACAGTCGCCAAACCGGAGCAGCTACCGCTTGGGCGGTGCTGGCTCAGGCGCGATCGCTCCTAAATGCTCAGCCTCAACCCCTACCACAGGTGTGCTATGCCCGCTAAAACAACCGCTAAACAGTCAAAAGTACTGATTTTTAACCTACGCGGGGGCAGTCCGCCACCGGAGCTGAAGCTCGCGTTTCCAGAGGCCAAGCTGACGGTGGTTGACTCTGGCCAAATCGTGAGCTGGTTGAGTGCCGATGAGGCGACGTTAGTGGACTGGCAACAGGCCATTGGCTGGCTGCGCCAGGGTGGGTTTGACGCAGCTGTCATTCTTACGGCACCAGGGAAGTCTCCTTACACCCTCGGCTACCTCTGCTACCTGGCAGGCATTCCCATTCGCATCGGCCAGTCTAGCGAGTTTGGTGGGCAGGTGCTGAGCCTCTGCGCGCCGCCAGACCAAGACGGCGATGCTCTGGCAGCACTGCTGAGGGGAAGCGGGCGATCGCTCGCTTCGGCCCCTCGCTAATCTCCATAGCAAAAAAGTTTCCCTCCATGCGACGACTTCGAATTCTCACCTGGCACGTGCACGGCAGCTATCTTTACTACCTGACCCAGGCTCCCCACGATTTTTACTTGCCCACCAAACCGGGCTTTCCGGAGGGCTATGGCGGACGGCTGCCAGGGTTTGACTGGGGCAGCAACGTCCACGACATTGCGGCGGAAGCGGTGCGGCATCAAGAGTTTGACTGCATTTTGTTTCAGTCGACCCGCAACTACCAAGAGGACCAGTACGAGTTGCTGAGCCCAGAGCAACGGCAGCTGCCGCAGCTGTTTTTGGAGCATGACCCGCCCCGGCAGCAGCCTACGGACACTCGCCATGTGGTGGACGACGCCCATCTGCTGCTGGTGCATGTGACGGCCTTCAACCAGCTGATGTGGGACTGTGGCTCTACCCCAACCCGAGTAATTGAACATGGCGTGATGGTGCCTGAGGGTGTGCGCTATTCGGGCGAGATTCCGAAGGGCATTGTGGTAGTGAACGGGCTGCGATCGCGCGGTCGCCGGTTGGGGGCCGATGTGTTTGAGCAGGTGCGCCAGCAGGTGCCCCTCGACCTAGTCGGTATGGATGCTGAGAGCCTGGGCGGCCTGGGCGAAGTTGACCATACCGCACTGCCGGAGCTGGTGGCTCGCTATCGATTTTTCTTTCATCCAATTCGCTACACCAGTTTAGGGCTGGCGGTATGCGAGGCCATGTGCCTGGGAGTTCCCGTGGTAGGGCTAGCCACCACGGAGCTGGCCACGGTGGTTGAGAACGACGTTTCGGGCTACATCGACACCAACCCGGCAGCCCTGGTGCCCCGGATGCAGCAGCTGATCGATGACCCAGCCCTGGCCCAGCGCTTGAGCCAGGGAGCCCAGCGGGCAGGCATGGCTCGGTTCAATATGCCGCGATTTGTGCAGGACTGGAATGCTGCTTTTGCTGAAGCGCTAGAGCTGGGCCGCGATCGCCAAAATCGCCGCGCCCCAGCTCTAATCTAGCCCCCACAGGCTGGATAAACGACGTGGAACCCAATAACAGAAACCGCTCTACCTCTGTATGGCGACAGGTGGGCATTGCCCACCCTACGTCTTGCTTAAACCCAAACCCTAAACCCTTCACCCCCCATCCTCAAACCCCATGACCAAGCGGATTGCCATCATCAGTGAACATGCCTCGCCCCTGGGCAGCTTTGGCGGCACCGACAGCGGCGGGCAGAATGTCTACGTGGGCCAGACGGCAAAACAGCTAGCGGCCCTAGGCTATCAGGTGGATGTCTTTACCCGCCGCGATGCCAAGGCCCTGCCGGAGCTGATGCTGTGGCACAACGGCATTCGCATTGTCCATGTGCCAGCGGGGCCGCCGGAGCCGGTGCCCAAGGAGGACCTGCTGCCCCACATGGGGAGTTTTACCCGCTACGTGCTAGCCTTTGCCCGGCGACAGCAGCGGCAGAACGAGGGCTACCACCTGATCCACGCCAATTTTTGGATGTCGGCCCTGGTGGCCAGCCAGGTGAAGCAGCACCTGGGGATTCCTTTTGTGGTTACTTTTCACGCCCTGGGTAAGGTGCGACGGCAGCACCAGGGTCAGGCTGATCGGTTTCCCGACGAGCGCTTTGCCGTTGAGGATCAGGTGGTGGAAACAGCAGACGGCATTATTGCCGAATGCCCCCAGGATCGGGACGACCTGATTCAGCTCTACGGAGCTAAGGCCGACAAGATTCATATCGTGCCCTGCGGCGTAGATTTACGTGAGTTCTGGCCGATCCCCAAAGCTCAGGCGCGGGCGACGCTGGGGTTACCGATGCAGGAGCGGGTGGTGCTCCAGCTGGGCCGCATGGTGCCGCGCAAGGGGGTCGATACGGTGATTCGGGCGATCGCCATGCTGGCCCAGCAAGATCTACCCACGCGGCTGGTGGTGGTAGGCGGCGAGTCGCCGCTGCCCGACCCCGAAAAAACGCCGGAGATCGGGCGGCTACAGGCGCTGACGGCAAAGCTGGGTTTACAGGATCGCGTCACCTTTGTGGGCCAGCGGGAGCGGGAGGTGCTGAAGTATTTCTACAGCGCCGCCGATCTGTTTGTGACGACTCCCTGGTACGAGCCCTTTGGCATCACCCCCCTGGAGGCGATGGCCTGCGGCACGCCGGTGATTGGCTCCAACGTGGGGGGGATTAAGTTCACCGTGCGGGATGGGGAGACGGGGTATTTGGTGTCGCCCAAGGCGGCGGGGGAGCTGTGCGATCGCATGGCCTTTCTCTACCGGCATCCCGACATTCTCAACCTGTTTGGGCGTCAGGCCCTGCGTCATGTCACCCGCCAGTTTACCTGGCCCAAGGTGGCCAGCGCCCTGGCCTCGATCTACGAGTCGGTCTTAGCTCAAACCGCTGCCTCAGACTTAGTAGACACCACCGAGGCCGACCTGGCCCAAATGGAAGCCCGCTTTGACGCCGCTATTTTGGCCCTACGCCAGTCGCGCCGCTTGCTCAGCGGCGACATTCTGGCGGTGTCGCGCCGGCTGAGCCAGTGCTTTAGCCGCGGGGGTAAAGTGCTGGTGTGCGGCAACGGGGGCAGCGCCGCCGACGCCCAGCACTTTGCCGCCGAGTTGGTAGGCCGCTTTCAGTGTCAGCAGCGGGCTGGGCTACCGGTCATGGCTCTGACTGCTGATACCGCTCTGCTCACTGCCTGGGCCAACGACGTCGGCTATAACGACATCTTTGCCCGCCAGGTGTCCACCTTTGCCCAGCCCGAAGACGTGCTGGTGGTAATCAGCACCAGCGGCCGATCCCGCAACCTGATCGAGGCGGTGGCGGCGGCTAAAACCCGCAACGTCCACTGTATTGGGCTGCTGGGCGGCAGCGGCGGCGACCTGCTGCCCCTGGTGGATGAGGCGATCTGCGTCCCCAGCCCCGACCCCCAGCGCATTCAGGAGGTGCAAATTTTAACCCTGCACCTGATCTGCGAGTGGATCGAGGACGATTTACAGCGATCGGACCGTCCTGTGCAGCGATCGCTGGCGACTGTCACGCCGGCCAAGGCGCTCGAGACCCCTCGACCCACCGCTTCGGTATCGGCTAGCCAGAGTGGTTGAAACTGTCAACCCACTCTTTTCCAAAAACCATTTTCTAATTAGGAACCAGCATGCAAACCCTAACCAAAACAGCTAATTCCACTCCCTCTCTAGACGGCAAAGTCGCCATTGTCACTGGCGGGGCTCGGGGCTTGGGGGCAGCCACCTGTCACTGCCTGGCCGCTGCCGGACTGAACGTAGTCGTCGCTGACCTGCGCCACGAACTGGCCACCGAACTTGTCCAGGAGATTGAATCGGCCAGCGGTAGCGCCATGGCCCTCAACCTGGATGTCACCAGCCCCGCTAGCGCCGCTGCCCTGCTCGATCAGGTGCTCGATCGCTACGGCCGCATCGATGTGCTGATTAACAACGCTGGCATTGACGTCACTGAATCAGTTGAAGACCTGACCCACGACCAGTGGCAGCAGGTGATCAACGTCAACCTCAACGGCCCGTTTTATATGTCTAAAGCCGTCTTCCCTGAGATGCGCCAGAATGGCGGCGGTCACATCATTAACATTGTCTCCACCGCCGCCAAACGGGCCTGGGCCAACGCCTCCGCCTACCACGCCAGCAAGTGGGGCCTGCTGGGTTTCTCCCAAGCCCTGCACGTGGAAGGGCGACCCCACAATATCAAAGTCACCTCCCTGATTGCGGGCGGCATGCGCACCCCGTTCTTGCTCGATCGCTTCCCCGACATTGACCAAACCACCCTGCAAGACCCCGCCAACGTAGCTGAGACCATTCGCTACCTGCTGACGCAGCCCCCCGGCACGGTGATCTCAGAGATGATGGTGCTGCCGATGAAGGAGACGTCTTGGCCGTAGGGGATTAGGAGAGTGGATGGGTAGGAGGGTAGGAGGGTGGATGGGTGAGTGCTGTTTAGATGCCATCTATCTCCTGCTCACTTACTCCCCCACTCCCTACTCATCCACTCATCCACTCATCCACCCGCCTACCCTCCCACTCATCCACCCTCCCACCTATCCACTCCCCCACTCCATGCTCCCCGCAATCTTTCTCGACAAGGACGGCACCCTGATCGAAGACGTGCCCTATAACGTGGACCCGGCGCAGATGCGGCTGTGCGCTGGGGTGGTGACTGGGGTGCAGCGGCTGCACGAGGCGGGGTTTGCCCTGGTGGTGGTGACCAATCAGTCGGGGGTGGCGCGGGGGTATTTTGCGGAGGCGGCGATCGCCCCCATGGAGCAACGCTTGCGCCAGCTGCTGGGGGTGCCGATCGCGGGGTTTTACTACTGCCCCCACCATCCCCAGGGCAGTGTGGCGGGCTATGGGGTGAGCTGTCGCTGTCGCAAGCCCGAGCCGGGCATGCTGTTGCAGGCCCAGGCCGACCTGGGGCTTGATCTGGGCCGCTCCTGGATGGTGGGCGACATTCTCAACGATGTGGAAGCGGGGCATCGGGCCGGGTGCCGCACCGTTTTAATTGTCAACGGCAACGAGACCGAGTGGATATTGACGCCGGGGCGAGTGCCCCACCAAACGGCCCTGACGTTTGATCAAGCTGCCGACCTCATTCTTCAGCAGAGCTATGCCTACTCCAGATACCCAGACCCAGTGTTTTCTTAGTTGGATCGATCGCTTTCCCCGCCTGCGGGTGCTGGTGATTGGCGACGCCATTCTCGACAGCTATCTGCAAGGGGGGGCCACTCGCCTCTGCCGCGAAGGGCCGGTACCGATTGTCGATGTGATGGAGGCTGAGCATGTGCCCGGTGGGGCGGCCAACGCGGCAGCCAATGTGGCCAGCCTGGGTGGCACCACTCACTTTCTGACGGTGATTGGGGATGATGCGCCGGGTGGTCAGCTCTGTGCCGAGCTGGAGCGCGTCGGGGTCCAGCTTGAGGGTGTGGTGCGATCGCGCGATCGCCAGACTCTGGTCAAACAGCGCCTGCTGGCCGACAACCAGCTGCTGGTGCGCTTTGACCAAGGCAGCACGGCAGCCATTTCCCCGACCGAGGAAGACCGGCTGATTGAGCAGCTCAACCAGCAGTTTCCGCTCTGCGATGCGGTGGTGATCTCGGACTACGCCTACGGGGTGCTCACTCCCCGGGTCATTCTTCATCTACAGCGGCTGCAAGAGCGCTACTCTCGCCTGCTGGTGGCCGACTCAAAGCGGCTGAGAACCTATGCGCCCCTAGGGGTGACGGCGGTTAAACCCAACTATGACGAGGCGATCGCCCTGCTGAACCTGCCCCGGCTATCTGGGGCGCAGCGGGTTGAGCAAATCACCCGCCACGGTCAGGGGGTGCTGGCGGCTACCGGGGCTCGAATGGCGGCAATTACGCTCGATCGCGATGGGGCCCTAATTTTCTTGCAGGACGACACAGGGACGGTGGCTGACCCCGCTCGCACCTTTGCCGACCCGGCCCCTAGCGCCAATGCCACCGGGGCGGGAGATACCTACATCGCTACTCTGGCTCTGGCCCTGGCCGCCGGAGCTGACCCCCACGGGGCAGCATCGCTGGCGGCGACCGCCACGGGGATCATCGTCACTCAGCCGGGGACGACACGCTGTGACCCCCTTACCCTGCGGCGCTCCCTGGCGGAGGGCAATAAACGCATTGCCGACCCGGCCGAGCTGACCTCGGTGGTGGCCCAGCAGCGTGCCCTGGGCCAGCGGATTGTGTTCACCAACGGCTGCTTTGACATTCTGCACTCGGGCCATGTCACCTGCCTGGAGCAGGCCAAGGCTCTGGGGGATGTGCTGATCGTGGGGGTGAATACCGACGAGAGCATTCGCCAGCTCAAAGGGCCCTCTCGCCCGGTGAATGGGCTAGCTGATCGGCTGACCGTGCTGGCTGCTCTAGGCTGCGTCGACTACGTTGTCCCCTTTGCTGACCTGGCACCCCGCGAACTGATTCGCCTGATTGGCCCCGATGTCTATGCCAAGGGCGGCGACTACACCCGCCACTCGCTGCCCGAAACTCCGCTGATTGAGGAACTGGGCGGCGAGGTGGTGATTCTGCCCTACCTGGGCGATCGCTCTACCACCAACTTAATTCAGCAGATTCGCACCGCACCGAGGGAGGCCTGATGGACTGGAGTACGGCCCAAAACATTCTCTGCGTTCGCCTCGACAGCCTGGGGGATGTGCTGATGACTACCCCGGCTCTAGCGGCGATCAAGGCCAGTCGGCCCGACAGCCGCCTGACGCTGATGACCTCGGCGGCTGGGGCGGCCCTGGCTCCCCAGCTAGCGATGGCCGACGATGTTTGGGTCTACGATGCCCCCTGGCTTAAGGCCACTGCCCCCCGCCAGAACAGCCAGCCCGAGCAGGCGGTGATTGAAGCGCTGCGATCGCGCCAGTTCGACGCCGCCATCATCTTCACCGTCTATAGCCAGAACCCTCTGCCCACGGCTTTTATGGCCTACATGGCCGACATTCCCTTGCGGTTGGCCCACTGCCGCGAAAACCCCTACCAGCTGCTCACCGATACGATTCGTGACCCCGAGCCGGAGCTGACTCGCCATGAGGTGCAGCGCCAGCTCGATCTCGTCGCCAGCGTCGGCTACCGCACCGCTGATGAACGGTTACAGATAACGGTACCTAAGGCCGCCCACCAGAACGTCTCCAGCATTTTGAAGGATCTGGGGATCAGCCCTGCCCGGCCCTGGATTGTGGTGCATCCCGGTGCCTCGGCCCCTTCCCGGCGCTACCCACCGGAGCTGTTTGCCGAGGTGGGGCGATCGCTCGTCAACCAGGGCATTGCCGTGCTCTTTACCGGCACCGCTGGCGAATGCGAACTGGTAGAAAGCATTCGCAGTCAAATGGTTGCCCCGTCCCACTCCTTGGTAGGTCGACTTACCCTGGAGGAACTGTCGGCCCTGCTCGCTGCCGCGCCCCTGCTGCTGTCGAACAACACCGGCCCCGTCCACATTGCCGCCGCCGTGGGTACCCCCGTGGTCGATCTTTATGCTCTAACCAACCTCCAGCACACCCCCTGGCAAGTGCCCCACCGGGTGCTGTTTCACGATGTGCCCTGCCGCCTCTGCTACCGCAGCATTTGCCCCGAAGGGCACCACAACTGCCTGCGTCTGGTGGAACCGGAGACGGTGGTGACAGCGGTGCTAGACCTGCTGCCGCAAGGGTCTTTGCCTAATGAACCATTCCTCGGAGCCAGCCCAGCCCTAGCCGAGGTTCAACCGGCATAGGCTATGGTGCTGAGCAGCGCAATGTCGGTCCGGCGAGAATCGAGCCGGCTATGCTGCACCACAATCGGCACATCCGAGGTGATTGTGCTGGCGTATTCGGTGCCTCGGGGCACGGGTTCAGGATCACGCAGGTCATTGAATCGCACATGCTTAGTGCGCCGGGCCGGCACGATGATGTGATAGGGACCAACGGGTTCGCGATCGCTAAAGTACAGCGTGATTTGCACCTGGGCCTTTTGGTCCGAGGTGTTGAGCAGGCAGGCGGTCTCATGGCTGACGAATTCCGGCGGTCGGTCGGTGTCGTCGGGGGGAATGTAGCCCTCTGCGATCGCCCAGTAGGTTTTGCCGATGGGATGCGCCATAGAAATTCTCCTGCATTTACTTAGGAGACTAACGATTTTGCTCAGCGCCTACGTCTATCAGGGGAGCCAGTTCGACGAACTCATCAACTGGTTCGGAAGGGATGGTGCTATCAAAATTGACCCCCTGAGGAGCAGTCTCAGTCTGTAAGACGAACGAGCGGCGGTTGAATCTCACCTCTAACAGAGGGCAACTCCAGCTAGTTCTTCTAATCCTAAAGGAGCGCCTACTAGAAGTGTTTTAAGGATTAACTCATGACTGGACGTTTAGACGGCAAGGTGGCTGTAATTACCGGAGCCGCTACCGGAATTGGCGAGGCGATCGCCCATAAATTTGCCCTGGAAGGGGCCAAGGTTGTGATCAACGGCCTGCCCGACGACCCAATTGAAGAGGTCGCTCAAACCATTCAGCAGCACGGCGGCGAGGTCGTAACCTACAAAGGCGATGTCTCTCAGACCGAAGAGGCCGAGGCCTGTGTGCAGGCGGCGATCGACGCCTTTGGCCAGATCGACATTCTGGTCAACAATGCTGGGGTGTTTCTAGTCACCGCTGAGACCCAGGATTACCCAGTCGATCTGTTCGATCGCACCATTCAGATGAACCTGCGATCGGTGTTTTTGATGACCAAATACGCCCTGCCCTACCTGCAAGAAAGCCGGGGCAACATTGTGTCGGCGGGTTCAGAGGCCGGGTTTAACGGACTAGCCCAAAACGCCGTCTACGGCGGCACCAAAGGCTGGGTGCATTCCTTTATGAAGGGCGTAGCGGTGGAGCAGGCCAAGCACGGCGTGCGCGCTAACTGCGTCTGCCCCGGTGCGATCGACACCGCCTGGACCCACAAAGAAACCGGCCCTATGGATGAGCAGATGGAGGAAACGCTAATCCAGGCAACCCCCATGGGGCGGCGGGGTACGGCGGAGGAAATGGCTAACGTCTACGCCTTTCTAGCCTCCGATGAGGCCAGCTACGTCACCGGCGCGCTGTGGCTGGCCGACGGTGGTGTGACCGTCGGCAAAGGGCCAATGGGCGACCAGGTTCCCGACGAGTTCAAACGTGAGCCCACCGGGCAGCTGTCTGACCTGCGCCACAGCCGCGAAGGCCTGAAGAACAAAACCCTTAAGTCGATTAAGTAAGGCTTTGGGCGTACAGCACTGAGGCCCTAACTTTATTGGCCTCGCCCATTCCGAGTTCTGGGTGGGCATTGCCTACCCTACGGCTGCAAAGCCTAAGCCTGTACAAGGTTCTACTTGGGGGATTTTGATCGCTAAAATCCCCCTCACCCTTCACCCCCTACCCCTGCCATGCCTACCATTGACGTTCTGATCCCCACCTACAACCGGCCCGATGCCCTGGCCGTCACCCTGACCAGTCTGTGCGCCCAGACCTACAAAGACTTCCGGGTCATTGTGTCTGACCAGAGCGAAGACCAAGATGTGGCTGACGTCGGCACGGTGCAGGCGGTGGCGCGGGTGCTGGCGGCCCACCACACCCCAGCCCAGATTCTCAAACACTTGCCTCGGCGAGGCATTGCCGAACAGCGGCACTTCTTGCTGAATCAGGCAACGGCCCCCTACGTGCTGTTTCTCGACGACGATGTGCTGCTGGAGCCCTGGGTGCTCAAGCTGCTGCTCAACACCATTGAGCGAGAAAGCTGCGGCTTTGTGGGCAACCCTCCAATCGGCCTCAGCTACATCGATGATGTGCGCCCCAACGAGCACCAGCCGCTAACCTTTTGGGAAGGCCCTGTGCAGCCCGAAACCCTACGCCAGGACACCCCCGAATGGGAGCGCTGGCGGCTCCACAACGCTGCCAACCCCTACCACCTTCAGCAGCGGTTTGGTCTGACTCCCCACCGCCCTAGCCCTTACCATGTGGCTTGGATAGCGGGCTGCATACTATTTAACCGGGCCAAACTGCTGGCGGCCGGGGGCTTTAGCTTTTGGCAAGACCTGCCCTCTGAGGCCTGTGGTGAAGATGTCTTGGTTCAGCAGCGGGTGATGCAGCGCTACGGCGGCTGTGGGGTGCTGCCCTCAGGGGCCTACCACCAGGAGTTGCCCACCACCCTACACGATCGCAGCCAGAACGCCCCCAACTTGCTGCCGCTCTGACGGTGTAGGGTTCAGGGTATAAGGTTTAGGGCAAATCATGGACCTTATACCCTACACCCTGAACCTTGAACCCTTACGAACCTGTCACCTTTGACTTAACAGACCACCTAAGTCCAGTAGAGAATCTTGCTCTGAGGAAACCACCGCGCGATCGCCCCTTCAAAAAAGGTGCGTAGCTCGGTCATAGTGTCGCGATCGTAGACGTACTTGGTGCCGCCAAACTTGTTGCGCTTGGTAGTGCGGGTCGACTCATCTAGATCCAGCTTGCTATTGGGATACCACTGCTCCAGCACCCCCTTAGACCCAGGGGTAAACCGGTGGGAAATCAGCTCGAAGGTGAGGTCGCAGTCAAAGTCGAGGGCGTTGGCGGCCGCCTCTAGCAGCTGGCTGTACTCGTCTTGCCAGTGCTCAATGGGCATGATGGGGGCGATCACTAGCCCCACAGGGTAGCCACCGCCGCCCTGCTCTACCGGCAGGGCGAGCTTGCGAATGGCCTGCAACCGCTCAGCCACCGAGGCCGTGCCCCCCTCTAATAGTCGGGAGACCGAAGCGGCATTGATGCTGAAGCGGCAGCGGGTGTTGCCGTGGTGGGGCAGGGTCAGCAGGTCGTCTACCTGGTCAAACTTGGAGACCCAGCGTAGCTGAGCGCGATCGCGCGTGCCAAAGTAGCGAATGCACTCCGCCAGACTGCCAGTGAGGTGCTCAATACCCAGGGGGTCGGTGTAGCAGCTGACTTCGTAGGTGGTGAGGCGATCGGGGTGCTCGTAATGCTTGAGGTTGTCTAGGATCTGCGGCAGGTTAGCATAGGCACGAATCACGGGCGGCCCCTGGAGACTGCCTGCCAGGTAGCAGTACTGGCAGTGGGCCGGGCAGCCCTGGGCCAGGTGAAATTGCCAGTCGGCCGAGGGCGGAATTGGCGTTAGCTTGAGCTGGCTAGCCGGGGCGGTGACGACGGCCAGGGTACGCTTGGCGATCGCATAGGTCTCCCGCTCATCGTCTCCTCGCAGGCCGGTCAGGCGATTTTGCTTGAGATATTCCACCGGCAGATCGAGCGCTTGGACTCGTTCTAAAATTTGCTGGCCCCAAGGCTCATCCAGGGCGGCAGGGGTAAACAGGACCTGCTCTGGCATCCAGCGACGGCGGCGATAGGCGGTGTTGAGGGTAGCCGGTTGGGTGCTATCAACGGTGGGTGCGGTGATAATTGATTGGGTCAAAACACTTCAGTAAGAACAACAGAGAATCAGTAATCTTTCTTGATCGTAAAGACCCGGCCGAGGCAAAGCATCATTCAGATTACAGGTTCCGGGTCGGATCCCCTGCCCCCTCTGCTCGGATACCCGTATGCCTATGCCCTCCCCTAAGAAAGATGCAGATTTTGGCCCTCGCTATTACTTTGTTGAAGGAATATTTCGGCGCAATTGGTTCTGCGTTTAGCTAAGTACCAGTTAGTGTCGCAACCCCAAGCCTTGCCCTAACCCCGCACCTCTTCTCCATGACCCAGATCCTCTTCATTGAGCTGCTTGGGGGCCTTGGCGATGTTTTAATTGCTCTGCCCGCTATTCAATCGCTGACGGCGTCTCATCCCCAGGCCCACATGACGGTGCTGACCTTTGCACCGGGGGACAGTTTGCTGCACCATCACCCCCAGGTGCACCGGGTCTTGCGGGCTCCGGCCGACCAAGCACGGCAGGCGGCGATAGAAGCGCTGCGATCGCCCTACGACCTAGTAGTGACCGACACCACCTACGACGGCATCGCCGACCTGGTGCGCCAGAGTGGAGCCCCGCGAACGGTGACGAACCTGTGGCGCAGCCCACCATCTGATCAGGGGGTGAGCGATCGCATGCTCCAAATTCTTCTACACGAAGGCTTAATTACGGAGGCCGCCGCCAGGGAACACCGCCATCCCCGGCTGCACCCTACCGCTGAGGAATGCGATCGGGTGCAGGCCTGGTTAACCCCCCTTGGACATCCCCGAATTGCGCTTTACCCCGATGCGGGCATGGCCATCAAGCAGTGGTCACCCGATCGATTCGTCGCCCTGGGTCGGTTGCTGCACCAGCGCTACGGGGCCAGCCTGATCGTCCCAGCGGGCGCTGACCCCAAGCAAGCCCAGGCGATCGTCGATCAGCTTGAGGACGCGACCCTCTGGCCCAGGGGCTCGCTGCGCGACCTAGCGGCTCTCTTTGCTCAGCTCGACGGGGTCGTGGCCGTTGATACTGGCCCGGCACGCATTGCTGCCGCCGTGGGCACTCCCACTGTCACTCTGTTTGGTCCGGCTTGGCAGGGTCGCTACGGCCAGCCCGCCCCCCACATCAATTTGCAGGGTTATTCTCCTTGTCCAGAACGCAACATCGCCAACTTTACCGAGCAGGCCTGCTGGTACAGCGGCACCTGCCCCTTTGCCTGGGATACCTGCGTCAATTTAATTACTCCAGAGCAGGTTGCAGCGGCGATCGATGAAATTTTGGAGCGTAAGCGTGAGGAGGCGCAGAGTACCAAGTTTGGCGTGGCTGCATGGGGGAACGAATCGGTAGCTTCAAACCTGGTAGGCCCTACAAATTCCCCTATGCTGGAGAACTTTGAAAACTCTAGATCCCCGCAGACTGTACCCAAGATGGGGCGTGAGGTAGGAACTGGAGGGGGCAACCTCCCTCGGATTAAGCAATATCCAGAACTTAAAACTTCTACTCGGAATGGGCTGCGCATCAGCGAATCCAGTTGGCAGAATTCGCCACAAGCTACACTGGCTCGCCCCTACCCCCTACCCCTCTCGCCCTGGCTCAGTGCCCGTAACCTGCTCGTCCTCCGGCTCGACAACATTGGCGACGTGCTGATGACCGCTCCGGCGCTGCAAGCTATTAAAGAAACCAATCCTCAGGCTCGACTGACCCTAATGGCCAGTCCGGCTGGGGCACTAGCGGGGCCGCTGCTGCCTTGGGTTGATGAGGTGCTGCCCTGGCGTGTTCTGTGGCAGGCGCTAGGGCGACCCCCTGGGGATGTGGAGCAAGACTGGGCGCTGATCGACGCCCTGAAATCGCATCAGTTCGATGGGGCAATTATTTTCACTAGTTTTAAGCAAAGCCCTCACCCAGCTGCCCTAATTTGTCAGATGGCGGGTATTCCTCTGCGGCTGGGCGCTTCGCAGGAAACGGGGGAATGTCTCACTCAGAGAATTGCCGATCTCCCTAGCGACCTGCACCAGGTGGAGCGCAATCTGCGGCTGGTGGAGACCGCCGGATTTCAGGTGCAGAATCGCCACCTCTCTCTCGCCATTCCTCCCTCCAGCCATGTCCCCGCCGAGCCTTACCTACTGCTCAACCCGTGGGCCAGCTGCCCATCGCGCATGTATGACCTGGAACGGTTTGCGATCGCTGCCCGCACCCTATCCGATAAAACTGGCTGGCCCGTGGTGGTCACCGGCACTGCCAAAGACCGCGCCGCCGCTGCACCTCTGCTAGACATCCTTGACCCCCAGGTCATCGACCTGATCGGTCAGACCTCTCTGGGGGATTTGGTGGCGCTGGTGGCCCAGGCCCGGCTGCTGCTCTCAAACAACACCTCGACCATGCACATCGCCGACGCCACCCAAACCCCCAGCGTGATTCTGTTTGCGGGCACCGAACTCGAACGGCAGTGGCAACCGCGCCAGACCCGCGCCCGCCTGCTACGACGCCCCACCCCCTGTAGCCCCTGCTATGCCTTTACCTGCCCCTACGAACTGGAATGCCTAGATATTCCGCCAGAGGATGTGGCAGCAGCGGGGCTGGCTTTATTGAATTTTGAATTTTGAATTTTGCACTATGCACATTACCTTCGTTTCTGGCAGCTATCGCCCCGACCAGGATGGGGTGGCCGACTATTTAGCTAACCTGCGATCGCACCTCGATCAGCGCCATACAGCCAGCACCGTGCTCACAACCCACGAATCGGCGCGGGCCGTGGTCGACCCCACCGTGCAGGGGGCGCTCGCCCACTGGGCTCTGCCCCAGATTTTACCTCTGGTGCAAAGGATTCTGGCTACCCCCACCGACATTTTGCACATTCAGCATGCGGCGGGCAGCTACCGGTTTGAGCGACCGGTCTTTCTGCTGCCGCTGCTGTTGCGGCGGGCGGGCTACAGTCGCCCCATTGTCACTACCGCCCACGAGTACGGCTGGTGGGAATGGCAGCCCAGATGGTTTCCGGCGGGTTGGCTAGAGCGATTGAAGGAGTGGGGGCAAAAACGCACCTGGTGGGATCGCGAGGACGGCTTTTTGCTCACCGGCAGCGACGCCATTATTACCACCAACCAGAACATCACCGGCATTATGCAGGAGCGCTTGCCGACGCTGCGCGATCGCATGGTCACAGTTCCCATCGCCGCCAACCTAACGGTGACCCCAGTAGATCGGGCGATGGCGCGATCGCAGCTCCGGCAGGAACGCGGCTGGCCCCAAGATGCTCAGGTGATTGCCTTCTTTGGCTTTTTGCACCCGGTCAAAGGCCTGACCTACCTGCTCCAGGGCTTTCGGCAGGTGCGCGATCGCCATCCCCAGGCCCGGCTGCTGCTGATCGGCGGGGTAGAAACCCTCTCGCTGAACGGTTTAGACGCTGAAAATTTCTGGCAACAGGTGCAGACCCAAATTCGCGACTTGCACCTCACCGATGCCGTGCACTGTACCGGCTATGTGGAGGCCGAAACCGCCTCTCGCTATCTCTCCGGATCAGATCTGGGAGTGTTGCCCTTCAACCCTGGTATTTCGCTCAAAAGTGGCTCGCTGCTGGCGATGCTGGCCCACCAACTGCCCACCATCGCCACCTGCACTGCCGAAACCGACGCTGTGCTAAGCGATCGGCGGGTGATTGCCCCTGTCGCTCCCCGCAGTGGCGATGCCCTGGCCGAGGCCATCATGGCCTTGTTGGAGAACCCCGGTGAGCAAGAGCGGTTGGCGGCTGCGGGTCACGATTTTGTTCAGGCGTTTACCTGGGAAGGCATTACCGATCGCCACTGCGATATTTACCAACAGCTATTGGAGCGTTAGAAATTACTTAGAGGATGTTTGAAAAGTTAAGGCTTGAGTAAAAAAGCTCACTCCGTATAGGTTGCAGATAGAAGTCAGCAACGCCGGAGTGAGGCTATGAGTAAAGACTACCCCAGCAACTT
>NZ_JACJOF010000021.1 GCF_014695395.1 Nodosilinea sp. FACHB-131
ATGGCGTCGATGACCTTTTGCCTCAAATCGAGGCTGTAGGGTTTGGGCATAGCACTTGGAGGAAAATGTCTCTGCTTATAGCTTACGTCCTAACTCACATGGCTGTAGCTATACTATTCAGTATGTCACGCATCGTACCAGATTGGTTACATTTACGCCGTCAAATCCCTCTGACACAATCGGGGGATGGCGCGTGTGGGCAAGGCTTTAAAGCAAGTTTTAGAAATTTATGGCATCAGCCAGAACAAGCTGGCGGTGACTATGGGTGTGCCGCGCCCTAGCGTGAACCGTTGGGTACATGAGCAACGCGACCCAGCAGGAGATGTGATTTTTGAGATTAAGGAAGCTCTCAAGCAGATCGACCCGGAAGCCGCGGATAAGTTTGTTCGTTTATATCTAGGTGACACTTCATAGCAATAACTGTAGGTGAACCCCTCAAAACATTTGGTTTTCTATCGAGGTGCCCTCAAAAGCTCATGAATGTTTTTACCAAACTTCAACAGTCGGTCGATAAAACCAAGTTTCAAGTCTATCCGAGCTTATATACTTATTTAAAGCAGGGTCGGGCCAAATATGCAGAATGTCTAGACAACCTAATTCTGCAGCAGCCTCCTCTATTGCATTCCATTGCTTAAGAAAGTTTTCAGCCCAATCTTTATGACTCATTACCGAAGCTGCAAAAGATAGCCCCGCAGACAGCATTCTTTTCCCATTTGAACCCCTAGCATTGATAGGTTCCCAGAAAATAACCTCCGGTTCCAGAGGAAGTATTTTGCCTAAATACTCTAAAAAGTCTTTCTTACCCATCTGGGGAACTGTAGGAGCAATGGCTACATAAAGCCTGCACCCAGACTTTTTACCCATGTATAAAGCTTTAAGCCTATCGGATGGCAAAGGCGCATGCGGTTCAATTTGACGACTTAGCTGATCATCTAAGTGTGGCAGACTCATGCCTATGGTAACGTTCCTATCCATAAGAACGTCCAAATCTTTTAACCATAAGGGACTTCTAGTCAAAATTCTGATTCGCTTCTGACTCTTGAGAAGTATTTTTACCGACTGACGAGTTATTTTAGCAACTCTATTATTTTGATAAGGATCAGTGCCAGAGCAAAGAAGTACGACTCCTTTACCTGCTTCAGTTTCTTTCCAAGTACGCTTTCTGTTAAGTTGCTCCTCTAACTTTTCTGGCAACTTGTCTCTTAACAGAAGATAATCTCCCCAGTCCATTTGAGGATCATTTACTCCGCTAGTGCGAAAGTGCTCCTGACGGGTACGTATTGTGGGCGTGGAAGGGACATAGCAAAAAGTACACCCATGCAAACAACCAGAAGCTACATTGACCACATAGTCACATAGTCCCTTTTTGTTGAGTCCGCTTCTTTGCAAGGGAGACAAGATCGTCTCAGTGCCGGAGACAGAAGCCATTTTAGTACATTTGAACTTTATCTAATCATAACTGATGGAACACTGGAGTAGTTGTAATCTTTAGATAAAACAAATATCAGGGATCCAATCAATCAAGCATCGTCAGCCAAATTGTGTCTAAAGCTGTATATAGCGTACAGATTTACTTCTTGACAGAGTGTTGCCACTATGCGTAGAAATTGCTAGGATTACTGTGCATGGTTAAAAATATTACTCAGCCCTAGTAAGCAAGGGACTCATAGACATGGAAGATTGGCAGAAGTACAAGCGCAGTTCCAAAGTTGTTTGGACGACTGATGGCCAGTTTCCTTCTATTGAGCCACATACTAAGGTTAAGCATCAATTACTTGAAAGCTACTTAAGCGACTGGGTGGCAACAATTACTGGGAACTGTCGTTTTGGGGCACAGCAAGTTACCCTGGTAGACGGCTTTTGTGGGGGTGGTATCTATAGGGATGGCAATTCCACATGGGAGGGCTCGCCAATCCGCATAATTAGGGCCATCGAGAGTGGTTGGAAATCAGTTCAGGAACGTAAACCCTACCAGAAACTGGATATTGCTTATTTATTTGTTGATAGGCGAAAAGAACATACAGATTGTCTCAAGCAGCAAATTAGGGATCATGGATATGGTCATTTGCTAGACTCTGGAATCATTCAAGTTAAATCAGGGCATTTTGAGGACCACTTGGGCGAATGCTTACAGTGGATCAAGTCTCGTGGCGGATATTCTTTCTTCTTTCTTGATCCATTCGGTAGCGTCGATCTGCCGGGAATGTCTAAGGCAATCCTTTCTCTTGGCAGATCAGAGGTTTTGCTTAATCACATGCAAAATGATGCTTTTGTAAGGCCAATCGTGCAAGCTTTTAAGAATGGAAGAGGTGAAAGCTATTTAAGACAATACAACTTAGGTGAAGCTTATTCATTTTGTGCCGACTATGACAACTTGCCAAATCTTCAGCGCCAGACTTTGTCACAGAATGCAGCTTTAGAGCTTTACAGAAAGCAGAGCAACCCTAGATTTGCCTGGACATTTGCTTTCATGAAAAATAGAGATACAGTTTATTACTACCTAATACATTTGTCAAATCAGCCTACTGCGGTCAGCGTAATGCGCAGAAACTTATGGCTATATAATAATCTAGACTACCAGTTTCATTATGGAGTTTTCGGTCTTGGATATCGGACAATTGAGGATTTTAGCAGCAACTTAAAGTTGCTAGACATAAACACAAGAAATAATCAAGCTTGTAGAGATAGACTTACAGAGCAGCTAGATAGATTTCTACATAAAACTAACAATTTAGCCTTTAAACAAATATATGAAGGAACGGTTGATTTTCATCCGGCTACTCGTGAAGATTGTATGAGCGTAATTCATCAAGGAATGCTAGATGGCTTGTGGGAAATTGAGCGAGATGGTAAGTACATAGGCTCCTCTCAGCTAACCAACAGAGACATTGTTCGACCATCCAAAACACAACAATTAGTTCTGCTGCCTGATTATGCATCAGGGCGTATATCTCCTAAAAGGCAAGTAGGTAGTCGTAGTAGTGTGGCGCAAATGAAGCCGAGTCATTTTGGACAAATGAATATCCTAGAAACCGATATTTAACTACTTCAAGTCCGTTTGAAATAGCGTAAATTGTTTGCTTAGGTGGCAAAGAAACGCTTGCTTAAGCCAACAATTCAGATGTAGAACGAAGGCCAGGTATATTTTTTATAACTCCGAGCGCAAACGCCTTCGCTGCCCAGACGAGAAAACACCCTCACTCTAAGCACCAATAGAGCTTATTAAGCCTGCCCACTAGCCACCAGCCATACGTAGGCCAGCACGCCTAGCGCCGCTACCCCTGCTAGTGCCTCGCCCTGCTGATTGATAAAGGTTTGCGCGATCGCCCACGAGTCGCGCAGCAGCTGTCGCCGGGTTTGGCCCAGCTCAACCATCAGCGCCTTAACTTCGGCATCAACCTCTTTAATGGTCAGCTCGTTGCGCTGGTAGGCGGCTTCGACCTCGTCTAGCTTGCGCCAGTAGTCTCGGGTGGCACCCATCAAATCGGGAAGCATTGGTTAACTTTTGTAACTGCGTTATTGACAGTTTAACGCTGCTCCGATTTGGGAGGGCTCTGTAGAAAGGGGTAGGGTGAGGTTAGGCTTTTGCTGCTTCGATCGGTTTCTCGACTACCTGCTCGGGCACTTGCGTGGGTATCTGCTCAGTGACGGCTACAGCTGCCTCATCGCCGTGGGCCTGATAAAAGACCAGCGCCGCCTTCACCTGATCTTCAGAAAGACCATACTCTTCGGCAATCTGCTCCGTTGACCATTCCCACTCAGTTGCCGCCATCACCACGGTTCGCACATGAATGCTGGTGCCATGTACCACGGGCACCCAGCTATTCTCAGCATCAGAGCGAAAGGCAATGTCTGGAAAGGCAGGGTCAGGTTCCATCAGAGCGCAGTGGGTTTCTTTTTGCAGCGAGGCTAAAACCGTATTCACGAGCTGCCAACGGTCCTCGACAGAGAGTTGCAGAACCTGATCTTGTAATTCCTGGAGGGTCATAGATGTGAGCATGGGTGCGGGTTGAACACCTCCTATTAAACTGCAAATGCTGGGCCGGGTCTTGTCTGTGGCAGCCCCAGGGGGCCAAGGCGACTGGTTTATGCTGATAGAAGTGCTTCTCGCCCGCAGGAGAGGCTTGCTAAACCCCATTTCTCTATTGTTGCGCTATGTTTGCCACCACTGCCCCGCCGCTGCCCGTCAACCGCGATCGCATTCGCCCAACCATTCAAGCTTTGCAAGATCAGTTGGTCACCTGGCGACGCGGTCTGCACCAGCGGCCCGAGCTGGGGTTTAAAGAGTGGCTGACCGCCGATTTCATCTGCGAAAAGCTCAGCGAGTGGGGCATTGACTACCAACGCAACATCGCTCAAACCGGCGTGGCAGCGGTGATTGAGGGCACCCGTTCCGGCCCGGTGCTGGGCATTCGCGCCGATATGGATGCCCTACCCATTCAAGAAGAGAACGCCGTGCCCTACTGCTCACAGCACGACGGGGTGATGCACGCCTGCGGACACGACGGCCACGTGGCGATTGCCCTGGGCACCGCCTACTATCTCTCCACCCACCGCGACTTTGCGGGCACTGTCAAAATTATCTTTCAGCCTGCCGAAGAGGGGCCGGGGGGTGCCAAACCCATGATTGAAGCGGGAGTGCTGAAGAACCCCGACGTGGAAGCCATAATTGGCCTTCACCTCTGGAATAACTTGCCCTTAGGCACCGTGGGCGTGCGCACCGGGGCACTGATGGCGGCGTCAGAATTCTTTACCTGCACGGTGCAGGGTAAGGGCGGCCACGGCGCGCTGCCTCACCAAACGGTTGATTCCATCGTGGTGGGGTCGCAGATTGTCAATGCGCTGCAAACTATTGTGGCCCGCAACATTGACCCCACCAAATCGGCGGTGGTCACCGTGGGTCGGTTTCACGCCGGCAAGGCTCAGAACGTGATTGCCGACACGGCTACCCTCAGCGGCACGGTGCGTTACTTCGACTCCGTCTACGCCGACTACTTTGCCCCCCGCATGGAGCAGATCATTGCGGGCGTTTGTCAGGCCCACGGAGCCAGCTACAGCTTCGACTACAGAGCACTTTATCCACCCGTGATCAACGATGCGGGCATGGCGGATCTGGTGCGATCGGTGGCTTTGGCAGTGGTAGAAACCCCAGCAGGGGTCGTGCCCGACTGTCACACCATGGGCGGCGAAGACATGGCCTTTTTCTTGCAGGAAGTGCCGGGGTGCTACTTCTTTTTAGGCTCAGCCAATGCCGACAAGGCGCTGGCCTATCCCCACCATCACCCCCGCTTCGACTTTGATGAAACGGCCCTGGGGTTGGGGGTGGAGATGTTTGTGCGCTGTGTGGAAGCGTATTTTGGAGAGTAGATGGGTAGGTGAGTAGGCGGGTAGAGGGTGGATGGGTAGGGGGTGAGTTGTCCTCTTTTCTTCTGGGGTGCTCTGCGGCAACGCCTGTCCCTGGGGCAAATGGGGTCGCTTAGGGAGCACCCAAGATTAACTTCTTTAATAGAGAGAGTTCTCGGTCGACAGAGTTGCTATGCTTGGCGGTTAGATAACGAGGATTCCACCATGGGGCAGCTGTTTCGGCGGTTTAGGGGGCTAGCGATCGCGGCGATCGCCCTGGTCGTGAGTATCGTGCTGACCCAGGAAATGCACCTTAGCGGCGGGATTAGTGATCGGGATGCGCTTGCCCAAACCAACGCCCCACTGCCAGCCCTGGCACCGGCCCTGCCTATGGTCAACGGCAATTTTGAAGACCCCCAGGGCCGGTTTCAGATCGGCATTTTAGACGGCTACAGCGTCAGTTCGGCAGGTGGCAGTCCGCTATTTCAAGCTGCGGATGGCAGTTTAGCCTACACCGTAGCGGTGACCCCCCTGCCTACGGCCCAGACACCTGAAGCGGCCCTAGTGGCGGCAGCCGAAAGTACCTTTGGGGCGGGGGAGGGCTTTGTGGCAGGTGACGACGTGCAGCCCATCCCCGGCGGCGGCATTCGCATTAACTGGACGGGCCGCCTCAGCCAGGGAGCCGCCCCGCCTCAACCCATTACCGGCAAAATCTTTGCCCGCCAGCGCGGCGAAGAAGCATTTCTGCTGCTGGTGGCGGCCACCAGTGCCGCCGAACCCCAGCTGTCTGACGCCATCAATGCCCTAGGGGGGACGCTGACGGTGCCGTAGGCTACAGTAGCGTTAATTAAAGGGGTTCAGCAGGCTATGGGTATGCGCCGATCGACCTTGTGGGGGCAGCCCCAAACCTATTTATTGCTGGGGGGCACCGCCCTGGGGTATGCCTTGATGATAGTTTTGGCGGGGCCAAAACCCATAGCTGTGCTGGCGGGCTCCGGAGTGGCGGCGGCCATGGTGAGCAGTTGGGCGGCGGGCTTTCGCCCCAGCAAAGCGACGGCCAACAGCGGCGATCTGCTCGACGCCCAAACCTTTGCCAGCCAGTTGGGTACTCTGGAGCAACGGGTGCCGCCAAAAGCCCAAAAAGCTTGGCGCGAAGTGCAAGCCTGGTCTACCGAATCGCAATGCTTTGCTGCCCGCATCTACGATCGCGACCCCCTTCTGCAAGTGGAACTGCTCGAAGCCCTGCACACCGTGCTCGATCTCTCAGGCCAGGTGGCCGACGGCCTAGCCGTGCTTGACCAGATCGAAACCCCAGCCTATCAACAGATGGCCCAGCAGCGCTTGGCCGCCAGCCGCGATCGCCTCCAGGCCACCCACTCCCAACTGCAACAGCTCCAAGACCAGGTTGCCCTCTCCACCCTCGACACCGCTGGCGACAGCACCCTACCCCACAGCCTCCAATCCTTGATTGAGGCCAACAAAACCATTCTCCAAGACAACCAAGATTCCGCGTAGCCCCCAATCTACAAAAACCTTCAGGAAAACACGCAATTTGTCCTGTATCTACTTCCCCACCCCCTACCCCTCACCCATCCACTCATCCACTCCCAAAAATGCGCCGCCTCCCCCTCATTCCGTTTCTCATCAGCCTCTGCGCCGTGCTGCTGTGGAACTGCACACCAGACGCTTTCAATGGCACTCCCAAAGTTGATTCTGTGGAGAGCGCTCGGCAGGCCCTAGAGCAGTCGGTCTTGCCCAAGATCACCGTTGGCGAAGAGCTGATCCCTAATGAGGTGGCCAGTCGCTACACCACCGACCAGATCGTCGATCCCCTGCCTGATGTCAACACCTTTCCGCTGCACGCGGCCCAACCGGGCGGCAACAATACCGCCTACATAGAGATCTATAGTTCCTCTGAAAAGGCCAACGTTGATCGCCAAAACGAGCGCTGGCTGGTGGAAGTTGCCGAAGCCTTTAACCAGCGCAAAGAGACCCTGCCTTCTGGGGAAGTGATTCAGGTGGGAGTGCGCCAGGTGGCTTCGGGTACCGCCGCTCGGCTGCTAGGGGCCGGAGCCGTCAAGCCCCAGGGCTATAGCCCATCTAACGATCTCTGGGTGGCGATGGTGCAGAGCCAGGGGGTGAGCACCGTGCCTGTGGCCGCCCGCCTGGTGCCTAACACCGCTGGTTGGGTGCTGCCCAAGCCCGTCTACGATAGTTTGGCTGAAAACGGCACCGTCAGCTTTGACCGGCTGCTGAATGCGATCGCCTCGGGCGAAGTCACCGTAGCCTACCCCAACCCCTACAGCAGCTCCACTGCGCTCAACCTGCTCTACACGCTGTACTGGCGGGCCGCTGGGCACCAGGACAATGGCGGACCGCTCACCGTAGCCGAGCTGCAAACTCCCCAGGTCAACTCGGTCTTTGACCAGTTTCAGCAGCAGGTGCTGATCACCACGCCCACCACCCTCGACTTGCAGGAGCTATTCCTGCGCGACCAGAGCAATCTGCAAGCCTTTCCGCTGGAATACCAAAACTACCTGGCCCTGCGCGAGGTGCCCGGCTTTAGCGACACCGAGTTTGTGCCCTTTGGCGTGCCCCACAACAATCCTTTAGTCGGCTTTGGTTGGAACACGCCCCAGCAGGTGGCGGCCCTACAGCGGTTTGCCCAGTTTGCCCAGTCGGCCGAAATGCAGACCCTGGCCCAGCAGCAGGGCTTTGTTGAAACCGACTACCTGAAGGCCAAGCAGGTGCCCCCCTTCCCCAACGGGGAAACCCTGCTGGCCGCCCAGTCAAACTGGAAACTCCGCAAAGATGGGGGCCGCACCGTCTATATGGCTCTAGTGATCGACACCAGCGGCTCCATGGAAGGGGAGCGGATTCAGGCTCTTAAGGATGGTTTACGGGTTGCCGCTGAGCAGATTAACTCAGGCAACTACGTCAGCGTCGTCACCTTTGCCGATGCGCCCAGTCGCCGACTGCCCCTAGCTCCTTTTGATCAGCTTCAGCACCAAAAGTTTTTGGCCACCGTTGACAGTTTGCGGGCCGATGGTGCGACAGCCATGTACGACGGGGCCATGGTGGGCCTAGCCGACCTGCTGGCCCAAAAAGAAAAAGACCCTAACGGACGCTACTACCTACTGCTGCTTAGCGATGGTGAGGTCAACCGGGGCTATACCTTTGACGCCGTTCAAGACATTCTTGCCTACAGCGATGTGCGCTTCTACCCCATTGCCTACGGTGAGGTGAATCAGGGGGAATTGGAGGCGATCGCATCCCTGCGCGAGTCCACCGTGCAGCAGGGCACCCCTGACAACGTGCAAACCCTGTTCAAGGATCTGTTCCAGGTGAATCTTTAGAATTCAAAATTCAAAGTTAAAAATTTAGAATCACCAATTTTTAACTTTGAATTGACAATTTTGAACTGCCACCGCAATCCCCCGTCTTCCCGCCCCTATGCGTAACCCCAATCAACGACTGATTCTCACCATCGGCTCGGGCTGGTTGGCCTTTGCTGGCCTGGGGCTGGGTCTGCGCGAATTTCTTTCCGGCCCAGCGGTGACGGTGATCATCGATCGCAGCTACTGCGCCCCGGCCCAGTGGCAGGAACGGGTGAGCGATCGCTACGCCAGCCTCTACGCCGAACAGGAGCAGCGGCAGCTCACCATCGACCAGGTGATCTACGTCAGCGACCTGGGTCAGGAGGTTGCCGCAGCGATCCCCTCCCCCGAAGATGTGCAGACCCTCAGCACCTACGGCAGACCCAACCCTACCCAAATGCAGCAAGCCACCACAGAAAATCCCGATGCTACGGTGCTGAGCTGCGGCAATTAGCTGGATGGGTGCGGGGTCGGTGAGTCGGGGGTATGGCTCTGCCACTTACCTCGATTCAGACCTAAACTGGAGGCTGCGTCAACATTTGCATCACCTCCATGACCGCTACCCCCACCCTCCCCAGCGACGACACCACCCGCCGCCCCGACAGCGACTGGCGGCTGTTTCTGCGCATGTGGCCCTACATTTATAAGCACCGCAATGCCCTGGTGATGCCGCTGGTGTTGCTGGTGCCCCTGTCACTGGCCAACGCCCTCCAGCCGGTACTGATTGGTCAGGCTATCTCTCTGATTCGCCAAGAGCCGGTCATGTTTTTTTTGGAGGGTGCGACCCTTCAGGGCGGGCTCAATTTGCTGGTGGGGCTGCTGGTCGTCACCGTCCTGATTCGCCTGCTGCTGGACGGCTTTCAGAGCTACCTAGTGCAGGCCGTAGGCCAGAATATTACTGCCGACATTCGCACTGACCTGTTTACCCACGTCACCTCGCTAGCGGTGCGCTTCTTTGATCGCACCCCCGTGGGCAAGCTGATTACCCGCATCACCAGCGACGTCGATGCCCTGGGCGACGTATTCTCGACTGGGGCGGTGGGCATCATCACCGACGTAGTTTCGATGCTGGTGCTGATCGTGGTGATGTTTACTATGCAGTGGCAGCTGGCCCTCATGCTGCTGGCCCTGCTAGTGCCCGTCACCTGGCTGATTATTTACTTTCAGCAGCAGTTTCGCAAAGCCAACTACAAATCCCGCGAGCATCTTTCAGAACTCAACGCTACCCTGCAAGAAAATGTGGCAGGCATCAACGTGGTGCAGCTATTTCGGCGCGAGCGCTACAACGCCGAAATGTTTCGCCACACCAACCAGAAATACATCACCGCCGTCGATAAAACCATTTTCTACGACTCAGCGGTGTCATCGACGCTGGAGTGGATCTCACTGGTAGCGATCGGCGGCGTGCTCTGGCTCGGCGGCCTGCTGGTGATGCAAAACGCCCTCACCTTCGGCACCCTGGCCACCTTTATTCTCTTTGCCCAGCGCCTTTTCGACCCCTTGCGTCAGTTTGCCGACAAGTTTACCGCCATCCAGGCCGGCCTCACCGCCGTGGAGCGCATCACCGACCTGTTTACCGTGCCGGTGGAAATCCGCGACCCGGAGAAGGTAAGCGGAGATGGGGAAGGTAAGGGAGATGAGGAAGGTAGGGAAGCAAGGGGAGCTAGGAAAGCGGCAATGAGGCTTGGCGACAACGGTAACGGAGTGAAGGAATCAATAGCTGAGAACGACTACTCAACCAACTTCCCCACAACCTACTCTCCCACCTCCTCATCTTCCCCATCCTCGTCACCCCCTCACCCATCCACCCACCCACCCACCCACCCACCCACCCCCTACCCCTCCAAGGCCTCCGAAATCCGCTTCGACCACGTCACCTTCGGCTACAAGGCCGATGAGCACGTGCTCAAAGACCTCACCTTTACCATTCGCCCTGGTGAAAAGGTAGCCCTGGTGGGGCCGACGGGAGCGGGGAAAAGTTCGATCATTCGGCTGCTGTGTCGGCTCTACGACATCAACCAGGGGGCAATTTTGCTGGATGGGGTTGATATTCGCGCTTTGCCCCAGGCGGAGCTGCGGCGGCGCATGGCGGTAATTTTGCAGGATGGCTTTCTTTTTGCGGGGGATGTAAAGAGCAACATTACCCTGGGGGAGGAATATCCCTTAGAGGCGGTGATTGAGGCAGCGAAAAAGACCAATATTCACGGCCTGATTGAAGATCTGCCCCAGGGCTACGACACTGAGCTGCGGGAGCGGGGCACGAATCTCTCAGGGGGGCAAAAGCAGCTGCTAGCCTTTGCCCGAGCGGCGATTCGCGACCCGGGAATTTTGGTGCTGGATGAGGCCACGGCCAACCTGGATGTGGGCACCGAGGCGATGATTCAAGAGGCGCTGGAGCGCCTGTTAGAGGGGCGCACGGCGATTATTATTGCCCACCGCCTTTCCACTATCCGCCATGTCGATCGCATTCTGGTGCTCAAGCATGGCGAGCTGGTGGAGCAGGGCAGCCACGACGAGCTGCTGGCACGGGAGGGGTTGTATTCGAGTCTGTATCGTTTGCAGCGGTTGGGGGTATAAGACGTCTTCTAAAAACCCTGGAACTAAAGTTCTAGACTTAGAGCAAAATTTTCTTCTAACGGTTCGGGTCAGCGGTTGTCGATACCTTTTCATCACACCCAAGTGGTTTCAGTCAATCCGCTGCACCCGAATTGTTAGACCGCGATCGTGCTACTTCACACTTACGCGCATGATGTACTGAGCATCGCTATCAGTAGCCTTGAACAAAGCAGTGGAACCATCCTGATGCACTAGTTCTGTAGCAGAACCAGAAACCCACTCTACTTTACGTTGTCCATCTCTGTAGACAACCCTTACACTGAAGCTACCAATGTTTTGATGCCCGTCTTGCTTTAAGGATTCATAAAACTGCATTGCTGCACTCTTGGCTTTCTCCATAGCGACACCTGCGGTGGGTGCACCAAAATAGGCTGCAATGCCAGCAGCAGCAGCAATAGCAGCTTCTTTAATGGCAGGTAGTTGAGCGTTGTCTTGCTCCCGCAGCACAACTGTTACGAATGCTGACTCTCCAGCGTTAAGAGAAAGCTCTGCTAGCCTAATATTATTGATAACCGTTTCGTTCCAGAATTGAAAATAATCTTCAGGAGGTGGAGGTGCAATTTTACCGCCATTAACTGGACGATATCCGGTGTTTGACCCGGTACCTCCGGTAAGAACGAAGTAGGCTTCATCACGATTGTTCAACGTTCCTCTTTCCGTTGTCCAATCCGCTCTAATTTCATCAATCACAATCTGAGCAACATAATTCTGAGGAACACTGATTTCACCAGATTTAGTGTAAAGCTTACCGTCGCTTCCTTGTACAAAGAGGTCGATACGGTTAGGTCCCCAAGACACGGCAGATAACAGCGCACTGCCCAAAGGCTCATCGCCTAGTTTAATGTAACCGCTCCACTTAGTTCCGTCCCAGAACTTTGTATAAAGCTTATTGTCCGTTCCTGTCACGAAAACATCAATACGGTTAGGTCCCCAAGACACAGCAGACGGTAGACCAATAACTTCACTACCTAGTTGAGCGTAACCACTCCACTTAGTTCCGTCCCATGATTTGGTATAAAGTCTGCCATCAGCTCCCACTACGAAGACGTCGATGCGATTGGGTCCCCAAGACACAGCAGACGTACTAGCGACAGATTCATTACCTAGTTGAGTGTAACTACTCCACTTAGTTCCATCCCATGATTTGGTGTAAAGTCTACGATCTGTTTCTCCTATCATGAAGATGTCAATACGATTAGGTCCCCAAGATACGGCAGACACCGATCCAACAACAATAGCTTCATCGCTCAGTTGAGTGTAACCACTCCACTTAGTTCCATCCCATGATTTGGTGTAAAGTCTGCTATCAGTTCCTATCACGAAGACATCAATGCGATTAGGTCCCCAAGATACGGCAGACGGCACTTCAATAACAGCTTCATTGCCCAGTTGAGTGTAACCACTCCACTTAGTTCCATCCCATGATTTGGTGTAAAGTCTGCTATCAGTTCCTATCACGAAGACATCAATGCGATTAGGTCCCCAAGATACGGCAGACACCCAAGACACAACAGCCTCCCTACTGGAGATAAGCTCATTGCCCAGTTGAGTGTAACTACTCCACTTAGTTCCATTCCATGATTTGGTATAGAGTCTATTATCAGTACCTACTACAAAGACATCAATACGATTAAGTCCCCAAGACACGGCAGACGGAGGGTATTTGATAACTTCATTGCCTAGCTGAGTGTAACCGCTCCACTGAGACATAGCTTAGCTCCTTCGCTAATGGCTAACGCGATTTCAACATTATTCAGCAATTTCAATATCAAGAGAATGACCCATGAGGGTACCTTTTTGCGGGCTAACAACTTATTATGCCGACAGTTTCCGTATAACTGCATTAGAGAGGGCAGTTATACCGACAGTTTCCGTATAATTCACCTTCTGAAGGCAGTTATACGGATAATTGCCGCATATTATCCTTGCTAGGGGTAGTTACCCAGAAATTTTCCGTATAACTTCACAAAGCCAGAGGTGCGTAAGCATGTACTATTTATTACAATACTGTTCTCCGTACAAACGTTGCCGTGGCATCTACCCCCAAGCTTTTTGATCAAGTTCGCCAGGTGCTCCGGGTCAGGCACTACTCATATGAAACCGAGAAAAGTTATATCCACTGGATCAAGCGCTTCATAGCGTTTCATCAGATGAGGCCACCTAGGGAAATGGGTGCTGCTGAACTAGAAGCGTTTTTAACTCACCTTGCGGTTGAGCAAAAGGTCGCACCATCCACCCAAAATCAAGCGCTCAGCGCCTTAATATTTTTGTATCGAGAGGTTTATCAGCAAGATACAGACTGGAACTTGAATGCCGTCCGGGCTCGGCCTACTCGATATCTGCCCACGGTGTTGACGCCCAGCGAGGTCAGCGTTGTGCTCAACAACCTATCTGGAGTCTACCAACTAGTGGCTAAACTGCTTTACGGTAGTGGGCTACGGCTGACTGAAGGCTTGAAGTTACGGATCAAAGACGTTGATTTTGGTCAGCGTCAGCTCATCATTCGAGATGCTAAAGGGCGAGAAAGCCGAGTGACGATGCTGCCAGGTGCGCTGATTGAGCCCTTAAACCACCACATTCAAGGAATTCGGTAACTGCACCAGCAAGATTTAGCCCAAGGCTATGGGTCGGTTTATTTGCCCTATGCCCTCGAACGTAAACATCCTAATGCTGATCGGGAATGGGTTTGGCAATATGTATTCCCCGCAGAGCGTCGCTCCATCGATCCGCGCATGGGCATTTGCCGTCGCCATCATTTTCACGAAAGTGGATTGCAAAAGGCGGTTAAACAAGCCGTTCGAGCTGCTGATATTCAAAGGCGTGTATCTTGCCATACGTTTCGCCACAGCTTTGCAACCCATCTGCTGCAAAATGGCTACGACATTCGCACGGTGCAAGAGCTATTGGGCCACAAAGATGTCAAGACCACCATGATTTATACCCATGTTCTAAATCGAGGTGGACTGGGGGTGAAAAGTCCGTTGGATAGTTGATCCTGCCTTTAGCAACTATCGTTAATACGGTTGACGGGGAGCTTTTGTATCAGTAGTGTTTTACGTTAAGCCGTTCAGCAGAGCGGTGACCACACAGAACTCGGAAACTTTAGCGCTGCCGGAAGGTGGTACCAGCACCAACCGACAGCTAACCCCGCAAATCTCTAAGGCAGATTGCGAGGCTAGGCTCATGGTACCCTAGCCCCCCAGTTTGCACCTCAAGCTGCGGGTGGCTGGGGTTTTCGCGTTCTGTTTCTTGCAACCCTACGTCAAGGAAACAGAACCGATGTTTGAATATCTCGAACCCGATAATTGCGGCGCGTCTAATCTGCCGCCGTCTTCGCGCAGCAACCCCCAAACTCACCCCGAGAAAGTGCGTCACCTGCTCTACGGCAGCCTGGCCGCCATAGACCGCACCATCAAAATTCTCCATGCCCACGGCTACGCCGACCCCAACGACTGGAGCGACCCCATTCCCGTGCCGCCGGGCGGGGTCGTGGGCGCAGCCTCCCCAGACATGCCGTGGATGGTGATTCTGACTAAAACCCTATTTATAGAGGAGTAGCTCTACTGATCAACGAGGCCGGGGCCGCGCTAGCTTTGGCCCAAATTGAGCTATAGGCTAAGGCGCCCGGCCTCTAAACACCATAATTGAGCAAAGTGGCACAGCGGTTTACGTTCGCGCAGCGTTGCAAAGCAATCTGCATCCTCAGATCGCCAATGTGGCACAGCAGTTTGGCGATCTGAGGGCTCAGATCGCCAATGTGGCACAGCAGTTTGGCATTGCAGGCCCAAAGTACGGCTCTGCGGTAGGTCAGCTTAAGATATTTCGTTTTGCATTGAGATAGTGCTCACCATTTGACCTGTGTTTACCGCAAACTTGTCTGCGAAGGAGCCACTGCCCAATTCTCCCGCCTACAATAGCGGCATTCTACTTCTCTGCTCTCCCTGTGCTCGACGCAGTTCCTCAACCGCCGAAGTCTTCGCCGCCCCTGGCCAACGAGGGCTTTTTGGTGTGCGGGTTGGGCAGCCTGGGCCAAAACTGCGTGGCCAATCTCAAGAGTTTTGGGGTGCCGGTGCATGCCATCAACAACACCCTGCCCGACCAGTGGGAGGTTCCCCACCTACGGGATTTAATTGACCACTTGGAGATGGGAGACTGCCGCTCTGCAGCAGTGCTGGAGAAAGCAGGTATTCGCCAGTGCCGAGCAGTGCTGCTGGTTACCCAGGATGAGCGAGTCAATTTAGAGGCGGCGCTGACGGCGCGGGTGCTGAACCCACGGGTACGAATCGTCATGCGCTCAGACAAGCAAAACCTCAACAACTTGATGAGACAGCAGCTCAAGAACTTTGTTGCCTTTGAGCCCACGCAGTTGGCAGCACCAGCCTTTGCGTTGGGGGCCTTTGGGGAAGAACTGATCGGCTACTTTAGCCTCGACGGCCACCGCTTTCAGGTAGTGAAGCAGCGGCTAGAACCCGGGCACAGATGGTGCGATCGCCGCCAGATCCACGAGCTAGAGACCGGCCATCGCCGGGTGCTCTGCCACACACCCCTCACTCCAGATCCGGCGCGGGTGGCAGCCAGCCCCTCCACGCTGTTCTACACCTGGCTGCCCGACACCCTGCTGCGCGCCGACGATGAAGTCGTCTTGGTCGAGTGTGGTGCTCAGTTGCGCTGGTCAAGGACCGGCCCCCAAGGGCCATCGCTCCAGGGTGAAACTGCTAAACCCCTGCGCCAGGAGGCGTTTAAGGGCCTGAGACGGGCGATCGCCCGCCGGGGTAGCTGGTCGGCCCTCAGGCAAGACTGGCTCAGCATTTGGCAAGCCAGCTCTGGGCATCAGCTGCGGCAAGTAGCCATTCTCTGTGGCGTTACCGTGCTAACCCTCTGCCTAGTTGGCACCCTGCTCTTAGACATCAATTCTCCTGATGACATTCCCCTGTTTCAAGCATTTTTGTACACCTTTATTACCCTGTTTGGGGGCTATGGCGATGTCTATACCGCCCTGGAAAAGTTTGATCATTCGCGCCTGCTGCAAGCTTTTGGGGTGCTGCTGACGGTAGCCGGAGCCGCCTTTGTTGGGGTACTTTATGCCCTGCTGACCGAGAAGCTGCTCACCCTGCGATTTGAGTTTATGGAGCGCCGCCCCCCCGTACCCGAAAAAGATCATGTGGTGGTGATCTGGCTGGGGCGAGTCGGGCGTCAGGTGCTAGCTGCCCTTCAAGAACTCAACCAGCCCGTTCTGGGTATTTCTTCCCATGGCCTAGATGCCGACCTGCTGCCCAAAGTGCCGCTGCTGACCGGCGATGTCACCGCTGCCCTAAACAAGGCCAACCTAGCTACCGCTAAAAGCGTGGTGGCCGTCAGCGAAGACGAAATTCAAAACCTGGAGATGGGGCTTTTAGCCCACCGACTCAACCCCCACTGTCGGGCCATCATTCGTACCTACGACCAGCAGTTTACCGATCGCGTCGCCCAGATCTTTCCCTTTGCTCAAGTGCTCTGTGCCTCAGCCCTATCGGCCGAAGCCTTTGCCGGAGCTGCCTTCGGTGAGCAGGTAATTGGCCTCTTTCGGCTCTACGAGCAAACGGTGCTGATCACCCAGTACCAGATCGAATCCGAGGACACCCTGGTTGACAGGCTGTTGTCAGAGGTGGCCTATGGCTATGGCGTTGTTCCCCTGTGGCATCAGCCCCAGAGCCAGCCCGGCAAAATTATGCCCTCCGACGATGCTCGATTGCAGCCAGGCGATCGCCTGGTGGTGCTGGCCACGATCAGCGGTCTGCGCCGCATTGAGCAGCACCAGATGGCACCCCGCACCTGGCATATTCACCTTAGTCAGGCCCTCACTGCCGATGCTCTGTTTGACGGTGCCGCCGAAATCGCTCGCGTGGCAGGTTACCGCTTAGGCGAGGCCCGCGAGTTTATGGCTCAGCTACCCGGTACCCTACCGCTGCCCCTCTACCGCCACCAGGCTCTGCGCCTGAGTCGACTGCTGACCCGAGCCCAAGTCAAGGTTCAGGTGGTGGCACCCCCATCCTCAGAGCCAGAGCAAACAACCGGAGGATTTCTGAAGAAATAGATAGATTCAGCGGTTTTCATCCCGAGGCCGGGGCCTTTGCGATAGAGTTTGCCCAGAGATATTTGCAGCAGGGTAGGGCTATGGCTAAGTGGGGTAAGGGGATGACGCAGCACCAAGGGCTAAAGTCCCGTCTGAAGACGCTGCTCTGGCTGGGGGGAATTGGCGCTCTGGTGCCCCTGGCCTTGCCGGTGCTGGCCCTCACCGAATCCGTTGGCCCCGAGGGCATTGACGCTCGGCGGCTGCACGACGCCCCCTACAATCTAACCGGCGAAAAGATTGCCATTGGCCAGGTTGAAATTGGCCGCCCCAGCCAGTTTGGCCTCGACAAGGTGGCCTCAGAAACCCTGCCCGTAATGGTGCGGCGCGTGCTGGTGCTCGACGGCTGGGCCGTAGCCGATGAGTATGTCGATGGCCACGCCGCCAATGTAGCCAGCGTCATGATCAGCCAAGACAAGCTGCGGGTGGGAGTCGCCCCTGCGGCGATGCTGTATTCGGGAGCGGTGGGGCCCTTAGAAGATCGCAGCGCCCAGCCCGAAGAATGCCTCGCCTCCCAGTCAGTGGCCTCGCAGAACGGTGGTGATGTGCGAGCCATCAATTTTAGCTTTGGCGAACCCCTGGGCCGCGACCCGCGCCCCAATGCAGTGCTCGACGGCAATGCCCTGCTCACCCAGTGCATCGACTGGTCATCTCGGGTGCACGGTGCTCTATACGTGATTGCGGGCAACCAGGGCGGTGGCGGCATTCCCATTCCCACCGACAACTTTAACGGCCTTAACATTGCCTACTCGCGCCAGGTCAACGGCCAGTTCAACAAAATCGACTACTCTAACTTGGGCAGCGAACCCACGATGCGATCGCGCCGCGCCGCCCCCGAAACCAACGAAGGCCCCCGTCGCTCAATCACCCTGGTCGCTCCCGGCAGCGACATTGAGCTGATCGACCCCGACGGGCAGGTGCGACGCTCTAGCGGCACCAGCTTTGCCTCGCCCCACGTAGTGGGCACCATTGCCCTGCTGCAACAGTTTGTCGATCGCCAGTTTCGCGCCGGGTCGCCCAACTGGTCTTTAGATGCCCGTCACCCCATGGTGATGAAAGCCGTGCTGCTCAACTCCGCTGACAAAATTAAAGACAGCGGCGACGGTCTGCGCCTGGGCATGAGCCGCACCCTAGTGGATGATGGCAACCGCTCCTGGCTGGAGTCTGATGCCTACCGAGACCCCAAAATCCCGCTCCACAGCGAATTGGGGACTGGTCACCTCAACGCCTACCGCGCCTACCAGCAGCTGGCTCCCGGTGCTGCTGGCCCTGACCAGGCCATTCCCGCCATCGGCTGGAACTTTGCTGAGCTGGAGGCTCGGCCCGCCACCGTCCACGACTACGAATTTGCCGACGCCCTCCAGGCGGGCAGCTTTTTGTCGGCCACCTTGGCCTGGGAGCGGGTGGTAGAGTTGGTCGATGCCAACCGCAACGGCCTCTACGATCTCGGCGAGGGCTTTAACGACAAGGGGCTTAATAACCTCGATGTCTACCTCATGCCCGCTGACGAAGACGACATCACCAAGAGTGTGTGGTCTTCAGTGAGCGAGGTTGACAGCATCGAACACATTTTTTATCAAATTCCGGAGACGGGTCGGTACAAACTGAGAGTTGTCTATCAGCAGCAGGCCCACAGCGAACCCACTCAACCCTATGCCCTGGCCTGGTGGTCAGTGCCTACGCCCTAGGCCACAGCAGGGTCAGCTACTCTTCTGACAGTTTTCAGGAAAAATTCAAGCCTTTTTGGAGGAATGCCCAATGGTCGACTACGCCGTTGCTCTTAAATGCGCTCGCCTGTGCCAGGAGGTCTACCGTGACTTTAGCGGCCTGCGGTTTTCGGGCTATCCCGACATTGAACCAGTGTTTGTGGAAAGCCAGGACAACGGTTTTACCGACACCCAGGTGTCGATTTTGAATGAGATGACCAGCGATCGCCTCTTTATTGTCTTTCGCGGCTCTGACAAATCTATTGACTGGATGAACAACGTTCAGTTCCGCCAGCAGGTCTATCCCTACGGGGACGGCAACACCGAGGTGAAGTTTCACCAGGGATTCATGACGGCCTACTTCGCTGTGCGTCAGCAACTGCTAGAGGCCATGGATAAGTTTGTAGGGCAGCAGGTCATTGTCACCGGTCACAGCCTGGGTGGGGCGCTCGCCACCATCGCTGCCCTCGACATTCAGTACAATCTGGGCACCAAGCGCGATCTCAGCTTTGAGGTCTACACCTTTGGTGCTCCGCGAGTGGGCAACCGCGCCATGGTCGAGTCGTATAACGGCCGCATTCCCAACAGCTACCGCTTTGTTTACGGCTGGGATATTGTCACCCGCATTCCCCGCAGCTGGCAGGGCTATGACCATGTGGAAAAAGCTATCCAGCTAGGCTCTCGCTGGACCTGGCAGGTGCTCAGCCGCCGCTTTAGCGACCACTCGATCGACGGCTACATTGCTGGGCTAGAGGCCGAGGCCGAGGCTGCCTGAGCGGAGAGAAATTTAATGCCGAGGCCAACCCGCCGTGAGACGCTTTCTACCGCTCTTTTGCAGTGTCGCTGTAGCGCTGATAATCGGGTTTGTCTTGGGTCTAGCTCTGGCTAATACTTCAGAGACCGTGGAAATTAACCAAGTTGTTGCCATGAGCTGGGGCGATGGCAAGTATGGAGATGCCTTCTACGGTGCCCTGGTATATCTGGAGCCCCGGAGCAGCGGTTATGCTGTCAGGGCTAAAGTCTACATTGGGCGCGACAACATTGGGCGTGGCACCAGCTACATCCACGATTGTGGTCAGCTTGGCACAGTCAAAACCCATGCCGAGGCAGTAGAGCAGTGGGGGGCGATCGCTTGGTCCGAATCAGGATTACAAATTGGCAACCGCGCAAACAGCTACTTCTTAGCGCGTGACCAGCTCGAAAACCACCGGTAGTGGCGTGAAACAGGGCTTTACGTTCACGGCCCCGGCATCTCTAAAGATGTCGGGGCCGCATTGTTTCTACAAGCTATCGGTGACGCCGGTTTCGGCTAGGGGAGGGGGAGCAGTGACGCTAGTGAAGCCCATTTGGGTAGCAGCTTCCCGCAGCAGCGAAATCTGTGATTGGAACTCCATGCCCTTGATGTCAGAGAGAATTTTGCTGACATCGCCATCGGCTTGGTAGTCGCTGGGCATATCTACAATTTGCTTGCCCATGGCTTCGGCCCAGCCGTACCACACCAGCAGTTGGTTGTTGGCGCTCAGAGCACCGTAGCGCTCAGAAAGATCGCTGTGCTCGCCTCGTGCCACACTGCGCATGGCCTCAAGCTGATCTTCTTCCGACAGGTCATATAGCTCTCTGATTAGCGGCTCAGCCAATTCAGGATCAGCGGCTTCGGGTGCTGCTGGAGTAATAGAGCTTCCCATTGCCTCATAGATGTAGTAAAGCAATGCCAGTTTGTCGTCTACAGACAGCGCATCGTAGCGTTGAAACAGATCATTAGTGGAGTCTTCAGTGATTTGAGTTGTTCTAGAAACCATATAACCATCCACATCTAATATCTTCGCCTTACCCTAAACCCGCCGTCCTTGCTTCAACATCGGCTGTGGGGGAGACATGGCCATAGTCAGTGGGTAGAGAAGGGGGTTTAGGGAGAATGAATCACCTACTACACAGCTATATCTCTCCATTTCTTTGCAGGGCCGCTTGCGACTACCCACTCAGCACAACGACTGGCTCGGCCTGATGTCGCCTGCGAGCGGTTTTAGCCGCTAACCTGCTGTAGTCTCGTGGGGTCTGACCATAGTCTTTAGATTTGGGCTGAGATGAGGGATAACCACCAAAATCAGATGAAACTGTCTCAGCTGCGGATTTTAGTGGCCGTGGTGGAGCATGAAACCTTTAGCGAGGCCGCGCTCAACCTCGACATGTCGCAGTCGGCGGTGAGCCACAGCATTTCGGCTTTAGAAGATCATTTAGGGGTGGTGCTATTTTCTCGCGGGCGGCATGGGGCGCGGCTGACTCCGGTGGGCGATCGCATCGTGGGCCACGCCCGCACCATTTTGCAGCAGGCCGACGCCATTGCCCGCGAAGCAGAGCTGGCGCGAGGCCTGCAAGGGGGCCAGGTGCGCATCGCCTCCTTTCGCAGCATTGCCATTCATCTGCTGCCCAATGCGATCGCTCAGTTTAAGCACCGCCACCCCAAAATTGCCGTCAACCTCAGCGAGCACGACAACTACCTCCAGGTCGAACGCGCCCTGCGAGAGGGCCGCGCTGACATTGGCTTTACGCTATTGCCTGCCGCCGCCGATTTCGATACCCAAGAGATTCTAGAAAATGCCTACGTAGCCCTATTCCCGCCCGGCTTTAAGCTCGCTGGGCCGCAGCTAACCTGGGCCGAGCTGGCTCAGTACCCGCTGATTATGCCCCCCGCCGATCGCATTATGATGCGCGATGTCTACGAGCATGTGCAGGCCCACGGCTACCCGCTCAACGTGGTCTCTGAAGTCGAAACCGACACCACCATTGTCAACCTAGTAGCTCAGGGGTTGGGAGCCACCATTTTGCCCCGGCTGGCCGCTGAGCCGATTCCGCCTCAGGTACAGGTGTTTGCGCTGCCGGTGCCCCTCAAGCGCATTATTGGGGCTGCTGTCTTAAAGGGTGCCCTGCACACTCCCGCCATCTACGCCTTTTTAGATGTGCTCAAAACTCTGGGTGGCTCGATCGCCACCGGTTCTACCCGCTCAGCTGTTGCCGCTACCCCCCAACCCCTAACCCAGCTCTAGCTAGAAGCACCGGCATTGACCGGGTGCGTAGCGATAGCGCTGCGGTAAATGCAGAACAGCGCCACCATTTGCACCAGGTGGTAGACCACCAGGGGGCTGACCCCAGGCCAGGGAATTAGCAGCCCGATCGCCCCCAGCCCAGAGAGGGCGATCGCCGCCAGCATCCAAGTTGGTGCGGCAGGGTCAGAGCAGGGGTGAAGCGATTGCACCAGCAACACAATAATCAACGCGCTGAGATAATCGACTATCCGCAGAGCGAAGCCCCACAGGGTGAATCCCACGGCGATCGCCAGAGCAAGCTTTGCCGTCGCCAGGGCGAGTAGGGCCAAGCGACTGCTCCGGCGCAGGGTCACCGCCACTGCCACAACGGTGAAGAAACTGGCGATCGCCACCGCGATACCCATGCCCTGCCAGAGCCAAATCCGCTGAAGTAGAGACATCTGGTGGGCAAACCCGTGGTAGATACCACCCAGCAGCGCCGCACCGCTGACGCTGCCAAAGGCCACTGCCCAGAGCCGTTGCACACCGCCCTGCAAGAGCAGTCGACCCGCCAGCAACAGGCATTCTAAGGCGATCGCGTAGTCGGTCAGGGTGGTGATGGGTTCTGCCATGCGGAGAAAAACGAATGAGCCTGGGCTAGTTGCAGCCCGCGGTTAAAGTCTAATACTGAATGCGAACTCAACACTTTCGCTCCCCCACGGGCACACAGTTAGAGCAAATGGCTTTGCTCTAACGAATTAGCAGTTTCCAAGGGAACTTCTTAGGGCAAGCACCTCGTTCTAGGTCAAACCAGACAGATCTAAAAAATTCTGCTTGACTTAGAGTGCGCTCTAACCTCTAACGTGCAGATATGGAACAGGAACTCACCATTCAGCAGGTCGCCGCCGCCACTGGGCTCAGCGTTTACACCTTGCGCTATTACGAGCGCTGCCACCTGATTGCGCCCATTGGTCGCTCCACTAGCGGCCATCGGCGCTACTCAGCCAACGACCTCCGCTGGATCGAGTTTTTAAACAAGCTGCGGCTGACGGGTATGCCCATTCGTCAAATGCAGGAGTATGCAGAGCTGGTGCGATCGCAGCCCGACTCTGGGTTCCACAGCCGGCGGCAAATCCTGGAATCTCACCGTGAAGCCGTGCTGGCCCAAATACAGCAGCTTCAAGACAACCTGGCCGTCATTGACTGGAAAATTCAGCACTACTCAGAACTAGAGGCAAACATTCATGACTCACTTACCCCATCAGAACAGACCCGCTCTGCCTGACGCATAAGCCTGGCGGTCAAGCCCGCAATAGATAGGGCGACAGCCGAGCAGAGCTTCGCCAGTTCGCCAGTCACACAACTGGTCAAAGCCTTCAAGTTTCACCTCTGGCAGCCGATCCAATAGATCTGTGCTGCGGAAATTTGAGCATCCCAACCCCCAAGATTGGGGCTTAGGGAAGAACGATCGTTAGACGAAACACGCCAATTAGGAGTTAAACCATGAAAACCCGTAAGTTAGGTCAACTGGAAGTCTCTGCCATTGGGCTCGGCTGCATGGGCATGTCAGAGTTTTACGGCGATCGCGATGAAGCCGAGGCGATCGCCACTCTGCACCGCGCCCTAGAGCTAGGCGTCACCCTGCTCGACACCGCCGACATGTATGGGCCTTTCACCAACGAAGAGCTGGTGGGTCGTGCCATCAAAGACCGCCGCGACCAGGTGGTGCTGGCCACCAAGTTTGGCAATGTACGCACCGCCGAGGGCGGCTGGGGCGGCGTTAGCGGCAAGCCCGACTACGTCAAGCAGTGCTGCGACGACTCGCTCAGACGGCTGGGGGTCGAGGTGATTGACCTCTACTATCAGCACCGGGTAGACCCCACAGTACCCATCGAAGACACCATTGGGGCGATGGCTGAGCTGGTGCAGGCGGGTAAAGTGCGCTACCTGGGCCTGTCAGAGGCGGCCCCGGCCACCATTCGCCGCGCCCACGCCGTGCACCCGATCAGCGCGCTGCAAACGGAATACTCCCTCTGGAGCCGGGAGCCAGAGGACGAGATTCTGCCGACGGTGCGCGAGCTGGGCATTGGCTTTGTGCCCTATAGCCCCTTGGGACGCGGGTTTTTGACCGGTGCCTTCCAAAGCCCCGACGACTTTGCCCCCGACGACTACCGTCGCCACGCCCCCCGCTTTCAGGGCGAGAACTTTGCCAAGAACCTGGCCCTAGTTGACCAGGTGAAGGCGATCGCCCAGGAAAAAGGCGTGGCCCCAGCCCAGCTTGCCCTGGCCTGGCTGCTCGCTCAAGGCGACGACATGGTGCCCATCCCCGGCACCAAGCGCCGCAAGTATCTCGAAGAGAACGTGGCGGCGGTGGAGATTGAGCTGTCCCAGACCGAACTCGATCGCATCAACGCCGTTGCCCCCCAGGGTGCAGCCGTGGGCGATCGCTACGCCGACATGAGCACCGTCAACCGCTAGGTAGCACTGTCTATTTCCCCTGTCCCTTCCATGAGGGGACAGGGGATCAATAGATATCCAGTTCCCTCGCAGAATTCCTTCAACTATTGCCGGGTGAACTGCCCAAAAAACTAAAGGGGTGCCCGATCGAGCACCCCTTCTCAAAAACGTCAGTTAAACCTTTGTCTTAAAACCCTCCAGATGGGCTCAGCCACTGGAACTGAAAACTAATCACGGTTTGGGCGTAATCGTCATCGGTGATGGTGCATGACTGAATTGCTCCGTCTTCGTCGGTAATGATGCTGACGGCTTGGGGAGACACAATGCGGTGGGCATAGACAGCCTCGCGGGTGCCCAAAAAGCGGTTGACCGTGACCATCAGGTCGTTGCTGTGGTCGGGCTGGTCGTAGGTGATCGAAAACAGCGGCTTCTGATACAGCACGTTAAAGTCGCCCAGTTCTTTATCTAATTGCTTTAAGGTAACCAACCGTCCTCGATGCTCATCGGTGAGCTGGGCAAAAAATTCTTGCCAAATGCCGTGGGGAATCTCGAGCTGATACCGCTTGCAGGACAGTTCCAAATCCATCGTTTACCTCCTCACTAACAATGGTGTTCAGAGTAAATTTGCCGTGTGTCATTGCTGTGCCAAGACTATGACAAAAGAGCTAAATCTAACCGGAGCATCGCGCTGAGACGTGACTGAGACGCCACCGACACAAAATCGCCACAACCGCTAACTACCGTGACTGCAAATGCACCGATTCCCTTTAGGAAAAGGACAGATGCTATGGAAACTATGGTTCGCGATCGCCAAATCTCACCCATTGGCCTTCGATCCAGTGCAACGCCATCTCAAGGCCGGTCTCTGGCCACCATCCCCAGGGCTCTACCTCCCTGCGACGACGAAACCGTTGCCATGGGCCAGTGTGAACTTGGCAAGATTCGTTTAGAGATGGGCCGCTTTGAGGATGCCCTTGAGCTGTTTGAGCAAGCCCTAGCCCTACAACCCCATGATGTCGAAAGCTGGCACAACAGAGCCGAGGCGCTCACTTGCCTCAATCGCTACGAAGATGCCCTGGCCAGCTTAGAGCAGGCTCAAACCCTTGCTGGGTTTGCCACCACTCGCTTGCTAGTGCAAAAAGCCGTGGTGCTGATTTGGCTCAATCGCCTAGAGGACGCGCTCGCCTGCTGCAACCGTGCCCTCTGGCTCAACCCCGACCACAGCCAAGCATGGCTATTTCGTGGCGTTACCTTACAGCGTTTGGGGCGCTCTAAGGAAGCTCAACGCAGCTATCGCCGGGTAGCTCAGCCAGCTCTAGCGGCTGGGTCTCACTCAAATCTCCAGCGTCTTTGCCAAGACATTGTTGACAACCACCAGGCTAGCTGAGGCAGACAACCAACGCGTTTTTTGAGAATTGTTCAGCCATCCTGATGGTGCTCAATGCGGGTGTGATGTAATCCCCCACCTTTTTATCTGATGCGCTAAGCCTTTCAAAGCCTCATACTACAGGTTCCATAGGCTTCGCCAACTGAGGGGCTAGCGTGTTTTCGGAGCATTTCTCAGGTCACTAAGCCTTAAAAAATCCCTCTCCTTTTTCCAAGGAGAGGGATTCGAGGCATCAGATTGCAGCTCAAGACATCGCTGGTACCGACACGGTCTAGTTACCGGGGGTAATTTTCTCTAACACGTTTTCGATCTGGTCTTGCACGGTGGTGGAAGACTGAGAATCTGCGGGGGAGTTCATGGTGTGCAGGTCAGCATCGCCCTGCACTTCGTTGGGGCCTCGCTGGGCTTTGCGCTGAACTTCTTTCTGGTCTCGGGGTTCAGCGCTAAGGGCACGCTCTGACGTTTCCTGGAGTTTGTTCATTTGAGTGGTGCCGTCAGAGGGGCTGCTGCTGGAGTTGCCAAAGGCCATAGCCGGGTTAGCTATCCCCAATAGCAAAAACAGCGAGGCCACCACCACCATAGAAATTCGAGCCAGGTTACGATTTAGGCGACGTAGAACGTGTTCCATTGTCATCATCCTTTCAACTTAGTTGTTTAACCGATATTGAAAGCTGAAATCGCTGTGGGCGCGATCGCAGACCTTCTATAATCAGCCCTTTGACAGAGCCTGAGGTAAGGTCTGCGGTGTTTTCAGCTATAGCAATACAACCCTAGGGCACTGCTACAGACTCAACATCGACCCCAGGATATACGTCTAACGGCTGCTACTCTGCCGTTTGTCATATTTCCTGAGCCACTAAAGAAACAGATTTCTATAATGCTATTCGTTTCTAAAAAAATTTCTAATGCTTAACATTGCATTGTTAAGTAGCTTAAATTTAACGTTGGATGAACACTGAGTATAAGCTTTGGCGCACCAGCCCGGACGGTTGGACAAACCACCGCTAATTTAATGTGTTGGGAGTTTTCTCAAAAGTGCTGCAACTTAGAATAAAGACGAAATGCCCTCAAATTCCTTGATTTCCTTTGAATTTGAAGGTGATATAAAAAGAAGTTCTTAGTCTGAATAGATTTTTTCTTAACAAAGGCATAAAAGACCGTTCAATAACAAAAGTGACCACAAATGCCTTTTAACCGCTTTTAAATAATTGGATCAATCACAAACCTCTACGTAAAGATAGCGGCTGTAGTTGACATCACATTTGAGTTGAGTGCTTGTAGCAAATGTTTTTAACGTTTTGTTTGCCTAACTGGCTTCAATGGAGGCCAATATTGAGTGATCTAAAGTGATCAACGTAATTAAAAGTAAAAAAGGTTTCTACCCTAAGATAGATCACCCTTTCTATAAAAAGACTGATCATCAGTCATAGCTGTAGTCTCAAAACTATAGCTAACGAGACAGGCCTAGAATCAGTTCAGTTCTTTGGGTCAGTCAGAGTTTTGGTTGAGCCGGGGCTTGGGTCAGTCAGACCATCCAGGAAGCTGGTTTAGCCAATTAGTGATTCGCCGCTGCCACATAGCATTGCAGAGCAGCTATATTCCTCTAAGGGTGAGGGCTGCTGGCGCTAGGGTACATCAGGCGTTACGGGAGAATAGAATGTCCCTTCAGGGAACTACCCAAGCTGTTTTTGCTGGCCCAGCCCCACTGGCAACGCTGCTACAATCGCGCGATTGGTCACAGACCTCGCTGGGCGACTTCACCACCTGGTCCTCCGCCCTCAAGACAACTCTAGGCATTGTGCTCAGCGCCGAGACGCCGATGGCTTGCGTTTGGGGCTGCGATCGCGTCTTACTGCACAACTCAGCCTGCGCCACTTTACTGCCCGCCGTTAATACCCAGGGACAGCCCCTAGCCGCCATCGATGGCTGGGGAACGGCAGTCAGCGTTACTGAGCAGGTGTTTGCTACTGGGCGATCGCAGTCCTTCGACTTTATTCAAGATGCCGTCCTGTATCACTGGGCCTGTAGCCCCATTTGGGATGAGGCCGGCCAAGTCGGCGGGGCGTTTATCACCGGCCAGGCTACCCATTGCCCCTCGACGGAGGGCGCCCTGCGCAAGAGCGAAGAGCAGCTGCGCCTGGCCCAGCAGGGCGCTGAGGCCGGTCTGTGGGATTGGGACATGGTCGCCAACGATGTCACGTGGTCGGAGGAGTACTATCATCTCTACGGCTTAGCCCTGACGGTGAAGCCCTCCTACGACAACTGGTTGGCCTGCATTTTACCGCTCGATCGCCCCCATGTTGAGCAAAAAGTCCGTGAGGCGATTGAGCGGGGCAAAAACCTGAAGACCAGTTTTCGCATTGCCCACCCCCAGGATGGTCGACGCTGGATCATGGTCAGGGGGCAAACCTTCTACGACGCAGCGGGCAACCCGATCCGCATGACGGGCATCGCCATCAACGTCACTGAGCAAAAGCGCTTTGAACAAGCCCTGATCGGCAGCGAAGCCATTGCCCGCACCCAGGCCGAAGAACTGGCCGCTCTGATGGAAACTGCCCCCGCCGCCATCTGGATTGCCCACGATGTCGAGTGCCGCCAAATGACCGCCAACCGCATGGCTCATCAGCTCATGCAGGCGGAACCAGGATCGCTACCCGCTGGCACCTCCTGGGCTGGCGGCGGCACGCTGCCGTTTAAGCAGTACAGGCAGGGGCAAGAACTGCTGCCCCAGGACATGCCGATGCAAAAAGCCATTCGCACCGGGCAGGAAGTCACCGACGAAATCGAGTTTGTTTACCCCGACGGCACGGTGCGCACCATCTACGGTAAGGCGGTGCCGCTCTATGCTTCCAATGGTGGGGTGCGGGGCGCGATCGCCTGCTTTGCCGAAATTACCGCGCTCAAACAGAGCGAGTACGAGCGCGAGCAGTTGCTCCAGCGCGAGCGCTTCGCCCGCGAAGAGGCCGAGCAGGCCAACCGGCTCAAGGATCAGTTTTTGGCGGTGCTCTCCCACGAGTTGCGATCGCCCCTCAACCCCATTCTGGGCTGGGCCAAGCTGCTACAAACCCGCAGCTTTGATGCGGCTAAAACCGCCCAGGCCCTAGCCACCATTGAGCGCAATGCCCTGCTCCAAACCCAGCTGGTCGACGATCTGCTCGATCTGGCCAAAATTTTGCGTGGCAAGCTGCACCTTCACCCGGTGCCGGTCTACCTGGCTGGCGTTGTCGAAGCGGCCGTGGAGACGGTGAAGGCCTCGGCAGCGGCTAAAACCATTGCCCTCAAGCTCGACCTAGAGCCGACGATTCAAGTCGCGGGCGATACCGCGCGGCTTCAGCAAATCGTCTGCAACCTGCTCTCCAATGCCGTCAAATTTACCCCCAGCGGTGGGCAGGTCACCGTCACGCTGCAATCTGTCGATGACCAGGCCGAGATTAGCGTCAGCGACACAGGCATTGGCATTAGCCCAGAGTTTTTGCCCCACTTGTTTGAGTCTTTTCGGCAGGAAGATGTTTCCATCACTCGCAAGCATGGGGGACTGGGGCTGGGGTTAGCGATCGTGCGCCAGCTAGTCGACATCCATGGGGGCACCATTACGGCCCGCAGCCCTGGCGAGGGGCAGGGGGCCACCTTCAGCGTTCGGCTCCCTCAGCTGTCGGTGGAGGCTAGCACCGACCCCGCCGCTGCCCTGCCCAAAGCAGCCCTCGATCTGAGCGGCATTCGGGTGTTTTCTGTCGATGACTCGGCCGACACGCGCGAGTTTTTGACGGTGCTGCTGGAGCAGTACGGGGCCAACGTGATTACCGCTGGCTCGGCTAGCGAAGCCCTCGCCACCATTAGAACCCTGCACGCCGACGTGCTGATCAGCGACATCGGCATGCCCGATATGGACGGCTACAAGCTAATTCGCCGGGTGCGCGCTCTGCCCCCCGACCAGGGGGGAAACATTCCGGCGATCGCCCTCACCGCCTATGCCCGCGACGAAGATCAGCAGCAGTCCTTGGCCAGCGGCTATCAACGCCACCTCAGCAAACCCCTCGATCTCGAAAAACTGGTGCAGGCCGTGGTCGAACTCACTCAGGCTCGTTCATAAATTCAGCAGTCCTCGCAGAGGCAAACGGTCGTTTGCCCCTACCCAAATTCGTGCCTCAGTTCAGCAACGCCACCGCTCCATCATGGCTTAGCCCCTGAGGGAATAGCCCAGTGTACTTGGCGATCGGGTACCAATTGCACCTCAAACCCTACACCCGAAACCCTGCACCTGACACCCGATCGCACCCCCAACCCCTCCCCTACCGAGCGACGCTCAGCGCTTGCAGCAGAGCTTGAGCCGCCGCCTCGGAGGAGGCCGGATTTTGCCCGGTGATTAGGAGACGGGCGCTTTGGCATGGCGCAGCACCCCGGGGGCATGGCACACGGCGGCTACAGGCTTATTTGCCCCATAGAAGGCCTCAATCAAAGCAATGGAATGGGTGTCGGCGGCGAGATCCCACAGCGGCCCGTGGCCACCGGGGTAGAACACAGCGTCGTAGTCGGCGGCTGACAGCGTCGCCAGCACGGCGGTCTTGGCTAGAGCCTTCTGGGCGTCGGAGTCTTGGCTAAAGCGAGCGGTGGCCTCAGTTTGGGCATCGGGGGCGTCGCTTTTGGGGTCTAGCGGAGGTTGGCCACCCCGAGGCGAGGCTAGGGTAATGTCGGCCCCAGCATCTTTAAACACATAGTAGGGGGCCGCAAATTCTTCTAGCCAGAAGCCGGTTTTTTTGCCGGTGTCTCCCAGTTGGTCATGGGAGGTCAAAACCATCAAAATTCTCATGGGTTATTCCTTAGATAAAGTTAGGAGGGCGGTTGAAACAGAGGTGCGCCTAGCCGCTACCGCAGAGCAGCTCTGCCAGGGCCTGATCCAGCTGATCTAGGTCGAGGGGTTTACTCAAGTGGCGCTGAAACCCGGCGGCGATCGCGCGATCGCGCGTTTGTCCATCGACGTAGGCGGTCAGAGCGATCGCCGGGGTCAAACCTCCCTCTGCCGCTGGCCGCTGGCGCAGGGCCTGAATCAGCATAATGCCATCCTTCTCGGGCATGCCGATGTCGCTAATTAGCAGATCGGGATGGTGCTGCTCGACCAGGTGCAGGCCCACCTCGGCAGATTCAGCAATTAGCACCTCCATGCCGTAGTCTTCCAGCAGGGCCGTCAACAGGTGCAGCGAATCGAGATCATCGTCTACAACCAGAACTTGCCGCCCGGTCAAGCTGCCCATGCCAGGGGTGGCGAGTTCCGGAGAGGGGGAGGATATAGCGAGCTGCAAGGGCAGTCGCACCGTAAACGTTGACCCCTGCCCCAGGCCTGGGCTAGTCACCGACGCCTCGCCGCCGTGCTGCTCCGTCAGATAGCGCACGATCGCTAGCCCCAGCCCCAGCCCACCAAAGGCCCGAGTGCTGCTGCTGTCGGCCTGGCGAAAGCGCTCAAACACGTGGGGCAAGAAATCGACGCTGATTCCCTGGCCGGTGTCGGCCACTTCGACGACGGCGTAGTTGTCAGCCTGGCGCAGTCTGATGGTGACTGTACCGCCCTTGGGGGTGAACTTAATCGCATTGGAGAGCAGGTTCCACACGATCTGCTGAAGGCGGTTGTGGTCGCCTGCCACCGCCCCCAGGTCGGGGGCAAACTCGGTGACTAGGGTAATCGCCTTGGCCTGAGCCGAGAGCTGCACGGTCTCCAGGGCGGCCCGCACCACGTCAGGCAGCACCACCGATTGAATGTTGAGCGGTAGCTTGCCGCGCAAAATCCGCGACACATCGAGCAGATCTTCGATCAGCTCGGCCTGAACTTTGGCGTTGCGCTCAATGGTTTCAAGGGCGCGGTTGCGGGTGGGCTCGTCGAGGGGGCGCGATCGCAGCAGCGAGACCCAGCCCAAAATCGGGTTCAGCGGCGTGCGCAGCTCATGGGAGAGCATCGCCAAAAATTCGTCTTTAATCCGGTTGGCCGCCTCAGCCTCTTCGCGGGCGAGGCGCTCTTGCTCCAGGGCGCGATCGCGCTCCACCAGCGCCATTTTCTGGTCGTGAATATCGGTCAATGAGCCAAACCATCGCAGCACCTCTCCCCGCTCATCCCGCAGGGGAAAGGCCCGCACCAGGTGCCAGCGATATTGACCATCGGCGGCTCGCTGCGGCCGAACCTCTAGGGTCAGCGGCAGCCCCTTTTGCAGCGCCTCGTCCCAGGCGCTCTGGCTGCGATCGCGGTCGTCGGGGTGCAGCACTGCCAGCCAGCCATGGGCAAAACTTTGAGCTGGGGTCAGCCCCGTATAGTCATACCAGCGTTGGTTACAGTACTCCAGCTGGCCACCGGGCAGCGCCGTCCAAAACATCTGCGGCATGGAGTTAGCCAGGGTGCGAAAGTGCAGTTCGCTCTTGCGCAGGGCTTCCTCCACCTGCTTTTGCTCGGTTACATCAGAGCTGATTTCTAAGACAGCGTCGGGTTCGTTCGCCGGATTAGTCTGAAGCGTCCAGCGGCTGTTGGTAATAATTGATTGGCCGTCGCGGGTGGTTTGCACCAGCTCCCCCGTCCAGTAGCCCTCCTGCAAAATGGCCTCGCGAATCGCCTCCATGGGTTCTGGTAAAACGGTCTTGAGCAGTTCTGTAGTCGATTGCCCGATCGCCTCTGCCGCCGACCAGCCATAGCGGCGCGCTGCTCCCTGGTTCCAGTAGGTAATGGTGGCCGTGTCGAGGTCTTGAATAATAATGCTGTCGTTGGCCAGGTCGAGCATTTGCATTTGCTGATAGAGCTGGCGCTGGTTATTTCTGCGATCGGTGACGTCTCGAAAATAGATGGCCAGCCCGTTTACCAGGGGGTTAATGTGCATTTCAAACAGGCGATCGGAGTGCAGCACCCCTGGGATTTCAACGATCAGCGGCTGTCGAGTTACCATCGCTCGCCGAAATGATTCCCCCATGGCACTGCCCTCTAAATTTGGCATCACCTCCCAAATTGATTGTCCCAGCAATGCATCTAGGGGACGATTAAACAGGTACTGAGCCTGGGGATTAATGTACACAAACCGCCACTGCAAATCAACGGCATAAAAGCCGTCGGTAATACTTTCTAAAATAGCTGTCACCCACTGATTGGTGTGGCGCAGAGAAGACTCGCTTTCTTGCAGCTGTAGAGAGCTGTGCTCTAAGCGATAGCGGGCCGATCGCAACGAGCCACACAGCAGGCTAAAGACAACGCCTTGGGTAACAAATACTAGGGTCCGAATAATGGCTGGAGCATCTAAGCTCAAGCCACTATTCGGGGTCATAAAAAAATAGTTGCTGAGTAAGGCCGCTAACCCTGTTGCTAGAAACCCGGAGGCAACACCGCCCCACATTGCGGCTATCACCACCGATCCAAAAAACAGTAAAAATGGGGTCGTAGCCATGTTGGCTACCGGATTCAGTAACCCCATCAGCAGGAGCGCCATCGTCACGCTCAAAACCGCTATGCCGTAGTTTTTAGGACGCAAATAAGGCCGAACGTTCATAGCAGCCTAACGGTACGAAGCATTTAGGGCGATCGCAAGCTGCTTCTAGCCTACAGCCCCCACGCAAAAACCTCTAACCAAGCCTGCCCCATTGTTTTTCAGCTAGTTCTAGCTTGAAATGGCGAAACTCTTTAGTCATATATCCCCAGGCATAAATTAGGTATTTGCACTGGCGGAGCTAGGCAATCGCTGTCGGTTTACACTTCATCTAATAAAGCGGTGCTGTTGCTGCAAAACTGTCTATCGGCAAAAGTTTTTCTCAAGTCATCACTAAAGGACGCTTTTGAAAGTCGTGTCTTTTGCTGCGTAGGGCAGAGCCTTTGGAACAACCGCGGAGAGAGCGTTGAACAAAACAGCTGGTAAATCTGGCTGAATCTCAAAAATATTGAAAGTGTCCTGAAACTGTGGCATAGTTTTTGGGGAAACACCGGTAATCCGATGGGTTTTTAGTAGTTTGGGCGGATTTGGCATGGTTGAGGTTTCGATCGCAGGTCAGCTCAGGCTTGGCTCGGTTGAGCTAGGGCTTTCCCCAACGGTGCTAGTGCTCTTGGTGGGAGTGTTTTTTCTCACCAGCGCCATCAGCATGGTGACCGGCAGCACATCGCTGATTACGGTGCCCGCGCTGCTACAGGCGGGGGTAGAGCCGCAGGTGGCGATCGCCACCAACATGGCTGCCCTGACCTTGATGAGCATCGGCGCCACCCTCCCCTTTGTCGGCCAGAGCAAACTCGACAGCCGCCGCGCTCCGGGACTGATTGGCCTCACCCTGGTGGGGTCTGCCCTAGGGGCGATGCTGCTGCAGCGGCTGCCCACCAGCGCCCTGTCGCCCTTCATCGCCGCCTCTATGCTGGTTGTCGTTGGAGTTTCTTTGACGATGGGCGATCGCGGCCTTGAGCCCAGCCTGGCCAAACGTTCTGACCTGGGAACTGCGATCGGGTACTTGGCCGCCTTTCTGTTGGCCATCTACGGCGGGCTATTTAGCGGCGGCTATGTCACCCTGCTCACCGCTGCCTTTGTGGGCTGCTTCGGCCACAGTTTTATCGAGGCGATCGCCACCAGCAAGCTGGTCAACATCTTTTCGTCTCTGGTGGCCACCCTGGTATTTATCTACCTGGGGCTAGTGGATTTTGGTCTGGGTTTGCTGTTAGGTGTGGTGATGTTCTCGGGTGCGTTTTTGGGAGGACGGGTGGTGCTGCACCTGCCTAACTGCTGGCTTCGCCGCATCTATGTCGTTGCCGTTATTGCCCTTGCCCTGAGACTGTTGTAAGCCCATGATCGACATCCCCATCCCCGGCTTTCGCCACCTCCAGCTAGCCCATCTCGTCTTGGACTACAACGGCACCCTGGCTACAGACGGTCGTCTTATCCCCCAGGCGGGCGACACCCTCGCCGCGCTCTCTGAGGCGTTGCAGATTCACATCATCACCGCCGACACCTTTGGGCTGGCCCAGGGCGAACTGGCGGACCTGCCGCTCAGCCTGACCATTACCCCTGTGGAAAATCAGGCCGAGACCAAACTGGCCTACGTCGCCGATCTAGGCACCGAGCGGGTGGTGGCGATCGGCAATGGCCGCAACGATCGCCAAATGCTTAAAGCTGCCGCCCTGGGAATTGCCCTGGTGCAGCGGGAAGGGGGCGCAGCTGAAACCCTGATCTCAGCTGATGTTGTCTCTACCAGCATTCTTGATGCCCTAGATCTGCTGCGCCAGCCCCGCCGACTGGTGGCTACCCTGCGATCGTAGTTTTGCTCCGCCGCCCAACGTTAACCCCCATAGTTAGGATGAACCCCTTGGCACTCCTTCAGTCCGATACCGAGTTAGATTCCAACACCGCGTTAGAACTTGCTGCCGCCGCCGACAGCTCCCCTGTGGTGGATGACGCCCAATCGACGGCCCCTTGGCTGCGACGGCTGTGGGGCGGCAGTCTGGTAGTGGTCGGCTACCTGCTCTCACCCCTGTGCTGGTGGAACGATCTGGTGATTAATCTGCCCCTGGCCCTGGGCTTTGGCTACCTGGTCAGCCGCCCGTTTCCCGGCACGCTGGTGCCCATGACTGGGCTAGGCTACTGGCTGACCAATGTCGTTGGCTTTATGCTCATGCAGCAGGGGGCGGTCACTGCGCTGCAAAAAGAGGGCCAGGGCAGCAGTCACTCGCTGCGCAACGGCCTGATCACCTCGACGCTGTATACCCTGGCGATTGTGGTGCTGCTCCAGCTGCACATCCTCGATGTGCCCGATTTTCTCACGGGTGACCTGCTCACCAATCTTGAGGCTGTGTTGCCCGATTGGCTCATGACCTGGATTTCGGCCTAATTTAATCTTTAGTCAAATGGAACATTCTGCTCGCTCGTCAGCCCCCAGCTCCCTCTGGCTGGGAGTCATTTTACCGCTGCTGGCCCTGGTGATTTTGATTGGCCTAGGGCTACTGGTGGCGGCTTACCCCACTCTGCCCGCTTGGGATGCGGCCTTTTTGCTGCGCCTGCATCGCTACGCTACCCCAGAGCTAAATCGAGGCGTGGCGATCGCTACCAAGTTGGGCACCCAATGGGGCGTGCTGCCCGCTTCCCTGGGGTTGATAGCTCTGGGCCTCTGGCATCGCCGCTGGCAACCGGCCAGCTACCTGGCCTTGGTGATGGCGGGCAGCGCCGAGCTTAACCAGGTTGCTAAGGTGCTCTGGCATCGAGTGCGCCCCGCCCTCTGGGAGGGCATTCCGCCCCACACCGACTTTAGCTTTCCGAGCGGCCACGCCACCTACTCGATGACCTTTGTGCTGGCCCTGATCTTGCTCAACTGGGATAGTTCTAAGCGCCCCTGGCTGTTGGGGTTGGGCGGTCTGTTTGCGCTCTGCATTGGAGCGAGCCGGGTTTATCTGGGGGTACATTTTCCGAGCGATATTTTGGGGGGCTGGCTGCTGGCTGCCGCCTGGGCACTGAGCCTGCATCAGGCTATGTTTCGCTGGCTACCACTGCTGCCAGGGTTAGAGCCTGAAGCCGAGGAGCAGTCCATTCAGCACCGCTAGCGGGCGCTACTCACCCATTTACTGTCTGCGATCGCCAAGCTAAAAATGCTTCAACGGTGGGAAAGTAGCGCACCACCTCATCTAGCCCTATCAACCTGCCTGAGCGATCGCCCTTCCAATAGTCAGCGTTGGTGCTTTGGGGCAGCAGGTCCGTGTTGCGATCGCGGCACCCTCGCTGAAAATACCGGTCCTGTCGATTTCTCATAACCACCCTCAGCAACTCATCCACCCATCTACCCATCCACTCCTTCACTCTTAAACCCTGCTACACTACAACCCCGGAGCCAGGGCATAGAGCAGCTGATAGCTGCCGTTTTCGAGCACAATCGAAGAGCCCAGCCAGATCAGCACAAAGGGAAACGCGCGCCGCACGTAGTTGGCCATCACAAAGGCTGCCTGGGGCTGGCGAATCAGGCTATAGGACAAGGTTAGCCACAGGCCAATCGCCGCGTAGCACACCGCCAAAATAATGCTGAGGCGAGGCAGAGTGCTGCTAGCAAACAGGGGAATGTAGATCGCGATGTTGTTGCCGCCGTTGGCTAAAGTAACCGCCGACACCCGATAGGTCTGAGGGTCGCGCAGGGTGTGCCACAGCGACTGGCGGCGCACCTTGCGGTAGTGGGGGTGGGTGGGGTTGGCCACCGACACATCTACGGGCTCGTCTTCTGCCATGGTTTGGCGGCTGAGCAGAGCGTTGACGCCGATGGCGATGGGCAAAAAGCCCAGTAGACCAATCCAAATGTGGGGAATCATCAGCCCGGCAAAATAGCCAATCAGGCTAATGCCTACCAGCCCGGTAAAGCCGACAAACTCGCCCACCACAATGTGACGCGGCCGAAAGGTGCGGTTGGTTTTGCTGAAAAACATCGTCAGGTAGATGTTGTCGTCGAAGGTGGTAGCGGTAGCAGTGGCAACACCAAGCATCACAGTCGGCACAATCCAGTCCATGTGTAACCCCTGAAGGAAGAACACCCCCAATTTACGGGGAGCAAAAAATAAGAGCAAACGCTCTTTTTTGTGGAATCGATAAATTGAATTTATGAATGCAACAAAAAGGCTGAAACCCCTGCTGGACAAGAGTTTTATTGCAGTAATTTGACCCGTTGACAGTACCCGAACGAGTCATTTTTGCAAAGCAGACTTGAGATTTTTGAATGCGATATAGCTACGTAGTAACACGCAGAAGCTGACCTAAAATGTTGTTTTGGTCGCTCAGGGCACGATGAATTTGGCTGGCGTAAGCATCCCAATCTAAGTTTTAGAGCACACAACAATACCCATGTGGTCAACATAAAACTGCACACAATCAAGCAGCCTCGTTCTCACGAATGGCTGCTTCAATCTCACACCGATAGATGTCGGCGTAGTGTCGCAGGAAGTCGCGCTGTGACTTTTGGAGCTGGAAATCTGGTTGTGCGATTTACTCCTCAAAGCGACTGGTGGGGTCGCGATCGCGTTCATATTGTCTCGTCAGCGGAAACGGCGGCAGCCAGGATTCGCGCCGGATGATCCAGTTTTCGTAGGTTGGCGTTAATTGGTTGGGGGCATCCAAGGAGCCTAGGTACACTTCGATTTCGTCTGCGGTGCGGGCAAAAACCGACGAACCGCAGCGAGGACAAAAAAACCGCCCGCCGTAGTCGCGGGTTTCGCCAGCGATCGCTACCGCATCTTGAGGGAAAATCGCGGAAGCGTGAAAAAGAGCCCCATGATGCTTGCGGCAGTCGAGGCAGTGACAAAGTCCAACTCGGTATGGGCGTCCCGTTGCTACAATTTGGACGTTGCCGCACAGGCAACCGCCGGTGAATTTGTCCATGCTGCGTCTTCTGTAAAGTTAGGCGGTCAAAATAGTTATAACGAACAGCACTAATCAACTTTCTATAGTTTATCCACTACTGCCACTACTAATGCCCCAAAAAAGAGGACTGTAGAGACTACGGTAGTATGCACAATGGCTGCCACCAACCAGCTCACCCGCTGCGGGAAACCCAAGCTGTAGTCGGGTTCAGCGCCTTGTTAGCCCGCTTGTGGGCGTTGTAGTCATTGCTTCTTGCGAGTACTCAAAAGTACCTTCTTACTCGATTGCAATAAGCTATGTATTCTTGACCATAGTGTTCTATCAGAAATTCTTCTTCGCGTAACACTTGACGATGAAGCAACCAAATACCAGCAACGAGATAGACCAGCAAAATCCAATTGGGAAATACTAAGAATTGTCCGATTAAGACCAAAGCAAACGCTACATAAATGGGATTACGGCTGAGAGCAAATACGCCCATTGTTATAAGTTCGTCAGGGTGCTCAACGTCAATGCCAATGCGAAAACTCTTACCGAAATAAACGAGACTGAGAAGCAGAAAAAACAAGCTCGCGAGACATAGAAGCACTCCAACCCAAGCAATCGCTTGAGAAGAGAAGAATGTCTGACCGCTGACAAGAGGGAGATTGAAGGCAGCAGCAAACACAGTATAGAAGTAGAAAAGAGCGAACGGCGGAATCAAGAAGTCTGTTTTGTCTGTATTCGCAAAATGCAACGCTTCTGTTCCTGCCTTTCTCAGTGGAAAAACTCTGAGCAACACCATTCCAATTAAAAGTATAATCGCCAGTGCAGCCAAGTATCTTTGCATGCGACTTTTCTCCGACTCTGTTGTGCTGCAACTTACTTTCGGCTAGTTCTGCTCTTAATTCTGCCCTAGAAAAAGAGCTTTCATAGAGGCTTTGAAACAAGTCTTCGTGACGGTGCCGCATGCCTTCACTGAGTAGCATGCGATGCTATTTTGGCTCAAACTGCTGGCGGCAGTATAAGGGGAGCCTAGTAAATCCTTTGATTGATCTCAACTTACAAAGCCCCTCTTTTCCTTAACCCCAAACTGAAGTTTTCTTAGGCGCTGTCCACCCCACTGGCTATTGAGCAAGCTCGGTTTGGAGATACTCTTGCATATTTGAGTCAACCAAATCTTGCCCTGTACTAATCAGCCACTTCTCAAGTTTCCGGTCTGGATCTTGAAGCTGTATCTCTTCCGATTGAGAAACACCTCTATAAATCCTGATAAAGTCCCTCACCCCTTGCTGATTTTCATAGTGGATGATTAAGCCTCGATAACCAAGCGCAGGTAGAGATTGCAGAGATTCGTCTGCGACTTCAGGTAATTGGTCTATGTGCTGTTCAACTTCAGCACATTGAGCCTCGCTTAGATTCCAAACAGGATTAGGTCGGCCCGAAAAAACATCTAATTCTACTGCAACAGGTGCTGAACACATTGTTACAGCTGCTAGGGGCATAAGTAAATTAATCATAATACTAAATCCACGGTGACCAATTTTTCAAAACTTTATAAGGCTTAGTTAGTGCACGCTTTTCTATAGTTGTTATACGTTATATGTTGCTACTGCAACGCACTTTTTCAACAGCTTGACGAATTGCATCAATGACTATTTCTGGCTTGTCGAGTTGGATTGCATGCCCACTTTCATGAGCAATAATGTGAACACCTTGGGGCGACTCATTGGCTAGATCTGCATGTAATACTTGCAATTTCTTAACTACCTCTTCGGTTATATCAAAATCTGGTTTTCCAGCCGATAGAACAATGAGAGGAATATCAGGAAACGATTTTGTCTGCCTTACCTGTTCAACTTGTTGCATGCTGACTGGTACCGCAGCCGATTCTTGAGCAAAAGTCTTGCCAAACTGGGTCTGAGAATAGAGTGCTTTAGCAAGAGACCGCATTGAAGGTGGGAACTTTTGGAATAAACCAGCCGCCATTGGCAAAGAATCAAAGGCGATGAGCAGACGAAGCAGACCAGTACGCCCCAGAATCGGCACTATGTACGTTAACAGTCGTTCGAGTCGTTTGTTCAGTTCAACCCATTCAACTGGTGCATCTTCATACATCCGCTCGTGGGCGACATCCACTAACACCATTCCAGCCACCTCTTCGGGGTAGTGATAGGCAAATAAGCGAGTGGATAAGCCGCTTGAAGACATTCCTACTAAGACATAGGGGGGTTCAATTTCAACCTCTGCTAAAAGCTGTCGCAACTCACTAACGGCTTGCTCAGCGGTACGCGGTTCTGAACTTACATCACTCCAGCCATAGCCAGCGCGATCGTAGGTTAAGATTCTCGTAAACTTGGCGATTTCAGGCTGTACTGATTGCCAATCCAGGTGAGTACCTCCAGTTCCACCATCCACAATGACTGTCGGGCGGCCTTCCCCCGTCATTTGGTAGTGCCAGTTTTTACCATTGATTTGAACTACTTTGCCGGGTGGCAGGAACCTTCGGCGATCGCGACTTGCGGCAAGTGCTTGATAAATTGCGCCAACCCCAACTATTCCAATCACCACCCCAAGGGGCACAACAAGCCATAGCATCTAGTCATTCTCCAAACTCACAGCGTTTACGCTTGTCCTACAAATAACTTCTAAATCATGCCTCAAGTCATAGCTTGAGCCCCACAACAAATTCTTCAAGCCTCGACTATGCTATCTCCATTCCTATCATCCCACCTGGAAAGAGCACGACTTCACCATCACGGAGAACGGAGCTGTAAAACCTTTTGCTGGTTTTCGTTCCCGTTCATAGGGCTTGCCATCCTTGCTCTTCGAGATTAACCAGGTCTTGCACTGCGGGCATTTCTTCCAAACTATTGTGTCGCACTACCAATCTTCATTCTTCTAACCGCTTCTCAAAATTCGATTGACGCACAGTACGATTCGCGATCGCAAGCAGAACAATCGCGCCCATCGCAAAGATTCCATTACCAATCAAATCCACAGTGCCTTTAGAACCAGCAGTCGGGGGTTGTGGGAACCCATACCAAGCGTAGGTCAACAATGCTCCACCCGCGAGTGCGAGCCGATGAGCATCTCCCCACCTTTTTGATCGCGACCACCGAGAAACGAATTTGATGATCAAGGCATAGAGCGCAAGGTAAATTCCAACAATCGCCCAGCCAGGTACGATATCAATGACCAAACTGAGCGCCATGAACAAGCTTGACGAGAGCAGTGAAACCAGACCCACAGTCCTCGGACGAGGTGTTTTTCTCGTAACCTGCGATCTCTGAGGCAAACGAACGCTAAAGGCAAGAGCAATCAGAACGACGATCGCGATCACGGTTCCAATCAGTTGTGGAGGAGAGGCTAAAAACCCCTCCTGGGTATAAATGCCAAAACCGATGATCGCGGCACCAAAGAGAAATAAAAGAGTTGTGAGTGCTAAACCGAATTTGCCTAACCAGGGTGTCGTTCTTCTATAGGGAACTAATGCTTCAATCAGTGCGATCGCTACACTCGTACTCCAAACCGTGTGTAAGGTCAAAACATACAGTGTCCACCATGCCCCCATGCCAATTGAGGGAATATAGGCAATGTCCAGCAGGTTCAGGCCAACAAACGAGGGGTTGAATAGACTTTGAGTGACGAGTCCTTCTTCAACCACAGCATACGCTAGGCCAAGCAAGATCATGGTTATCCAGCTTCGTTTGGCATGTCGAGTCACTTCACGAATCAACAGCGCTCCACCGCCGTATAGTGGCACAGCAAATAGCCCGTCTAGCAGAGCATCAATTGCTAGATTCCCTAGTAGGAATTCCCCAATCATGGGTGAGAGAAAGACCAGTCCGATCGCGGGTGCAATGCGCTTCAAAAAGTTCAGCATTGGGTGACCTCTCTCTGCAAAGCCACTTTACTAAAGCTGTTTGATAGATGACACAGCCAAAAGTTAGAGAGCGGAATGACCTTCTCATCAATGTCCTGTTACAACAGTAGGCTGCCCGATTGCTACCGGCTCTCAAATCCAGCACTACTAACGCATCTTCAACGACAACTTTGCCTGCCAAGGCTTTCACGTTCTGTTTTAGATGGTGATTGTGACCGAAATCTCGGTGCTGGAGTAGCTCTGTAGATCGGCAAAGCCCCAAGACTCTTGAGGAATCCTGGGGCCTGTCCCTAGCTAAATTAATGCCGCTGCAGGGTGAAGCATTACGGCGGCGAGAGGTCAGCCCAACTAATTAGAGAGTCGAAACAATGGCCTGAGCCTGACCCCCAGCAGAGTGCCAAGCAGCGCAAAGACGATCCACAGCCAGCCGTGCAGACTGGTGGAAGCAATGCCGCTGAAGTATGCGCCGACATTGCACCCAAAGGCCAACCAGGCACCGTAGCCCATCATCAAGCCGCCGATTAAAGCCGCCAGCACCGCCAGCCGCGAGGGGGGCTGCCGCACCGTGAGCTGCCCGGCGATCGCGGCGGCGATCGCCGCCCCCAGCACAATGCCAACATTCATCACGGAGGTGATATCGGCAAAGACATTGGCTTGTAGCACCTCAGCGATCGCCTCCTGGCTCCAAAACTCGCTGCTAGCCGGATTCCAGCCCAGCAGGGTAGCCAGCTTAGCCGTCCAGAGAGTAAACCCCCAGGTCACGCCCCAGGGTCGACCGGCCAGCAGCAGAGTCAGCGTATTCAGCAGGGCCAGCACGACCCCTCCGGCAACCAACGACCAGGGCCCGTAGAGCAGCGATCGCCAGCTTGGCGGCGGTTTCAGCGGCAGGGTTGCATGACCCTGCCGCCGCTGCCAGTACCAGAGGCCAACCCCCAGCAGCACCAGCAGCACCAGTTGCAGGGCAACTCCTGCCCAGCCCCACGCCACCAGCGCCACGGGCTCAGTCTGGGGCAACCCCTGCCAAAAGCCGTTGGTCAACGTGCCCAAAAACGACCCAATGCCAAAGGTCAGCAGGGTAAACAGCATCATTGAGCTGCCGCCGCCAATGGTGTAGAGCGTGCCGCAGGCGCAGCCGCTGCCCAATTGCATGCCCACCCCAAACACCAGCGCCCCGATCGCCCCCTGCAGCGCAACCGGAGCCAGCGATCCCCGGCCTAGCCCGCCTATCAAGATGGGCGCAAACAGCACCGTCGCCAGCGCCAGCATCACCACCTGCGCCAATACCCCCTGGCCGTCGCCCTGCACCATCAGCCGCCGATAGGACGACGCAAAGCCGAAACTGGCGTGGTAAAGGGTGAGGCCAAACAGGGTGCCAATCAGAAATAGTAGGCTCTGCCGCCAGCCAAAGCTAATTAAACCGGCAGCGATCGCCGCCACAACGGCCAGCAGCAAATAGAGCCACAGTGACTGCGATCGGGGTGCCTGCTGGCCAGTCAGGTCAACAATAGGGGTCATAGTCAGCGCCAGGTTAAAAAATTAAGAGAACCGCCCCCGAGTGGGGCGGCGCGGCTTCTTGCCATCTTCTTCGTCTTCGTCAGCCTCCTCGTCCTCGTCCTCAGGCTGGGTGGGGGCGCAGGAGGCAACCGGGTCTACAGTATCGCTACTAGCAGCCCCGTGGGTAACTGACCAAAAACTATGCCCCACCAGGCTGAGCGGGGTAAGAACGCTGGCGACCAGCAACAGGCGTAACAGCATAAAACAATAGGCTCCTTCAAAGTTAAGTGGCCCTGGCCGTTGCCACAGACAACCGCCAAAGGCCACCGATATTACAACCGATTAGGGCAATTAAACATTCGGGTCGCGCCCGGTGGCAACGGGCAAGTCAGTCTGGGCCGAATACTCCGTCCAAGCCCCTTCATACAACCGCACGTTGGAATAACCCAGCAGATGCTTCAGCACCACATACTGAAGCGACGCTTCGCGCCCGGTGCTGCAGGTTACGACAATGTCATCTTCGGGGGCAATTTCTCGGCGAGCCAGCAGCGCGCGAATCTCATCCAGGGACTTGAGCTGGTGGAAATTGTCTTCGCCCGCAGTAAAGCTGGGCCAGGGAAGGTTTTTGGCTCCCGGAATGTGGCCATTGCGAATGAACAGATCCTCTTCACCAGCAAACAGCGCGGGCGGGCGCGGGTCAATGAAGGTAACGCGGGCGCTACGGTCACGCACAATCGATCGCACCTCGTCGAGCGACACGCGAATATCGCTGTTATCGGTCAGGGTGAAGTTGCCTTTGTCATATTCAGGGAATTCCTTTGTCACTGGCAGGCCAGCATCCTTATAGGCTTTGAACCCGCCATCCAGCACCGAAACCCGACCGGCAAAGCTGCCCCGCTCCAGCAGGTAGGCCACCTGAGTGCTACCCAAAATACTGTTGCCTTCGGAGTAGATCACCACCTGGCTGTCGTTGTTAACTCCGGCTTCTTGAAACAGCGCTTCAATCTTTTGCTGCTCCCAAAACTGCACCGGCAAGCGACCATTGGGGCCCCGGAAAGTGTTCTCAGCAATATTTACCGCCCCGGGAATGTGGCTGCTGATGTAGTCCAGCGGGTTAGTGCGCACGTCGAGAATGCGCAGGCTTGCATCCCGAGAATGCTGCGCCACCCACTGAGGGGTAACGAAATCTATGGTCGTTGCCGCTGCTCCAGGCTGCACCAGCCCCGGCAAAGCGGCCACGGCTAAAACCGCCGCCAAAAAGGCGACCAGCTGAATTTTCCAGCGCTGTAGTTGCTTAAGCATTGAACGTGTCTCCTTATTTGTTCATCAATTGTCAATACAAAGGGGTAAAGGCTTGGGAATCAGACTTTGAAGCTGAGACTCCCTCCCCACCCATCCACCCCCTACCCCTTACCCATCTACTCCCCGCCCCCTGCCCCCACCGCCGTCGCCTCCGGCACCTCCACCAGCCGCCCCGTCTTCACGTCGTAGATATAGCCGTAGATGGGGATATTTGCGGGCACCAGCGGGTGGTTGCGAATGCGGGCCACATCTTCCGCCACGCTTTTGGTCTGGTCAGCGATGGTGAGCCAGCTAATGAAGTCGCCCGCACTGGAGCCCGGCCCCTGGCCCACATCGTGCCAACCGTCGGCATCGACCTTAGCGGTTTCGAGGCTGTTGGCCAGCAGCCCGCGAATTACGGCATCGGTGAAGGTTTCCATGCCGCAGTCGCTGTGGTGAATGACAAACCACTCGCGAGTCCCCAGCAGTTTGTAGGAAATCACCAGGGAACGAATGGCATCGTCACTGGCCCGTCCCCCGGCATTGCGAATCACGTGGGCATCGCCCTCGCTCAGCCCAGCGAATTTAGCCGGATCCAGGCGGGCATCCATGCAGGTAAGCACCGCAAAGCGCCGACCGGGGGGCAGGGGCAGATTGCCTTTGTCGCCAAAGTCGGCGGCGTAGGCATCGTTGGCGTTGAGTACAGCTTGGAGAGTTTGGGACATGGGGGGTAGGGGGTAGGGGGTGGATGGGTAAGGGGGTGGATGGGTAGAGGGTAGGAGAGTGGATTTGGATCAGGTTTGAGTCTTGGTTTTCACCCATCGACTCATCCACCCATCCACCCATCTACCCCTTCACCCACTTCGACGTAGAGGGGATTTTGCTGCGATCGCACCGCTCCGCATACTTCTGCGCCACTTCGGTCACTTCCAGCAGCAGCCCTTTACTGAGGGTGATGGGCTCCAGGCCCAGTTCGAGGAAGCAGCGGTTTTCAACGAAGAGGTCGTTTTCGGCGGCTTCTTTACGGGGGTTGTCGAGGTAGGTGATTTCGGCTCCGGTGATGTCGCTGACCAGCTGGGCCAGGTTGCGAACCCGATGGGTTTCGGTCATCTGGTTAAAGATTTTCACCGGTTCCCCGGGGCTGGGCGGGTTTTCGAGCGCCAGCTGAATGCAGCGCACGGTATCTTGAATGTGGATAAAGGCGCGGGTTTGGCCGCCGGTACCGTGGACGGTGAGGGGGTAGCCGATCGCCGCCTGCATGAGAAAGCGATTCAGCACGGTGCCGTAGTCGCCGTCGTAGTCAAAGCGGTTGATCAACTGCTCGTCGAGGCGGGTTTCGCGGGTGTGGGTGCCCCAGACCACGCCCTGGTGCAGGTCGGTGACCCGCACGCCGTCGTTTTTGTTGTAGTAGAAAAAGAACAGCTGATCCTGGGTTTTGGTCATGTGGTAGACACTGCCCGGATTGGCTGGGTAGAGAATCCGCTGGGCGATGCGCTCCCCGCTTTCGGTGGGAATTTCCACATCCAGATAGCCCTCAGGAATTTTCATGCCCGCCGTGCCGTAGCCGTAGACCCCCATGGTGCCAAGGTGGGTGACGTGGATGTCGAGCCCCGATTCGACGATGGCGCAGAGCAGGTTGTGAGTGGCGTTGAGGTTGTTGTCGACGGTGTAGCGCTTGTGGCGGGGCGATTTCATCGAGTAGGGGGCGGCCCGCTGCTCGGCGAAGTGTACGACGGCATCGGGGCGATACTGCTGAATCAGGCCGAGGAGCTGGTCGTAGTCCTGGGCGATATCGACTCGATGAAAGGGAATGTCGTGCCCGGTCAGGGCTTTCCAGGTGGCCAGCCGCACGCCGAGGGGAGCGATCGGGGTGAGGGAGTTGACTTCTAGCTCGTTGTCAATGTTGCGCCGGGAGAGGTTGTCAAGAATGACGACCTCGTGACCCAGGTTCGACAAATGCAGGGCTGTGGGCCAGCCACAAAATCCGTCGCCGCCCAAAACAAGGACCTTGAGCGGCTGGGTCAGAGTCTGACCGTTGGCAACCACCATCTACCCGACCTCCTGCTGGTCAGGCACGGGGGCGCCATAGTAGTCGCGCAAAAACTGCTGAATCTGCGGCTGCTCTGGCCCCAGCCCGTGGGCCGCGGCCTGCTCCAAAAACGCGTCGCGAGAGAGCTGCTCCTGGGTGGCGATCGCAGCTAAGGCCACTGCTGTAGCCCGTCCCCCGCCTCGACAGTGAACTAATACGGGCTTCGGCAGAGCATCTAAAGCGGCCAGGGCCGCGGTTAGAGCTTCGCCGTCTGGGACAGTGGGGCTAACGGGAGCTTGGGCATAGCCCAGGCCAGCGGCGGCGGCGTGATCGGCTTCATCGGCCAGGCTGTCGGGTTCGGCGGGCGATCGCACATTCAGCACTGCCTGAAAGCCTTGCTCAGCCAACGCTTGAATTTGCTCCGGGGAAAGCTGCCCAGCACTGCTGTAGTCCTGATTCACAGGGGGAATATTATCTGTCATGACCTATCCTCTCAACTGTCGAGCGTCGGCATCGGTCAGCAACCGGTAAAAGGCCACCGCCACCACGCCCCAGACCACATTAAACAGCACCACAAAGGCCGGGGTCAGACCGCCCAGCCCTAGCCCCAGCACCCCGTGGGGGGTCTGGATGGGGAAGACGATGAAGAGCTGGGCGATCGCAGGTAGCAGACCAATCAACAATCCCTGGGTAAGCCGACTACCGCGAGACCGAGCAAAAAACGGCAGCAACAGCCCCCATAGACCGCCCCACACAATGCGGTGATACAGCCAGGCCGGAGTCCATTCAGGGGCGATCGCCACCCCCAGCAGGGCGGTAATACCCAACAGACCAAACAGCCACACGGTCACGCTATTGGCCAAACCACCTAGGGCTCCCGCCGCAAAAGACCAGGCGACCTCCTGCAGATGGGGTATCGAAATCGGCAAACTGCCCTCTGAAGATGACGAGAAGCGACTCATAGAATGCCTCCAGGCAATGGGATGAAGACCGGGCAAATGCTTGGTGCGCTTAATCAGAGCGTATCGAACCGCTCTCGACAGAGGCAAACGCATCCCGAATCGTACATGAAACCAAAAATGTTTGCAATCGGATTGAAAACTATTCGATGGCATGCCATAGTTGTCAAACACAAACTAATCACCGGTAAACCTACCGGGTTTTCGGTGTATGCAGTGGCGGGGGCAATTATTTTGGCGATTCAGGCTGGCTACATTGAGGCCAACGACTGGCTCAACCTGATCTTTCGGGTCGGGCTTTCCGTTGTCATCGGCGGGCTGATTGGCTTCGAGCGTCAGTGGACCGGCACTAACCGCTCTGCCGGGGTTCGCACCCACATGGTGATTAGCTTGGGAGCAACGCTGTTTATTCTGCTGCCCATTCAGCTCCCCCAAGACTACTCCTCCGTGAACGCCCTCAGCCGCACCATCCAGGGCATTGCTACCGGGGTGGGCTTCATTGGAGCGGGGCTAATTTTGCAGCAGTCCCACCGGGGCAAAGTTAAGGGACTGACCTCGGCGGCGGCGATTTGGGCCACGGCAGCCCTCGGCACCGCGATTGGCCTGGGCTATTGGCAACTTGCCGTGGTGGGCACTGTAGCCATGCTGCTGGTGCTCAGCGGGGTCAAGCAGGCCAAACGGCCGATCGCCGTGCGCTTGGGGCGCTCGTCGTCCTCATCAAAAAAGCGTTCCGCCGATGCACCGTCACCTACGCCAACTGACCGGCGCGCTCACCCATCGTTTTTCTCCCAAGATGACTAACCTTTAGTCCTCCAAACGTTCACCCGTTGTTTCTATTGGTTTACGCACCATGACAACCACCCAGACTCAGCTCAGGCTCAGAATTTACGGTTCTCCCCAGCTCTCCGTTAAAACGCTGCTCGAAGATCTGGCCGAAAGCTGTCGGGTTGTGGTGCGAGCCATTGCGTTGAACGGGCAGCCGACTACGCTTTCGATCAGCAGTTCGGCCCAGTCCACGGCCCTAGAAGTTGAGCTATCTGGCCCGCTCAATGCGGTGCAGTGCTGGCTCAGTCAGCTGCAAAAATATCCCCTCGTCATTCAGGGCAAAGGCAACCCCGATGGCGACGGCTGGCATTACTAGTCAGCACCGTCGGAGCATAGACCGTTTCAAGTTTTTCTTCGCCCCCAACCTGGGGCTCTCTGCGGAGTACAGCAAACCCAAATACCAAAGGGGGAACCCTAGAGCGATCGGCTCAACCCTTGGTCTCAAGCCTACTCCGCATCTTCGCTAGTCAAGTTTTCCGCTGTTCTCTTCTCTCTCCATTTTTTGCCATGACTTCCTTCTCTCTTAACCAGGCTGAAATCCAGCCCTCCTCCCCCGCCACTTCCTTTGCCAACCACTCTCTACCTAAACCCCTAAAAAACCGCTGGAGCCGCGGTCGTGGCTATTTCATAATCGCCCTAATTGCGCCGCTGTTGCTGGGTAGTTTGCTGCTGGTTTATCTACACAACGCCACCAAAACGCGACTGAGTCTGTGGCAATAACGGATCTTTGTTAGACAGTGGGGAGTAGGGGTAGAGAGTAGAAGATCCTTGGCCCTGAAGACTGCAAAGCCCTTCACCCATCCACCCCCTACCCCTCACCCATCCACCCCCTACCCTTCATCCCATGCCCATCGCCAACAACATCACCGAACTCATCGGCCACACCCCCATGGTGCGCCTCAACCGCATTCCTCAGTCTGAGGGAGCCGTGGCTCACATTGTCTTCAAACTAGAGAGCTTCAACCCCGCCGCCTCCGTCAAAGACCGCATCGGGGCCAGCATGATTCAGGCGGCCGAAGATGCGGGACTGATCAACCCAGAGTCCACGATTCTGGTAGAACCTACCTCTGGTAACACCGGCATTGCCCTGGCCCTGGTTGCCGCCGCCAAGGGCTACCGGCTCATTTTGACTATGCCCGACACCATGAGCCTAGAGCGGCGGGCGATGCTGCAAGCCTACGGTGCCCAGCTAGAGTTGACCCCCGGCAGCCAGGGCATGGTCGGAGCCATTCGACGGGCCGCAGAAATTGTCGAATTTTTGCCCGATGCCCATATGCTTCAGCAGTTCCGCAACCCGGCCAACCCCAAGATTCATCGTGAAACCACCGCTGAGGAACTGTGGGCCGATACCGAGGGGGCGATCGATATTTTGATTGCCGGAGTCGGCACCGGCGGCACCATTACCGGCGTAGCCGAGGTGCTAAAGCAGCGCAAGCCGGGGTTCCAAGCGATTGCTGTGGAACCCGTCGAAAGCCACATACTCTCTGGCGGTACCCCTGGCCCCCACAAAATCCAGGGCATTGGCGCAGGCTTTATCCCCGAAGTGCTGAACGTTGACCTAATTGACGAAGTGATTCAGATCGACAGCGAAACCGCCGTCAGCTACGGCCGCCGCCTGGCCCGAGAAGAAGGCATCCTCTCCGGCATTTCTGCCGGCGCTGCCTTAGCCGCCGCCATTCAGGTTGGGCAGCGTCCCGAAAACGCTGGCAAACTCATCGTCGCCGTTCAGCCCAGCAACGGTGAACGCTATCTCAGCACCGTGCTGTTTAACAATCTGCCGCCCAATCAGGTCGCCGATCTGTCAGCTCTGCGAGGTGAATTGATCAGCGTCTGACGAGAGTGAGAAGTAAGGAGTAGCCAGTTTCGAATGTTGAGTTTTGAATTTTGAATTTTTACTACCCCAAACGAACTCACAACTCAAAACTAAGCATTTCTCCTGCGGAGACGCTCCGCGAACAAAACTTTCACTAGTTTCTACTACCTACCCTCACCCATCCACCCCCTACCCTCCCACCCATCCACCCCTTACCCCCATGCCTCACCGCTACGAAACCCTACAAGTGCACGCCGGCCAGGAACCCGCCCCTGGCACCAACGCCCGCGCGGTGCCCATTTACCAAACCACCTCCTACACCTTCGACGATGCCGACCATGGGGCACGCCTGTTTGCCCTGCAGGAGTTTGGCAACATCTACACCCGCATCATGAACCCCACCACCGATGTGTTTGAAAAGCGCGTCGCGGCGTTAGAAGGTGGGGCAGCGGCGTTGGCTACGGCCAGCGGCCAGGCGGCCCAGTTTCTTGCCCTCACGACCCTGGCTCAAGCGGGGGACAACATTGTCTCTACCAGCTACCTCTACGGCGGCACCTACAACCAGCTCAAGGTGACGCTGCCGCGCCTGGGCATTGGGGTGAAGTTCGTGGAGGGCGACGATGCAGAGTCGTTTCGACAGGCGATCGATGAGAACACCAAGGCGCTCTATGTGGAGAGCATCGGCAATCCGCAGTTTAACGTGCCGGACTTTGCTGCCCTGGCCCATGTGGCCCATGAAAGCGGCATTCCGCTCATTGTCGATAACACCTTTGGGGCGGTGGGCTACCTGGTGCGACCTATCGATCACGGAGCCGACATTGTGGTGCAAAGCGCCACCAAGTGGATTGGCGGCCACGGCACCTCCATTGGCGGCGTGATTGTTGACTCGGGTAAATTTGACTGGCGCAATGGCAAGTTTCCCCTGTTCACCGAGCCATCGCCGGGCTACCACGGGCTCAATTTCTCCGATACCTTTGGCCCCGATGGCCCCTTTGGGAATATCGCCTTCATCATTCGAGCGCGGGTCGAAGGGCTGCGGGACTTGGGTCCGGCCCTCAGCCCCTTTAACGCTTTTTTGCTGCTGCAAGGGCTGGAAACGTTGTCTCTGCGAGTCGATCGCCACGCCAGCAACGCCTTAGCCCTGGCCCACTGGCTGAAAGACCAGCCCCAGGTGGAGTGGGTCAACTATTTGGGCCTACCTGAGCACCCCTACCACGATCGCGCCACTAAGTACCTGCACAACGGCTTCGGCGGCGTACTCAATTTCGGCATTAAAGGTGGATTGGAAGCGGGCCGCAAATTTATCAACCAAGTCAAACTCGCCAGCCACCTTGCCAATGTCGGCGATGCCAAAACCCTGGTCATTCACCCCGCCAGCACCACGCACCAGCAGCTCAACGAAACGGAACAACAGTCAGCCGGAGTTGCCCCCGACCTGGTGCGCGTGTCAGTCGGCATTGAGCACATCGAGGACATTAAGGAAGACTTTGTCCAGGCGTTTGCAGCGCTGTAAGGGGAGTGGGGAGTAGGGGAGTCATGGAGTAATGGAGTAGGAGGTACGGGAAGTCAAGCTGCGTCTACATCCCATCTACCCATCCACCCCTTACCCCTCACCCCCATGTCCTACCTTCACCTGGTCTCACCCCACACCCAGCTCTACCACCTACCCGATCCCCTAGAGCTAGAGCTGGGCGGCATCCTTCCCCAGGTGCAGGTGGCCTATCGCACTTGGGGAGAGCTGAGCGATCGCGCCGACAATGCCGTACTAGTCTGCCATGCCCTCACCGGCACCGCCGATGTCGATGACTGGTGGCAACCGCTGCTGGGGCCGGGGCGCACCCTCGACCCAACCCAAGACTTTGTGGTTTGCAGCAATATTTTGGGCAGTTGCTACGGCACCACTGGCCCCACCAGCCTTGACCCAGCTACAGGGCAGCCCTATGGTGCCACCTTTCCCGCCATCACCGTGCGGGATATGGTGCATGTGCAGGCCAAGCTGCTGGAAGGGTTAGGGGTAAAGTCTTTACGCTTAGTCATAGGCGGTTCCCTCGGCGGCATGCAGTCCTTGGAGTGGGGCTTGCAGTATGGCGATCGCGTGGGCAGCCTTGCCGTCATTGCCGCTCCTGGCCGCCATTCTCCCTGGTGCATTGGCTTGAGCGAAGCCCAGCGTCAGGCTATCTACACCGACCCCCTCTGGCAGGATGGCCACTACTCTCCCGACAACCCGCCGGCCCAGGGCCTGGCTGTGGCGCGCATGATTGCCATGAGCACCTATCGCTCCTGGGCCAGCTTCCACCACCGCTTTGGCCGCAACCCACCGACCCAATCCTCCCCCTCTCACTCCCACACACCCTACGCTGTCACCCAATATCTCCATCACCAGGGCCACAGGCTCGTGGAGCGCTTCGACGCCAACACCTATGTTGCCCTCACCCACGCCATGGATCGCCACGATGTCGGGGCAGTGTATCCGGGGCAGGATGCCGATCGCCGCTACCGAACTGCCCTAGGCAGCATTCACCAGCCCACCTTAGTAGTGTCCATCGACTCCGACCTGCTCTACTGCCCTGCTGAGCAGCAAGAATTAGCTGAACTGATGCCCCAAGCCCAGCTCAGCTGGCTCTATTCTCCCCACGGTCATGACGCTTTTTTGATTGATATGGAGACTCTAAATGAGCAAGTTGTGGCCTTTCGGCAGCGTTGGGCGCTGGTCAATCGCTAGCGGAAAGACAACCTCAACAGCCCCATTAGAATCCTGTACCGAATCATTTAGAACGATCAACGCAGCGATTTCCCTTTGTTGAATGCTGCTAGGGCTGCGATCGCAACAACTATCCCGCCTACCCCGCTGACAATCCAAACAGGGGAACGGCGCACTTCAGGCGCAGCCTCCTGATCTGGGGCTGGTGTTGGGGTAATGCTACGGGCACCCCCGGCGACAACGGTGGTATAGCTGAGTTCAAAAGGGGTAAAGGTAGCATCGGCTCGGGGGCGACCGGTAAGCACCATGCGGTATTCGCCCAGGGCAGGAAACGTGATGTCGGCCCCAGGAATGTTCTGAAAGCGCTCGGGCGACATAGCTTGCAGGGTGGGCTGCACAACCGGAGCGGCATCGGGCTGGTTGGTGGCATAGACGGCCAGGGTGCAGTCACACTGCTCTAAAGAAATGACCCGTCCCCCCTGTTGAGTGAGGGCCACCCACACTCGCGCTGGTTCTCCGGCTTTGGGGCTGTGGTTGGGTTCCAGGTGCCAGGTGCCTGCGACATCACCCGACACTTCGGTCTTGTGGGCCTGGGCAGGCAGCACGGCCAGGCTGCCGATCAATAACCCGGCCATCAGGCTAAGACTTGGCGGGCGCATAGTACTTCTCCAGAGACAACAGCGCCCAAATCCGCCGCCAGCGCAATAGCAGCGCCAATAACGCCAGCAACACCAGGGCCACGGCTGCTAACCAGTGGCGGGTAGAGCGCTCAAACCCGCCCAAATAGCTCGAACCCAAAAGCAGCGTATGGGTCACCGCTAACACAAAAATGGGAAGGCTGAGCAAATGGAGCCGTCGCCAGCCGTGGCCCAAGCGAGTTTGCGCCCGATTGAAGCTGGTTAGGGCCAGGGGCACCATCAGTCCCAGAGCAACAATGCCCGTCCAGCCGCCCAGTTGCAGAGTCGGCAGGAGAAACGGCAAAGCGGCCGGATTCCACCCCATGGTGACCATGTGGGCGACATGGGCTATAGAGAGCACAAAGGCTCCCACTCCCAGAGTGCGACGATAGATGAGTAAAGCTGGCCAGAGCCGGCTGAGGGGACGAGCGATCAGCGCCAGCAGCAGCAACACCAGCGCCCCGTGGCCGGTGAAGTCGATCATGTCGCTGCCCCGCAGCAAGGTCAGAATGCCAATTAGGAGAGTAATCCAACCGCCCAGGCGAAACAGCTGCCCTCGGCGATCGCTGCTGACCCAGGCCGTCGATACGCCGACCCCAAGCATCATCGGCAGGGTGCCCATCCCAAAGGCCAGCATGGTGGCCCCGCCCCGCCAGAGGTTGGTGGTCTCTGCGGCCTTCAACTGCGCTGCGTACAAAAACCCGCAGGGCATCAGCCCCCAGGCTAACCCGAGCAGCAGCGGCGTCCACCGCTGGGGGTTGAGAGAAAGAGCCTGCATGGCACGACTCAGCCGACTGTGCCAGCTCGCCTGGGCCATGGGGTTGAGCAGCGGCACTTGGGGCACCTGGCCAGGGCTAATTTGGGCTAGCCCAAACCAGATCAGCAGCAGCCCGGTCACCAGGGCCACCCCTCGCCGCAGGGGGCTGCCGATGCCGGCCATTTGCCCACTGGCCACGAGCACCGACCCCAGCGCCCCAATCATCAGGCCCACTAGGGCGTAGCTCACCAGCCGCCCCAGGTTGAGCAGCAGGTGAAACCCAATCTGCTGCCAGCGATCGCGCTCGGTATCTGGCTGAGACAGCGAAAAGGCGACGGTGATGGGGCCGCACATGCCCAGGCAGTGGCCAAAACTGCCTAAAAATCCTAAGCTGGCCATGAGCAACAGGTCGAGCATGCTGGCGTTGAGGCGCTGATGAACGGCTTTTCAGCGTAACACCCTGCCTGACCAGTGTCTTTCGACCGCCTGTCTATTGACCTGAACCCTGGTCTGCTCCCGTTGTAGTGCTCCCTAGGGAAGAGCGGCTGATAATGTGAACACCTTAGACAAGAGGCATCAAAAGGGCGTAATTACTTCGATAATTACTGCGGCGGTAAGGGCCTGTGAACGTTGCTCTAAGGAACTACCGATCGATTTGAAGGTCCCTACGGCCCCTTAGTTACGACAGCCAAATTTTGGCCATCCACTGCAATCCCGCAATCTACAGAACTCACCCAACACCATCATCTATTAGCTCGACTAGGCGCGAAAACCAGTAGGTGATTTCTGGATCGCAGCAGGTGGTGAGGCGGGCAATTTCTCGGGCCAGCTGAAAGGTTGCCTCTCCCTTGGGGTGGTGGGTCATACCCGCGTGGTCTAGCAGCGCTGCCTTGAGATCGCCGGGGTAAACGGGCAATTTTTGCCCATCGGCCAGGTGCATTTGGTTGAGAATAGGCTGCCAGTCGACAGCCTGTTTGGGGCGCTTAGGAGGGAGAGGAATTTTCATTGTAGGCCTGCTTTTTATAGGTTTATTTATGCTTAGTTTTCCCGCCCGGGGGAGGGAGAAAAACAGGCGGGAGAGGTAAACAGACGGGTGAGGGGTAGGGGGTTTAAGGGGGTAGGGGGAATGCAAAATTCAAAATTAGAAAGGCAAAATTTTGAACTTCCCACTCTCCACCCCCTACTCCCCACCTCCTGTTACTTAGTCGACCGGAGCTGTCGCCACCTGGGTTGCTACATCGGCCAGGGTGAATTCGGGCAGAGGTAGGGTGGTGTCGGCCGCTTTCAGCACCTTGTAGATCGGGGCATCAAACTCGATCGCACCAGTGATGGGGTTTTCGCTGATGGTGAGACGGGTGCCGTCGACGAGGGAGGCGATCGCCCCCTCACCGCCTAGGTCAATGCCGGTTACTGAAGCATCGCTGGGCAGAAACACGCCAGTACAGGCCCAGTCGTCGTCGGTGGTTTGGCCTGCGCCCAGGTAGGCAATTTCAGGGGTGGCGTTTTTGTGGTCGGGGTCATAGCCGTAGACGCCGACAGTGCTGGCCGTGGTGTTGCTGCAAATGCCCCAGTCTTCGCTGGTGTCCTGAATGTACTTTTGAAAGCGCAGATCAGAGAGTTTTTGGGTGAGCGAGTCCGCCGTATACCCTGCCGCTTCAAGGTCAGCCTCGGGGTTGGATTGAAGCTGTTGCAGATCGGTGAGCGCCTGGGTGATTTCAGCGTATTGAGAGCTTTTTTGGGCAATGGGGTCAGCAAAGGCTGGGCGGGCCACGCCGACAAGCACCAGCAAAATTCCGGCAAACAGTAGAAAGCTCAGAGCATTTTTGATTGTGCGAATCATAGGAAAGTCTCCTTTTAGAGTGAAAGCTAGAGGCCGATCAAGCGGTAGGTGCCGCTGTCGACCAAGATAAATAGGCCCAGACCAATCAACACCAGGGGCATCAGCCGGTGACCAACGGCGGTCAGGCGATCGCGGACCCCAGGCTGGCCAACAAACCCCCGAGCCAGCCAATACCAGAGGGCGACCAGCACCCCAAACACCAGCAGGGTAAGGCCCAGCTCGGCCCAGGTTTGGCCCGCAAACAGCGACACATAGATGCCGATGTTGTCGCCGCCGTTGGCCAGGGTAATGCCTGCGATCGCCGCTACCTGGCCATTTAGCAGGGGCAGCTCGGGAAGCACAAACTGCCCTGGAGCATCGTCTTCTCGTTTGAGCAGCTGCCTGAGGCCAATGGCAATGGGCACTAGGCCCAGCAGTCCCACGTAGGCTTTAGGTAGCACCAGACCGCCAAAGAAACCGGGCAGGCTAAGGACAACCAGGGCAGCAAAGCCAAGGTAGCGACCCCAAAAAATTTGGGGGTGGGAGAAGCGGCTGGGCACCTGAGAAAAGAACACCATAAGTAGGACAAAGTCGTCTAGGTTGGTGGCTACAAATGCGAGTCCCGCCGGAATCACGGTGTGAACTGTGGCCTGAGTTAGAATTTGCAGGAGCGAGGGCATAGGGGCAAAAACGCTACCCGTCCATTCTCTGGGCGGCGGGCATCGGTTCACCCGCGGCAACCGCCGCAGAGAGCTGCACCGCCGTCCGCAGCAGATGAATCACGCAGATGCCGACCAGGGTGAGGGCCAAAGCCGTCAACCCCCGGTACTCCAGGGTGTGACTATCGACCAAGATCAGCCCACCCAGAGCCATCAGCACAAAGGGCACAACCTGAGAGCCGTAGCGGGTGAGTAAAGCCGCGATCGCTTCCACCTGGGTCAGTTGGTAAGCCACAAAGCACCACACCCCCACCAGCCCAAAAAACACCGCCAGCATTACTCCCAGCCCCAGGCCGTCGCTGCTGGCAAACATAGGCATATAGATACCCACGTTATCGCCGCCGTTGGCCAGGGTAATGGCCGCCACGCTAGTGGTCTGGGGCGACAGCCAGCTAGACCCGCCGCTGGTGGGCGCTAGCAGCACCTCTCCGGTATCTTCACCACTTGCTTCGTCGGGTACAACCGACAGCAGGTGGCTCAGACCAATGACGATGGGGACGACCCCCAGCAGTCCAATCCAGGGCCGGGGAAAGAGCAAACTGCCGAAAAATCCCGGCAGACTCAGAGTTACGAGGCCCGCAAAACCCACGTACTGCCCCGCCACAATGTGGCGCTTGCTTAGGGCTACCCCGACCTGGGAGAAAAACAGCATCAAAATGACGATGTCGTCGAGGTTGGTGGCGGCAAACGCCATGGAGCTACGCCCCAGGATGGTCAGTAAGTCGGTCACGATCGCAGCACCTCGTCAAGGGAGTCAACAAACTTTGCCAATTGACCCTTACCTTAAGTTGGATAAACAGGGGAAGCAAACACTCTTTTTTGTGAGTTTGATAAATAGAATTTATGCAATAATTGAGCAGGTTTTTTTGACTGTTTAGCCATCACAAAATTAGCTCCTATGAAGCTTGAGCAACTCAGGGTTTTTTTGGCAGTGGCCGAACATTTGCACTTTACCCGAGCGGCAGACTCCCTCTACATTACTCAGCCTGCGGTGAGTGCATCTATTCAAACCTTGGAAGAAGAGTATGGGGTAAAGCTATTTCACCGCATTGGTAGACATATTGAGCTGACTGACGCTGGCGAAATGCTTCAGATTGAGGCCCAAAAAATTCTCGATCAGGTGGAGCTAACCGCCCAGGGTTTGCGCGAGCTAAACGATCTTCAGCGGGGTGGCCTAAAGGTTGGTAGTAGCCTTACCGTGGGCAACTACTGGCTACCCCATAAAATTAGCCACTTCAAGCAGCAGTACCCCGGCATTTCAATCCATTGCACCATTGCCAATGCAGAGGAAATTGTCAGCGGCACCGTGAGCGGTTTGTTTGACCTAGGGCTAGTCACCGGAGAGGTAAAGGCTTCCCTCAGCCAAAATCTGTCGGTATCGATGATTGGTCAAGATGTGGTGGCTATTGTGGTCGGCCAAAGCCACGCCTGGTTTGGGCGCGATCGCGTTTCTCTCGCCGAAATTACCGATACGGCCTGGATTATGCGGGAGCCTGGATCGGGCTCTCGCTATATGTTTGAGCGATCGCTTCAGGGTTGGGGTGTTGACCCCAGCACCTTAGAAATAGCGCTTATTCTCACCACCAGCGAAATGATTAAAGCCGTAGTCGAAGGGGGCATTGGGGCAGCAGCTCTGCCTCGATCGATCGTGCGATCAGAGCTAAAACTCGGCACCCTCAAAGCGATCGAAATTGTCAATGATACTGACGCGCCTCAACACACCTATGAGATGACTCAGCCGGTGATCTTGCTGCGCCATCAAAAGCGATTTCGCACCCGCATTTCTAAAGCCTTCGAAGAGGTTTTGGTGGAGCCAGAGAAGGTGCTGGTTTAAGTATTTTGGGGTAGAAGAGGTGGGGAGAAAGATTCTAGCGTTGAGTTTTGAAGGTTGAGTTTTGAGTGTCTATCATACGAAGAGGACTCAGCATTCAAAACTGAGAGCCCAAAATATTCTTTACTACTCTTTACTTGGCAGCAAATCATCCAATTCAATCACGGTGCTCGTTCCTTCTCCGCTAATCATAGGCAGTCGCCCGTCCCACTTTTGTAAGGCTTCATACCTCAGCACGCTGGGTGTCAAAGTTTCCATCAAAATTTGGTGAGCTTCGGCGGTTCCCCTAGCTAAATTGACTTCGATTTCGGCCTGGCGCAGAGCTTTTTTAGCAACAAATTCTGCCTGTTTGGCCTCTTGCACGGCAATTTGCTTGGCCTCTACCGCCTCGCGAAACTGCTGCGAAAAATGAATGGTAGTGAGTGATACATCGTCAACGGCCAGGTTATAGGGAGTCAGGCGCGATCGCAGCCCTGCATCTACCTCGGCCTTCACCTGGTCGCGCTGGGTGATCACCTCTTCGGCGGTGTAGTGGGCCATGACAGCCTTGATCACCTCTTCGATGGCGGGGTTGACGATGGAGCGCACTACCGCAGGCTCATCACCAATTTGCCGATACACCACGTTGGCCTTGTCGGGCAGAATGTGCCAGTTGAGAGCCACATCACTAAACACATCCTGCAAGTCTTTTGACGCCGCTTCGGTGGCGATTTCCTGCTTTTGCACCCGCGTGCTGAGGGTCTCTACCGAATCGACTAGGGGCAGCAAAAAGTGCAGCCCCTCAGCCAGAATTTCCTCCTGCACCTGGCCAAAGCGCATCCACACGCCGCGCTCGCCGGCAGGAATGACCACCCAAAAGCTGGCTACCAAAGCCAACCCCAGCAGCGCTAGCAAAACCCAGGCCGCTAGGGTAGCCCCACTCCCCCATGGGGAAGCAGTGACTGGCCTAGCGGCGCGATCGCCGGTGTTGCTGAGATCGACCAAGGGTGACGGACTCCTGAGGTAAGTGGGTAGGGGGTGGATGGGTGGATGGGTAGGGAGTGGATGGGTAAGGAGGTCAGTTAGTTTTGAATTTCGAAGTCGCGCTTCAAATCAGCAACCTTGCCCCCTACTCCTTACCCCTTACCCCTACATCATCGGAAATCCTTTCACCGTCGCTGGCGCTGAAAACAGCACGTACAGCACTCCCGCCCCCAGCAGCGTGACCACCAGACTAAAGAGAATGACCCAGCGGCTGTTGGGTTCGTAGGTGTTGCTCTCAATGGCTTTGAGTACCGCAAAGTAGTGCCAGGTTGACAGCAATACGGTCACCAAGCCAATAGAGGATAAACCTAGCCCCACCAGCCAGCCCTGGCCAGTGCCGGGCACATCGGGCGAGACTAGGTAGCGTAGGCGAGCAATCAGAACGCCGAAGCCGATTAGGGCGATTGCAGTACGCATCCAGGCCAGGTAGGTGCGCTCGTTGGCCAAGTGATCGCGGGTGCGAGAGCCAGACCTTGGAGGTGGGGTGGGGCTGGGGGCAGGCGCGATGGTTTCTTGGGAGCGATCGCCCGTGGTCGAGTTGTCAATTGCTTGAGAAGACTGAGTCATTAACGCGGTAGAGAGTTAGAACAGGCAGCAAAGCTGGCGGGCCAAACCTGACCAGCCTAGGCTAAAGTCTACAGCAGTTCGATTCAATCTGCGATTAGATCGTGATTGAATTTCGATTTTATGCCTTGTGGATTAGGTCGCAAAACCCTGTACCCCGCCTGTCGCCATAACAGTGCCAAGCTCGCCGATCGTGTTCGGCATTGCTGTATACAGGTATGAATCAAAACCGCAACATCTCTCGTAGGGGCAAACAGCCGTTTGCCCTGACCCACATTTATGCCTCAATTCAGCAACGCCTCGTGCTCTTACCCTGGCTAAATTTCGTAGTGCCAGTGGTCACTAGATTCAGCCAGGATCAACTGGCGCGATCGCCGGTAGATCAGCCCTTGCTCTTCAAACTGGCGCAGCAGCCGTGTCACCGTCACTCGGCTGAGGCCGCTAAAGTCGGCTAGGTCTTGATGGGTGATCTTGAGGTCAATTAAGCAGCCGCGCTCAAGCTGTAGCCCAAAGCGATTGGCCAACCACTGCAACAGCCCAAGCAGGACGGCTTCGGCTCGGCGGTGGGTGCGCACCACCATCAGCGCCTCGGCGTGCTTTAGGTAACTGGTGATCACGTCCACTGGTGGTTGCCAGTCAGCTAGGGAAATGCAAACTGCCTCAACATCGTTGACGGCTTCAATTAAATAGGGCTCCGCATTGGAGAGAAATTTCCCCACGACGTCGCCTGCACTCCACAGGCCCAGGGCGATCGCAGTGCCGTCTTCTAAGTAGGTGAGGGTGCGCACCGCCCCTGCTTTAATCAGCCAGAGGCGATCGCTGGCAGCGGGCAAATAGCCGCGCCGGGCAAAATGGCTAGACCCAGACACCGGCAGCCGCCGTAGCTGCTCCAACGAAAGGCCCTGCAACCGAGCAGCCACCGGCAAGTCTGGCAGACCCGCTAAACTATCCAGTTGTCCCAACATTGAGTGACTCCTATGTGAGGATTTGTGAAAATCCGAGCTGCAGATGCCTTTAGGAAAAGATTGCAGGCCCTAGGTTTTGACTAGCCCTGCTGAGGATTAGCCTATGCTCCAAGCGAGCCGCCCAGCTAGCAAAGGGCTAAGGGGCAGCTCCAGAACCATTCCTAAAAATTCATCTCTGGAGCATAGCTCAATTTCAAAACATTTTCAAATGAAATTCATTTTGACTCCAACACCCATTTGCCCAAAGAGTATACAGGGCAATGCTCTGAAGCAAGATGGCAACTGAGTCAGGCTTTTTTGACTGCTGAGTGACTAAAATTATCGATCAAATCAGTCAGACAGCAGTACAATTGCACTACATTAAAATGAATTTAGACAACCGACTTTGCTGGCAGGAGCGCAACCATGAACGAATCCCTCCAGATGCAGAGGCAGGTAGATGCCATTTACCGAACTGAGTCACGTCGGGTTTTTGCCACGCTGATTCGCCTATTGGGGGATTTTGACCTGGCTGAAGAAGCGCTGCACGATGCCTTCGCTGTGGCGATGGCGCAGTGGCCGCGGGATGGGGTGCCCGCTAAGCCAAGGCCGTGGCTGGTGTCAGTGGGTCGATTTAAGGCGATCGACAACCTGCGCCGTCGCACTCGCTTTGACGCGTCGTTGGCCGAGCTGGCCCAGCAGCTCGATGCCCAGCCCGACTTGCCCGACGACGATCTTGAGGACGATCGCCTGCGGCTGATTTTCACCTGCTGCCACCCGGCCCTGCCCCAAGAGGCCCAGGTAGCCCTCACCCTGCGCGAGGTCTGCGGCCTCAAGACTGAAGAAATTGCCAGCGCCTTTTTGCTGGCCCCACCCACCCTGGCCCAGCGCATCGTGCGGGCCAAGGCCAAAATTCGTGCGGCGGGTATTCCCTACCAGGTGCCCGCCCTGGAGGACCTGCCCGATCGCTTAGACACCGTCATGCAGGTGATCTATCTCGTGTTCAACGAGGGGTATGCGGCCTCCTCTGGCCCATCGCTGACGCGGGCCGACCTCTCAGGTGAGGCGATTCGGCTGGGGCGACTGGTGCTAGAACTGTTGCCCGACCCCGAGGTGATGGGGCTGCTAGCGTTGATGCTGCTGCAAGAGTCGCGGCGTCAGGCCCGCACCTCCACCACGGGCGATCTGATTCTTTTAAGCGATCAAAATCGCGAGCTGTGGAACCAGGAGCAGATTGCCGAAGGGCGATCGCTGGTGCAGCAGGCCCTATCCTCAGCGCAAGTAGGGCCATACGGGATTCAGGCGGCGATCGCCGCCGTCCATGCCGAAGCTCCCGACCCAGCTGCAACAGACTGGGCTCAGATTGTTGGGTTATACAGCCTGCTGGCCCAGATCGAACCGACCCCCGTCGTCCACCTCAACCGAGCCGTAGCCGTGGCGATGCGCGATGGCCCTCAGGCCGGCCTGCACCTGCTAGATGAGATTCTCGCCGAGGGCGATCTAGCCCACTATCACCTGGCCCATGCGGCCCGAGCCGACCTGTGCCGCCAGTTGGGAGAAACCGCTGAAGCGAAGGCGTCTTATCAGCGAGCGCTCGATCTAGTCAAGCAAGAACCCGAGCGCCGGTTTCTCGAAAGCCGCCTGCGCGAGCTGGTCTGACTAGCGTTGCCAAATAGGAACAGAAATCCGTCTAATCCCTAATCTTCGGTCATTAACCCCTCTATTGAATAGTCGATTTAGCGCCGTAGCCAGACATCCCAAAAAAAATTAGAAAAAACTTTTGCGATCCTGTCGATCTGCCCTCCAGCCAAACGACTAATCCACAAAGGTGACAAATTCAGGCCAAACTCACAGTCAATCACCTTGCTGCCAAGCCCAGGGTGCAAGCGATGCAACCCTACAAAACGGGAGACGCAGACAGGCTTTGGCCTCAGACCTAAATTTTGGAGGCAATCATGAAATTTATCTGCCTAGGCTATTTTGACGAAACGCAGTGGGACGGGCTTTCTGAGACCGAACAGGCGAGTCTGATGGCCGACTGTTTTGCCTACGATGACGAACTGCGGCGGGGCGGCCACTTTCTCGGTGGAGAAGCACTGCAAAGCGTTCGCAACGCGGCGACGCTGCGGTACCAGAACGGCCAGGTTGTCGTTACCGATGGCCCCTTTGCCGAAACCAAGGAGCAGATCGGCGGCATCTTGATGCTGGAGGCCCGCGATCTCAACCACGCCATCCAGCTGATGTCACGCCATCCCGGAGTGCGCAACGGCCCCTTTGAGATTCGTCCAGCGGATGAAGAGATTAACGCCCAGGTTAACCAAAGCCAAACCCTCCAAACCAACCTGCACTGAGCGCAAATCCAGCTTACGTAGGTTGGGTGAAACGCAGTGCAACCCAACAAAGCCCACCGCCGTTGGGTTCCGCTAGCGCTCTAACCCAATCTACCAACTAGGAATTCTCGATTGAACACTAAGGAGAAATCCCTATGACTACCACCACTCTTGCCCATCCGCCCGTAGTGTCGGTCGACATCTGGCTGGCGGAACGAAAAGCGCTTTTAGCGGACGAAAAAGCCCTGACTCAACAGCGCGATCGCGTCAATGCCAAGCGCCGCCGTCTGCCCATGGTCAAGCTGGAGAAAACCTACACATTTGAGGGCCCCAATGGTGAGACCAGCCTGCTCGATCTGTTTGAAGGTCGCCACCAGCTGCTGGTCTACCACTTTATGTTTGACCCCGAGTGGGAGAACGGCTGCACGGGCTGCACCGGCCTAGTTAATGCCCTGGGCGATCTGAGTCTGCTGGGCGATCGCGACACCACCTTCGTGCTCATATCCCGCGCTCCGTTGGCCAAGCTTGAGCAATACAAAGCCCGCCAAGGCTGGACTCTGCCCTGGTTTTCGTCCTTTGACAGCGACTTTAACTACGATTTTCACGTCACCCTAGATGCAGCGGTAGCCCCGGTGCATTACAACTACCGCGACCAAGAGGAGCAGGAACAGCACTTTATGCAGGGCGAAAGCCACGGCATGAGCGTGTTCTTTCGCATCGACGACGAAGTTTTTCACACCTACTCAACCTATGCTCGCGGCTGCGAAAGCCTGACCGATGCCTACAGCCTGCTCGATCTCACCCCCTACGGGAGGCAGCAGGACTTTGAGGATTCGCCAGCGGGCTGGCCGCAGCGACCGACCTATGGCTAACGCCTTTGACCAACGGGTGGAAACAAGGTCAACGCCAGTTCGCCCAAACCTATTTCCAACCCACTGACTACTTCAACCTTGTACAAAAAAATTGGAGAGACATTATGCACATTGAACCTCAAGCAGAACACCAGTGGCTCGACCGGCTAGTTGGCAAATGGGTCAGCGAATGTGAATGCAGCATGGGGCCAGATCAGCCCCCTTCAAAGACTCGCGGTACGGAGGTGGTTCGCACCCTGGGCGGGATTTGGGTTATAGCCGAAGGCGAAGGCGAAATGCCCGATGGTGGCACCGGCAATACCCTCATGACCCTGGGTTACGACCCCGAAACTCAGCGCTATCTCGGCACCTTTGTCGGTTCTATGATGACCCACATGTGGGTTTATAACGGCTCTCTAGATGAGGCTAAGCAGACGCTCACCCTAGAAACTGAAGGGCCTGATTTTAGTCAAAACTCGATGGCTCCGTACAAAGACATCATTGAATTTGTCAGCGATGACCACCGGATTATGACATCGCAGATTCTCACAGAGGGGAATTGGCATCAGTTTATGACTGCCCACTACTGGCGGCAGTAGTCGATTGGCGGGCCTAAATCAAGGGATGAACCGGCAAAACCTTGGCACTCTGCATGGCCCTCAAAATCCCCCAATTCTGGGAAACTTGGAGACTCTGTATCCTCCCAGAATTGGGGCTCGGGTAAATCATACTTGTGTTGAGCAACGCCGCCGATCGCAAGCCGTCAACCTTGGGAGCTAAACCATGAAATATATGCTGCTGATTTACAGCGACGAAAACGTCTGGGCTGAAGGCGAGCAGGAGCGCTGCTACCAGGACTCGGTCAAACTGACTCAGGATCTTCAAGCCAAGGGCCAGTATTTGGGGGCATCACCCCTGCAATCGGTGGCCACAGCCACCAGTGTGCGGATGCGCGACGGCAAGCGCTTGGTGACCGACGGTCCCTTTGCCGAAACCCGAGAACAGCTCGGCGGTTATTTTTTGATTGAGGCAGAAGATTTGGACGATGCGATCGCGATCGCTGGCCGCATTCCTGCTGCGCACAAAGGCACTGTAGAAATTCGCCCATTAGTAGAGTTGACCGGCCTGCCACCTGGTCAATAAAGGCAGATTTTTTCAGTTTTTTCTCAAAAAAAGTGGCTCTACCTGTCGATCTCACCGCCTCCTATTCGACTAGTTGATGAAGCAGGGAACCAGCAGGTTTAGCTGGCTCCCACTCCCAATCAATATTTGGAGACATTCCTATGACTAGCACTAGCACTATTACCCGTGACGAAGCCCAAATTCGTCAGCTAATTGCCAACCAAACCAGTGCCATCACCGCCAAAAACCTCGAGCAAATTATGGCGTGCTACAGCCCAGATGCCGTTCTTTTTGATGTGAAGCCACCGCTTCAGCTCAACGGCAGTGCTGCCATTCGCGCCATGTGGGAAGCCTGCATGCCCTGCATGCCAGAAATCTCAGGGATTGAAACTAAAGATCTCAACGTTGCCGTCAGCGGCGATCTAGCCCTGGCCCACTGGGTGTTTCGCTTTACCGGCATTGAGCCCGGTCATCCAGCGGCAGAGATGTGGATGCGCGTTACTGCGGCCTATCAAAAGCGGCAGGGTGAATGGCAGATCCTGCATGAGCACTGCTCATTGCCCTTCAATCCGACTGCGGGCTGCGCCGGGTAGAGTTGTTATCGCCCCGCTTTACGCCTGGAGACAGTCACAGTTTAAGCCTCCTAAAACTCTTAAGGAAACCCACCATGGGCCGCAAAATTTTTGTCAACCTGCCAATCAAAAATCTCGACCAATCGGTTGACTTCTTTAGCCAGCTTGGCTTCAAGTTCAATTCTGAGTTTACCGACGAAACCGCTACTTGCATGATTGTCAGCGATGACATTTACGTCATGCTTTTAACCAACGATAAGTTCAAAACCTTTACGCCTAACCCCATCTGCGACGCTACCAAGAGCACCGAAGTTTTGGTGTGCCTGTCCTGCGATAGCCGCGAAGAGGTCGATAGCTTGGTGAGCAAAGCCGTCAATAGCGGTGGCTCAACCTATAACGACCCCCAAGATCATGGGTTTATGTATGCCCACGGCTTTCAAGATTTAGATGGTCACATTTGGGAGCTGATATACATGGAACCCAGCGCCGTCCCTCAGTAGGTGTCTATAGGGTGTGTCATCAACTCACACGACTCACCAAACCTGAGTTACACACCCTCGGTTTCTTGTACTGCTAGATTTTTCTCACCTCAACCATAGAATCCAGCTTCGATTGATCTCTAATTCCTTAGCCCTAGGAGGGCGTCATGAAACTATATTCTTACCTCAGCTTTAATGGCAATTGTGAGGCTGCATTTGCGTTCTACGAACAGGTCTTGGGCGGCAAAGTCGGCGACAAAATGACCTATGGAGAATCGCCGATGGCTGACCAAGTGCCTGAAGAGTGGCGCGACAAGATTATGCACGCTCAGTTGATTTTGGGCGATCAAGAACTTATGGGGGGCGACAGTATGCCGGAGTACTTTGAAGAGCCTAAAGGTACGTCTGTCTTGATTGCCATTGAAGATCCAGACAAGGCCGAGCATGTCTTTGCATCCCTGGCCGAGAACGGCACCATTAAGATGCCTATTCAGGAAACCTTTTGGGCAGCCCGGTTTGGCATGGTAGTTGATCAGTTTGGTACGCCATGGATGATTAACTGCGATCGCGCCGCCTAGCCTTTTAGAAAAAGCCGTAGCGTGAGGGCTGTCAATGACAGCCCTCACGCTACTGAACGGGTCGGTTTTGGGTTCCTTCACCGGGGGTAATAAACAGCACAGAACTGGGCTGGTGAACTCTAGCCGTGTGCCAAATGCCTTTGGGCACGATCACGTAAGAACCTGGGGTTTCTAGCGCTAGCCTATTTTCAACCCCATTCTGATCCAGGATAAGGTCAACCTGGCCCGAGAGCAGGCAGACAAATTCTTCCCCAGCGGGATGCATTTCCCAGGTGCCCCAATCGCTGTCAAAGTTAAATTGAGAGACGAGCCGTTTATCTTTAAAGTCTCCAAAAGTGCGGTTGAGTTCTTCATAAAAGGTGTCGCTTACCGACACTGGCACAGCATTGCCGCTACCATCCAACACAACGTAGGTAGAGTTTATGCTTAAAGGCTTAACTTCACTGGGCATTAATTGGTCTCAAATAATTATGTCTGTAACCGAAAAATTTCTTAAGCTACTTCATATCCTTCTAAGTTTACTCTATACGTTATTGGACGAGATCGCCGAATTTTGGGAATCAATCAATGAGAACAGCAAAATTCTTAATTGGTTTATGTACAAAAAAAATCGGCGGTGTGCCGCCGATTAAATAAGCTTTTACCAGTCGTTTACTGGGTTATTTCCTTGAGGCCTATATCGTAGGAAACCTCGTGGACACCAGGAATAGACTTGACATCTTCAATGATGGCTCGGGCCGTGTCGCGGCTCTTCACCTTACCCGATAGTCGTACCGAGCCATTGGAGACACTAATTTTGATGGTGTCAGGAACCTTGCTCTCCACTCGGTCAGTGATGTCCTGATCGCCCAGGGGAGTACCTTTGACATCGGCATACTCGATGCCCTCATATTGACTGTCGTTGGGTGTGGACTGAAGCGTCTCGTTAAGGTCCTTTTGCTCGTCGGTCAACGCAGCACCGTTAACCGCACCAGCGAAAGCAGGCTGGGTAAAGCCAACCAGCATGACAGCCAAACAGGCCATGGCTATAAGACTGGACTGCCCAACTTTGGGGAGACGCACCAGCATTAGGGCTAACCCTAAACCGATCACCACCATTCCAATTGCTAACGATATCAACATAGGTTTACTCCAATCAAAATTTATGGATGAGGGCGCCAAGCGATGGTCGGAGACCGGCCTTGGAGGGCGATCGCATCATTGCTAGCGCATTTCACCGCTTAACTCTGGAGTTTACATAACCTTGCTCAATTTCATATCTCCCGGCGGCGGTAAGGTGTCTACGTCAAAAGACATAGCTTACCAATCTCGTCTTCTTTTCCTGCCGTGGTCGAAAATTTTTGGCGTCTAGTCTGACTTCTCGCTCAGGGGATTCTAGGCAAACTATTCAATTTCTGGTTTTCGTTGCTAGCAAAATCTCTGAGCCACTAAAAAAACATCGGCACATATTTTTGGCTTATCTATCCAATAGTAGACACACATGTCGGCATAGGTTTTTACCGTGGAATTAAGCGAAGCAAATTAGACCATTTGCAGTTGCCCTGGCTTTTTTGAGGCTGCTAACCGCTTTAATCTGGCCTGGCAAAACTTCACTTACACAAAGCTTGTAGTTTTTCAGGAGATGACACTATGTGGAGCATTCTTTTATCTGGCTTGGCAACGGCCCTTAGCCTGCTGGTCGTGGATCTAGTTGTGCCTGGGGTGACTATCAACACCCTAACCGCAGCGGCGATCGCGGCGGCTTCGGTCGGTGTGATCAACGCTTTTCTCAAGCCGACACTGCAAACCCTGACCATGCCCATCAATGCCGTTACCTTTGGGGCATCCTCCCTGGTTCTCAACGGCCTCTGTCTGTGGTTGGCGTCTTTAGTGGTGCCCGGCTTCTACATCAGCGGCATCATTGGCTTTCTGGTAGGCCCGCTGGTGCTATCGGCGGTGAACACCTTCATCAACAACTACTTCGACAAGAAAACCCCTGCCTTCCTGCGCGATGGCACGGGCTCTGAGCTCAGCACCGATCGCTCGTCTCAGCTCTAGCATCTAGACCCTAGCTTGCTCGATGGCTTCGAGCTACGGCCACTGACCGTCGAGCGGGCTGGGTATCCAGCCCGTAAACACAGCATTTCTGTCCAGAGGTTATCGAAGTGGAAGATTCCGTTAGCACGCAACCGTCAAAAGATACGGAGGCAGGTAAGTTAGAGCGGTGGGCGTCAATCATTAGCGGCGGCGCTCTGGTGCTTGGCGGCTTGCAGCAGCGATCGCTGCGGGGAATCTTGATGGCCGCTGCCGGTGGCAGCTTAGCCTATCAGGGTGTTCAGAAGAAAAGCACGATCAAGCAGGTTGGCGAAGCCGTTGGCATTGAAAAGGCCATCCTGGTTGAGAAAACCGTCACAATCAATCGTCCGGCATCAGAGCTCTACAGCTTTTGGCGGCAGTTCGACAATCTGCCCAAGTTCATGCGTCATGTCAAGTCTGTGCAGGTCCAAGACGCCCAGCATTCCCACTGGGTAGCTAATGCCCCCCTCGATCAGAGTATCGAATGGGATGCGGTGATTGTGGATGACCAGCCCGATCGCCTGATTGCCTGGACCTCGACCGACGATGCCGAAGTTAACCACTCCGGGTTTGTGCGGTTTCAACCCGCTACCGGCAATCGCGGCACCGAAGTCAAAGTGGTCATGGAGTATGAGCTGCCGGGCGGCGCTATGGCCGCTGCGATCGCCAAGCTCTTTGGCGAAGAACCCGAACAGCAGATTGGCGACGACCTCAGCCGCTTTAAGCAGCTGATGGAAACCGGAGAAATCGCCACCACTGAGGGCCAACCAAAGGGAGCCTAATTCTGACCTGCCGATGTTCTTAGACGTATTGCCATGAATTCATTGTTTTATTCTCTCTCTACTCTGCTCTCGTTTGCTAAAACCACTGTTGGCAAGGCTCGGCTCGGTCGGCGGGTGGCGTTGGCTGCCCTAGCGATCGCCCTTTGGCTAGGGTCAGTGAGTCTCTATGTGCCCAGTGCTCAGGCGGCCAATGCGCCCAGAACCGGCGCCGGTGACACTAGCGCCGTGCGTCCGAGTCACAACCCAATCAGCAACGAAAACTTTCAGGGCGGTGTTGATCTAACTGCCCTCGATCGCCAGGGCAAAAACGTCCAGCCGCCTGCTAAGTCAAAGGTCGGTATTGTTGAGCGGCTCAAAAATCTGTTGTCGGGGTCGTCTTCAGAGAAGTCGTCCGCCAATGTACCTCGCAGCAATGTTCAGCCCGAGAGAAATCCAACCCTAGACCGCTACCCCAACTAGGCCCAAACTAGGATTGAAATCCTGTTGACTTACCAAGCCCTCAAAGCATGGCTTTCCCCAACCCCGGGTGAGGCGGCACTGTTGGGGGCTGTCGGCCGAGATCCGCTCAACACAACTACCTCAGGAGAAGTTTGATGAAAGCAGTTTGCTGGCATGGCACCCACGATGTTCGGGTAGACACTGTGCCTGACCCAACTATTTTGAATCCGCGTGACGCCATCATTAAGATCACCTCTACGGCAATCTGCGGGTCTGACCTGCACCTCTACGATGGCTTTATTCCCACCATGCAATCGGGGGATATTTTGGGCCACGAGTTCATGGGGGAAGTGGTCGAAACCGGGCCAGGGGTCACTAACCTCAAGCAGGGCGATCGCGTGGTGGTGCCCTTTACCATCTCCTGCGGCAGCTGCTTTTTCTGTAACCAAGATCTGTGGTCGCTGTGCGACAACTCTAACCCCAACGCGTGGATGGCCGAGAAATTTTACGGCCACTCGCCAGCGGGTTTGTTTGGCTACTCTCACCTGATGGGGGGCTATGCCGGAGGCCAGGCCGAATACGTGCGGGTGCCCTTTGCCGATGTTGGCCCGTTAAAAGTGCCCGATGGGCTCACCGATGAGCAGGTACTGTTTCTCACTGACATCTTCCCCACCGGTTATATGGCGGCCGAAAACTGCGACATTCAGCCTGGCGACACCGTGGCCGTTTGGGGCTGTGGCCCCGTAGGGCAGTTTGCCATTCGCAGCGCCTTTATGCTTGGCGCTGAGCGAGTGATTGCCATCGACCGTGTGCCTGAGCGCTTGGCCCTAGCCCAAGCCGGTGGAGCAGAAATTCTCAACTACGAAGAGATTGATCCTGGCGAAGCCCTGAAAGAAATGACCGGCGGTCGGGGGCCCGACAGCTGCATTGACTCCGTCGGCATGGAGGCCCACGGCACCGGCCCGATGGCGCTCTACGACACCGTCAAACAGGCGGTGCGTCTAGAAAGCGATCGCCCTCAGGTGCTACGGCAGGCGATCGCCGCCTGTCGCAAGGGGGGCAAGGTCTCGGTCCCTGGCGTCTACGGTGGGTTTATCGACAAAATGCCGATGGGTGCCTTTGTCAACAAGGGGCTAACGATGCGATCGGGTCAAACCCATGTCCACAAGTACCTCAAGCCGCTGCTAGAGCGAGTGCAAAAGGGAGAGATTGATCCTTCCTTCGTAATTACCCACCGCCTGCCCCTCGAAGAGGCTCCCCGCGCCTACAAAATCTTTCGCGACAAAGAAGACAACTGCATCAAGGTTGTTCTCAAACCCTTTAGCACCGCCGCGTAAGTGAACGAGAAAATTTAGTAGGCCAGTGCCAAGCAATAGACCAATTCAGTGGCCCTGGTCACGGCTCTACATTGTTAACTACCTAAGGAACGAAGCCCATGGCAAACGATAACGAAAGCGAAGAAAACGAACTGATGGCAAACGTCGACGACAAAGAAAGCGAACAGAATAAACTGCTAGAGGAAGTTGCTGACAATCCAGGCGCTAGAACCGCTGCTATTCATCAGAACCCAGAACTGATGCAGCAAGAAGCGCGCAACGCTGCCGCTGGCGAGGGGCCAAATGGCTCTGGTGGGTCTGGTGCATCGTCCTCAGCCGAAGACTATATCCCCAGCAGTTCTGATTCAGAATCAACCGATCTACCGACCGCTAATTCCCCTCGTCGAGGTTGATCCATCGACTTGAGCACAAACTCTCTTTTGAGAGAGGGAGCAAGCTCTGAATCAAGTCACAGTAAATACAGGAACTCGGAGGTAATTTACCATGACTACCGGAACCCAATCTCAGCAAGTTGTCAGCAACTTAGAGTACGACTGGCTGACCGTTATGCAAAGCAAAGCCGAGGCTCTACACGCCTACGACAAGTACATTCAAGATGCTCGCGAAGCCAACTCTGAGGAATGCGTTGAGCTGTTTAATCGGCTTAAGCAGACCGAAGCAGAGCAAATTCAAGAAATTCGCCAGCACCTCACAAAAACAATGTCGGCCAGCTAAAGAGCAGCTTCGTTTGCTTCGAATCAGTTAACTGCCTAGTCCCCCTTCTCCTATTCACATGGAGAAGGGGGTTTATTGTATTTGTGCTAGCTGTAAAGAGACCTAGACTTTTCTTAGTTAGGGCGATCGCATCTCTGGCAGCGAAAAATAATTGTCTTTCTTAGTAATCCACAGCCGTCGCCACTTTGATCACCTCCCGTACCCTAACTGTTTGGCCAGCGCTACGGTTTGAGTTAATTATTCGTTTTCGACAACTAAAAATGTAGGTTGCATAAGCTGAACCCTTCACCAATCCTAGAGTTACCCTAAGGAAACAGCGGCATAATAATTCTGCTGGACAGTATGACTTAAAACTTATCTTAACGCCACAGCACAAATCGGTTAAAGCAGGCCCAAAGGAGCTATTTCCAGCGAATCTATTCCTCACGACAGGTCGTTTCTCGGGAACAGATTATTTACCATCAGGGCATAATTGAGAGCGATCGTCCTATGCAAACGTTTGATGTCATTCTTATTGGTGCAGGCCACAACGGTTTGGTTTGTGCCGGTTACCTATTGAAAGCGGGCTATAGTGTCCTGTTGCTAGAGCGACGGTCAATCCCCGGTGGCGCCGCCACCACTGAAGAAGCCCTACCAGAGGAAGCCCCTGGCTTTCATTTCAACCTCTGCGCTATCGACCACGAGTTCATCCACTTAGGGCCGGTTGTTGAGGAGCTGGAGCTAGAGAAGTACGGGTTAGAGTATCTCTTTTGCGACCCGATTACCTATTGCCCTCAATCTGACGGCAGGGCGTTTTTGGCCCACCGCTCGGTTGACAAAACCTGCGCCGAAATTGCTCGTTACAGCGAGAGAGACGCGGCGCAATACAAAGAATACATGGCTTTTTGGGATAAGCTGACCCAGGCCATTACTCCTATATTTAATGCACCACCAAAATCTATTGTCGACATCTTAGGCAACTACGGCCTGCACAACATCAAAGATCTGCTGTCGATTTTGGGAGGCGTAGACAAGACGCTGGATCTGGTGCGCACCATGCTCACCAGCCCCGAAAACATTCTCAACGAATGGTTTGATACGGAAGTGGTTAAAGCTCCCCTGGCGCGACTGTCGTCAGAACTGGGAGGCCCACCCTCTGAGAAAACCCTGGCCATTGGCTCAATGATGATGGGGCTGCGCCACAACCCTGGGGTAGCTCGACCCCGTGGCGGCACAGGAGCCCTAGTCTCGGCCCTGGTACGGATGGTTGAAGACCACGGGGGCACTATTCTCTGTGACCAAGCGGTAGAGCGACTTTTGATTAACGCCGAAGGGCGGGTTGAGGGAGTGCGCGTAGCCGATGGGCAAGAGTACCGTGCCACCAAAGGGGTGATCTCAAATATCGATGCCCAGCGAGTCTTTCAAGACTTGGTGCCCGCCGCCGATGCCCAGTCCTTTGCCCCTGAACTAAGCGAACGGCTCGATCGCCGCATTGTCAACAACAACGAAGGCATTCTGAAAATTGACTGTGCCCTGTCAGAAATGCCCCGCTTCGAGGCCTACAATCACCAGGACGAGTATCTGATTGGCTCCGTATTAATTGCCGACACGGTGAACCAGGTCGAAACAGCCCACACCATGCCTATGCAGGGGTTGATTCCTGACCACGACCCCTCACTGTACGTGGTGGTTCCCACCGTGATGGATCCAACGATGGCACCTCCAGGCCAGCACACCCTGTGGATTGAGTTTTTCGCCCCCTACGAAGTCAAAGGCGCTGAAGGCACCGGGCTATTCGGCACTGGCTGGACGGATGAGCTGAAGAACAAGGTTGCCGATCGCGTGCTCGATAAGCTGGCCGACTACACCCCCAACCTCAAGCAGTCGATCATCGCTCGACGGGTCGAAAGCCCGGCTGAGCTAACCCAGCGCATCGGGGTGCGCAAGGGCAACCACTATCACATCGACATGACCCTCGATCAGATGGTGTTCTTCCGTCCGCTACCTGAGCTGGCTAACTACCAAACCCCAATTGAGGGACTGTTTTTAACCGGGGCAGGTACCCATCCAGGCGGCTCGATTTCGGGTATGCCGGGGCGTAACTGTGCTCGGGTGTTTCTCAGTGTGCAAGAACCCTTATCTTACAACCTTAAAGAAGCTGGCAATTGGTTGAAAGATCGGTTTAAGTCTGTGGCTGGTATAGGTCAATAACTACTCTCAATTATCCCAATTGAAAGAGTTTTGTGTCGATTGAAAACAAGGTTGAGGACAAGGCTACGGAAGCAAACGATGATCAGCTTAGGCAGATCAGTTGCAGTACCTTAATTATCCTTTAGTAACCTGTTTTGAATTATGACTTGGCACAATAAAATCGACTTTGACCACTGCGATGATGGCCCGGCCCACGGGGCCTCATCGCACAGCCCCATGACCCCAGGTCTCACCAACACCTACGACGATGAACTGCGAGAGAAGGCGGGTATGCACACACCGCCGCCGCCGCCTGAGTGCATGGGCCTAGAAGGGGAATACGACTCCTTTGGGCTGGTGCGCCGGCTGGCTCAAACCCTTGACCAGCAATCCGATCTAGCATCTATCGACTCGCTAACTCTGATCCAGCACGGCAGTGCCCTCTGCTTGGCTGGCTCGGTAGATAGCGCGGCTTTAGACCGCATTGTGGATATCGCCAATCATCTAGATGGCACCCGTGAGGTCGATGTTAGCCAGGTGTCGGTAACCCACTAGCTCGCAGATTTCATTGCAGCAAAAGCTGCTCTTACCTCCACAAAACAGGGGCAAGGGCAGCTTTTTCTATAAATGTAGCCGCCAAAATAAAGCAATTGGGTACTTTTTCTTGGCTAGCTCTACTCTGGCTAAATTTAGGATTGTCTCTATTCCGTCTGAAGAGGATGTAGAGCTGCGCCTAGAGGAATAGATAGCGCCAGTAAAATTCAGAGCTAATCAGCCCTATCGGCAGATATCACCTTGGATTAGAACTCTTAGACTGTGAGCGACTTCTCGGATGGAGCCCCTCCATAATGCCTGCTACACTTAATGATCAAAAGCGCACTGCGATCGCAGAAAAGCTAGCCGATATCAGGGCTATCCAAAATTTGATTATTGACAGCGAGCAGCAGTTTCTCAGCCAGTGCAGCGATGACCACCTGCGCAAGCGGCTGGAAGACATGCTCGAAGACGACCAAAAAAATCTAGATATTGTTGAAACGGCTATTACTCAGTACGGTATCCAGGCTGAGCCCAAACCCACCGTGCAAGAGTTTGTCAGCCAGGCAAAAAGCACCCTCGCCAGCTCTAGGTTGAGCATGTACGAGAAAATTGCCCAGCATGAGCTGCTGAAGCATGGCCAGGTCATGTCGGGTCTGGTGGTTCACAAAGCGGCTCAGGTCGTTGGCCAGGATATTGAGGCGGCGATCGCCCCCCTCAACACCGTCAACTTCGAGAACCGTGCCCACCAGGAGCAGCTCAAGGGCATGCTTGAGTATCTAGGTACCCTAGAGCTCACCGGTCAAGAGCCCAAGCAGGGCCTGTGGGCTCGGGTGCAAGACGCGGTTGCCGCCGCCACTGGCGTTGTGGGCAGTGCCACTACTCAAACCTCCGACAAAGAATCCGCCGATGTCATGGATCTGATCTTCATGGATCACCAGAAGGCCAGGACCCTGATCAGCGAAATCAGAAACGCAGACAACGCCGACCAGATTAAAGCCTTGTTTGGCCAACTGTATAAAGACTTGGTGGTGCATGCCAAGGCCGAAGAAGCCGTGGTTTACCCTGCCGTGCAACCGTTCTATGGGGACGATACCCAAGAGCTCTTTGACGAGACGGCTGAAATAGAAACCATTCTGAATGAACTCAAAGCTATGCCTTCGACCGGCGATGAGTTTATGGCTAAGCTCAAGGAGCTCAAGGCTATGATTGGCGACCACACCCGCCAAGAAGAAAGCACCATGTTCGCCGCCATTCGCAAGAACCTGTCGAGCGAAGAGCAGCAGCAGCTGGGCATGCGCTTTAAGGAAACCAAGCAGTCGCTACAGAACCAAATGTAGGGCCGCTTGATTCGCTGAAATTTGCGAACAGGCCGATCTTCCTCGATTTGAGAGGCTAGTTCAAAGGGTGTTGATTGTAGCTTTCCAATCTTTTGCTACACAGGCAAAGCTTTTGAACCAGCCTCTCAGCAGGGATTACCTTGTGGCTCACTGCTAAGAGGTCAAGGAAGATTTTATTGATGGCCTTTTCCTTAAAAATTACAAACTGTTCAAATTTAGTTCTTCAAAGGAGCATTACTTATGCAAACCCTAAAACGCATTTTCAATCCCAACGCCTTGCGCCAGTGGATAGTTGTCTTTTTAGCTGGCCTAGTTGTGCTGACGACAACCGCCTGCGGCACCGCTCAAGCCGCTTTGCCGACCGGCAACAGCTCTGGCAGCACTAACAACCCAGCCACGGCCAGCAACGAGGGTATGTATCCTCATAAAGATACCGATATGGATACCAGTGGGGCTGATGCCAAAGCCGATCGCATGATTCGTCAAGCTGAGCAGCGGATTCAGGAAAACATTGATAAGCCCATTCCTCAGCGGTACGGCGACGCTGCTCAAGACGTCGGTCAGTCGGCTAAGGAAGCTGTCAAAAATATTGGTAAGTCGACCCAGCGCGCTGCTGACAATGCCGCTGAAAACGCTCGAGGCGCAGTTAATGGTGCCGCTAACACTGTGGATCGCCTTGCTCCCAACCAGCCCAAAAGCTAGAATCTAGCTTTTGCAAAGCAAGTCATTAAAACTAGTATCCAGACGGAGTTAACCTGCAACGGTCCGTCTGGATATCTGCTGAATGGGTGAACCTTAGCCCCAGCTATTTTTTGCATCAACACTCTCGGCATCGCTAGCCATACTCACTTTAATTTTTCGAAACCAAGCTCTATGATCGTCAATCTTCAAAACGATGGCTGGGAAATTATTTATCACCGCGCCCACGCACTTTTAGCAGCTCAAATTGCCGGTTATTGGGACCTTAGCAAAAAAACCTATCGCCTCTACGAAACCATTGCCGCGATCGCTCACCACGACCACCTCGAAAAAGAGTGGGAGGGCAACGAGTTAACCGAGGCGGGAGCACCGCTAGACTTCACCCTCGACAAAGAATCGCCCATTGACAAACTTAAAAAACATGCCGATGAAGCGCTGTATCAAGGCCGCTGGGTAGCGATGTTGATCTCTATGCACCTTTGCTTTCTAAACCAAGCTAAGGGAGAAGAGGACCCAGAGATGGCGGAGTTTTTAAAGGAACAGCGCCAGCGCCAGGCCCAGTGGCAGGCCGAGCTTGAGATCACTAAAGAGGACGCTGAACAGGCCTATACCTATATGCGATGGTGCGATCGCCTATCACTGATTTTGTCCCAGCGCCAGATACCCGCAGCCGGCCGTTGGCTTGAAATCACCAATGGCCCCGACGGTAGTCGCTACAGCATTTATGAGCTAGATTCCGGCGATTTGTGCGTCACGCCCTGGCCATTTTCCTGCGACAAGTTTACGGTTAGGGTTGATGCTTCCTACCTATCGCAACTCCAGTTTGACTCCAATGAGGCGTTAACTGAAGCTTTGAAGGAGGCTCCTCGCAAAACCTTAGCCTGGACTTTAAGAAAATCTGACGATTGATAAGAGTGAGGCATTAAGTTGGCCTTTTAGTACTTGTCTTTTCTTTACTAATAAGGGGAGGATAGCGAGGTTCGGCTGGCAAGGGTTGAATTGCCAAGTATTCTTGGGTTTAAATTCCTGGGCTTTGAGGGTTGAGAATGTCTCAACCCTCAAAGCTTTAGCATAAAGAACAAATAATATCTCAATTTTAGAGAAGGATTTTGCAGGAAAAACGCCTCCATGTTATGCAAAGGAGGAACCAAACCGAACGAAACAGAGGTTCTGCCTAGAGATGGATAAGTTATTTTTAGTTAATCGTTAAAGTTAGTTTACAAGAAGAGATTCCTAAGGAGATCCATGTTTTCCGTTATAAATAATCGCGACTTGAGGATAGAAAACGAAAGACATGGCTCCTCAACAGTCGAAGATTTCAACTTTGTTGCGGCAGAAGAGCAGCTTATCCAGCTGCTAAGCCTGGAAAATCTTGATCAACAGGTTACTCAAGTCCCTGATTGTACCCAAGAGCTAGAAACTGCGATTTCAGCAGCGCTTCCCCTGGCATACGGGGATTCTTCTGAGCCTGGAAATGACTCTGCCCATCGGTTTTTGCAGCGCGTTTTATACCGAATTAATCGCCTCAATCTTTTTTGGTACGACGACTTATCTCACTATAAGAACGAGCGCTCTTTATATTTGCAGTGGGTGCGCGATCGCATCGAGTCGGTCTGGCAAGCCTGGGAACTGGGGCAGATAGATGTCAAATCTCTTCAGCAACAGAATGTAGAGCAGACCCTGCGCGATTGGTATGAGGCGGATCTAAACCCACCCGTTACCGAAAACAGACGCTTCCTGCGAGAAGATCTAGATCGAGAGGGCTATCGACGTTTGCTAGCGATCGCTTCCTTAGACGGTTTAGTAGAAGCTAGCCGCATGTCTCGCATCTTGGGCGGGGCGAGCAACGAAGTGCAGGCTATGCTGATCCGCGTTTTGATGGAAGAGTATGGCAACGGTCGTTTGGCCCGCAAACACTCTACCTTTTTTGCCAAAATGATGGCCGAAATGAGCCTGAACACCAAAGCAGAAGGGTATTTTTACCTCGCCCCTTGGCAACTGCTGGCCAGCATTAACCACAACTTTTTGCTGACCGAATGCAAGCGCTATTTCCTACGCTATAACGGTGGGCTCACCTACTTCGAGATTGTTGGCCCCTCCATTTACACTGACTATCTGATGGCGGCTCAGAGATTGAATCTCAGCGAAGAGTCATCGGGGTACTGGGAATTGCATATTCGCGAAGATGAGCGCCACGGTTTGTGGATGCTGCAAGACGTAGCGCTTCCCCTAGCGGAGCAGTACGCCGACAATGCCTGGGAAATTTTGCTGGGCTATGCCCAAGAAAAATTCATTGGAGACCGGGCTGGCGATGCAATTATTCGGTGCATTAAACAGGCAACTGCTCCTTTGCCAAAAATTTCTCTAGCCTAACGCTTCGATCTACTCTTCACCTCATTATTTTCTTGCCATGAATAAAACTGTGTTAGCCTCTGATGCTGCGATCGAGGTTAAGTCTCCTAACCAAGTATTTTTCTGCCCAGAAGAATCTCAATTTTATGCTCAGTGTCTAGAAAAGATGGTGCTATCTCAAAGCACTTCAGCAGACACCATCTTTGAATTTGGTTCCGGCGACGGCAGCCCCGTAATTCAAGCTTTGCTCAGAAGCGCTTTTAGTGGAACGATCCAAGGATATGAGCTAAATGCAGATTCTTATCAGTTGGCAAAGCTTAGAATCGAGCAGTATGGTCTAGCACCCTATTATCAAGTTCACAACACCTGCTTCTTTAGTAGCTCTCCAGAAAAAGCGCGCTACCTGATCGCAAATCCGCCTTACCTGCCAGCTCCAGACAACCAGTTGTATATGCCGTCCCTGCACGGTGGTGCTGATGGAGCGGGTATTACTAATCAGCTCTTGACGCTGGGCTGTGAGCAGGTGATGCTGATGATTTCAGCCTATTCAAACCCCGTTGACACGATTAACCACGCTACGAAACTTGGTTATGATGTGGTCGATTTTATGGTCACCCCCCTAAAGTTTGGCTACTACAGTTCGGAGCCTAAGGTTAGAAATACCATTGCAGAACTTCAACGCCGCCGTCAGGCATTTTTCTCAGAAAGAATCTACTTCTTAGCCGGGGTGCTGTTTCGTCAGAAAAGTGCATCGACATCGTGCCTAGCTGAGGAATTTTTGAAGGTAATGACTGCGCTGTAGCGCTGGTTGTAGTCGCGATCCACGGTAACTCAAGCTGTTTTAAGGGCAGCTTGGGTTACTTTGGTGTATTGTTGAACCAGTCTGTGAAGTTCGATTCGTTCGTTCTACAGAATTTGTTGGGGTCAATTTAGCAGCCTATTTCAGGCTATTAGTGATTGAGTTAACAGTTTTTTAGCGACCCCCGTGCATGTTCTGATGGCCCTCAGTACAAGGGTTTCGCTACCTTTCAAATACCTCGAAGGGTAGAGGGATGCAGATCAGGCATCTGTCATTCTTAGGAGCATTCCCAATATCTTAAAGATGAGTCAGGTCAAGCGTCCTGACCCTAAACGTCCTACTTATTCACAATACCTATCTCAGGAGGTGTTCCTATTACTGCTGAACTCTTAACCCTGCCGTTAGCGCCCAAGCCTGCGATCGCCGATCTGCTGCAATCGGCTGTGCAGATGGCCGACGACTTTATGGCCCAAGCCGCAGCGGTCGATCAGCCGGGGGCGTTTCCGGCGGACGAGTTTGAGCAGTTGGCCAGGGCAGGGTTTTTGGCTGCCCCGCTGCGCCCAACCTTAGGCGGCTGCGGCCTTGGCATTGAGGCTGCTACGACTCACGATCTGCTGCGGCTGCTCAAGCACATTGGTCGGGGCAACTTGGCGATCGGGCGGGTATACGAAGGCCATGTCAATGCGCTACAGCTGATTCAGACTTTTGGCACAGCGGAGCAAATCGAGCGCTATGGCCGAGAGGCGCGGGATCAGTACAGGCTGTTTGGGGTTTGGAATGCTGAAGATGCCGAGGGCCTGCACCTAGTGCCTAGTGGCCCCAACCGCTACCGATTGGAAGGGGCCAAGACATTTTGCTCGGGGGGCGGCTATGTGGAGCGCCCCTTTGTAAACGGCAAGCTGCCCGACGGGTCGTGGCAAATGTGCATTGTGCCTATGGACGAGGTGAAAACGCGCTGCGATCGCGACTGGTGGCAGCCCATGGGCATGCGGGCCACCGCCAGCTACAAAATTGACTTTAGCGGCGTAGAGCTGGGGGCTGAGTCGCTGATCGGCCAGCCGGGTGATTATCTGCGGCAGCCGTGGCTCACTGCTGGCGTGGTGCGCTTTGCGGCAGTGCAGCTGGGTGGGGCTGAGGCGCTGTTTGACCTGACGCGGCAGTACTTGCAGGGTGGGCAGCGCACCGAACATCCCTATCAGCAAGAGCGCCTGGGCCAGATGGCGATCGCCCTGGAGAGCGGCAATCTCTGGCTGCGTGGCGCCGCCGATCGCCTGGCTGACTACGACGTGCAGTTTGGCGGCACCCCCGATGTAACTCATCCTCACCAGGCGCGGCTGGTGGCCTACGCCAACATGATGCGCACCGCCATCGAGCAAATTTGTATGGACACCATGCAGCTGTGCCAGCGCTCGGTGGGCACCCGAGGGCTGCTGTCGCCCCACGCAATGGAGCGGGTAATCCGCGATTTGACTCTATACCTGCGGCAGCCCGCCTTTGACGCGGCTTTAGCAGGGGTAGGGGGTTATGCTCTGGCGCAAACGACTCCCGCCGATCGCCTATGGTGAGCCTAGACTGTTCACCGATCCCATCGCCTTTTGCGGCAGCGGCCCTACCGCTGCGAGCGTCTGCCCTCAACGCTCCAGTGCTGGTGGTCGCCCCGCACCCCGACGACGAAACCCTGGGCTGTGGCGGTGCTATTGCCCAGCTGCGGGCCAGGGGTTGCCCAGTGTATGTGCTGGTGATCAGCGACGGCACGCGTTCCCATCCGCGATCGCAACAGTATCCGCCCCCACGACTGCGGCAGGTGCGTCAGGCCGAAACCCTGGCCGCCCTGGCGTTGCTTCAGGTAACTGCTGACTGCGTCATGTTTTTGAACTTGCCCGATGGGGAGGTACCCCATCTGTCTCCCCCCAGCGATCGCCCTCCGACAGCGGCCGCCCAAACGGCCCTGGAGCTGTGCCAAATCTATCTGCGCCAGACAGCTCCCCAAACAATTTTTGTGCCCTATCAATTTGACCCTCACCGCGACCATCGGGCTAGCTGGCAGTTGATGCAGGGGGCGATCGCCAGCCTTCCCCAACCGCCTCGCTGCCTCGAATACCCCATTTGGGATTGGGACCCCCGCCAGCGCCAGCCCCTAGCCGAGGGCTATCGGGCCCGGCGGCTCGATGTGTCCGCTCAGGTTGAGTTAAAGCGACAGGCAATTCACTGCTACCGCTCCCAAACGACCGATCTGATTGCAGATGACCCCACCGGGTTTCGCCTGTTGCCTGAGCTGATTGCCAACTTTCTTAACCCCTGGGAAATTTATTTAGAGCAGACTTCATGACCGAGCAATCTCTCGCCGCCGATTTTTTTGACGCTCTTTACCAAGCCGACCCCGACCCCTGGCGGTTTGAGACCAGCGACTACGAAGCGGCTAAATACGCCGCTACCCTGGCGGCTCTGCCCAAACCGCGCTACAGCTCGGCCTTTGAAATTGGCGGCTCGATTGGTGTGCTCACCGAGCAGCTGGCCCCCCGCTGCGATGCGCTGCTGTCGGTAGAGATTTCTGCCCTGGCTCAGAAGCGGGCCATAGAGCGTTGCCAGCACCTCCCCCAGGTGCGCTTTCAGCTAATGAATGTGCCCCACGAGTATCCCGACAACAGCTTTGATTTAGTCTTGCTGTCGGAGGTGGGCTACTACTGGTGCCAAGCCGATCTGCTCAGGGCCCAACGGCGCATTTACGAGTCGCTGGAGCCCGGTGGGCATTTGCTGCTGGTGCACTGGCTGCATGACGCCCCCAGCTACCCGCTGCGGGGTGACGATGTGCACAATGCTTTTCAAGACTTTGCAGCGATCGCACCGCTCAACGCTGTGTTCAGTCAGCGCACGGCCGACTACCGCCTAGACCTCTACGAGCGTCAGTAGCTAGGGCCTGCTGGCGCTGCTGGTGAAGACAGAGACGCAGATCGGCGATCGCCATTTCGATCGGCACTGCCATCCACTGCTGTTGCCACATGCCCATTGTCTGCTGACAATGCTCGACCCGCTGCACCAGTTCCCCAAAGGTTACTGACTGCTCAATCGCCTCGTGGAGCTCGGTTAGAGGCACCGTCAGTCGGTTCGCCAGCTGGGCCAAGCGTTGGGGTGCCAGCGCACGCAGATGACCACTGGTAGCCTGCACCCAGCAGCGGCGCAGATCGCGCCGAACCAACAGTTTTGCCCTGACTTCGGCCGCCGATGCCACCAAAAAAGACTGCTGTCGCTGCCCCAGGGTCTGAAACTGGCTGAGGCGATCGGCTAGGCCCAAAGCCGCCCGACCCTTGTGGCGCGCCGAGGTAGTCACCCGCATCAACATGCTGTGGCGCACCTTGGCCCCGACTTTGACGATTGCCTGGTGAAACGCCACATCCTCAGAGGTGGGCACCAGGGGCATGCCCCCTGCTAAGGCGTACGTCTCGTGGGTGACCGCAAAGTTAGCGCCGAAAAACTGGTAGTGCCGGGGCGCCCGATCAAAGGGGTCAGGATCGAGATAATCTTCGAGCTGCTTGACCAGATACCGATACCCCACAAAGCGCAGGTAAGAGGTTTTAGTCGCCCGATCCAGCGCCGCCCGTTCAGCTCTGTGGGTAACCGTGCGTCCGCCCACGGCGTCAGCTCCTTGGGCAATTTCGTACCGCATGGCCGCAATCCACTGGCGATCGACCTGGCTGTCGCCATCAGTAGAGGCAATAATGCTGCGGCGCTGCCCCAGCCCTTTGAGCCGTCGATGGGCTTCATCCATCAACATGCGGCGCACTTGCCCGATGTGAGCTGTCTCTGGTGGCAGAGTCTGTTCCACCACATGCAGCTGAAACTGGGGATGCTGTTGGGCAAACTGGCGGGCGATCGCCGCTGAAGCGTCAGTGCAGTTGTTGGCCAAGACGATCACTTCGTAGCTTCTAGCGTCTAGGCAATTGCCCTCAAAATCGATCTGATCTGCCAGGGCTTGCAGCGTCTTGGGCAGCATTTCTGCTTCATTGCGAACCGGCACAATCACAGAAACTCGCATCTGGGGCAGCGGCGGTTTAGCAATTAGTGAAAAGCGAGGCTGAAGCGCATCATAATCCAGTTGCTCAGCGACAAAACTGGGAATTGCTGTTAAGCAATTGCCTTGCATAGCGATCCCTTCAAAAAGAAAAACTCAAGATGGTCCTTTAGACAGATAACTAAAGCCCATCACACCATCAATGATAATTTCTTGCCACGCAGGAAAAAATCACTCTTCTGGTGGAGCTGGAAACACTCTGAAGAGAGATAAATAGGTCTAGAACTATGAAAGCGGTAGTTTAGGCTATGGGCACGGAGCGATCGCCCCCTACCCTTTGCGATCGCCCCTAGCCCCTGACCCTGACGTTCTCCATCACAAAGCCACTTTCCGGCAGCGTCGGCAGTCTCGACAATGTGACTTCTAAATTTTGCGGCGGCACGTCGTACTCAAGCTCATTGACTAAGAAATTTAGAACCTGCTCCATCAGCTGGATCGTCAGCCATTCTCCCGCACAGCGGTGGTTTTCGTTATAGTTTCCGCCCCCTTGAGGAATAAAGTCAAAGGCACTTTCTTGCCATTGGCTAAACCGTTCTGGCCAAAACCGCTCGGGCTCTTGCCAGTGCTTAGCATCGTGGTTGGTGCCATAGAGGTCTAGCAATACCAAAGTGTTTTTAGGAAAGTGATACTCTTGCCAATCAAACTCTTCACAAGTGCGCGCTGCTGCAAAGGGGAAGAAAGGGTAAAACCGCCGCACTTCTTGGATGAATAGGGTGGTGTAGTTAGGCTCCTGGTCTTTGAGTTTTGAGTAACAGTGAGGGTGCTGGTGCAGGGCTAAAGCGGCAAAAACGACGTAGCGACCAATGGCCACGGTAGGTCGTAGCACATTGATCAAATCTACTGCGGCAACGGCGGTGTCCAATAGGTTGCCGTTGGCGTCGCGGTGGAGGGCAAAGGCTGCCGTTGCCGTCTGCTCAGGCACCTGAAGCTGCTGAGAGCGCACCTGCTCAATCACCTCTGCGATCCAGGCTTCGACCCGCTGGCGGGCTTGAACACCCCGCAAATATCTCAACCCCAAGCCACCCACACCGTCAATTATGGCAGCCAGTTCTAAGGTGCGCCGAGCGACGTCAGTTTCGGGGAGGGGCACCCCCGACCAGGCGCAGACGGCCCGACAGAGAATTTCATTGATTTGCTCAAACAGCACGACCTGATCTTGCTGCTGCCACGACTGGGCGTACTGACGACAGTGGTGCAGAGTGAGATCGCTGAGCTGCTGTAGTCGCTCAGGGGTCATCAACCCCATGAAGATCTGTTTGCGCTGGCGGTGGCTGGCTCCGTCTAGACTCTGCACACCGCCTTCGCCCAGGAGGGTTTTTTTGACCCGCGGAGGGGCAGCCTTTTTTCGAAAAAATTTGTCGTTGTCGTAAAACAATTCCGCCGCCGCTGCGCCCCGCATGCAGATGGTTTTTTGCAGCCGCAGCCGGGTTTGGAAAACATCGGTTCCCATGCGATCGCACCGGTTGCCAATAAACTTGTAGCCGTCGCGCAGCAGCCCTAGCGTACTGTCGATACCCGGTTCAACAGGAATATTAGCCATAGCTTTTGCCTCAATTTCTCACCCAGCCCAGCAGTCTGCCCAACCCAAGGTGACAGGTTAGTGAGGGTCTAAGGTTCAAGGTCTCAGGTCTATGATCTGCCTTAAACCCGACACCATAAACCCGGAACCCTATACGGCCCAAGCCTGTCACAATCAGTTTGGTCGAGTACTAGCGGTTAACCAAGCCACTATAAAGGGAGAGGCCGCGATCGCAGCCTCTCCCTAGGGCTTAAATTTGATTAGCTACCGGCGTTGCCTTACCCGTTAACAACGACGCCGCCGTTGGGGTGCAGCACCTGACCCGCCATGTAGGACGCATCTTCAGAGGCCAAGAAGACAAAGCTAGGCGCGACTTCCTTGGGTTGTCCAGGCCGCTGCATCGGTACCTGTTTGCCAAAATTGGCGACATCATCCTCCGAAAAGGCGTCGGGGATAAACGGCGTCCAGATTGGGCCGGGGGCAACACCGTTGACGCGAATGCCCTTTTCCAACATAGGAGTAGCCAGGGAGCGGGTGAAGGCCAAAATCGCCCCCTTGGTGGTGGAATAGCTCAGCAGGCTAGGGTTGCCTTTGTAGGCATTGACCGACGTAGTGTTAATGATCGAGCTGCCCGGCTTCATGTGGGGAGTAGCCGCTTTAGCAAAGTAGAACATGGAAAAGATGTTAGTGGCAAAAACATCTCCCAGTCGGGCCGCATCGATCTCGTCAAGGCTGGGCTCTTGGTATTGCACCGCCGCATTGTTGACCAAAATATCAAGCTTGCCAAACTCGTCGATAGTTTTCTGCACGGCTTCACGACAAAAATCTTCGCCGCGAATATCACCTGGAATTAGCAAGCAGCGGCGGCCGTAGTCTTCCACAGCCCGCTGGGTCTCTTTAGCGTCGTCGTGTTCATCAAGATAGACAATAGCGACATGGGCTCCTTCTTTAGCGTAATGAACCGCTACGGAACGGCCAATCCCGCTGTCGCCGCCCGTGATTAGGGCAACTTTATCTTGTAGTTTGCCGCTGCCCTTATAGTTAGGGTCGTCATACTGCGGTCTGGGCACCATTTCTGTCTCTAGAGCAGGGGTGCGCTCTTGATGTTGGGCGGGAATTTGATCGGGGGTAATGGTCATGGATGCTGCTCCTTTTGATTAGTTACGAATTGATTACGAAGGCGGTATACCCTGCGCTGAACCCAAGTTTTTATCCAGTCAGCTAGCCGTCGTTCTGAGCCAACCCTGAGCGGCAATCGAGTGTAGAAAACCGTTGCTCCTTGCCCTACGAAAATTCGCAAGTGCCAGTGAAAAGGGAAGAAATTTAGGGACGACTTCTCACTTACAAGGTGATTTAGGGAGAACTCATTCGGGCACCAGAACTTACAGACCTCTCATAGGCAATCCTGAGGCAACATTTCGCTTTTTTGAGAGTCTGGCCCCACTGTAACGACCGAGATCGGTAGGGTTATCTTTCTATGGGGTGAACCCAATTCGGAGGAAAACTCCAACGCTAATTCGGTACAAGGGCGTCATCTGCAACTACAACTACCGGCAGCAGACTGGTCTCTAACACCGCTTGAGAAACTGACCCCACCAGCACTTTGTCTAAGGTGCGATCGCCGCGCTTGCCCACGACAATTTCAGCCGCGCCACACTCCTGGGCAACCCGCACGATCTCCTCCGGCACTGGGCCTGAAGTGGTGATAAACCGATGGCGAATGTCGGCTAAACACTGCTTCGTCCGCTGGCGCAGTTCTTCCACTGCCGCTGGATCGTCAACTCGCGTCACGTGCAGCACTACCACGTCGGCATCGCTGCGGCGGGCGAGTTCGGCAGCTTTGGTCAGCACCCCTATCGCCAGCGGCGACGTATCCACCGCGGCCAGCAGGGTAATCTCGCGGGCCACCGCTACCTTCGTCGGGTCGACCTCACCGCGAGTCAGCAGTTTGGGCGCAAAGATAGGAATCGCCCAGGCCCCCAGCGGAGCCGTTACCAAAATTGAGAGGGCCGACAGCGCCAAAATGATCTCGCCGCCCTCGATGCCCTGAGCCAACGGAATCGCGCCGATCGCCGCCTGCACTGTTGCCTTGGCCGAGTTGGCCGGCAGCAAAAATAGCCGCTCCTGACCGGTCCAGTTGCTGCCCAGGGTAGACAGATACCAGCCCAGCGATCGCCCCACGAGAATACCAATCGCCAGCACCAGCAGACCGACCAGCAGAGTATCTTGCAGCACGCTGAGCTGAATGCTCGCCCCGAGCAGTACAAACAGGATGATTTCAGCGATCGTCCACAGGCTGTCGAAGCCGCCCCGCAGTCGTCGCGCTAGTGGGGCATCGAGTTCAATTAGAAAAAATCCAGCGGTCACTACCGCTAAGTAGCCAGAAAACACTGGAAAAACGCCTGCTATCACCACCAGCAACAGGGCAAAGCTCGCTGCCACCAGAGCATCCTGCACCGCATTTTGAGTCCAGTTTTGCTGAGCCAGCAGCGAAACCAGCAGGCGGGCCGTCAGCCACCCCAGCAATGCCCCCACGGCAATCTGAGCAACAATCTGCATCGGCAATAGCTGAAGCGGACTCAGGATAACACCGCCGGGTAGGGTAACCGCGATCGCGCTCTGGGTCAGAAATGCCAGCAGCAGGCTAAACAACAGCAGCAGCAGCACATTCGAGAGGGCGCTGCCCGTCAAAATCGCGTCGGGAATGCCTTTCTTGACTCCCCAGCCCAGGCTCTTGAGCCGCAGCATGGCGGGTACAATCACTGCCGGTGACTCGGCCCCCAGCACGCAGCCCAGCAATAGCCCGGTGGCAAAATCAAAGTGAAATAGCCCCATAGCGGCGATAGCAATAGCGATCGCTTCACAGGCGGCGGGCAAAAAACCCAGCCGCAGCGCTACCGACCCCTGCTGGGCCAGCTTTTCGCAATCGAGGCCCAGCCCCGCCTTCATCAAAATCACCATGACGGCAATGGTGCGCAGCCCGTCTGCGGCGGCCAACACCTCCGGGCTAATCACATTGCCCAGCTGGGGACCAAGCAAAATACCCGCCAGCACCATACCCACCAGGGCGGGGAGCTTTAGTCGTCGAGCAATTTGCCCAACGAAAAAGCCCATCAGCAAAATCCAGATCACGCTTTCTAACATGTCGCCACGCCCAGGTTGAATCGGTTACGTGGCCTGGGGCATTGGTTCAAAGACTCCACAGCCCCTACCCTTCCGCCCCAAGCCGGAATAAGTAGGAGCCATCAGCCCTTTCAGCATCAATAGCCTAGGGCGGTTTTGGCGAGCTCCATCGCCGTCTTTATTGTTTATAGCAGGCCGGGAAGCTTCGAGTTAATCATGGGCATCTGCTACCCCCACCCAACAAAAAAATCACCTGTGTAGCACCTGACTTTGACCGCAGACCCATAAAGATCAGGGCCAGGTCAGAATGCTACACAAATGATTGTTTGACGCATTTAGATTGGTTGTTAAACAGGCGTTTGGGTAGGAGAGCCCGCCGCCTAAATTAATGCCCTAGCTGAGGGCATTAATGACGTAGTCAATGTAGGTATTGACCTCTACGGCAGGGTCGCCACTGAGCCCGTGATTGGCTTTGATGTGTTTCAAAGCCTCAATGTACCAGCTGGGCGATAGCTCAAAGGTGCTGTTGATTTCAGCTAGCCCAGCCACCAGATAATCATCGATGGGGCCGGTGCCACCTACGATCAGGCCATAGCTAATGATGCGCAGATAGTAGCCGATGTCGCGCACGCACTTGGCTTTGCCGCGATCGTCAGCGGCGTAGTTCGGCCCCTGCAATTGGTTGGTGTAGGGAAATTTTTGGTACACCGCATTAGCAGCAGCCTGGGCTAGGCTATCGGCTTTGCTGGCTAAGGTTTTAGCTGCCGCCAGGGTATTTTCAGCCTGGCGAAAACGGCCAAAGGCCACCTGAAACTCGGCACTGCTCAAGAACCGCCCCTGGGAATCAGCGGTGTTGATCGCCTCGGTTAAGGGTGTTTTTGTCATGGAAAGATTACCTCAAACGTAAATAAGTGAAGGGGTAAAACAGAATTTGATCGTGGCAAGCTAGATTTGAGCGCCTGGGGCAAAAGGTGTAGAAGATTAAGGCTCATGGCATGCCTCACGCTTTGTACCTAAAACCTGGCCCGTAACCTGTCACTTTTGCTGGGTGAAGCACTAGACTACCGCCGCCGCCGCCCGATCAAAATATCCCGACAATTCAGAAACAAGCGAGCTGCAATCGCCCTGGGTGATGTTGGCGGGGTCGCTAACAATGCGAATGGAAGCTTCTTTGAGTTTTTCGATGCCGGCTGCTACCGAAGCGCCAGGGGTACCTAAAGCCACGTAGGTTTCACGCAGACCATTGAGGGCGCGATCCTCTAGAACGCTGGCATCACCGGCGAAAATAGCGTAGGTTACGTAGCGCAAAATAATTTCTAAATCGCGCAGGCAGGCTGCTGCCCGCCGGTTTGTATAGGCGTTGCCGCCGGGAGCAGTGAGCTGAGGCTGCTCAGCAAACAATTCGCGAGCGGCACTCGCGACAATGGCTGACGAATTGCTGGTAATGCGGTTAACAGCATCGACGCGCTTATTGCCGTCTTTGACCAGGTTAATCAACGCATCAACCTGAGCGTCACTAAGGTAAGAACCTCGGCTATCGGCTTGGGAAACTACCTTAGAAAAGACATCAAAAGCCATAACATGAGTCTCCTAAAGACTGATTTCATCAATACGTAAATGGATTGGTTTCGTCGCTCAAAGGCCATGACTGAACTGTCTCAGCTAGGCTCGTGCAAAATTAGGCATACTAAATGCCCAGCAAAGCCTAGCGTGCCGACTTTAGCCTGCACTTATATTGATTGTCAGACAAAGCCTGTGAAATAAACGCAGCAACTCTTCGCCAACTCTGATTAGCAAAGGCTGCTCGCAAAACCAACCTGAGTTATTTATATAGCAAATTAGAAGGTTACTTTGTTACAAAAAATTTAGCGATCACCGTTGTTTCTGCAACTACAAAAAATCCTCCAAATCGTCATTTATTTGTTTCTGCAATCACAATTAATTGATCTTTTACCTACTAGCTATAGGGTGCTTTGTAAGGCTTGGTAACAATTGTTGTTGGTGCTACAAGCCTCGACATTGTGTCTGGATGCTTTATCCCAGCGCTCAAATATACATAGCGAAGTAGCTCTCAAAAATTTCGGCATTGGTGGTCAGGTTTTGCTCCGTTTGATCGCGTTCTGCCTGAGCATCTGAGTTGGTTTCTAGATCGTTGGGAGGAATGAAATCGCCGCAGTGCTCGTTAGCGGGCACGGCCTGATTGATCTTTTTGGGATAACTCAGGCCCAGGTGGGCCATCAGAGTGATGAACTGGTCGCGGGTGCGATAGCCCGCAGCTGGCCCTTGACCATCGGTAAACCGGGGATTCAGTCGTCTCTCTTCGCCAATGGTAGAAACCGTACGGCCCTGGTAGTCGTGGGCGGGGTAGACCAGGGTGGTGTCGGGCAGGGTAAAGAGCCGCTGAATCACAGTGTCATAAAGGGTACCGGCATCGCCCGACTGCAGGTCAGTGCGGCCACAGCCGCGAATCAGCAGGGCATCGCCCGTGAGTAGGTGGGTGTTGTTGACCAGGTAGGCCAAGTGATTATTGGTGTGCCCTGGGGTAGCGATCGCCTCTATGCGCACTGCCCCCAGGGTGAGAATTTCACCGTCGGCCAAACTGTGGTCAGCGGAGCGAGCGGCGGCGTTTTGGGGTACTAATACCTGACAACCGGTCTGCTGCCTGAGCTTGCCCGCCCCCGTAATGTGGTCGGCGTGGATGTGGGTTTCGAGGCAGTAGCGCAGGGTCAACCCCAGGTCTTGGAGAATTTGCAGGTCGCGATCGCTCCGCTCCAGCACGGCATCGACTAGGGCGGCTGCTTGGGTTTGGCTATCGGCAATTAAATAGGTGTAGGTGCTTGACTCTGAGTCAAACAACTGGCGAAACACCAGGGTGGACTGGGGCAGCACCGGGGCAGGTTCGCCGCAGTCTTGGGCAAAGGCCACGCGTTGGGGAGTGGCGTAGACCCGAGTGGGCAGCGGACGCACCCGCACCGGCAGCGATTGCAGCACCGTCGAGGCGAGCAGCTGAGCCTGCTCCCGCAGCTCCGGCACGGCAATGGATTCCCAAAGCTGACCCTTGCGGGGGGTGCCGAGGGTGTAAAGCAGGGCAGAACGACGACCCTGGGCATCGAGCACAGCCCCGTCGGCGGTGGTATCGATGCCCAAGCCCAGATCGCAGGGGCGAATGAGCTGCTGCTGGCGCAGGCTGGTGATTAGGGGCTGGAGCGATCGCCGGTAGTCGGCCTGCACCCCCGTGCAGTTGACCACGCGGCTCACCTGGAGCGCCTCCTCCACTTGAGAGCCGCGACGACGAAAGGTAACGGCCACGCCGTCAGGGATGGCTTGGTAACCCAGAATGCGCCCAGCGGCGATCGTCAACTGCCCAAATTGCTGCAGGGTTTTGAGCATCTCGCCAATCGTTGGCGCAATCCGGTGGCGGTGCACATCCCAGTAGGGGCTGAGGTGGCGCAAAAACCGTCGCTGCTCAGGGCGGGGGAGTTGCTGCCAAAGCTCCTGGGTAATGGGGCGCAGCGAGTCGATCACCGATCGCCAGTCGTAGCCGTAGGCCTGGGCCGTTTCTACCTCGCGCCGCAGCCGCTGGGTCAGGCCGCGCAGGGTGGTCGGAGCGGTATCGGGGGTCAAAAAGGCTGGGTAGGACCTGGTTGACTGGTGCGGCAACGGGGCCAGCCCGCGCCGCGACAGGGCGTAGATGGGGCCACGGTGGCGGCGATCGCGCAGCGACACCACCATATCCACCATGGTGAGCCCGGTGCCCACCAGCAGCACCGGCGCCTCGGGGGCCAGGCCATCGAGGGCATTCGCCGCCCAGGCGTGGCGCAGGTAGGCGGGCCCGCCGTCAGCTTCGACCCCTGCCGGAGCATTGCCCATGGCCAGCACCACTCGGTCGGCGGCAAAACTTTGCCCACTGGCCAACGACACTACCGCTCCTTGACCCTGGGGCGCGATCGCCACCGCCTCGTCTTCTACCCGCTCTAGCCGCACATTGCTGGGGGCCGACGCCTCGGCCTCCTCCAGAATGGATTGGATATAGAGGCCAAAAACCTGTCGGGGAATAAAGGTGCTGGCGTCAAAGTCTTCGGGCAAAAAGCCGGTCAAAGCGCTGCGGTTGTAGTTGAGCCAGCGCAGCAGATGGCCTGGTTCATCGGGAAAAGCACTTATCTTCCCTGCCGAAACATTCAACAGGTGGCCGTTGGTTGTGGTGCTGTAGGCCACCCCTTTGCCCACCTCCGAACGACGCTCCACCAGTTTGACAACGAGGGGGCGGTTGGCTGTTTTGAGCAGGTGAGTCGCTACCAGAGACCCGCTAAAGCCAGCCCCAATGATGGCGATCGCAGGAGAAGAATTGGAGAATGACATAGAGCAGCCTATGCAAAATGTAGTTTATTTGCAATTGTAATTCACTTAATTTACGTTCTCTATAGCCTGTGGCATACTCGGTTCGCCGTAACCGCTGATCGTGGCCAATCCGGCCAATTCAATCTGTGGGTGCTAGCGGCGAGTTGTTCACAATCCCCTTGCTATGAGCTTTCTATCTCTCAACCTGCGTCCTATTGCCGGGCGCATTGGCGCTGAAATTTTTGGCCTGGACCTCAGCGAGACCCTCAACGACGACACCATTCAAGCCGTGCGACGGGCCCTAGTAGAGCACAAGGTCATTTTCTTCCGCGACCAGCAGCGGCTCGACTCAGAGGGGCAAATCGCCTTTGCTCGTCGGTTTGGCCCCCTCACCGCCGCCCACCCAACCCTGCCCCCCCTAGAGCAGCGTCCCGAGGTGCTCGACCTGCACTATGGTCAAAACCATCTCTACGCCAACTACTGGCATACCGATGTCACCTTCGTCGATCGCCCACCCCTGGGCTCAATTTTACGGGCGGTAGAATTGCCGCCTGTGGGCGGTGATACCATTTGGGCCAATACGGTCACCGCCTATCAAGATTTGCCTGCACCGCTGCGCGCCTTGGCCGATCAGCTCTGGGCGATTCACAGCAACGCCTACGACTACAGCACTGGGGCCGCGAATCTATCTGACTTTTTTAAGCACAACCGCGCGATATTTGAATCGACGGTGTTTGAAACTCGCCACCCAGTCGTGCGCATTCACCCCGAGTCGGGGGAGCGATCGCTGGTGCTCGGGGGGTTTGTGCGCCGTTTTCAGGGGCTTTCTCAGGCCGAGTCGGAGGATCTGCTGCGCACTCTGCAAAGCTACGTTACCCGCCCAGAAAACACCGTGCGCTGGCAGTGGCGACTGGGCGATGTCGCCTTTTGGGATAACCGGGCCACCCAGCACTATGCGATCGCAGACTACGGCGACTACCCCCGCCGCGTGCAGCGGGTTACCGTGGTTGGCGACCTGCCCATCAGCCCCAGCGGAACCCACAGCACCGCCCTCAAAGGTGATTCTGCGGCCTACAACGGACTGGTGGCCGTCGCGTCCTAGTTGAAAGGAAACCGACAGCATTCAGGCGCGTCAGACCTGCCCAGCTTCGCCTGGGTGACACTGGCGCGCTTAATAATTCCTGCTTTTGCCATCTATGCCGAGCGATGCCATAGCCAGAGGGGAGGTTCTACCTGGGGCAGAGGAAAATCTAGCGTAGCGGGCATTAGGTTGAGGACAGCTGCTACTTAAAGACAGGGAAACATGGCTAAAGTTAATCCGATCCAGGTACAGAAGTTTTTGAAGGGGATAGACTATCCCGCTAGCAAGCAAGACGTGGTCGACCATGCCAAGCAACAGGGGGCCGATGAGAATGTCTGCGCAACCCTAGACCGGCTGTCTGACGAAGAGTTTGAAATCCCGGCTGATGTCAGCAAGGCCATTGGCGAGATTGACTAAAACGCTGTGATCTCAGCCCAACGCGGATCGCAATCGCGTTAGCGGTTGACACAGGCACCAAGGCCTTCTATGACCGTTGCCACTTCGATCAAAAGAAGCTAAAAACAGCAGCTTTGAAGTGGCGATGGCTAGCTAAATAGCGGCTCAACTATTTTTACCAGCAGGTTTCAAGCCGCATGGCTCAACCATCAAAATCGGTGTCTAGGAAAAAGATTCGTCAGACAGCGCAGGCAAAGCTCGGTTATGCAGAGCTGCGAGAGGGGCAAGAGGAGGCGATCGCCGCCCTGATTAAGGGGCACGATGTCTTAGCGGTCATGCCCACCGGGTCGGGTAAATCGGCCATCTACCAGCTAGCGGGGGCAATGATTTCTGGCTGCACCGTCGTGATCTCGCCCCTCGTGGCGCTCCAGCGCGACCAGGTAGACGCGATCGCCGACCAGGAAGTGGGCGAAGCCGCCGCGGTCAACTCTACCCTGAGCGCCTCTCGACGAGAGGCAGCCTTTGAGTCGCTGGCCGACGACGAGCTAGAGTTCATCTTTCTAGCCCCCGAACAGTTCAACAATCCCGAAACCCTAGACCGTTTACGGGCGGCCAAGCCCTCGCTGTTTGTAGTTGACGAAGCTCACTGCATTAGCGAGTGGGGCCACGACTTTCGGCCCGACTACCTCAGACTCGGCGCAATAATCGATGACCTCGGTCACCCCAGGGTATTGGCCCTGACGGCTACGGCTGCCCCGGCGGTGCGAGAAGAAATTGTCAAACACCTGGCCATGCGAGATGCTCAGGTGCTGGTGCAGGGGTTTGACCGACCCAACATTTGGCTAGAGGTGCGGCGCTTTGAAACCGAAGCCGAGAAGACCGAAGCCTTAATCGACCAGGTGGTGCGCGCTAAAAAACCGGGCATTGTCTATGCGGCCACCCGCAAAAACACCGAGGCCCTAGCTGAGGCGCTGGAGGAAGCTGGTGTGGCCGCGATCGCCTACCACGCCGGCATGAAAGCTGGCGATCGCGAGCAGGCCCAGGCCGCTTTTATGAACGACGAGGCCGAGGTCATGGTCGCCACTACCGCCTTTGGCATGGGCATCGACAAGCCCAATGTGCGCTTTGTGATTCACCACAACATTAGCGATTCCGTCGATTCCTACTACCAGGAGATTGGGCGGGCGGGGCGCGATGGTGAAAAAGCCTTTGCGCTGCTGTTCTACTGCCCCGACGACTTAAATATTCGCCGCTTTTTGGCCAGTGGTGGCCAGGTGGATGTGGAGCAGGTGACCCAGGTAGCCACCGTGCTTCAGGAGCAAGATGCCCCGATCAAGCGGCAGGATTTGCAGGCTAAAACCAATCTTTCTCGAACCAAGGTGGCCGCTGCCCTCAGCCATTTAGAGGCGGTGGATACTGTCGAGACCCTACCTACGGGTGAAGTGGTTGCCCGTGAGTTGTCGGACGTGGAGGAAGCCTCTCAGGCTGCTGTTGAGGCCCAAGAGCGGCATCAAAACCACGTGCGATCGCGCCTAGAAATGATGCGCGGCTATGCTGAACTGCGCGACTGCCGCCGCGGATATTTGCTCAACTATTTCGGGGAGACGCGCGATCAGCCCTGCGGCTTTTGCGACAACTGTCAGGCAGGCATCGTGGTCGAAGACGAGGGTGCCTGGCAGCCCTTCGCACTGAATAGTCGCGTGGCTCACCGAACGTGGGGTGAGGGTACTGTGATGCGCTACGAGGGCGATAAGATCGTGATTTTGTTTGATCAAATGGGCTACAAAACCTTGGCTAGGCAGCTGATTAGAGAGTACCGGCTGCTGGAGCAGGTCGATTAGCCCCACCAACACTGCCCCGTTTGCAGCGTCAATTGCACAGGAGGTCAGTGCCATCACAGGGCATCGTTTGTCGATGATGTATCGATCGCAGAGGTAACGGAGGTAGCCTTAGAGCTACTGAAAGACTCGTGAAGATACGTCATTATGTGCCAGCTGTTGGGGATGAATTGCAATGTGCCCACGGATATTTGCTTCTCCTTTGAGGGGTTCTGTGCGCGGGGGGGCAAAACCGACGACCACAAAGACGGCTGGGGCATTGCCTTTTTTGAAGGCCTAGGCTGCCGCGTTTTTCTCGACGACAACCCGTCTAGCTCATCGCCCGTGGCCGCCTTCATTCGGCAATACCCGATCAAATCGATGAATGTGATCGCCCACATTCGTAAGGCCACCATTGGGCCAGTCAAGCTAGAAAACTGCCACCCCTTCAAGCGAGAACTGTGGGGGCGCTACTGGGTGTTTGCCCACAACGGCGACCTGCCGACGCTGCCCTTTGACCACCAGGGCATCTACCGCGCGGTGGGGCAAACTGACAGCGAGCAGGCTTTTTGCCTCATGCTCAACCACATTCGGCAGCGGTTCCCCGATCGCAAGCCCCCCATTCAAGACCTGTACCTGGCCCTGCGAGAGATCACGGCCGCGATCGCCCCCCACGGCATTTTCAACTATCTGTTGTCGGATGGCGAACACTGCTTTGCCCACTGCTCCACCAAGCTCTGCTACATCGTGCGCCAGGCCCCCTTTGCGGCGGCCCACTTGATTGACGAAGACATTACGGTAGATTTTCAAGAGCTGACCACACCCAGCGATCGCGTCGCCGTGATCGCCACCACCTCCCTCACCGATAACGAGGCCTGGACTCCCATCCAGCCCGGTGAAATGCTCGTCTTTCAAGACGGCTTACCGCTTCACCTTGCCCCTTGAGCCGGGATGCTCCTCAATCATCTTCCTGAAGTCGCGCGGCTTCTCGCCGATATAGCATGCGTTCACTAGCTGGGACAGGTGACGTGTCCTAACTAAATCAACGGCGGCAATACATCCACATTCGGCATAGCTCAAGCGCGATAAGCCTCTTGCCAACCATGCCTTTCACCTAAAGGTCTGTACCCATCAGTCCAACCCCTTGACCAAAATATTGAATGAACTTAAATTTCATTTGTAACTGAGTTTACTTGAACTTCATTTAACCCGCATGTCATACTGCGCCAGCAAACAGCGGTATTTCTACCGACTTACCGTAGTTTTCTGGTTTAGTACCGACCTTAAGCAATTGCTGCAAGGTCAGGTCTGTGCCAGGAAGGATCATTTGTGGAGGCACAGCCATGGCACAGCATCGCCCAGCTTGGGGGCTTACTCGGCGACAGTCGCTAAAGTCGTTTGCCTATTTATTTGCCAGCGGCATGGGGCTGAGTGCAGCGGTCACCGCCTGTAGCAGCGACCCCACCACCAGCACTGAACCCCAGGCCACCGCCACCAGCGCCAAGGCCAAGGTGCTGCGCATTGGCCACCAAAAGTTTGACCCATTTATTTTGATTAAAGCGCGGGGCGGACTAGAGGAACGGCTGAAGGCCTTTGGTACGCGCGTCGAGTGGATTGAGTTTCAGTCGGGGCCGCCCCTGCTGGAAGCTCTCAACGTGGGCAGCATCGACATTGGCCGCACCGGCGATGCCCCCCCGGTTTTTGCCCAAGCGGCGGATACGCCCTTTTTCTATGTGGGTAGCGGTGCACCCCGGCCCAAAAGCTCGGCCGTTGTGGTGCAAGCCGATTCGCCGGTGCAAACCCTGGCCGATCTCAAGGGCAAAAAAGTGGGCTTTCAGCGCGGCTCCAGCGGTCACTTTTTGGTGGTGCAGGCGCTGAAAAAAGCCGGGCTGGCCTGGTCAGACATTGAGCCGGTGAACCTCACCCCCGCCGATGCCCGCTCTGCCTTTGAGCAAAACAACATCGATGCCTGGGGCATTTGGGACCCCTTCTACGCGGCTTCAGAAAAGCAGGCAGGGGCGCGCACCCTGACCACCGGGGAAGGGCTAGCCCCTAACCGAGAGTTTTTCCTGGCCTCCAAAGCCTTCGTGGCCGACAACGAAGCACTGCTGGTGGCCCTGCTCGAAGATACCGCTGAAGTTGCCCAGTGGGCCGACAACAGCCCCGCCGAAGTGGTGGAGGTGCTAGCTCCCATTACCGGCCTAGAGCCGGAGATTTTAGATGTGGTCACCCGCCGCCGCAGCTGGATCTTTGACCCGGTGCAGACGGAGGCGATCGCAGAGCAGCAGCGCATTGCCGACGCCTTCTACGAGCTAGAGCTAATTCCCAAAGCGGTGCGCGTGCAAGACGTGATTTGGACCCCCAGCTCAGCGGCCTCGGCCCGGCTAAAGCGCCCTGCTGCCAACCTCCTCGCCTAACTCCCCATCGCCATTCACCAAAGTTGAGCCCATTCATGAATTTTGAAAAGCCGGAGTTTGAAAAAGCTTTGCAGATTGTGCGTCGCTATAACCACTCCCATAGCCAGGCGCAACCCTCAACGCTGCGAGGGTTGGCTTCCCGCCGCCGATTTCTGCGTCAGGGCAGCCTGTTCTTAGGGGGTATGGCCCTGGCCGGTGCAGTGGGAGCTTGCAGCAGCGAGTCTACACCCCAAGCCCAGACTGGGGCGACCCAAGCCGGTGCCGGTGGTGCTGCCCCCGCTGCCACCAAGCAGCTACGGGTGGGCTACCAAAAGTCATCGACCGTGCTGAACCTGCTCAAGAACCAAAAACTCCTCGAAAAGCGCTTTGAGGCCGAGGCCTTCCCCATCACCTGGAACGAGTTTGCCGCTGGCCCCCAAATGCTCGAAGCCCTCAACGTGGGCAGCATTGACGTTGCCTACACGGGTGAAACCCCGCCGATCTTTGCCCAGGCTGCCGACGCTCCCCTGGTCTATGTCGCCTGGGAAGACGTCGGTTCGCTGGCCGAAGCCATCCTCGTGCAGAAAGACTCGCCGATTCAGACCGTCGCCGAGCTGAAGGGCAAAAAGGTGGCCCTCAATAAGGGTTCCAACGTCCACTACCTGCTGGTCAAAGCCTTAGAAGAAGCGGGTTTGCAGTACAGCGACATCGAGACGGCCTACCTGCCCCCCGGCGATGCCCGCTCGGCCTTTGAGCAAAATAGCGTCGATGCCTGGGTGATCTGGGATCCCTTCCAGGGGGCAGCAGAAAAGCAGTTGGGAGCCAGAACTCTGCGCGACGGCAAAGGCATCGCCCGGAATCGAGGCTTCTACCTCGCCACTAAATCCTTTGCTGATAGCCAGCCTGACGTACTCAAGGCGGTTTTAGAAGAGGCCGAAACCATCAGCACCTTTGCCAAAGAAAACCCCGCTGAGGTCTCTAAGTTTTTGTCCAACGAGCTGGGGATTCCCACCGACGTGCTGGATCTGGTGGAAAGTCGGCGCGGCTACGGCATTCAGCCCATCACCGACGAGGTGGTGACCTACCAGCAAGACATCGCTGACACCTTCTATGACCTACAGCTGATACCCAAAGAAATTGATGTATCCACCGTCATTTGGAACGGCTAGGTAATGCCTAACCAAGGCACTAAAGCTTGACGTAGGGCCGATACAGCTCAAACACTGCGCATGCGCTTCTGACTCTCTCCTACGTCTTTTCTCTTCGTTGTTCTCTCTGCGTTTTTCACTGCTATGAGCCTCGACATTCACTGGTTTATACCGACCCACGGCGATGGCCGCTACCTGGGCACCGCTGTGGGGGGTCGCGCCATCACCGCCGACTATCTACAGCAGCTAGCCGGTGCGATCGATCAGTTGGGCTACGCCGGGGCGCTGCTGCCCACCGGCAAATCCTGCGAAGACGCCTGGATTACCGCCGCATCGCTGATTGCCGTCACTAAGCGCATGAAGTTTTTGGTGGCGATTCGCCCCGGCATCAGCTCCCCCGGCATGGCCGCCCGCATGGCCGCAACCTTCGATCGCATCTCCAAGGGCCGACTGCTGGTCAACGTTGTCACCGGCGGCGACCCCTACGAGCTGGCCGCCGATGGCCTGCACCTCGACAAGCAGGGGCGCTACGAACTCACCGATGAGTTTCTCGAAGTGTGGCGCGGCGTCATGCAGCAGCAGGTGGTGGATTTTGAGGGCAAGCACCTGACGGTGAAAGGTTCAAAGCTGCTGTTTCCCCCGGTGCAAGACCCCTATCCGCCGCTGTATTTCGGGGGTTCCTCACCGATCGCAAAAGAAATTGCCGCCAAGCACGTCGACCTGTACCTCACCTGGGGCGAACCCCCCGCCCAGGTGGCCGAAAAAATCGCCGAAGTGCGCCAGCTGGCTGAAGCCCACGGGCGCACCCTGCGCTTCGGCATTCGCCTCCACGTCATCGTGCGCGAAACCACCGCCCAAGCCTGGGATGCCGCCAACGACCTGATTCGCTACCTGGATGACGACACCATCGCCGCCGCCCAAAAAGCCCTGGCCCACGCCGACTCCGAAGGCCAGCGCCGCATGGTCGCCCTCCACGGCGGCCGCCGCGACAGCCTCGAAATTAGCCCCAACCTCTGGGCCGGCGTCGGCCTGGTGCGCGGCGGAGCCGGCACCGCCCTAGTCGGCGACCCCGACACCGTCGCCCAACGCATGCAGGAATACATCGACCTGGGCATCGACACCTTCATCTTCTCCGGCTACCCCCACCTCGAAGAAGCCTACCGCTTCGCCGAACTCGTATTCCCCAAACTGCCCCTGGAGAACCTGCCCACAGCAGCCCCCAGCCGCTACGTCAGCCCGCTCGGCGAAATCATGGCCAACGATAAGGTGCCTGCTCCAGCCAGCTAGGTGGGGAGTGGATGGGTGGATGAGTAGATGAGTGGATGAGTTGCTTACTCGCTTAACCCATCCACCCTCTACCCCCTACCCATCCACCCCCTACTCGCCTACCCATCCACCCCCTAACCCCCTAACCCCCATGCCCGTCCTCGAACGCCTCGACCAATCCAGCATTCTCGCCACCGCTGCGGCCCTGGCTCAGGAGCTAGCGGCCAGTGCCGTGGAGCGCGATCGCACCGCCGGCATTCCCACCCACGAAGTGTCTCGCCTGCGAGACCTCGGCCTGCTGTCCCTGGTTGTGCCCCAGGAATACGGCGGGGCCGGGGCCGATTTAGTCACCCTGTATCAGGTGGTCAAAGAACTCTCCAAGGCCGATGGCTCCATTGGCCAGCTCTACGTCAACCACATCGGTCTCGTCACCCTGGCCCACTCTCTGGGCACCGTGGCGCAAAAAGAGCGCGACTATCGCGGTACCGCCCAGCACCAGTGGTTTTGGGGCAACGCCATCAACACCCGTGACGAGCGGCTCAAGCTCACCCCCGACGGCGAGGGCTTTCGGCTAAATGGCGAAAAGGGGTTTGGCACTGGCATTCCCGCCGCCGAGCGCTGGGTATTTTCGGCGGTGCAGGACAGCGTGGAGCTGCCTCTGTTTTTGGCGATTCCGAGCGATCGCGACGGCGTTACCATCCAAGACGACTGGGACAATGTTGGCCAGCGCCGCACCGCCAGCAACAGCCTCAGTTTCAATAACGTATGGGTGGCACCCGACGAAATCTATGGCCCCGCCCCCGATCCCGAAGGGGCCTTTGCCACCCTGCCCGGCCCCGTGGCCCAGCTTGGCAAAACTCACGTCTACCTGGGCATTGCCGAAGCCGCCCTTGCAGCCGCCCGCCAATATACCCAGGCCAAAAGCCGCCCCTGGATTACCTCTGGAGTCAGCGGCATCACCCTCGACCCCTACGTTCTGCACCACTACGGCGACCTGTGGGTGCAGCTAGAGGCTGCCAACCAGCTCGCCGCCAACGTCGCCCAGCAGGTGCAGGCTGCCTGGGACAAAGGCGACGCCCTCACCCACGAGGAGCGGGGAGAAGTAGCGGTGCGAGTCGGGGCCGCCAAAGCTTTTGCCAGCAAAGTGGGGCTAGAGGTCGCCAACCGCATTTTTGAAGTCACCGGCAGCCGCGCCACCGCCACCGCCTACGGCTTCGATCGCTACTGGCGCGACCTGCGCACCTTCACCCTTCACGACCCCGCCGACTACAAGCTGCGCGACACCGGCAACTGGTTCCTCAACGGCGTCTACCCCACCCCCACCCAATATTCCTAACCCTTACCCCTTACCCCCTACTCCCCACCCCTTCAGGAGAGAACTCATGACTCAATCCCTCACCCCACCCGCCCCAATTCTCGCGAACCCGACCTCCTGGCTAGAGGTGCCCGATGAGTCTAGCCTGCCCGCCGATATTCAGGCGATCTTTGCCGATCAGCGGCAAAAGCTTGGCCTGGTGCATCCCTACTTCAAAGGGTTTTCGCTGATTCCTGACCACCTGCGGCTGTGGTTCAACTATTACAAAGAGCTGATGTATGGCGAGGGCGAACTCTCTGCCAAAGAGCGCGAAATTATTGCCGTAGTCTCCTCCGCCACTAACCACTGCCAGTCCTGCGTCACCACCCACAAGGCGGCGCTGCGAGAAGTGACCGGCGATGCCGCCTTTGCCGACGACCTGGTGACCAATCGCGAAGAGTTAGAGCTGACCCCACGTGAACAAGCCCTGGCCGACTTTGCGGTGACCATTAGCCAGCTCGCCCGCGACCTGGCGCCATCGGAGCTAGAGCCGCTGAGGGCGGTGGGGTTGAGCGATCGCGCCATTCTCGAAGCCGCTGAAATTGCTGCCCAGTTTGGCCTCTCTAACCGACTCACCAAAGCTTTTGGTTGGCAAGTCGGCCCTGAGTATGACCAGCTCTTTCGCTAAGTACCGCAAGTACTGCCGGGAAATCTAGCTATTTTTCAGCCCTGGCATTTTCTAATTTCGCTTTCATGTTTCGACCCAGTATAGGTGTAGCAATGCTTCGGTTCCGTAACCTTCGGTTTTTGTCCCTACAGCGTCCCTTGAGCCGGGTGGGTAGGCGACAGTGGCTGCGAGGCATGTTAGCCATCACTACCGCCTTTTGTGTAGCGGTGCTGAATAGCTGCGCCCAACCCTCCCCCAGCAGCGACGCCGCCAGCTCAGGGACTACTGCTGCCGCCGCGCCCAGCGTAGTGCGAATCGATTTTGCCTACTACAACCCCGTCAGTCTGGTGCTCAAAGCCGAAGGCTGGCTAGAAGAAGACCTGGCCAAAGACAACGTCAAGGTGGAATGGGTGCAGAGCCAGGGCAGCAACAAAGCTCTAGAACTGCTCAACAGCCGCAGCATTGACTTTGGCTCTACCGCCGGGGCCGCTGCCCTGCTGGGCAAAGCCAACGGCAACCCGATCAAGTCAGTCTATATCTACTCCAAACCCGAGTGGACGGCCCTAGTCACCCGTGCCGATACCGGCATCAGCAAAGTCGAAGATTTGAAGGGCAAAAAGGTGGCCGCCACCAAGGGCACCGACCCCCACATTTTCCTGCTGCGCGCCCTCGATCAGGTCGGGCTCTCTGAGAGCGATATCGAAGTCGTGCAGCTGCAGCACGCCGACGGCAGAACAGCCCTAGAGCGCGGCGATGTCGATGCCTGGGCTGGCCTTGACCCCCACATGGCCAAAACCGAGCTAGAGCAGGGTTCTAAACTCTTCTTCCGCAACCCCGACCTCAACACCTATGGCTTTCTCAACGTGCGGGAGGAGTTTGCCAACGCTCACCCCGCCTACGTTGAACGAGTGCTAGCCACCTACGAAAAAGCCCGGCAGTGGTCGCTCGAAAACCCGGCAGAACTCGAATCAATTCTGGCCGAAGCCGCGGGTCTAGAGAAAAACGTGGCCGCCAAACAGCTCGAGCGCACCGACCTGTCAAATAGCGTGATTGGCACCATCCACAAAGACACCATCACCGCCGCCGGAGACGTGCTGAAAAAGAGCGGTGTGGTGCCCGCTAACACGGACGTGAATGCCGTTGTGGATTCCTTAGTCGACCCGCAGTTTATCGAAAAAGTTGCAGCCCGGTAGGAAGAAAGTTTTGAGTTTATGCCTTGAATTAAGCACTCAAAACTAAACACTCAACACTTCTCTCCCCCACCCCCTTACCCATCCACCCCCTACCCCAATGATCTCCCCCGCCTCCCCAACCTCAATCACCTCAGCCCGCTCCACTCGGCGGCGGTGGTTGGCTGGCGACGGCTGGATTTCTCTGGCCTCGGTGGCAACGGTGCTGGGGTTGTGGTGGGTGGCGAGCCACGCGGGCTGGGTGAGTCCGTTGTTTTTGCCGACCCCAGAGGCGGTGTTGAAAGCCTTTGTGGACATTGTGGTGAATGGCTACAAAGGCGTGCCGCTGCTCTTTCACATTTGGGAAAGCCTCTATCGGTTGGGGGTAGCGCTGATTTTGGCGGTGCTGATTGCGGTGCCGCTGGGTATGGCCTGTGGAGCGTTTGACAAACTGCGAGCCGTAGTTGAGCCGCTGATCGAGTTCTATCGCCCCCTGCCGCCCCTGGCCTACTACACCCTGCTGGTAATCTGGCTGGGCATTGAGAATACCTCGAAGATTGCTCTGCTCTTTTTAGCGGCCTTTGCGCCCCTGTTCATCGCGGCGGTGGCGGGAGTGCAGCGAGTGCCTCGCGATCGCATCCTCGGCTCCCAATCTCTGGGGGCCAACCGCTGGCAAATCTTTCGCTACGTAATCTTTCCCTCGGTGCTGCCAGATTTATTCACCGGGCTGCGCACGGCGATCGGCTTTGCCTACACCACCCTGGTCGCCGCCGAAATGGTCGCTGCCGTCTCTGGCATCGGCTGGATGGTGCTCGACGCCAGCAAATTCCTGCGCAGCGATGTCATCTTTGTCGGCATTTTCATCATGGGCGGCATTGCCGTAGCGCTGGACTGGCTGCTGCGCTGGGTGATGCGATCGCACCTGACCTGGGTGGGTAGGGAGTAGGGAGTGGGGAGTAGATGGGTGGATGGGTAGGGAGTAAGTTTTGAATTTTGAATTTTAAGTTTTGAATTTACTCCCCTGCTCCTCACCCATCCACCCCCTACTCCTCACCTATCCACCCTCCTACCCCTCACCCATCCACCCCCTACCCCTCAAAAAGGACACACGCCATGCCCCTCAAACGACGCCATTTTCTCTACGGATTAGCCGGTGTTAGCCTGCCGCTGATTGCGGCAAGCTGCGCGCCCACCACTACCACGGCTCCGGCTGATAGCGCCGCTGATCCGGCGAATGCTGAGGGTAGCTCCGGCGTCGCGGCTCCGGCAACAATTCGCATCGGTTACCAGGTAATTCCCAACGCTGAGCTGTTAGCCAAGGCCCTGGGGCTGACCGAAAAAGCCTTTCCCAGCAGCAAGGTTCAGTATTCCAGCTTTGACTCGGGGCGGGATGTCAACACCGCCTTTGCCGCTAACGGTATTGATTTTGGGCTGGCAGGGTCGGTGCCTGTAGCCGTTGGCATTTCCCAGGGGTTGCCCTACGAGGTGTATTTCATTCACGACGTGATCGGCGATGCCGAGGCGCTAGCGGTGCGCGACGGCATCGCCAGCACAAAGGATTTGGCGGGCAAGAAGGTGGCGGTACCCTTTGGCTCTACCACCCACTTCAGCCTGCTGGCTCTGCTGGAGCAAGACGGCATTGACTCGGCCAGTCTCACGCTGCTCGACCTGCAGCCCCAGGATTTGGTGGCCGCCTGGCAGCGGGGCGACATCGATGCCGCCTACGTGTGGGAGCCCCACCTCACCCGATTGGTCAGCGATGGCGGCCAGGTTCTCATCACCTCCGCCGATTTGGCCGATCGCGGCGTACTCACCGCCGACGTGGGCCTGGTGCACAAAGACTTTGCCCAAAACTATACCGATGCGCTGCGCCAGTACATCGCCGTGCTGGATGAAGCGGTGGAGTTTTACCGCACCAATCCCGATCAGGCGGCTGAGGCCCTAGCCAAAGAACTGGGGCTGACGCCGGAAGAATCGCTGGCCAGCTCCAAGGGCATCATCTGGCTCACCTCCACAGAGCAGGCCGATGCCAAGTTTTTGGGCACTCCCGACCAGCCCGGTGACTTTGCCGATGTGCTGAAAGATTCTGCCGACTTTTTGGTGAAGCAAAAGGCAATTGATCGGGCCGCCGACATCACCACCTTTCAGCAACACCTGCGCAACGACACACTCAAGTCCTAAGGCAACCAACCATGTCGTTCTCTAGCCGCACCGTCAGCCCAGCTACTAGTCAAAGCCCGTCCTTGTCCCAAGATGTCGTCGTTGCTCTGCGGGATATTAACCTACATTTTGGCAACGGTGCTCAGCAGGTCGAGGCCCTACGAAGCATCAACCTCGACCTCGTCGCCGGGGATTTTGTCTGCGTGCTAGGGTCATCGGGCTGCGGCAAGACCTCGCTGCTGCGGGTGCTGGCGGGCTACCAGCCCCCCACCGCCGGGGCGGTTTACATCGACGGCAAATCTCACAGTGCCCCTAATGCTGCAGTGGGAGTCGTGTTTCAGCGACCCAACCTGCTGCCCTGGCTCTCCATTGCCGACAACGTGGGCTTTGGCCCCAAGATGCAGGGCGAACCCGACTTTACGCTCAGACAGCGAGTGGCCCACTATCTTGACCTGGTGGGGCTCTCCGATGCCAGCCAGCGCTTGCCCCACCAGCTCTCTGGGGGGATGCAGCAGCGCGCCGCGATCGCCCGCACCCTAGCCGCCAACCCCCGCGTTGTGCTCATGGATGAACCCTTCGGTGCCCTCGACGCCCTCACCCGTGAATCGATGCAGCTGCACCTGCGCAAAATCTGGCAGCAAACCCAAAAGACCATCTTTTTCATCACCCACGACGTCGAAGAAGCCCTAATTTTGGCCACCCGCATCGTCGTCATGCACGCCCACCCCGGCCGCATCGTCCAGCAAATCCCTAACCCCTTCCGCGACGTGCTCGATCACATGAGCACCACTGAACTGCGCACCATGCCAGAGTTTGTCCGCCTACGGCAGCAGCTCATAGCCGGGATTCACTCGGTAGAAAGTGGGTAAGGAGTGGATAGGGGAAGAAAAAGTTTTAAGCGTTCAATTTTGAGTTTTGAGTTTCAGGTTTAGAGCACGAATTCAAAACTTAAAATTCAAAATTCAAAACTTAAATTGCTACCCCATCACCCCCCACTCATCCACCCTGCCACTCCCCACCCATCCACCCTATGTCCTCCCTCTCTCTCCCCCGCCGCTCGACCAAACCGCACCGCGCCATCCCCCGCTCCCTCCAGGGCTGGCTACTGCCGATCGCGCTAGTGGTGGCTTGGGAACTGCTCTCTCGGCTTGGGCTCGTGGCCCCCAACCTGCTGCCTGCCCCAACCACGGTGTTGCAAACCATCCTGGTCATAGCTCGCAGCGGCGAGCTGTTTCGCCACGTGGGCATTACCCTTTACCGAGTCGTGCTCGGCTTTGGCATTGGCACCCTGGTGGCGACGGTGCTGGGAGCGCTGACTGGCTACTCCCGCACAGCCCATGCCTACCTCGATCCGCTGCTGCAAGCCCTGCGCAACATTCCCTCCATTGCTTGGGTGCCGCTGTTTATTCTCTGGCTGGGCATTTATGAAAGCTCGAAGGTGACGCTGATTGCGGTGGGGGTGTTCTTCCCGGTTTACCTCAACCTGATGAGCGGCATTCAGGGAGTCGATCGCAAGCTGGTAGAAGTCGGCAAAATCTATCGCCTCAGCCAGCTACAGCTCGTCCGCCGGGTATTCCTCCCCGCTACGCTGCCGGCTTACTTAGTCGGGCTCCGCAACGGGCTAGGGCTGGGCTGGATGTTTGTAGTCGCCGCCGAACTCATGGGAGCCAGCCAGGGACTGGGCTACCTGCTGATCGACGGCCAAACCACCGGCCGCCCCGCCGTGATCATCGCCAGCATTGTGCTGTTTGCGCTGCTCGGAAAGCTGACCGATTCCGGGTTGTCGGCGGTGAGTCAGCGGTTGCTGTATTGGCAGGATTCCTATGGTGCGGGGTAGAGGGGTGGGGAGTGGGAGGGTGGATGAGTGGATGGGTGAGGGAGTTACGGGATAGTTCGGCTATTGACGTTTTCACCCTGCTTTCCTAAATGTGTCCAAACTGATTGCGATCGCGCGCCAACCTGGCCACGAATCTAGCCCTTCATCAAATGTTGTCCCTCAACCGGCAACTGCCCAACTCACTCCCCCCTTACCCATCCACCCGCCTACCCATCCACCCATCCACCCGCCTACCCGCCCACCCCCCAATGCTCCACATCGAGAACGTCCATAAGCAATTCGACAACGGCCTACTAGCCCTAGAAGGCATTGATCTAGCGATCAAACCGGGGGAAGTGGTCAGCCTGGTGGGCACCAGCGGGTGCGGCAAAAGTACGCTGCTGCGGATTGTCGCGGGGCTGGAGTTTCCGACCCTGGGAGCAGCGCTGATCGATGGGGAGGTGATTACCGCGCCGCACCCCAAAGTGGGGCTGATCTTTCAGGAGGCCCGGCTGATGCCCTGGCTGACGGTGGCTGAGAATATTCAGTTTGGCCTCAAGGATTTGCCTCGGCTAGAGCAGCAGTGGCGCACGGAGCAGGTGTTGCAGAAGGTGCATCTGACCAACTTTGCGACGGCCCTGCCACGGCAGCTTTCGGGGGGGATGGCGCAGCGGGTGGCGATCGCCCGCGCCCTAGTCACCCAGCCCAGCATTCTGCTGCTCGATGAACCCTTCAGCGCTCTCGATGCCTTTACCCGCACCCAGCTGCAAGACCACCTGCTGGATATTTGGGCGGAAGACCATCCCACCCTGCTGCTGGTTACCCACGACGTCGAAGAGGCGCTGGTGCTGAGCGATCGCATCATCGTGCTGCGGCCCCACCCAGGCCGCATCCACCGCGAGCTGGCGATCGAGCTGCCCCGCCCCCGACGCCGCACCAGCCTGGAGTTTCAGCGGTTGAAGGAGCAGCTGATTGGGGAGCTAGATCTGACGCCGGAACTGGATTTGGTGAAGCGGTGAAGGGGGTAAAGGAGTAGGGGGTGGGGGGTAGGGAGATGAGACAGTTCTAGCGGTTTAGGGTTCAGAGCCCAAGGTATCCGGTTTAAGGCAGGTCACCAACCTGAAACCCTAAACCTTGAACCTTAAACCCCCATTCACCTGTCATCTTTAGCTCGGCAAACTTCTAACGTTCAAAGTCCAAATTTTACTGAGGTTTAACCATGACGAAAATTGTTGCGATCGCCGGTAGCCCGTCCCATCCTTCTCGCTCCTACTCAGTGTTAGAGGAGGCCCAAAAGATTTTGCAGGATCAGGGGGTTGAGCTAGAAATTTTGCTGGTGCGCGACCTGCCCGCCGCTGAGCTGCTGCACGCCAGGTTTGACAGCGAGGTGATCAATGCCGCTACCGCCCAGGTGGTTGCCGCCGATGCCGTAATTATTTCGACCCCCGTCTACAAAGCCGCCTACACGGGCATTCTCAAGGCTTTTCTCGATCTACTGCCCCAGAAGGCGCTGGTGGGCAAGCCGGTTTTGCCGATTGCTACTGGAGGAACCCTGGCGCACCTGCTGGCGATCGACTACGCCCTCAACCCGGTGCTGGGTGTGCTCGGTGCCACCCACATTCTCCAGGGCGTGTATCTGGTCGATACGCAGTTTCAGCGGTTAGAGACGGGCGGCATTGAGTTCAACGACCCAGAGCTAAGAGCGCGCCTGCAAAGTTCGCTGGACGGGCTGGTGCGATCGCTCCCCGCTGTGCTCACGGCCGTCTAGGCGGGCACTACATTGAGTCTGTTGTTCAACATCTTTATCTATGCCGCTGCTCACCTCACCTCAGCTCGACATTCAAGCTAACGCTCACCCTATCGATGCCTGGGTTGACACCCTGGTCGATGAATTCGCCGCCACGGCGGTAGAGCGCGATCGCCAGGGGGGCACCGCCCAGGCCGAGCGCGATCGCCTGCGCCAGAGCAACCTACTGAAGCTGGTAATCCCAGCTCAGTACGGCGGCCTCGGGGCCGATTGGGAAACCGCCCTGCGCATTACCCGCCGCTTTGCCCAGGTGGATAGCTCCATTGCCCACCTGTTTTCGTACCAGCATTTGGGAGTGGTGGCCCCCCAGGTGTTTGGCAACCCCGAGCAGGCGGCCCATTACTATAGCCAAACCGCCCAGCACAACTGGTTTTGGTGCAACGGCTTTAACCCGCTCGATCGCCGGGTGACGCTTACCCCCGATGGGGCAGGCTTTCGCATCAACGGCACCAAGAGCTTTTGCTCGGGCTCCGTCGATTCCGATGTGATTCCGCTCAGCACCGTGCAGGACGGCGTGGAGGGCTTTCGGATTGCGATCGTGCCCACCCAGCGCGAGGGGGTTGAGGTGCAGGGCGACTGGAACAACATGGGCCAGCGGCAAACCGACAGCGGCAGCATTCGCTTTACCAACGTGTGGGTGGACGCCGACGAAATTTTGGCACCCCCCGCAGGCAATGAGGTGTTTCGCACCTTTCGCTCCTGTCTCACCCAAATCACCTTCACCAACATCTATCTGGGGGTGGCCCAGGGGGCATTTGAGGCGGCGCGATCCTACACCCGCAGCCAGACGCGAGCCTGGCCAGGGTCTAAGGTCGAATCGGCCACCGAAGACCCCTACATCCTGCAACACTACGGCGAAATGGCGATCGCCCTGGAAGCCGCCACCCTGCTCACCGATCGCGCCACCGCGCTCGTGCAGGCCGCCTGGGAAAAAGGCTATGCCCTCACCGCCGAAGAACGGGGCGAATGCGCCGTGGCCATCGCTACCGCCAAGGCCTTTGTCACCCAAAACGGCCTAGCTCTGGTCAACAAAATCTTTGATGTCATGGGCACCCGGGCCACTAGCGCCGACTACGGCTTTGACCGCTACTGGCGCAATCTCCGCACCTTTACCCTGCACGACCCGGTCGACTACAAAATTCGCTCGGTGGGCAACTGGGCGCTGAACCGGGAGCTGCCCACCCCCGATTTTTATTCCTAGGAATTCAGCCGGACTCCAGAGTCAAGAACCAATGCGCCAACTCCACCTAGCGGCATTTATGATTGCGGGGCCTGTGGCCCACAGCCACGCGCTGTGGCGGCACCCCCAGTCGCGCTTCGACTTTCTGCGGCCCGAGGCCTATCAGCAAATTGCCCAGGTGTTGGAGCGGGGTAAGTTTGACCTGCTGTTTTTTGCTGATAGGCTGGCGGTGTCTGAGAGCTACGGCCATAGCTTTGAGGTGGGGGTGCGCTACGGCGACCAGGATGCTCTGCGGCTAGATCCTCTACCGCTGCTGGCGGCGATCGCCCCTACCACCCAGAACCTGGGACTGGGGGCCACCGTCTCCACCACCTATGCTCACCCCTACAGCGTGGCCCGCAGCTTTGCCACCCTCGACCACCTCACCCACGGCCGCGTCGCCTGGAACATCGTCACCTCAGTGAACGATGGTGAGGCCCAAAACTTCGGGGTCAAAACCCATCTGGAGCACGACCAGCGCTACGATCGCGCCGATGAGTTTCTAGACGTAGCCTGCCAACTGTGGGAGAGCTGGCAGACCGATACCCTGGTGCTAGACCGGGAGCAGGGCCATTTCGCCGACCCCGACAAGGTGAACTATATCCACCATCAGGGCCAATGGTTTCAGTCGCGGGGGCCGCTTAACGTGCCGCCTGGCCCCCAGGGCAAGCCGGTGCTGATCCAGGCCGGAGCGTCGGGTCGAGGGCGCGAGTTTGCCGCCCGTTGGGCCGAAGTAGTGTTTGCCATTCAGCCCACCCTACCCCAGGCGCAGCAGTTCTATAGCGATCTCAAGGGGCGGGTGCAGGCCCAGGGGCGATCGCCCGACCAGTGCAAAATTTTGCTAGGGGTGATGCCCTTTGTGGGTGAAACGGAGGCAATCGCTCGCCAAAAGCAGGCTGAACACAATAATCTGGTCAACCCCCTGGTGGGCCTATCGACGCTCTCTAACCACCTCAACTACGACTTTTCCCAGCATCCCCTCGACAAGCCCCTGGAGAAGTTAGACATCCAGGGCATGCGCGGCATTTGGGATCTGGTGCAGCACCTCAGCATTGAGGGCACCACCCTGGCAGAGATTGGCCAACGCTACGGGGCTAGCGTCCTCATTCCCCAAATCGTGGGCACCCCCACCCAGATTGCCGACCAGCTCGAAGCCTTATTTCAGGCCAATGCCTGCGACGGGTTCATGGTTTCCCCTGCCTACCTGCCCGGGGCCTTCACCGACTTTGTGGCAGCGGTTGTGCCCGCGTTGCAGCAACGCGGGCTCTTTCGCCAGACCTACAGCGGCAGCACCCTGCGCGATCACCTGAAGCTTCCCAGGATGCCTGCTCCAGCGTTGTCTGCTCCAGAATCCTTTGCTCCAGAGTTTTATACCCCAGGGGTTTCAGTATGAACAGCCATTACCGCCTGCCCGTTTGGCGACAAAAATCTAGCCTCAGAACCCTGGCCGCCGTAGTCGCAGTCGGGCTGGCGATCGGGGGGTGTGCCGCGACTAACACCGCCACCCAGCCCGCATCCACCGCCGATGCAGCCGCTGCCCCCACCAACGCTGCCCCCGAAACCATTCGTATTGGCTACGTGCGCTGGGGGCTACTGCCCATCATCCGCCAGCGGGGCGTATTAGAAGCCGAACTCGCCAAGCAAAACATTCAGGTGGAATGGGTGGGGCCATTCCCCGCCTTTGCCCCGGTGCTCGAAGCCTTTAACGCCAACTCCGTAGACATCAGTGCGGGGGGCGATATTCCCGGTATTTCGGGATTGGTGGGGGGCACGCCGGTCTGTGTGCTGGCCTACCAAGCCCCTATTCCTGAGGCAGAGGCCATCTTGGTCACCGCCGACTCGGCCATCCAGTCGCCCCAAGACCTAGTGGGCAAAAAAGTGGCGGTCAATCGCGGCGGCTGGGGCGAGCACCTGTTACTGCGCGTTTTGACCGACGCCAAGGTTCCCGTTGAGCAGGTCGAGCGGGTCTACCTCGGCCCCACCGATGCCCTACCCGCCGTCACCCAGGGCCATGTCGATGCCTGGTCAGTGTGGGAGCCCAACGTGGCGATCGCCGAAGTCGAGCATGACCTACGCCCCATCGCCTCTGGCGAAGCCGCCTCCCACTACGGCATCTACGTGGTGCACCGAGACACCCTGGCCCAAAAGCCTGCGATCGTTGAGGCTGCTTTTGCCGAAATTGTCAAAGAAGCAGACTGGGCCGCCAACAACCCCGAAGTCGCCGCCAAAGCCTTCGGCGCAGCGGTAGAGCTCGCCACTCCTGTGGTTGATCAACTGGGCACCCGCAAACAGGTGGAAACTATCCACCCTCTCACCGACCAGGTGCTGACTGACCTCCAAGACCGCGCCGACTGGATGTACTCCCAAAAAGCCATCCCTAAAGAACTGGAGGTCAGTGAGGTGCTCTGCCCCACCACGGCAGGTCTAGAGACCTATACCCAACGCTAGCGGGTAAACCCACCCCGTTTTCTGGCCCGGTTGCTACTCATACGCTAAAGACGCTCGAACCATGCAAACCATTCAACGAAAAAATAGTCTGTCTGACCTAACCAACGGCATACCCTGGGACAACATCGTTCCCTGGGTCGTGCCCGCCGCCCTAATCCTGCTGTGGCAAGTCTTAGCCCAGATTGGCGTGATCAACAGCCGTATTTTGCCCGCCCCCACCGAGGTGGTGCAGGCGGCCATTCGCCTCACCCTCAGCGGCGAGTTGTTTAAGCATGTGACCATTAGCGCCTGGCGAGCCGTGGTCGGGTTTTTGATCGGCGGCAGCATCGGCCTCTTTTTTGGCGTTTTGAACGGTGTCTCTCGCCCCGCCGAGCTGCTTGCCGATAGCTCCATTCAAATGGTGCGCAACATTCCCCACCTGGCAATGATTCCCCTGGTGATTTTGTGGTTTGGCATCGGCGACGAAGCCCGCATTTTTCTGGTCGCCCTGGGGGTGCTGTTTCCCATCTACGTCAACACCTTCTACGGCATTCGCGCCATTGACCCCGGGCTGATTGAGATGGGCCGCGTCTATGGCCTCACCCGTCGCCAGCTGTTTTCGCAAATTATTTTGCCCGGTGCCCTGCCCAGCATGCTGGTGGGGCTGCGCTATGCCCTCGGCAACATGTGGCTCACCCTGATTGTGGCCGAGACGATTGCCGCCAGCTCCGGCATTGGCTACATGGCCATGAACGCTCGCGAATTTATGCAGACCGACGTGGTGGTAGTAGCCATTTTGCTCTACGCCCTGCTGGGCAAGCTGGCCGACTCCTCCGTGCGCTGGCTGGAGAAGATCACCATCGCCTGGCACCCCAGTCAGAACTTGAAGTAGAGGGGTGGGTGAGTGGATGGGTAGGAGGGTAGGAGGGTAGGAGGGTGGATGGGTAGATGGGTGGATGAATTGGCTGATCGCCCCACTTCCTAGCCTTTCTACTGCCTAGCCCTCTACCTCCCCCGCTCCTACTCCCTACCCTACCCTCCTATTCCCTAGCCTCCCACTCCCTACTCACCTACGCTTCCACCCATCTACCCATCCACCCATCCACTCCCCACCCTCCTACTCCCTACCCTCCTACTCTCCCCCTCCCCACTCCCATGACCTACACCCAAACCCCTTCATCTCAAACCCAAACCGCCTACGGCAGCCACATTTGGATCAACAATCTGACCAAGGCCTTTGGTGAGCTGACGGTGCTCGATCGCTTTTCCCTGGAAATTTCGCCGGGGGAATTTGTGGCCATTGTCGGTAAGAGCGGCTGCGGCAAGAGTACGCTGCTGCGGTTGCTGGCTGGGTTAGAAGACCCTTCTCACGGCGAGATCAAGCTCGATGGCCAGCGGTTGGCGGGGCTCAACGCCAAGGCGCGGGTCATGTTTCAAGACGCGCGCCTGCTGCCCTGGCGCAACGTTTTAGAGAACGTCTCGCTGGGTCTGAGTGCGCAGGCGCGCCCTCGCAGCCACTGGGCCTTGCAGCAGGTGGGCCTCGACGACCGCGCCAAAGACTGGACTACGGTGCTGTCGGGGGGGCAAAAGCAGCGGGTGGCTCTGGCGCGAGCCTTGGTGACGCAGCCCCATCTCTTGCTGCTCGACGAACCCCTAGGTGCCCTCGATGCCCTCACCCGCATTGACATGCAGCGGTTGATTGAAACCCTGTGGCAAGAGCAAAGGTTTACCGCCCTGCTGGTGACCCACGATGTGGAAGAGGCGGTGGTGCTGGCCGATCGCGTCGTGGTGATTCAAAACGGTCGCATTGAGCTGGATGTGGCGGTCAATTTGCCTCGCCCCCGCGACCTGGCCAACCCAGAGTTGATTCGGCTCAAGCAAGAAATTCTCCACCGAATTTTGAAGAAGTAAGGCTGATTGCACCCCAGCCTGGGGCAAGACTGGGGCATTCCGTTTAACGGCTGTACCGTTTACTAATTGGTGTCTTAACCATGAATGACTCTAGGCTGCTTGAAGATTCGCCGCGATCGCACAACGATGCCCGCAACCTCTTGTTTGTCACCTTGCCCGGTTTGCTGGGGTTAGTCGGCCTGCTGGGGCTAACCCTATTTCAAGCCGCTTCTCTGTAGGAGGGGCGGCGGGCTGGGTGAGGGGCTAACCAACGCGACTATGGCTGTCGATTACTTAACTTCGACGCGGTTGACCAGCGTAAAGTCTGGAGCCGTTTGTCTAGCCACGTCTTCGGCTAGAGTCACCTGGGTTGCGTCGTCGACGGTGCCCTCAATCACGATGGTGTTGTCTTCGTCTTCGGCATCTAAATCAAACGGCCTCAGGGTTTCATCACTGTCGAGGGCGTCTTCGATTTGGTCAGCGGCATCGCTGATATCCAGCGTTTGGTTGCCAGGGGCATCGGTCTGAGTAGCGGGTTCTCCAGGGGTGACGGTGTCGGTCTGAGCAGTATTGGGGCGATCGCAACCCGCTAGCCCAATCAGTGCGATCGCACAGAGACCGATAGTTTTAGCAAACAAATTTGTTTTCATTGGTTAATCCTTCAAAGGCAGCTTCTTAAGCCAAGGGATGAGCCTCTGAGCAAGGTAGCAAAAGCACTCCCTTGGCGTGTCATCCCCAATAGTTCAGTATTCTGCCGCCTTTAGCAGAGAGCTACGGACTGAGATTTTTTACTTTTGAAACCTATCTTTCAGCAGGTAATCCCGAACCCATCGCCAATCAAATTTCGCAGATACCCCTATAGCGTCCACGGCAAAGCCACGGTTGCATGTTGTGGTGCGTGGGGAAAGGATTTACCCGCCCGGCTCGAAACCTAGGTCCTGCAACATCCGCTCGACTTTGGCACGGTGGTTGGTTTCCCAATCCGCTAGTGATTGGGCGGCGTCTTGGTCGGTGCGCTGCTGGGCCATCTGCCAAACCGCCGCCTGCTGAGCCGCTGGAATCACAACAATACCCTCTTCGTCGGCCACGATGATATCTCCAGGGTTGACCCGCACTCCCCCACAGACGATCGCCTGGTTCAGCGTGCCTAACTGCTGCTTTTTCCCCGGCACTGGCATTACCCCTCGCGCAAATACCGGAAACTGAGCCTCGCGCACCTCGGCCAGGTCGCGAATCACGCCATCGACCACAAAGCCGGCAATACCTCGATTTTGGGCGATCGCACAGACATTCCCCCCCGCCATGGCGTAGTCGGCGTCACCCGCCTGCACCACTATCACCGCACCAGGGGCAGCCCGGTAAATGGCGGCGTGCAGCATCAGGTTATCGCCCGGTGGGCAGCTAACGGTGTAGGCGGGGCCAGCCAGCCGGGGAATGCGGGGCCACAGTTCTCGAATGCCCCTATCCATACAGTGCTCACGCCCCAAGGCATCGGCGCAGGTAGTGGGGGAAAGGGCTGCAAAGTTCAATGGGTCGTTCACTGGGGAGTTGCCAAAACATTGCTCAAATAGTACCGGTAACCGTTGTGCCTAGCGTTAGTGAGTACTGGTTTTAGGACTTAAGGCACCTGCCCCCTAATGCTGATTTGGTGAACCTTAGCTAGCGAGCCGAATAGGTGAATTAGAAAGGTAGTTTTCTTTAGTAAAACCTTACAAGTTTACTTCGTAGATTTAACCACTTACACGCTTTTTTATCAGCTGGCAACCACAAAAGCAGCGCGGGATCTTTCAGGTTGGTGCCTAGGTAGACAAAGGTCCAAGATAGGCCCATTGAGAGAGGTAGTGCTTGGTACATCCGTTGAACATGTTGGAAAACCCAGCGCACTGGATCTCATTTTTCTAGTGGTCACTTGCGCATGGCAGAGTCAACGTGGTTTTAAGACCAAAGTACTCGTAGGAAGCAACTATTGTGAGCCAAAACATCAAAGTCGAAAAGACAGTAACGATCGATAAACCCGCAGCGGAACTCTACAGCTTTTGGCGTCGCCTTGAGAACTTGCCTCGCTTTACAAGGCACCTTCAAGACGTGACCGTTAGCAGCGACAGCCGATCGCACTGGGTCACCAAAGGACCTTTAGGTGGAACCGTTGAGTGGGACGCAGAAATTATTGACGATCGCCCCAACGAATTGATTGCCTGGAAATCAGTTCCAGGAGCAGACGTTGACAACGCTGGCTCTGTTCAATTTAAGCCCGCCCCGGGTAACCGCGGCACCGAAGTCAAAGTGGTCACAGCCTATAACCCACCGGGTGGGGCCGTTGGAGACCTGCTGGCAAAGCTGTTTGGTGAATCACCCGAACAGCAAATTGGCGACGATCTGGCCCGCTTCAAAATGCTAATGGAAGCAGGCGAAATTGCGACAAACGAAGGTCAGCCATCAGGACACTCTCACCCAAAGGATTAATCACAATGAAAGCAGTTTGTTGGCACGGTGCGGAAGATGTGCGAGTGGAAACAGTGCCCGATCCCACCATTCTCAACCCTCGGGATGCGATTCTCAAAGTAACCTCTACCACCATTTGCGGTTCTGATTTACATATTTACGACGGGTTTATCCCCACCATGGAACCCGGCGATATTATGGGGCACGAGTTCATGGGAGAAATTGTCGACGTTGGACCCGAAGTGAAGCGTCTGAAAAAAGGCGATCGCACAGTGGTCTCTTCGATCATCGGCTGTGGTCACTGCTGGCACTGCAACCAGCAGCAGTGGTCTCTCTGCGATAACTCCAACCCGAACAGTTGGATGCTAGAAAAAATCTACGGCCATGGCACCGCAGGCATTTTTGGCTACTCCCACGCCTTTGGCGGTTATGCGGGTTCCTTTGCTGAGTACATCCGCATCCCCTTTGCAGACTACACCGCCACCGCTGTGCCCAAAGACATTCCCGATGAAAAACTGCTGCCTGTTTCTGACGCCTTTCCGACCGGCTATATGGGAGCAGACCTGTGCCAGATTCAACCCGGCGATATTGTTGCGGTCTGGGGCTGTGGCCCGGTGGGTCAGTTTGCCATGCTAAGTGCCTATCTACTGGGCGCCGAGCGCGTCATTGGCATCGATCGCTTTCCTGAGCGCCTGCAGCTCGCCAGAGACTTTGCCAAGGCTGAGACGCTCAACTACGAAGAGGTCGACGTGCTCGAAGCGCTTAAAGAAATGACGGGAGGACGGGGTCCCGACGCCTGTATTGATGCGGTTGGCATGGAAGCCCACGGCCAGGGACCGGAGGGATTGTATGACAAAGCTAAACAAGCCATTCGCTTAGAAACCGATCGCCCCCATGTGCTGCGGCAAATGATCTTGGCCTGTCGCAAAGGCGGCACCCTATCCATCATGGGGGTGTATGGCGGCTTTGTAGACAAAATGCCGATGGGCGCAGCGATGAACAAAGGCCTGACCTTTAAAATGGGGCAGATGTTTGGTCCAAAGTACATTCCCAAACTGGTAGAACACGTGCTGAACGGCGATGTTGATCCGTCAGTGGTGCTAAGCCATCACCTGCCCCTGAGTGAAGCAAAGCAAGGCTTTGAAATGTTTAAGCACAAGAAAGATCAGTGCATCAAGGTGATGTTTAAGCCTGACTAGGGGGTTGCTTATGGTTTAGTGGGATAGCCGTCTCGGCTGTCCTGGACTGGAGGACAGCCGAGACGGCTATCCCACAAGACATGTAAGGATTTTGGCTGAGCCGTCGGTCAAAACTTACTCGGGATTGGGCCATATTTGAACGGTTTAGCCAGGCGGGGCAGCCAATATTGAGAGCATCTAGACTATGAAACTTGTGAGCTTACCGTCAGGACAATCGGTACCTGCATTGGGACAGGGAACCTGGAGAATGGGCGAAAAGCATGCCCAGCGCCAGGCAGAGGTGGCAGCGCTGCGCCTTGGCCTCGATTTGGGGATGACGCTGATTGACACCGCAGAGATGTATGGCGAGGGCGGTGCGGAAAAGGTGGTGGGCGAAGCCATTGCCGGACGGCGCGATGAGGTTTTCTTGGTCAGCAAAGTCTATCCGCACAATGCCACTCGCCAGGGGGTGGTAGAGGCCTGCGATCGCAGCCTAAAACGGCTTCAGACCGACTCCCTCGACCTCTATTTGCTGCACTGGCGGGGGGCAGTACCGCTGGCAGAGACGCTAGCGGGGCTGCAATCTCTCAAACAGGCCGGCAAGATCCAGAGCTATGGGGTCAGCAACTTCGATCGCAACGACATGGAAGAGGCGATCGCGTTGCCCGGCGGCGATGAGATCGTCACCAACCAAGTGCTGTATAGCTTGATGAACCGTGGCATCGAGTGGGATCTGCTGCCCTGGAGCCGCGATCGCCATATTCCAACCATGGCCTATTCCCCCGTTGGGCATTCCCCGGCTGAGCAAAAGGGCCTGTTTCAAAATTCTCAGCTCAAGGCGATCGCCGACCGTCATGGGGCTACGCCGACCCAGGTGGCGTTGGCATGGCTGCTCCATCAGGAGGGCATGATCGCCATTCCAAAAGCTACCAATCCAGCCCACATTCAAGAAAATCGCGCGGCTCTAGACCTGACGCTGACCACCTCAGATCTGACGGAGCTCGATCGCATCTTCCCACCGCCCCGTCGAAAAACGTCACTGGCCATGCGATGACCTTGTCCAATCTCGCGATCGGGGATTTTAATTACCCCAGCTCAGGGCGAGGTGTTTAGTTTGCTGAGGCGCGATCGGCAAATAGACTGACAGCATATCCTGCAAGACGTCGAGCGTATAAACAAGTTCTCTCAACCATCTTGCTCTCCCCTTAGTGCTTGAACCGTAGCTGCTGTTGCTCAAAAGTTAGCGACAAGAGCTTTGTCGTTGGTGGGTTTTGCCTTAAGACTTGCTGCTATTGCTTAAACGTTTGCCTATAACTTCGAAAGGTCTACAGCTAATATTCAAGCGTTTGCTTGTAACGTCAAAGCATTTTCAATAAATGCTTATACTCTTCAAAAGAACCTATAAGCGTTTGTTGATATTGCTTAAGCGTTTACTCGTAACGTTAAAGCGTTTTCAATAAGTGCTTATGCCTTACGAAAGAATGCTTAAACGAAACTTATGAACGAGAACTCATTTGCTGGTAACGTTTATACCTTTCAAGACAATGCATAAGCGTTGTTAATGCTTGAGCTTCAATTCTCCGCTATCACCAATTGATACACTGCCTGCATCGACATCTGGTGGGTAAGAAGATCTAGAAGATCTGCGATCGGGTGCCGTCGCACTGGACTTCTACAGCTCACAAGGATTGAAACTCTTTCTTACGTACTGCGACCACCGGCCAGACAGTTCGTTGCGCTAGACTGCTTCAGCCCGTAAGCAAGGAAGTCAACAACTCTTGACGACTAACAGGCCTGAAGCGAAAGGTCTCCAAAGGCTGGTAGCTCTTAGGCTGCTGTTGAAGCCAGTCTCGAAATTCTATTGCCGACACGGCACTAACCGTCATTCCCTGACCATAGACAGGACACAAAGCACAGACTGAGTCGCCTATAGTAGCAAAGCCATGTTTTTGTGGGCTCTACGAGATTTAAATATTTACGGCTGTAGCAGCTGATACAAGGGCTCTCCCTGGTGCTCCCAGAGCAGTTTGTCATCCCGATGTGTGCGATGGCATCTTGAAAAAATGACACGTATAGTAAACACCCTCTGGTGCCGGAATGGACCTTCCAAAACTTGCATTGGCATTAGCAATTCCCGTAGCCGCGCTGTCTTCGCCTGCTTGTTCGATCCCTGCGGACTTTGGCAGCACTTCGGCACGAACGAGTGCCGAAGACTCGCACTTTACGTTGAGCAACGAATCTGCCATTCCAATTGTCGAATTCTATATTGACAATAAAAGCACAAGGGGAAAAAATATCCTGGATAAGCCTCTCCAGCCTACAGAGTCTCGTCGTGTAACGGTTGTGGCTGGAACGCCTTGCGTATCCAATATCAAGGCCGTATTTGTAGACGGCACCTCCAAGAAAGATGCGAAAGTCGATGTGTGTGAGTTGGGTGGTTATACGCTTGGTAATGGTGCAGAAGACTCGTACTTTACGTTGGGCAACGAATCTGCCATTCCAATTGTCGAATTCTATATTGACAATAAAAGCACAAGGGGAAAAAATATCCTGGATCAGCCCCTCCAGCCTACAGAGTCTCGTCGTATAACGGTTGTGGCTGGAACGCCCTGCGTATCCAATATCAAGGCCGTATTTGCAGACGGCACCTCCAGGAAACATGCGAAAGTCGATGTGTGTGAGTTGGGTGGTTACACGTATGACAATTAACCCGGCACTGTAGGAGAAATCAGTGGATCAGCTCCCTCAGCCAGTTCTTTCAGATCATTCCTGAACTCCCACGAGCAGCTCGTGATGAGAGAGACCCGCTAGGCGGATAAAACGGCGGCTACTCCTCAGAAATTGGCGTCGTTGTCAGCAGCTATGATCCTGTGACGGAAAGAGTAGAAAACGAGGAGAGTGAGTTCGTGGCAATGCCCAGTAAAGTTAGGCCCATTGAAGAAGCGCTGCCACGTCATAAGCGCTACATCGAGCTGCACCAGCAAGGCTGGAACAATGGCGAGATTGCCGACGCGATGGATGTGTCTCGTGAGCGAGTGCGGCAGGTATTGAGTTTCTACGGCTTGAAAAGCGTGAAAAGTGCGTCTCGTACAGTATCTGACGAGCAGCTCGTTAATGCGATTCGTCGTTTGTATGACCTTGAAGACCTGAGAGAGATTGCCAGGAGTATGCAAGTGGCGGCATCCGCGCTGGAAGAGGCTGTTCGGCAGAGAGACCCAGTGGCGCTGACGCTCCAAGCCGAGCAGCAAGCTGAAAAGCACAAGGCGGCCCTAGATCTACGCCTACAGGAGAAACTTGCCTACTGGAAGTCGGTCAGTCCGATTGGTCTGCTGACGGTAACGTCTATGTGGCGAGATGAATTTAGAGAGTTTCGCGCTGGTGCCCGGTGTGAGTGCGGCCGTGAGACCAGCGTGCGCTTGGAGTACTTAAGGCGTGGTCTAGTGCTGTCGTGTGGCAAGCCAGGGTGTCATAGCCAAGTCAGGGCCTCAACTGGTGCATTTAAGGCTAAAGCGCATCAAGCTGCTAAAAATGAGCCAAAACATCGCGCCGCGAGAGTGTGATCAGGAGCAGCAGTCGATGCGCTTATGACAAGCGGTTTTCGATTTAATACACAGTTTGGACTATAGACCAGCGCTGAATTTGCTGGGATGGAGCAAGTGGCTGACATTCGGACAGTTTTGACCAGCAAGTGGCGCCAGTAGCTTAGTTCAGACAGCTACAGACTGAGTACTCTAGATCGCTGCTTATCCCACTTCCGCATCTTTCTAAGATTTAGACATTCGCCCGATTTGAATGGAGCCTACAAATTACCCGCAAGGGTAATACTGTTTCTAATTGTAGTCTTTATCATCATAAGTGTCTGCTTAAGCTAAGTAGAATCATATAGAAGTGATTGGAAGCGGAGGAAAACTAAATGTGGATTATTAAGCGAATTCAACAAGAACCCGTTATGTTTCAAGGATTGCTTCAAGCATCTTTTGCGCTTCTAGCTGGATTTGGAGTTATTAGTCTTACTCAAGATCAAATGGGTCTTATCTTTGCTTTTACAGCATCTCTACTAGCATTTATTACACGTCAAGCTGTTACGCCGTTAACTGACCCAAGAGATTCAAATGGACACAGGCTAGTGCCTAGAGATCTCAATTAGGTGAATAGAATTAAACAGGGCAAGGTGCCATCTAGCCTAACGGCTGAGCCATGCTTAAGGTACTTCGTAAAGCGACTGGTCTCCCTAAAAAGGTTACCTTGGTTTTGATCACGAAAGCCTTTAATTCGACCATCTTGCCTCCGCGAAAGTGCCAGACATCGTAGTAAGAAAATGAGCCGCCTCCGCGTCGTCGGCGCAGAACGACAAGAATCCTTCATAGTTGCCTTCAGCAATCGTTGCGTTTGCCGCTTCTAAGATGGCTTTGTTGTTCGCTGATATCTAAATCTCTCCTTCGTTCAAGTGGTACTTTAACGGAGCCGTCCCTGCTGCCACTGATGCGAAACTCATGGAACAATTGCAGTCACGCGATTTCAATCCGCATCGTTGGCAGTCCAAGTGCTGCAACTCCTACCTGTGTCCAAATTGTGCGAGTAATGCAATTTATTCAGCATGTATTCCCCATAGCCGAGGGTGATAAAAACTTGGGCTTATCCATGGTGTTTCTCCGTACAGTACGATTGTCGATAGGAATTTCTAAATCCTTAGTTTTGGCGTTGGGGCGTCTAGAGGACACAGCGATCGCCGCCTACAAAGATTTCGAGGTCGATGAGGTAGTCGGCAACGATCTCATTGATGCAGGGGTTGATGCCCTCCATAGTAACGGTGTGCCGTTCGCCCTCGACGGTGAGCACAGTGCCGCCATGGGCCTCAGCCTATGAGAGCCAGCACGGCATGAACCGTCAGGTGGGCGATCATGGCGGTCTCTAACCCGTAGCGCCAGAATAAATACCCCGCAACCCCTGCAACCAAAGAATTTTGGATCAGCAAGAACCCCACTAGGGCTGGGGTTAAAGGCAGTCCTAGGGCGATCGCATAGGGCAAGTGGGCCATGGCAAACACCAGGGAGGAGACGGCAATGGCGACTACCACCCATCGGGCCTGGGGTTTACCCTGGCGCTGCTGCCCAAATCGCCAGCCCAGCCATAGCAGCAGCGTCATAAATCCCCAGCGGATCAGAATTTCTTCGGTGATACCGCCGTAGAGAAATCGCACTAGCAGCGGCGTGGGCTCAGCCGCCCCATAGGCTGGTGGCAGCAGCGGGCGAGACAGCAGGGTAATCGCCGTCAGTAGTCCGCCGCTGATCAACCCACCCACCACACCGGGCAACAGTTGAGGAACCATGGCTTGCCGCCACGATCGCCCAACGGCCAGAGCCTCTGCCCCCGGTGCCATTAGCCCTAACCGGTGAGCCAAGAGCACACCTGTCAGGACCGCTACCGACAGCAAAACAGTGGGCTGCACCAGCATCAGTAGCCTGACCACGGCGGCAGGTGGGGCATCCTCTGGGAGCAAAGGCAAAGGTAGCAACACCAGGGTCATCACCCCAGCCATGCCTGCTAACCACAACAGCCCGAACAGTTGCAGCCTAGCGTTCTTATGCTCAACCATAGCTCTATCCTCAACGTCATTCTAGAAGTGGCTTGTACAGGTCGATGAGATCTTCAATCCCCATGCGCTAGCATCACGGCCCCGGTCAAGAGTGAGTGTCGGCTATACGTTGTAGCGAACATGGTATTCCTTCGTGAAACTATTGGCGTTGAGTCGTGCGTACAGCACAACCCAGCATAGGATGTGGGTCAGCGGTCTCCCGTCGGCAGGGTGAAGCTCGGGGTGCCGGGGGACAGCTTTTCCATGAACGGCGGCTGCCGGTAGAGATCCAGCCGCGGTGCAGGGTTGCCGGACGTTGGTGTGTCATTGGCCGGGTCGTCTAGGGCGAGTTCAAGTCGCGCGTCGCGGACGATGATCGTCTCGTAAGACGGCGTGTCGACCCAGTCGTTTGCGCTCGCAAACCCCGGCTGAATGGTGCCGATCTCGACGGCTAGCGCATGGCCGACTGGCAGCGTCCAGTCTGTCGACCGCAGCTCAAAGCTTGTCGTGCCGGGTTTCACCACCGCCACCTGCTGGTTGAACATGACGGCGCTGCCATCGGGGGCAACGTCGTAGAGGTCGACCATGACGTTGCTGTAGCCCTCGATCTCAAGCGATACCCGCGGAGTGCCGGTAATGCGAACTGGCTGCCCAAGCGGCGCAGACCAGACGAAGAAGCGGTTGGGAGCCTCGGCTGCGGGGTCGGCGAGTAGGCCGTCGTCCAGATACGACCCGCCGCCAAGCGAGATGGTGGCGGAGTACTCCACAACCGGCCAGGTGTCCTGGGCACGCCAGGCACCGGTACTGTCCTGCACAACGTAGGCTGGGTAGGCCGCGGTCGGTTCGACGCCCTTGAGGTACTGGTCGTAGAAGGAAATCACCTCATCGAACCAGCCCTCGCGGCCCATCTCCAGCCGCCCGTCTATAACAGAGCGGTCGTTGCCCCGCACGTGCTCCCACGGGCCGAGCCAGCCGCGCTGCGGCCCCTGGTGGTTCGAGAGAAACTCCTCTATCGCCTCGGCTTCGCTATTCCACTCGAGGAAGCCCTGCGTGAAAAACAGTGGCGTGTCGGTGCCCTTGGCCTGCTCCGCCAGGTCACGGGTCGTCCAGTGATCGGACTCGGGATCGGCGATCTGGTATTTGACCAGGTTGTCAAATTGGCAAAATAATCCTGGGATTGTCTTCTCGTACTCGGCATTCGTCCGGTAACGCTCGTCGTCGTCCGACATCTGGGGCAGCATGGCAGCGGTGTTATAGATGCTGGGGATGCTGACAATCGTCGCGCGGGGGACGCCGTTCGAGCGGAAGTTGCGGTATATGTCCCAGATGGGTTCCTGCGCGACGACCGCCTTGAGCGCGTCATGGTTGAGGTTGTTGCCGATCAGTCCGGTGATGGCGTCGGCGGACTTGCCGTACATCCCGACGGCACCGGTAGACCAGGGCTGCGTCGCGGCCCAGTCGATTGCGGCCCTGATATCGGCCTGAGCACCCGGCCCCGCAAAGTCCATGCATCCAGTGGAGCCGCCGAAGCCGCGCAGGTCGACCATCACCAAGGCGTAGCCCTGCCCGAACAGGTCGGCCCCTTCGATCAAGTCATTGAAGCGGTTGGAGGGGCCGGTGTGCGCGTGGTTTTCCAGTGCTATTTGGCCGGAGTGCCCCAAGTACGGCCCGACCACCAGAATCACCGGCACCTTCTCGCCTGCGGCCAGTCCTTCGGGCAACAGAATGTCGGCGTGCAGCTCGACCTCAGAGCCGTCCGAGGACGGAAAGTAGTGCTGCGTCCAGGCCGCGCCTTGGGGAACGCGATCGTTCTCGGCGTGCGTGACCGCGTTGTCGGCGGTGGCAACCGCAGCAGTCGCGGTCGCCTCTGGCGTGGGCGGCTGCGCGGCTGCGAACTGCCCGCGGGTGCTAAGGACAAGCAGTAGTGCCCCGAGCAAGAGCAGGCTTCGGACGTAGGTTTTTCCTATGTGCATGGGTTTCCTCCGAGCGCGCGGGGTTGGCGCGGCGTTGTGTGTGTGTCCATCGGAATCGGGCGGATGGTTTGAAAACAAGCGAGTCACGGGTAGACACTCCTCTCGAGTGATGCTGGTTGTTCAGGACGCTCTAATGAGCACCAACACGAAGACCGTGGGCAGGTTGACGACGGCGTGGATGACGACGCCGAGCCAGACCGAGCCGCTGCGCCGAAACACCTCACCGGCGATGAGGCCAACGACTAGAACCGCGGGGAACACCTCGTTGACGCCGTGGGCGAGGGCGAAGATCAGGGTGCTGCCCACGACGCCGACTAACGGGCCGTAGCGCAGCAGCGCGTTACAACTCAGTTCTCAACGTTAGGTTCCGCGCGCAGTTTTCAAACCTCTACATCAAAAATCAAACCGACGCGTACCCGGTCAATTATCTGTTCCGCGCCGTACGGCCAGCGGCTGCGCGCCGAGCAGGGTTTCTAGCTCGATGGTGCGCCCGCCCTCACCCTCGACAAAGCGGACCACATAACCCGTCAGCGGCTGGGAGGTCGCGATAAAGCGGTCTCCGCCCAGCGGAAGCAGTTCTACTGAGAAGCGGACCGCTTGAAAGCCGGACTCGAGCATCAGGGTGCGGCCACCAACCACGCTCACCTGGGTCGGCTGAGGATCCGCAAGGCTCTCATACGTGCCTACCAAAGGCATAAACTCGCCGGGTTTGGGCTGGTAGCTGTGGGCCGCCTCCAGATCAGCCTTTCGGCTCGCGTTGTCTTGACCTAACACCTTGAGTTGCGCTTGCAAGGTGGCGTTCACGTCGGGGCTGGAGCGACCGAGCAAGAGTTGGGCAACGTGCAGGCGCACGGTCTCAATAAAGATGTTGGCCCCTTCGGCGTTGGCGAGGACGACTACGCCCGAACGGCTTTCGGGCAGCAGGGTCACGTTAGCCGTCAGGCCGTCCACGTTGCCGCTGTGCTGCACCAGCTTCTCCCCCAGAAAGCGCTCAACGCCCCAATAGAAGCCGTACTCGGCGGCCGTGACGAGCGCGGGCGGCACATCCTCCGGGCGCGCGGCCACCGCTTGAGCTTGGGCGGCGACGGTGCCCGGCAGGCTGAAGTCAGGGGCGGCAACCTGGCCTTTGTGCATCTCCATTAGGCTCGCCTGGGACACGAGCGGTGCACCGTCGCCGAGCTGGAAGCGCACGTAACGGGCCATCTCGGCGGCGCTTGCGTTAATCGCTCCCGCCGGGGCGTCGGCCCGATAGTTCAGGAAGTCGGCAGTTTGCAGTCCGTTCAGCACGTCGAGTACGTGCGGCACGGCGATGTTATCCTGCCGTTTAAGCTCCTCTATAGAGAGCGTCGCCGTGGTCATGCCTAAGGGCTCGAGGATGCGCTCGCGGGTGAAGTCTTCCCACGACCTTCCCGTGATCCGTTCGATGATCTCCCCGGCGATGATGGTGTTGACGTTGCTGTACACGAACACTTCACCTGGTTTACCGACCAGCGGGGTGGTGGCGGCGGCCTCGATGACGTCCGCGGCGGTGACGCTCGTGTCGAAAGTAGAGGCGTCGGTCCGCACCAGGCCGGTGGTGTGACTGAGCAGGTGTCGGACCGTCGCCGTGCGGGTGGACTCCGGGTCGGAGAGCTTAAATTCGGGCAGGTAGGTCCTGACGGGCGTGTCGAGGTCCACGAGATCCTCCTCAACGAGCAGCATCATGCCAAGCGCCGTGAACGACTTGGTGGTCGAACCGATGGCGAACTGGGTGTCGGGCGTGACGGGTGCTCCAGTGGCCACGTCACGGACCCCGTAACCCCGGACGTAGCTAATTTCGCCGTCTTCGACGACCGCGAGCCCGACGCCGGGAACGTCGTAGGCGTCCATCATCTCCTTGACGAAGGTGTCGAGCTGAGCCGTGTCGAACGAAGGCTGGGCGAGGAGGGGAAAGCTTACAACTGAACTGACGAGGACCGCGACGATAGTGAGCATCCAGTATCGAAACGTTCTGCGGGCGAGTGTATACATGTGCATGACAAACTTTATTTAAACTTTGAATATGGTGCGGTGGGCGGGGTGTTTAAGGTGCTGCAGACCGACTAAGCGGAGTATAGTCAACGTCTCCTTAGACAGCTTTTCCTACCTCAGCCACTGATCATCATCAGCAAAATTGCTTCCAACTATTAACTCTATGCTGTCGATTTCATCAGCTTGTGCTAGATAGGATTTTTTCAGCAACTCAGCGACTTCTTGAGCGATCGCAATCAGAGCATAATTAACGTTAGAGTCATGGAGAGAATCAGTCTGAGGTATACTCCCATGCTCAAAATCATTCTTGTGCTGTAATCTTGAATGCATCATCATCAGATTATTCTCAATGAAATGCTGATTTGTGATCAACTGGCTTAATAGCCATCGTCACTCCTCTCATGCGCACCGCGTCCCTAGTAATCTCACTCGGTCTTGATCACGAAAGCCTTTAATTCGACCATCTTGCCGCCGCGAAAGCGCCAGACATCGCAGTACGAGTAATGATCCACCTTCCCGTCTGCGTCCTTCAGTGTGATGTCGCCAACTGACGTGACGAAATCACCCTCAGCGATTAAGTTAGCGACCGTAAACTTTGGCGGCTCTATGTATGTCTCTGCCATATATTGGCGAACAGCTTCTTTTCCGTTAAGGGTCTTGTCCCCTACGAACGTCCATTTCGTGTCGTCAGTGCAGAATGACAAGAATCCTTCATAGTCGCCTGCAGCGTTCGCCGCATTTGCCGCTTCTAAAATGGCTTTGTTGTTGTTTGACATCTAAATCTTTCCTCTGTTCAAAGCAAAAAAGTGGTGTGAGTTGTTATGCTGTTGCCCTTCACTTTTTACTTCTAGGGACTGGTAAACGGCTTACATTGAATCGCCTTCACATTTCGCAGATAGTCTAACTGTGGCTCAAAGCCAGTCGGGCAGAGAACATAAACATTGTCCTGAGATCGGCTAATGACTAAACGATAGCTGGGTGGAATCCCTTCAGAACTTTCGATCACTTCGATTCTGGGAATTACTTGTGAACTGACTTGAGCCAAGGATGGAAAATTGGACAGTAGGAGTACGCCGAAAAGAATTGCGATTGTGGTTGTAATTGTGATTTTGGTTGAAAGAATCTTTCGGTTCATTAAAAATCTCCTGTGGCTTGTAGTTGAGTAATGTTCTGTTGTTTCCAGGGAAGCGGCAATCGATAGGGGTTTTCGTGCATATCCAGGACTTCCCAGGTGGTTGGATTGACTCGCCCTGTAACTGGAATTCTGTATCGTTGCTGGAGATCGCGTACCGCAGACGCTGTGACCGCACCAAAGATGCCATCAACGATCGCCCCTCTTGGATTGCCTAACCTCACACCTGCGGCTCCTAAAAAGCCATTGTCTTGAAGAATGCGCTGTAACAATTGCACATCTCTGCCGCGATCGCCTTGGCGCAAGGTGGGTAAGGTTAAGTCAGTGTAGGCAGTTGCGATCAGAACGGGTGATGTTTGCTGTAAAGAAATGCTGTGTGCGATCGCGGGATGAGTGCATGAACCTCCGAGTAATCCTGTAGCGATCGTTAGTACTCCGAAAATGAGTTGAGGTTTCATGATTGTCCTCCTAATGAAGATTGGTTTCATTTCGTTGTTTCGCATCAATTTGCATCGGAGTGATTACTCCACTCGCTTTGAGACCTGCAACGAGGTCGGTCACTTGACGTTGAGCCTGAATCAGGGAGTCAACGTCGTATCAGAAGAATTGACGTTCTAGCGTTAACTTCCGGGTATTGAGCAACCCTTCGATCTGCCAGCCTTCATCGCATTTCGTTACGACGTATAGCGGCAGTGAACTCGTGACGAGTTTCGGCTTGTCCGGGCAGTATTACCCTGATAACTACGTGCATGAGCGCGAGTTGCGAGTTCACGAAGCGGACAAATTGCGATCGCTTAAGTTCGCCCCAATTCATCGAAAATGCCTTGACGCGAATCAAGCACTCGTTAGCCTTTAGTCGCGATCGCTTCACGATCGATCAGTGCGTTTGAGGGCAAGCTCGGGTCAAATATCTTGCGCGCACTGTCAACACCTACAACGGGCAGTTTAACTGGATCAAGTATGCCGAGCTGAACCAATACACTCGCCTGATCCCAGTAGAGGTGTTCATGGGCTAACTTGCCATCACGGAACTGGACAATCGCTACTACTGCTACTTCAATCCGTTTCCCTGTCGGAGCAATGCCAGGTAGCATCCAGTCCATCTGGATGGTATGAGTGAACTTAACTAGCATTTCATCGACGAGTTGATTGGTTCCGATTGTGCGCGAGACCGGAGCTAGATCTATGTCCGGCGGCATCTGTGGAATGAAGTACTTGGAATAAAACTCACGCAGCGCCGGTTTCCCTACTCCCCCAGTCATTACCGGAATGTGATTCACATAAGCGTCCTCAACCATTGAAGCGAGAGCATCTTCAGTGCTGTGAGTACCAAACTCGTGCCCAATATGCTCTTCCCAAACCGCTTGTAAAGCTTCCTGAGCAGGTGTCAGGTTGGGGGTTGCCTGTACATTTGCTTGTTTGTCTACAATTTGTTCTTTGAGCATGTTAGATTCTCCCAGTTTGTTCTATCTCAACTGTGTTGATTCCAATGCTTAACTTCTTTCAGATTCTTATGGTTTTTTTAGTTCCTAATTTTCTGAAACTGTAATGATGAGTTTGCCCTGATTCGTACCGTCAAAGAGCCCACTGTGGCTCTACCAACGGGTCTGCTATAGGTCGCGTTAGCGAAGCTTAACGAAGTTATCGCTTTCTGCAGCAATTCCCGGACATCCGCCTCACTCGATGCATCTAATTTCACAAACAAGCATTCCGAACATGGAACTTTATGGGTTCAACGCCTTTTCGATACGACGATCGGGAATGAGCCACAGGACTGCAACCAGAGCGTATAATGCACATGCAAGCCAAGGAATTGCAAAAGCAAGTGGAATTGTAACTGCATAAATCAATACAGATGACTTGCCTTTAAAGTTTCGACCAAGAGCATTTGCAAGTGTGGAATCTTGACCATGGTGAGAAACAAGTGTGCGGGTCAGAGTGAAGTAGGCGATCGCAGCCAACAATAGAACCACACCATAAAGCGCCACAGGCAGCGCAGCAAAGTGACTTTCACCCATCCATGCGTTAACAAAGGGAAATAATGATAACCAGAACAACAAATGTAGGTTTGCCCACAAAGTTGAACCATTGACTTGTCGGGCTGCCTGAAACAGGTGATGGTGATTGTTCCAGTAGATACCAACATGCACAAAACTCAACACATAGCCTAGAAAGGTTGGAATCAACGGACGTAGTGCAGCTAAATCTGACTCATGGGGTATTTTTAACTCCAGCACCATAATGGTGATAATAATAGCAATTACCCCATCACTGAATGCTTCCAACCTGCCCTTAACCATTTTTGGGTATGCTCCTAGTCTGCTTACCGCGTTGTATAACTGCCGTTTGCAAAAATTGTTGTCCGGTTATCCACTATTCATTCAATATCTCAATGCAGCAGGTCACTAATTATTCCTGCTGAAGAAAGTCCAGCAACAGGGGATTGACCTGATCAGCGTGAGTCCAGTTGATGGCGTGCGGCCCGCCAGAAATGACAACCAGTTGACTGTTTTTAATCAGCTTCGGCAGTCTTGCTGCGGTGGACTCCAGTGGCAGAATGCGATCGCTATCGCCATGAATAATCAGAGTCGGCACATCAATGCGGGGCAGATCATCGCGGAAATCGGTGAGCCAGGAGGGTACACAATCCAAAGTCCCTTTAGCAGAAGCCCCTGCGGCTACATTCCAACTAGCTTGAATCGCTTCATTGCTGATGCGGTGGTGTAACCTCTCGGAACGAGAATCGTCAAGCAATACATCAACATTGAAGAACTCTTTGAAAAAGGCAGAGAAATAAGCTGGACGGTCTTCGACAATCGCTTTCATAATGCCATCGAAGACACTTTGATCAACACCCTCTGGATTGTCGTCTGTCTTTAATAGAAACGGTGGAACGGGAGCCATCAGCACGGCTTTCTGCACCCGCTCTGAGCCGTATTTGCCAAGATAACGTGTGACTTCACCTGTTCCCATTGAGAAACCGACCAGCACGGTATTTTGCAAGTCAAGCTTGGTCATGAGTGCATTCAAATCGGCGGCGAAGGTATCGTAGTCATAGCCAAACGAGGGCTGACTGGAGTTGCCAAATCCTCGGCGATCGTAGGTAATTACTCGATATCCTGCATTCAGTAAAACTAAAACCTGCTTTTCCCAGGAATGTCCGCTCAATGGAAATCCATGAATGAGAACAATCGGTTGACCTGTCCCAAGATCTTCGTAGTAGAGATCAATGGTTGCAGAATTTTCTTGACCGACAGTGACGTAAGGCATGAGAGTTTCTCCTGTGTAGATCAATGGTGTGTTTTGTCTGTGTGAAAGCGTTGCTTTGCCCAGTGGTAAAGCTCCTGCGTTTTTCAAATTGTCACGAAGGTTTCATCGTGAGAGAACCTCCTCCCAGAGTGAGGACAACGCGCCGTCCGCTCCATTAGCTGGTTATCACTTCGGTGTTGTTTTGATTGGGTAAGAAACGGGTAGCATTTACATGGGTCTTTCGTCGCGAAATATTGGACAGGTACAGGTGTTAGAGTCGTCGCAACCTAGCAACTGCTTCTACTTCCACAAGCGTTGCTCTAGATGCAAGGGAGGAAACGCCAATTCCCGTGATTGCCGTGCGAGACTTACCGAGAAAGCTAGATAAGATAGGTGCCAATACTTCCATATGGTCTTCAAGCTCCCCTCGAACATAAATTTTCATATGTAGAAGGTCGTCCACATTGGAGTCCGCTTCGGTAAGGACTCTTCGCACATTCTCTAGGGCCAAGCTAAACTGACCTGCGACGGAATTGTCGGAGACTAAGTGTTGAAGGTCCCAAGCAACCTGCCCGGAGATGAATAATAGCGAACTTTCTTCGTCAATTGTCCCGTGCGATAAACCCAACGGACTCCCATCGTACAGACTTACCGGATTAACTAATCGCTTCGTCATTCGATTGCCTCAAATAGTTGATATGGAGGTTATCACTCGCCGGACAATTTGTTTTGCAAGAAGACATCCTGACGTTGGCAAATTATTTACGCCGCGCTACTGGTTTCATCCTTGACCTCGGTTTTGATGACGAAAGCCCTTGATTAAACATCAGGTCATAAAATGCTGTGACCGTCTGTTTGTTCTGCTCAAGTTTATCCGTCATCCGTTCCACACCTCACATTACCCGAAACGCCCAACGACCCAAGTTCAGCGACCCGGCCTGCGATGACAGCGTGGATTGCAACCGGAGCGCGACAACCGGGTTCGCTGCAGTGCCTTGTTAGGCAGCAAAATCACCGCGCACCCCGGCTGACGCGACGAAACCAGGCCCCACTTGCTACTCCTGCTAAAGCGATTATGGAGTAAGCCGCTAAAAAAGCGACTCCAACAGGGATTAACGGACCGCTGGGCAGAAAACAAAGCATATACGTCAGTTGACCAAGAATAATACCGGCATAGTGCGACCAAACATGTTTAGGCCGAGCAAGGCCAACGGTAAGGCCAACAATCAGAAGTGCTGCGGAATAATAAAGACCTTTCGCATCCCACGGTTCGACCTGCCCAGATAAAGATGGTGACAAGGCCCAGACCATTGCGCCGCCCACAAACGAGAACAAAAAATTTATCGCTAACTCTCTTTTCATTAGACCTTATCGGTAATAAAGTGCTCGATATCTCAATGGACAGATAAGCTGCAAGAAGATTTGGAATCGGTTTAAGAATTGATTGCTTTTTTAATTCCGATTAAGTCTATTCTTCACCCTCGTTGCCTAACGACGAAGCTTACCGGACGCAGATAACCTTGAAAACTCAACCGACTAAATTGTGGCGTTCCGGTGCAGCGCATGATTAAGCGTCGTAGGCTGCTATTACACCTCGAACTCCGGCTGGTTCAGAGCGATTTTGATGGTCCAAGTTCCCTTCTGGCTGAAAGTGCGAGCGGTCGCGAAAGTGTCCTCCATGAACTGAAAGTACACGATCTTCCCGTTGTGCACCTTTGCGTGGATCGAGAACGGTGAGGTCACCGCCTTGCTCAGCGAGACCGAGCGGTACGTGAACCTGCCGAACACAGCAACGTTCTCGCCTTCACCGAAGATGGCGGTAACGGCGAAGTCCTCGATCGTCCACCATTTCTCAACCCGGGAGAACGTATCGATGAACGCTTGGGGACCTTTGGAGGTTCCCGTCCAAGGCAAGATTTGCTTCAGTTCAGGGTTGTCGAAATTCAGGGAAATGTATGTTGCGTCCTCCGCAACGAGCCGACGGGCAGCCGCCTCGACCTTTTCGATTGCCGTATTCGCCAGAAACTCTTTGATCACTTCGGTCGGTTGGGTACTCATGGTAACGATTCCTCTTTTTAGTTTTGTGGTGGTGAGGTAGAAGACACTTTGGCCATCATCATCAACTCCTAAGTTCTTTTTGTCTTAGTTCACTTGAGTGTAGTCAGTTCCAACACTCAACTTCTTGCAGATTCCTATGGAGTTTCCTCTGGAGTTAGTGAACCAATTTCAGTGTTGCTTTAGTGAGTCGCTTGAAGTGCTGTATCAAACATTTCGCACTGCCGATCGACTATTGCGCTACATACCCGCCATCTACCATCAACGTTTCACCTGTTGTGAACGATGCCAGGTCAGATGATAAAAATAGGATTGCATTTGCAGCTTCAAGCGGTGTGCCAACTCGTCCGATCGGGTGGAGTCCTGTTATGTAAGCTTTGACCTCATCCTGCCCACCTGTCGCTGCTGCAAACATATCTGTTTCGATTACCGCTGGTGCAACGACATTGATGCGAATCCCCGCTTTGGCATATTGAAGCGCAGCCGCTTTTGTTAAACCTATTACTGCACTTTTACTCGCGGTGTAGAGGGGAAAGGTCGGAAATGCAACGACTCCATTCGCAGATGCCGTGTTGACGATCGAACCACCTCCCTGTTTCAACATCTGAGCGATTTCATATTTCATCGACAACCAAATGCCTTTGACATTGACGTTCATCGTGCGATCGTATTCCGCTTCTGTTTGCTCAATCAGTGAAGGATTTTCGCCAATCGTTCCTGCATTGTTAGAAGCAATATCTAACCGACCAAAAACGTCAACCGCTTTATCAACCATTGCTTTAACATCGGCTTCTTTTGTAACATCGGCTTGCACAAAAATAGCCTCTCCACCACCTTCCTTGATCAATCGAACCGTTTCTTCACCTTCATCCATTCGACGACCCACCACCACCACCTTTGCTTGTTGTTGGGCATAAGCGATCGCAGTAGCTCTACCAATGCCCGATGTCCCTCCCGTCACTAAAGCAACCTTGTCTTTCAGCATCATGTTAGTTACCTCTTGTTGTGAATAGCTGTGTCACTTTGTCAAAAACTCAATGAGCAATACGTGTAGGAGCCAGCAATAAGAAGCGCCTCCTACAACCAGGATGAGTACGATCCTGGCTGCGTGCCCCATAAATCCAGTCCCGCCAGTTCCATGCCGATCAATACTGACCTACGGCGATCGGCAACTCATGTTCAATGGTTCGCAATCGTTGCGAAAAATCATTCAAGATACGTTGACGAACTGCATCTGTTTGGCGAACGGGGGCATAAACAATCTGCGGCGCAAGAACGTCAAAACCAACGAATTGCAGCATCCCTCGCTGAATTGGGCGCAGAATAGCATGGATATCACCGTTAAAACCGCCTGCAAGATAGTCCTCTTCTGTGCTACCTGTGGTCAACGAGAGCATTGCTTGCTTACCTCGAAATCTGCCCGTTTCATAAATATGTCCATTACTGTAAACACGCCCCATAACAAAGACGCAATCGACCCACCCCTTCAAAATTGCAGGGACACTGAACCACCACAAAGGGAATTGCCAAATCATCAGATCGCACCATTCCAGTTTTTGGATCTCAGCTTCAATTTCTGGAATGAATCCTCCAACTTCATTTGCATACATCTCTTCAAGTTGCTGCTTAAAGTAGTCAGGATCTTTGACTGACATAAAGTTGCGGCGATCGGATATAGGGTCAAATCTCATAGTATGGAGATCTGAATATTGAACATCATGCCCAGAGTCTTTGAACGTGTCAATTGCTGTCTGAAACATTGCTCCGTTAAAGCTTTTCGACTCTGGGTGTGCAAGAACAATCAAAACTTTCATGTGAGTTATTTTGTTTTCTAAGTTTCTAAACTTTTGCTAGGGCTGGATAATTCAGATAGCCTTTTTCACCACGGGTATAGAACGTGGCTGGATCAGGCGAGTTGCGATCCTGGTTGCAAAATGGCGGGTTTAGGTATTGATATTTGCTGGCTCCTATACTTAGTCGCGCTCGATTAGTGTGTTTGAAGGTAAGTTGGGATCGATCACCTTACGCGCACTGTCAACGCCCACGACGGGAAGTGTACTCGGATCGAGCAAGCCGACTTGAACCAATACACTTGCCTGATCCCAGTAAATGTGTTGGTGGGCTAACTTGCCGTCACGAAAACGAATAATCGCTATTACTGGCACTTCCACACGTTTTCCGGTGGGAGCAACGCCGGGTAATATCCATTCCATCCAAACAGTATGAGTGAACTTAACCACCATTTCATCCACGAGTTGATCCGTCCCGATCGTGCGCGAGATTGGGGTCAGCTCCATGTCCGGCGGCATCTGTGGAATGAGGTATTTGGAATAAAACTCGCGTAGTGCTGGTTTCCCAACTCCCCCAATCATTACCGGGATGTGGTTAACGTAAGCATCTTCAACCATCGTAGCGAGGGCATCTTCAGTACTGTGAGTGCCAAACTCGTACTGTAAATGCTCTTCCCAAAGTGCTTGCAAAGACTCTTGGGCTGGTGTCAAATTGGTAGTTGCTTGTAAATTTGCTTGTCCGTCTACAGTTGGCTCTTTGACCATGATTAAATACTCCTGGTTCTATTTATATAAAGTGTCTTAAGTTCCAATGCTTGAATGCTTTCAGATTCCTAAAATGATTTGTCAGATTCTTGTGGTGTTAGTGAACTTGTTTCAATGGACGTATAAGCATTCAGCGCCTGTTTCGCAAATTAGTTTGGCGGTTTTTTCACCTTCTGCGTCGCGTCTACCGGAGAACACGACTTTTGCTTCAGCAGCGCCGAGCACGATCGCCGTTGCTCCGCCAATTCCCGATGTGCCGCCTGTAACTAACGCCACTTTATTTTGCAGTATCATTCTGTTTCTCCTATTTCAATCAAGATTGATCTTCAGCACAAAATCAAACTCCGATCCGTTTAGCAATTACTTGAACTGACAGAACTGGTAGTCAAGTAGTACCAGGATGCTATCTTCTGGACGAAGCAGTTCTTCTAAGCCAATTTCTGAATTTTCAGACACAGCTATAGGTTTCCTTGTAGAGATAGATGGTTTCAGAATTTTCTTGGCTGATAGTAACGTAAGGCAATGGAAGCTCCCGCGAATGCTGCTTCAGATTCTTGCCTAACTTAACTTCAATGTATGATTTCCAAGACTCGATTTCTTTCAGATTCTTAGGATAAATTTTCAGATTCTTATGGTGCTGGCGAATTTGCTTGGAGGTCTTTCTCGTGAATCACTTGAAGTGCTGCGTCAAATGGCTTTAGCTGGAGAAGCCCGCTTGTAGAACAATGTCTGCGCTAAGCAAAGCTATCCCGGAGAGTTATTGCTAAAATCCGCCACTTCTTCGGGACTGCCGACCAGTAACGCGCCGGTCGCGCCGCGCTGTGCATCAAAAGCGGCGCGCGGTACTCATGGCCTCAGAACTCCGCGCCGCTCATGGCGGCCATGAACGCCATCGGGTTCTAGTATTCACGGTAGTTGACGATCAATCCATTCTTGAAAGTCATAAACGTGGCGTAGCTCATTTCATAGGGGTTGCCGTTGCTGATCACCCGGCCTGAGACGCTCCACTCGGCAATGGCCATGTTGGGGTCGTCGGTGGCGTTGATCTTTAGCGTGGGAGTAATTTAAATGTCATGGTTCAGTCCGGTTGTGTTGCTGTCGCTAATCGGGTGCTCCGCTCAAGCCACCCATGCGGGTATTCATCCCATAGGGACCAACGCCCAGCGGCTTCACAGGCGTGAAACCCGATGCGCGCTTATGGCCCGCAGCTAGGACCGACGCGATGAAGTTTCGATGCTCGTCGGAGACTTCTTCTGCGCGATCAGATCTTGATGAAGTTGTGCGCAGCCAATGAACCAAACGGCAAAGACGCAATCGTGCCGCCAGCTTCCAGAGTGCCTAGATCCACAGGGAAGAAGCCCGTGCCGTCAATGATTTTTCGCACTTGGGTTTTGGCATCGGCATCGTCACCTGAGTAGAACAGCACCCGCTGTCCACCAGACACTTTAGGCTCCTGCAATAGGTCCACCTCTAGATGATTAAAGGCTTTCACTACGCGTGCACCCGGTATGTATTGCTTGAACACCTCGCTGGAGGATTTGCCGCCTAGATCAACAGCCCTGATACCGTAGGCTGCCAGCGGATTGCTGGGGTCTTTGGCATCAGGTGAATCGGGGTCGAGGAATTCGACTGGGTTGGTGCTGTCAATGACGATGCGACCATTCCATGCAGGCAGGATACTGAATACCTTCTCTGCATCGACCCAGCGCACAGCCGCAATGACGATGTCGGCACTAGCGGCTTCGGCAACAGTGCCGGCCTTTATGGAGGGGCCCACTTCGGCCACAAAGTCAGCCAGCGATTCCGGTCCGCGCCTGTTGGCTATGGTGGCTGCGATGCCATTTTTTGCCAACAGGCGCGCCAGGTTTGAGCCGAGGGCTCCTGAACCAATAATTCCGATACTCATATCGATGTTTGCAGAGTTTTCTTGACCAAGGGTAATGTCAGACATGAGAGGTTTTTCCGTTGTAAATTGATGGTGTGTTTTTGTCTGTTGCATCACAATTGCTATGCAGCAATCGAGCACCGTCTTAACAATGCTGCGTTAAACAGGCTTCAAGATGGAGCAAGCATCCATTGCCTACCGTCACTTCAGAACGACAAGAATTTTTCATTGTTGCCTGAGCGCGATCGCCGCGTTTGCCGCCTCTAAGATGGCTTTGATTCTGCTTCGGTAGCCAGCGCGGCACGCACACCAGCATCGAGATTCATGGGGTCTACAAATCGTGACAAGTTCTCAAAGCCTTGTAGTCCGACCTGAGTGTTGATCGCCCAACGCAGAATGACGAACAGGTAGGGAGCGGCAATCGATCATTCGCCAGTGAGCCAGTTCATCTGTCGAGATAACCGAGGATAGCGACGTTTTCAGTGAGTGAAACGTGATCGTACTTGCCTCTACTTCTTTATCGACAACAAACTCACCTTGCTATAATGCGTTCCCACAGCAGCTCAAAAACCGCTTCAACACCATCACTCAAGACTGGCGGTGTCACGAGCGTTAGTCGGCTCTCATTAAGAGTAAAGGTGCGAACTAACGTTGTACCAACGCGATTAGGAATTGATGCAATTTTGATCTGGTGAGTTACTGTGTTGCCACTCAACGTATAAGTTCCAGCGTAAGCATTGAATGTTGTAAATGCTTGAGCAAGCTCTTCCACGGGTAAAGATTGCATCTGGGGAGTCAGCGGTGAGCTGACCTCCTGACTCAGCGGTGAGCGATCGCTCCTAGAAAACATCACCATCATGTGACCATCTGATGTGTAAGTGATGTAGCCAACCGGATGAGTTCCATACACGTCTGGAGTCACCGTTCCATCAGCGTAAATGGCAGTTGCAGAAATTAACTTCCAAATGCCAATTAGCAGATTGTTCTCAATTGATGGTGTAGACATAATGGGCAACCATTGCTTGATGATTCTCCGCTAGAGAGTAACGGGTTTCAATACAAAATCAAACTCAGTCGTGTAAAACGGTTTACTTTGATTGTGTGCCTTGAGTTCGTCTAGTGCTTCGTGCTTTTGCAATTGAACGATCGCGGATCGCACGGCAAAGGTTGTATCTGAATCCAGGTGAGGATCGCCAGCAATAAAAATTTGTGTTGTCAGTGGAGTGTACTCCGGAGCACTGATTTTGAAATGGATGTGAGCCGGCCGCCAGGGATGCCGTCCCAAGAGTCCCAGCAACTCGCCACATGGACCACTGCTTGGCACTTTGTAACCTAGTGGCACGACGGTTTCAAACCTATACTTTCCACTCTTGTTCGTTTTGAAACGTCCGCGAAAATTCCCCGACGGCTGAGATGGCTCTTGACCATCATATAATCCTTTGGAATTGGGTTGCCAAACATCAATCAGAGCATTGGCGATCGGTTGACCGTTCAAATCTAAAACCCTGCCTGACAGGAAAAGCGAATCTCCTTCTGTATCAATACCCAAGCGATCGCCCATCTGCCGTTCTGGTGCATTCGGCACATACAAGGGTCCTTCTAAATTGCTCTCTGTGCCGCGATGGGCATCGTCCAGCAGTTCTACCAACTCTGAGATCCCGAGTAGATCCGTCAACAAATGGATCTCTCCCGTGGGAATCTCTTGAGTGTGATGACTTGCCTGGTTGAGAAAATTACGTCCCTGCTGCAACTCTGATTCTGTCAGATTCACCTCACGCACAAAGTCATGCAAATGTGGAACCAATCTCGTGTAAATATCATAGAGTCGCGGGTTAGATTTGCCGCGATCGCCATGATCAATAACGGCTTCAGTGATAGTGTCAAGTGTGATGCTCTGCACAATCAAACTCCTTTTTAGTTACGTGATTAATGATGGCTGTTTTACGGCGACTATCTTGACTTATAGTTTGTGTCCTAATATAATTGTCTACAGCTATAGTTTGGTGACTTGATACTTTCAAGACTCATCCTGACGATTTCGCGCGGCATCCAATCCATTCAAGAACGATGAGATCAGCCAGCGAACAGGCACCGGGCATATGATAGAGTTTCATGGAATGTCCATTATCGCGAAGAATGCGTTTTTGCTTCCTATCTACTGTCTTATAGTCTGAGCGTAATGATTCCTAATGCTCTGTTTCTTTCAGATTCTTAGGATGTTTTGTCAGATTCTTGTGCAATCACCTTCAAGACACAGCGTTGATCCGCGCGTTCCTCGACAGAACGCGCGGATCAACGTTGCCACCTCCTCTGGATGAGTCTCCAGCGCGAAGTGTCCAGCGTCGAGCAGCAAGGGTGGTAAGGTAAGAACAAAAAACCACAAAGATTGCATCATTAGATCGCTCTATAGACTTGACATATAATTAACACGCATGACTTTCCCTACTCTCTTGGTCTATGAAACTAGACCAGCCACGATGCTTGTTGTGATGAAGATTGAATTACCCTGATTTAGACGAAATCTTCCATAATTAGAGAGTGATTTAAGCCGTTGGCAGCAATGCTACCCTGAAAAACAGCAGCAACGATCACTTGCATGGGTGAAGTGATGTCACCTGCCGCATAAACACCTTTGACGCTAGTTTCGTTAAAAACATTGGTCGTCTTGATTAAATTGAATTCATTCAACTCACAACCTAACTTTTCAGCTAGGTTTGAACGGAGCGTTTGCTTTAGTCGGATTAGTATTCCACGACGCGCAATTTTCTCATTTGTCTCAAAAACGATGTTTTCCAATTGTCCGTTATCGCCTTCGAGTCGGATGATTTTCTCTTCGCGGACAAGGATTTTGTGATTTTCCAACAGTGTCCTTTGATCAGCGGTTAGATCAGCTTTGCCGTTGGTGCAGAGGACTAGATCAGCACTCCAATTTTTCAGCAATGCCGCCATTTCAATGCCCGTTTCGCCATTTCCAACAATGGCAAGCGGCTCGTCGCGCACTTCCCAGGCATGGCAATAGGGACAATGAAACACGCTTTTGCCCCAGAAATCACCAAAGTTTTCGAGAGCTGGAAATTCGTCCATTACCCCGAAAGCCAGCAAAACTTTGCGCGTTTTTTTTATCGTGCCATCCTCAAACACAACTTCAAACTGATTGCCGGATAGGTTGATTTCCTTGACCCCGATCGCTTGAAATTCAACGTTTTTATAAGGTTTGAGTTGGTCGCGCCCTATGCTCAAAAGTTCATGTGGACTTATGCCATCGCGGGTGAAAAAGCTGTGCGACTCGTGTGCGGGAGCGTTACGCGGATTCCCTTTGTCGCAGACTAACACTCGACGGCGACTTCTGCCTAAAAGCAGGGCCGCACTGAGTCCAGCGGAACCGCCACCAACAATGACACACTCGTAAATCTCTTTGTTTTGGTTCATCATCTTTTTCTATTCTCCAACTTTGGATATAATCATCAGCTCCTAAGTTCTCTTTGTCTTAGTTCACTTGAGTGTAGTCAGTTCGAACACTCAACTTCTTGCAGATTCCTATGGAATTAGCGAGCCGATTTCAGTGTTGCTTTAGTGAGTCGCTTAAAGTGCTGTATCAAACATTTCGCACTATCGAGCGACTACTGCGCTACATACCCACCATCTACCATCAACGTTTCACCTGTTACGAACGATGCCATGTCAGATGATAAAAACAGGGCTGAACTTACAACTTTAAGCGGTGTTCCAACTCGCCTCTCTGTCTTGTTACCCTAACGGAACTTAAGTTGAACCATGCCCGCATATTTTAATTGTTTAAGAGTGGCGACATTTGCGTTCCAATCAGTTCAATGGAGCGCATCAGTTGGGCGTGGTTCATCTGCGCGTTATCCATTTGAAACGTTATTCGTGAAATGCCGCCGAGCGATTCGCTGTGACGGCGGATTTTCTCCGCGACTTCTTCGGGACTGCCGACCAGTAACGCGCCGGTCGCGCTGCGCTGCGCGTCAAAAGCGGCGCGCGTAACAGGCGGCCAGCCTCTCTCTCTGCCGATTCTAGTAAAGGTTTCGGCGTAGCCCGGAAAAAATTCTTCAACGGCTTGCTCGGTCGTTTCGGCGACATAACCGATTGAATGCAATGAAACTTTCAACGTTTCGGGCGCGTGTCCGGCGTACTCTCCGGCATCGCGGTATAAATCCATGAGCGAGCGAAAGCGATGCGTTTCGCCGCCGATAATGGCGACAACGAGCGGCAGTCCAAGCATTCCGGCGCGGCGGAAAGATTGCGGTGTACCGCCGACCCCGAGCCAGATGGGAAACGGCTTTTGCAGCGGACGCGGATAAATTGCTTGGTTTTCCAGCGCGGGGCGAAATTTGCCCGACCAATCGACCGTTTCGTTGTCCCGAATTTTGAGCAAGAGTTCGAGCTTCTCAGCGAAAATCTCGTCGTAATCGCCAAGACTAAATCCAAATAGCGGAAAGGCTTCGGTGAACGAGCCGCGCCCAACAACCATTTCGGCGCGACCTTTTGAAATCAAATCGAGCGTAGCGAATTGTTGAAACACACGCACTGGGTCAGCCGCGCTCAGCACTGTAACCGCGCTGGTTAAACGGATGCGCTTGGTGCGTGCGGCGGCAGCGGCGAGAATAACCGCGTTTGCCGAATCTAAAAATTCATGCCGATGATGCTCGCCAATACCGAAGATATCCAAGCCGGAACGGTCCGCCTGCTCTATTCTCTCCAGCAGTTCGGCGACAGACTGCGCGGCATCCGCGGTTTCACCATTCTCACTCGTTCCAACCGAGGCAAAACTGTCAATTCCGACTTCCATATCATTTCCCAAGCGTTTTGCGAATGAAATAGTCTTAATCCGAAATAGTAGAAAGCCTTGCTGTACGAGCTAAGCTGCTGTTCTCTCGCTCAGCAAAAACGCTTAAACCATCATCAACTCAGAGGGGTCACGCTACTATCGTGATCCGAATTATCAGGGAGCGGAATGAATTCAGTTTCACCGGGAACCGCCGGGAAGCGGCGGTCTTGCCAATCTTGCTTTGCCTGATCGATACGCGCTGAGCGGCTCGACACAAAGTTCCAGTACTTTGTGCGATCGCCCACTGGTGCCCCACCGATAATCATTGCTTTTGCCTCAGCCCCCGCACTGATATTTACTGATTCATCCGGTGTTAAAACGGCTAGACGATATGGCTCTAACGGCTTTCCATTTACGAATAGGCCGGATGTGACGCTATAAATTGCCCTTTCTAAACCTTCTATTGGCGATAGCTGAAATTGACTACCCTCCGTGAAAACGAGCGCTAGGTAAAGAGTAGCAGAGTAGGTTTTAACGGGTGATTGGTGAGACTGGTAGCTACCGGCGATCAAAGTCGCGCTGGTGCCTGTTTGAATCCACCTCGGCAAATCAGTCGCCGGATAATGTGAAAAGCTGGGTTCAACTTCTTCAGCGCTTTCGGGGAGGGCAATCCAGGTCTGAATGCCATGAAGAGTAGATTCTTTCTCTCTAAAGCTCTCGGGCGATCGTTCAGAATGAACAATACCTTTGCCCGCAGTCATCCAGTTCACCTCGCCCGGAAAAATCTCTTGTACTGTACCTAGACTATCTCTATGCAGAAGGCTTCCTTCAAACAAATAGGTAACCGTCGCTAGATTGATGTGTGGATGCGGTCTAACATCGACGCCTTTTTCAGGCGGGAAAATAGATGGGCCTAAGCGATCAAAGAAGATGAAGGGGCCAACCATTTTTAGGGTTTCACTCGGTAAGATTCGCTGTACGCTAAACCCACCTAGGTCGTGCTTTTCAGGCGTAATTAATTGCTGAATACTCATTTTCGTACGATCCATTCTTAGTTGACGTTGTGGACGAAGATACAATCTTAGTTCTGTTTCATAGGTTAGCAAGAAAAGATTGGCAACTTGCTCAACAAAACAGTCAAAAACTAGCCATCGCACATTCAATTACTGCAATATTTTGCATTGCCGATCGACTACTGCGCTACATACCCACCATCTACCATCAACGTTTCACCTGTTGTGAACGATGCCAGGTCAGATGATAAAAACAGGACTGCATTTGCAACTTCAATCGGTGTTCCAACTCGTCCGATCGGGTGAAGTCCTGTCAAGTAAGCTTTGGCTTCATCTGTAACTGCTTCAAACATATCTGTTTGGATTGCCCCTGGTGCAACGACATTGATGCGAATCCCCGCTTTGGCATATTGGAGTGCAGCCGCTTTTGTTAAGCCTACTACCGCATGTTTACTCGCGGTGTAGAGGAGTATGTTAGGAAGTGCAACGACTCCAACCACAGATGCCATATTAACGATAGAACCACTTCCCTGTTTCAACATCTGAGCGATTTCAGATTTCATCGACAACCAAACACCTTTGACATTGACGTTCATAGTGCGGTCGTATTCCGCTTCTGTTTGCTCAATCAGTGAAGGGTTTTCGCCGCCCATTCCTGCGTTATTAAAGGCAATATCCAACCAACCAAAAACGTCAACCGTTTTATTAACCATTGCTTTAACATCGGTTTCTTTCGTAACATCTGCCTGCACAAAAATCGCCTCTCCGCCAGCTTCCTTGATCAATCGAACCGTTTTTTCACCTTCATCAATCCGACGACCTACCACCACTACCTTTGCTTGTTGTTGGGCATAAGCGATCGCCGTTGCACGACCAATTCCTGAAGTTCCGCCTGTAACTAACGCCACTTTATCTTGCAATATCATTTTGTTTCTCCTGTTGTAATTAAATTGACCTTCAGCAACGAACTGACGGGATCACCGACGACCAATCCGATCGCTCAGGAAAACGGGTTCGGATACCTTGTCGTGTTTGAACACCTTGTAAGCGATCGCCAGGAATATGGGGACTATCACCAGCATCGATAGCGCATGGAAGGTTGCGTAGTACTGGCTGACTGTGAACAGAGCTGGCGTGGTCACGACGGTTCCGACGGCGTTAACCACGAGAAAGCCGAAGATGTTATTGGCGAAGTGTGCGCCGATGGCGAGTTCGGTCGTTCCGTCCACCAGCGAGACAACCGCCAACACCAGCCCCCCACCAACGAAGTAGTATAAAAAGATCGTGAGCCAGCCACCCGCGATCGCCTCCGGGTTCAAGAGGTGCGGCACGGCGAAGACAACCGTCGATACAAGCGCCAGAAAGATGCGGTTGGCCCAGATCGTGCTTGCGCCCTGGACGATGTATCCGCGAAAGAATAACTCCTCGGTGGTGGTCTGGAGCGCGGTGAGAACCAGCGCCAACGGCACAAAGAGCGCGAACGTCGCGAGATTCGCGGTGAACGAGAAGTTGTCAGGATAGAAGAGGTACTGTCCCAACCCCTCTACCAGACCTAGCGGGACGAACCACGCCACGAACCCCTGGCCGATGCGGCTCCAGCGTATTCGCTCCCGCGCCGTAATGAGCGTCCGGGGGTAGCGGCGGTGGATGAGGGACACGGCAATGAGGATTCCCGCAAGGAAAAATGGGAAACCTGCCATGATCACCAGGAAGCCCCCTACGGAACCGATCGCGGAGAAATCCTGCTGTGTGTACGCCGCAAGTCCCTCCTGTCCAGCGATCGCGATCGCGACCAGTGCGCTAGCGACCGTCCCGACAACCAGCTGCGCAACGAGGATGACTACTAATCCCAAAACATACCGCCACCCCCGATATTTACCCCACCGGGCAGCCTCCACGTAAGTCGTGTCTTTCACTTCCGTTCCGATTCCCTGATGTCCTTTGATTGCTTTGATCCTCATCTTTGTCTCCTTGACTCGTGCATGTATGTATTCGTGTATGTAGTGCTTGGAAGTTAGCGAATCTGTTTTGGGGTCATTCCAGTCAGGCGCTTAAATTGTTGTGTCAGATGGCTTTGGCTGGAGAAGCCGACTTGTAGAGCGATGTCGGAGATTGCAAAATCCGTTTTCTTCAACATTACTTTTGCTCGTTCCACGCGCTGTTTAATCACGTACTGATGGGGCGAAATCCCCATTGCTTGCTTAAACAAACTCGCAAAATAAGTCGAACTAACGTTGATCACTTCTGCGAGTTCAGCCAGTGACAATTCTCGATCGAGGTGAGCCTGAATATAATCAAGTACTTGCTGCAATCGAGTGTGCGTTAAGCCTTTGTAATTGGCTTCAATGGTTGACGTTGTAGTTGTTAGCATGGTTCAAAAATTGGCAATTTGTTCAATAAAACAGGCAAAACCTAGCGATCGAACGCGCGATCGCTGACTAGTACTAACCAACAAGTCAGATGTGAATTGGGAGTAGGGATCGGGGAACTTACTGACTTGCAGCAATCATGGCTGCCATCAACTCCGTCGTATTCCAGTGCCCGATATACCGAATTCCATTGATAAATAGGGCTGGGGCAGTCGTTACTCCGCTCTGTATTCCACCTTCAATGTCTTCATTGATGCGATCGACATGCACTTGTTTAGATAACTCTCTGAGAAATTGAGGAACGTCAAGCCCTAAATCATTGGCGTATTCGACAAGATAACCGTTCTCCAACCTTCGTTGATGGTCAAATAAAGTATCGCTCATTAACCAAAACTTTCCTTGGGCGGCGGCGGCAACGGCGACTTGGGCTGCCCGTTGAGCATGGAGATGAATCTGTGCTTGTGGAAAATGACGGAGGATGAAGCATAAATAATCTTCTCCAAAAGTAGCACTAAGCTCTCGTTTGATCCCTTTAATTAGCTTGTAAACGTCCGCACTTCTAGGGTCTTGATAGTCTCCATACATCACCAGCACGACCTTTGCACTCAGCACACCTTGCATCCAATCTTGGGTTGAAGGGGGTACAAGTAAGGGACCGTGACTACGATCATCGTTCATTTTTCTACGTTTACATCAAGCAAAAACACTCTGAACAGTTCTGACAGAAAAGCTTTCCTGTCAAAAATTTCCGAGCTATTGTTCTATACAACTCCTAACGATTTCATCCCCCATTGATTGCACTCAGAGTCGTGGCTGCTTGAACGGTTAAAATTGCCTTTGAAACTGCTTCACCGATCAGCTCCCCTTCTGCGATCGCCTTAATTCGCGATCGCGCTTCAGGACGTTCTTCAGGTCTGAACACCGCATCGGTCAGGTGAGAGGCTTGCATCAAACTAACCAATGCTGCCATCCGAGAATCCAGTCCAATGCCTTCTAACACGGCTGCACGAACTTGCTGGACAACCTCGCGTTGAATAGATTCATCGGTTAGAAAATATCGCTGCGTTGGGAACAGCCCAAGAATGCGTTGCTCTTGTCGTTCTAAAACACCTAAATCAACTAAGTTCTGCAACACAATTGTTTGAATTTCTAGGTATCTTCGTCTCCAACGAGTCACCCAGAACCTTGCAGTTCGAGGACGAGACGATGCTAGAACCTCACTGAGGCGTTGATCTAAGAATTCATTGCCTGTGTTGCCTGCGATCGCACCGATCACACGATTGTCGTTGTCGATCTCAAGTTTGCCTTGTAGTACTAAGTCTAGTAACAAAGAACCAACCAAGCCATAGTCGAGTGCAGAGTACCAAGAGAAGCGAGTTTTCCCAGTTTGGGTATTGAGTGCAATAAGAATTAAGTCCTGTGAAAGATATTGCATAATGAATTCCTTATTGAGGTATGCTGCGATTCCTTCGAAACTACGTCTCGGTGCTGACCGCAAGTTTGCTACCGAAAGGTAAAGATCTTAAGCGGCTTCTGTCCGTGTGCCTGTGCAATCAAGAAAGGGAGAGCAGTCAGACAGACCATTGAAGCAGGGAACCTGGCAATAAAAGCTGAGAAGAACCCTATGACTCAGGGCATTCGCAGCGTCTTGAGATCAGGGATTGCTGCGTTATCGAAGGTTTCGCCAGCGACGAGAAAATTTCTCAAACTGAACCACTGCGACTCGCGTCGCACCGCTAAAGACTCCATCGACTGTAATGTTGATTTCATTCGCATTGAGCAATTGTTGTAGCTCATTAACAGCAGCACCGGAATCGCCTTGGCGTAGTGTTGGGTCTGTATCGGTGAAAGTAGAGGTCATAGATTTATCTCCTGACCGCATGACTGTTTGTATAAGTTCAATATTAGGTGGCCGCTCTCAAGCTGTCGCCTACAGGAAGTTAAATTTTTTACAGTGCAAATTGATAGAGTAATCACGCCATCGCAGAGTAGAAGGCTGGCTCTAACTTAAGTTAGAATCCGAACTTGATCGAAAGTACATCTTACAAACTGACAATGCCGCGCTTAACGGCAACAATCACAGCCTGGGTGCGATCGCTCACATCTAGCTTATTCAAAATCCGATTGACATGGGATTTAACAGTACCTTCACCAATGCTCAAAGCAGCCGCAATATCAGCGTTACTCATTCCCTGTGCCAGTGAGCGAAGTACCGCCAGTTCTCGTTCACTCAGTTCTGGATTGCTGAGGCGCTGTGCCAGTTTTGCTCCTACATCGGGCGGAATATACTGCTGACCTCGATGAACGGTACGAATAGCATTCAGAAGCTCGTCAGGTTCAGTTTCTTTCAATAGGTATCCTTTTGCACCTGCCTGCAATCCCCGGTAAATATCTTCATCGCTATCATACGTGGTCAGTACAATAATCCGAGCCGATTTAGCAGCAGCACAAATTGCACCGATGGCGGCAACTCCTTCTACTTCAGGCATGCGGAGATCCATAAGTGTGATATCCGGTTGGTGTTCCCCAAATAGAGCGATCGCCTGTTCCCCATTTTCGGCTTGAGCAATCACCTGCATATCTGGGTCATGGTTAATAATTGTGGCTAATCCTTGCCGAAAAATGGCATGATCGTCTGCAATCAAAACTCGAATGGTCGTGGCTTGGCTCATTGTGATGCTCACTCAAGGGTTGACGGTGACGATGATCTCTGTCCCCTGTCCAGGTTGACTCCGAATCGTGAGTTGTGCACCAATGCGTTCTGCCCGTTCGCTCATGCCGAGTAAGCCAAAACCCTCAGAGGCTGGAATATTCCCGACTCCAAAGCCCTGCCCATTGTCTTGCACACGCAAGCAAACCTGGTCACGCTCGTAGATTAGCTCCACTCGAATTTCGTCAGCATTAGCGTGTCTAATCGCATTGGTTAATGCCTCTTGCCCCATCCGCAGTAGGTTACTCTCGACTTCAGTCGGTAGAGAATATACTGCACCCTCAATCTCATAATGTAGGGTGGTATCCATTGCGGCAGCTCTGATTTGAGCGACGAGACGATGTAGAGCGCTCTGTAAACTGCCCTCCTCCAAAAGCTGAGGACGGAGCGCGACAACCGATCGCCGCGCTTCAGTCAGTCCAGTTCGTGCCAATTCTTTGATCAGGTCTAGGTGTGCCTGAGTTGCGTCTACATCATCCGTTAGCACCTGTTTTGCCGCTCCCACCTGAGCCAGAATGCCTGTAAACGACTGAGCGAGTGTGTCGTGAATTTCGCGTGCCATACGGTTGCGCTCCTCTAAGATTGAGGCTTCTTCTGCTTGCTTCAGCGCCGTAATATCTCGGGCCAGCCAAATCACCTGATCGTGATCAATTGGGGCAATGCGAGCCGAAAACCAGGCTTCTCGTCCATTTAGAAACACGCTGTACTCGACCGTGAGGGTTTGCTGGGTTCTCAGCACCTGCTGAATATAACCTAGAAACTCATCGGCTTGTTCCTTTCCGATTTGATGCATGGTTTTACCAATCATCTCCTCATAGGGTTGCCACAGCAGATCTGGTTCCAGTACCATTATTTCAAGGAGTCGCCCTTCAGCAGACAGTACAAACAATGGATCGGGAATTGCCTCAACTAGAGTCCTTAGCTTTGTCTCTGATGTTTGTAGGGCTTCTTCTGCTTGTTTGCGATCGTTGATGTCAACGTGGGTTCCTAACATCCGCATGGGTTGACTTGATTCGTCCCAGGCAACAATTTTGCCAACAGAAAGAGTCCATTTCCACTGACCATCCTGGGTACGCTGGCGATACTCTGCTTGATAGCTAGGTATTTCTCCAGCAATGTAAGCACGGTAGTTTGCGACAACTGATTCTCTGTCATCAGGATGCAAACGAGCAATCCATTCGGAAATGGATTCGTGGAATGTTGCTGGATTGTAGCCCAGCATTAAAGCATATTCCGGGTTAACAATTCTTTCTTCAGTTTTTAAGTCAACATCGTAGAGTCCTTGGTTTGAAGCAGTTAATGCTAAGCGTAGTCGTTCTTCACTCGTTTGTAGAGCAGCTTCTGCTTGTTTGCGATCGCTAATATCCGCAGTCACCCCTTCGAGGTAGCCATCGTCTGCATTCAGATAAGCAGAGGAAAGTCCCCAAAACAATGTCCCATCTCGTTTTCGCAGCTGAGTTTCAAAATTTCGCACTTCCCCATCCCGCTTCATCACCTCAATGGCTTTTTGGCGATCGCTGGGATTTACAAAATAGTCGATGGTGTGTTCCAGCCCAATGATTTCTTCTGGTGAATCAAAGCCAAGCAGATTGGCATAGCATCGATTGGCATTGAGAATTAATCCATCCGAGAGGCGGGTTCGGTAGATACCAATCTGCGAGTTTTCAAAGATAGCTCGAAACTTGGCTTCACTGCGTTGTAATGCCTCTTCTGCTTGCCTACGCTGGGTGGTGTCGTTGCCCACCGATAAGATTTCAACGACCTCTCCCTGGTCATTGAAGATGGCTTGATTTGACCAAAAAACCCAAACTCGCCGACCGTCTCGACACAGGTGTTCACTCTCGCCTTTCGGGTACAATTGAGGATTACGAAGTAAATCGTGGACTATGGGTCTCACATCGCGTCCAGAGGTTTCGATGTCTGGAATGATGGTTTCAAATAAGGTTCGCCCTACAATCTGATGTTCTTCATAGCCAAGAAGTTTTACCCCATAATCGTTGATGTATCGAATTCGTCCTTGCGTGTCATAGCAAATGATGACGGAATTCGCGGTTTGTAGCAGGTTGCGGTAATTTGCTTCACTTTGTCGTAACGCAGCAGTTCGTTCCGCGACCTGTTGCTCTAAAGTGCAGTTGTAGTCGGCTAGGAGCTTCTCGGTTTGTTTGCGCTCTGTAATGTCCTGAAAGGTAGCGATCGCATGGGTGATGTTACCCTGTTGATCAAAAACTGGTGTTCCCCGCGCTTCAACTAGAATTGAAACATGATCTCGACGAATTTCTATATCTTCAGTTCTGATGCGTTCACCCTTTAATGCCCGCACATTAGGCAGGCTCTCCGGTGGATAAATTTGATCCGTTCCCGCTACATAAAGCTGATAAGCCTCTGAGATCTGCTCCGGTGCTATGGAAGTATCAGTTTCTTTGCCCAGGAGCTGATTGCTGCATTGGTTGGCATAGTAAGGGCAACCCGTCGCATCCACGATCGCAATTCCCACCGGAATTGCTTCAAGGAACTGGGTGATCTTGCTTTCCTTAGCCTGTAGTTCTGAGTAAAGGTTGGCATTTTCGATGGCGATCGCTGCTTGAGTCGATAATAGCTGCAAGACCTGCGATCGCTCTGGTGTAAATACTCCAGCTGCCAACCGATTTTCTAAATACAATACACCGACCAGCTTGGCTTGATTTAGCAGCGGCAAACAGAAAACAGATTGAGGCTGGTTCTGTTGAATGCATGGCTCATTAATAAAAGCACCTTCACGAGTCGCATCATTTAAGGTGACAGGCTTCAGAGTTCGAATCACGTATTGAATGATTGATTCTGGCAATTGATCGGCAATTGGAATAGACTGTAATACCTGAGTCGCACAAGCATTCTCATCGGCATTGAGTTCACAAGCCGCTTCAATCAACCATTCTCCTGAGTTTTCTAAAATTAAATATCCGGTTTGTGCGCCAGCATTCTCAATTAAAGTTTGCATCACTGATCGCAGCAATTGCTTCAGTTCGATTTCACGAGAAATCGCCTGTGAAGCTTTCATCACTGCTGCTAAATCGAAAGCAGTATGAAAGGGATTAGAGATAGTTTCAGCAGTAACAGGAATTGATGCAGAAGCAGAAGCAGCTCTAGAAGACTGAGAAAAGAACTGTGGATAGCGAGTTTCTAAGTCTTTAACTTTAGCGGTTGCGCCCCAGCGATCGTAGCAATAGTGCGCCTCTTTCATGTAGGTCTGAGCAATCTTTTCCCGACCTCGCGCTAGATAATGTTTTGCTGCTAATTCATAAGCTAATGCTTCTTCCTGGATATACTCATTTTCAGCAGCACCTGCGATCGCCCGTTCATAAAGCTCTTCAGCCTCAAAAAATTGCCCTGAGACTCGCGCTTTCTCTGCTTCGACTAAATAAAATTTATGTAAATAATTCATTGGGGCATGACTCGCCCACTTTTGCATCTTTTCTTGGTTGGAGCTAACACAACTTAGCCAAGCTGCTTTTTCAGAGTTTGAAGCATCAGGCGATAGGCTCAAAAGCGCCAGAGAATGATAGAAACAGAATATAGGTAGAACCGTTATTGCTGTCACATCTTCAAAATGTTGCCTTGCCAAAATAGCAGTCTGTTCAGCTTGATGGTGTTCTTCAAATAGATAACACAACATGACTTTGTGCAAATAGAGCATCTGGATTGCAGTTCCATCTTTAACTGCAATAGCGTGTGATAACGCCTGTTCTTCATTGCACACCCGACCAACTAAACGACTGGGACTCTCAGCCCTATCTTGCAAATTAAGAATGGTCTGCCACACTATTGCAATCCAAGTTGAGGGACTTTCTCGTCTAATTTGGTCAACCGCTTTGCTGTAAGTTGCTGTTTTTTGTTCCAGTTGGGTGAGTTCTTCTCCAGCAAAGAACGAGTAATAGCACACGCAATATTCAGCATAACCAGCAGCTTCAAAATCTCCAGTTTTCACTCCATTTTGATAGGCATCAGCCAGCATGGGTATTGTGTTCCTAAGATGCACCTTCCAGTGCATGATATGGACATTTGAAAACATTAAGGTTCTAGCATTTCCTCTGGTGTTCAGTCGTTCTGCCAAACTGAGAGCCAATTTACCGAACTCATAACCGAGTTCAATGTCTTGAACAACTCCACATAGAACAAACCCGTAGCCAGCGTAAAACAGTGATGACCAGACAGCATTCCCGTAGTTGATTGATAAATTTACCGTTTTGCAAGTAATCAGCATGAATAGTGCTGGTGACCTGATAAATGCAGCAGACCTCATACTCGCCAGGATAGACATAGCTGCCAGCGGTTCTAGTGCAGTCATCTCTGGTAAATTAATCAAGTCTTCGATTTCTCGTTCAGCGAGTAATACAGCCGTTGACTCCAATTCCTTTTGAATATCTGCCTGACTTGGATCTTCTATTAAATCTATTCCCAAGAGCTTTAACGCTTCCAATCCAGTCTTTAGTGCTTCTTTCAGGTTGCCCTGAGACAAATATGCTTGAATTCTGCTATCGTAAGCCTGCACTTTGTCAACCACTGTTTTGGCACGATCAAGTACCACTTCTACCAACTGTTCCATCTCATCAAAGCGACCCTGAAGATACGCCGCTTCTGCTGCTTCTGAATATAGCGCTAAGGTCAGGTCATACTCACTCTGCCAGCTCTCTGAATTGAGGAGTTTAAGCCCTGTAGTGAAATACTTAAAAGCTGCTTCATAAGCCGTTGCTGTTTTTGCTTTTTGACCTGCCATTAAATTCAATCTGGCAATTTCAGTTCGTTCTGAGCGAGTAGTGACTAGCTCAAGTCCTTGATTGAGATGATCGATGATTTCAAACAACCGCTCGGATCGTTGCTCTGGAGAAGTTTTTTCGAGCAAATTGCGACCGATTTGGAGATGAACAACCTGTTTCTGTAATTTATCAATCAAAGCATAAGCCGCTTGCTGAACGCGGTCGTGCAGAAACTTATACTCTTGAACTAACAAATCTTCGTCCAAGTCAGACAAAGGTTGAATTAATTCAGCTTGTATGGCTGCTAGTAGATCCTGAAAAATTGCTTTCGGTGATTTTTCGCAAACGATCGCCAATGTCTCTAAATCAAATTCAGCCCCGATACAAGCGGCGATGGAGAGAATTTTCTGTGTCGCTTCCGACAATTTCTGCAGCTGACGCAGCAGTAACTCCACCACATTATCCGTGAGATCTTGAGCTTCAATCTCAGTTAAGTTCCATTGCCAACTCAACTGTTGGGCATCAAAGGTTAACAGGTTTTCGCCATACAGCAGCTTCAAAAATTCACCAACAAAGAAAGGGTTGCCCTCGGTTTTGCACAACACGACTTGGGCTAAGGAACGAACGGTATCAGGATTGTGATGTAATGTCTCAGCTATCAGTTGAGTTAACGGTTCCAGGGTTAAGGGGGTCAGGGTGATTTCCTGAAGTACTGCTCCCTGGTTTCGCAGGCTCTCTAGTGTTAAAACCAACGGATGCGTTGGAGTCAGTTCGTTATCTCGGTAGGCTCCGATCAAAAACAGATACTGGATTTGCTCATCAAGTAAGATGAGTTCAATTAGCTTCAAAGTCGCAGAATCAATCCACTGTAGATCGTCTAAAAAAATGACTAGGGGATGCTCTTTTGCACAAAACGCCCGCACAAATCTTTGAAACGTGAGATTGAAGCGATTCTGTGCTTCTGTTGCTCCAACTTTGGGCACAGGTGGCTGCTTGCCAATGATTAACTCAACTTCAGGGATGACATCTACGATAATTTGTCCGTTGCTGCCCAGAGCAGTGAGCAGGCGCGATCGCCACACTTCCACCTGTTCATCCGGTTCGCTCAAGAGTTGCTGCACTAACTTTTGCAAGGCATTCACAATGGCGCTGTAGGGAATGTTGCGCCCAAATTGGTCAAATTTGCCAGAGATGAAATAGCCTTGGTTTGCTGTGACCGGTTTATGGAGTTCCTGCACCAATGCCGTTTTGCCGATGCCAGCATAACCGGAAACCAGCATCATTTCACGATGCGGTGGTAGGGTAATGTCTTCTTCTGCTCCCCCACTTCCCCATACCCCTACTCCCTCATTCCCTGCCACTTTGTTGAACGCCGCCAATAATGCTGCAATCTTCGCTTCTCGCCCATACAGTTTTTGAGGAATGCGGAACTGCTCAGAAATATCTTGCAGACCCAATGGCATAGGTTCACTTAAACCCACTTCTGCCAATTGCTGGGCACAGCGTTCTAAATCTGCTTTGATGCCCCAAGCACTTTGATAGCGATCCTCCGCATTCTTTGCCATCAGTTTCAAGATAATATCTGAAACAGGTTGGGGAATCGTTGCGTTCAATTCATGCGGAGGAGTCAGCGGTCTGGCAATGTGGCAGTGAACTAGCTCCAAAAGATCTTTAGTGGGAAACGGCAATTGTCCCGTCAACATTTCGTAGAAGGTTGCACCCAGTGAATAAAAGTCGGTGCGATAGTCGAGCATCCGGTTCATTCGTCCGGTTTGCTCTGGCGACAAATAGGCGGGGGTTCCTTCTAAAAGATAAATACTTTTGAATGTGGGATTGGTGCGGCTGAAGCGAGTGGCGATGCCAAAATCAATGATTTTGACAACGCCAGTCCTCGGATTAAAGACAATGTTGCCAGGATTAATATCTTTATGGATAACATGAGCCGCATGGATTTTGCCTAAGGTATCAGTAATGGCGATCGCCATAGTCAAAAAAACCGACAGCGGCATGGGAGAGAAGTCTAATTGTTGCCGCCGCATCCAGCATTCTAAGGACTCTCCACCAAAGTCTTCCAAAAGCATAACCAGCGTGCGCTGGTAGTCTTGCTGGCTGTATGCTTTGATTACGCCTTCAATGTTGAGAAAGCGAGTAATTTCATATTCCTGCCTATAGCGAGTTAAATCCTGAGGAGAGGGATAATCCTGCTTGAGAACTTTGGCAATCACTGCACAGTTATCTTGCTCTCTGATGCCCCGATACACCAAAGAAGCTAAGCTCTCATAGATTTTGCTGTGGATGGTAATTCCAGGCAGGGTAATCATTGAATGCTCCCTCGATGAAGGACTGTCATCTGTTCCCCAAAGTATATCGCTTGCCAAACTTCAGAATATAAAGCTCCTTGTGTAGATCCTTCATATCCTGACTTGTGATTGCTCAACTCAGTAGCCAGTCAGACTGGTGTGAGGCAAGGGCATAGGAAACAGCCTGGAAGGCAGAGATACTCCCTCAGGGAACTGGGGCTTCAGATTCAGGATCTCTCACAGGCTGCCTCGGCATCGAGAGCCGTACTGTTGAGGCGTTGAGACGGCTAGGGTCTGTTGTCGTCGGTTCACGGCAATAGCCCGTAGTGACAGCCGCTTCATCTGGGGGCAAACAGGTCGTCGCCCCATCCAAGGGTGTAGGACATCACTACCGGATTTTGCATTCAGACATTGATGGTCGATCAATTGTATGAATGGACTTTCGATCAAATTCGGATTCTAACTTAAGTTAGAGCCAGCCTTCTACTCCGCGATGGCATGGTTAATCTACCAATTTGTACTGTAAAAAATTTAACTTGCTGTAGGCGACAGCTTGAAGGCGACCACCTATATTGATTTTGTGCAAACAGTCCTACAAATGGATCGATCAAGTAAATTGCACGATTCCATACTTAAAGGCATGAATATTCAAAGTGCAACTGGATTAATGCACGCTCAAGCAGCGACGTTGAAAGCATTAGGAGCGATCGCGCTGTGCAAAGCCAAACGCCTTAACTCAATGGCTGTATCCCATTTGATCAAGTACATCTCTTGCACATTCACAGGAATCCTTCATGTCGTGTCAACACCTGAACGAACTGACGCTAGAGACTATGATTTCAAAAGCCAATTACCCGGTATTTCGCTGTGAGGAATGTCTTCGAGTTGGCGATCGCTGGGTTCACTTGAGAATTTGTCAAACCTGCGGCAAAATGCTGTGCTGCGACTCCTCCAAAAATCAACACGCTCGCCACCATTACGAAGAAAGCGGACACGCGGTGATCAGTTCAGCGGAATTGGGAGAACAATGGCCGTGGTGCTTTGCCGATGAGCAACAGAAGAACTATTGATCACGCACTCCTTTTCTACTCGCAAGGAACCACGATGTCAAATCAGCCTGCCCCAATAGATATTTGGCCGAGTTTACCCCTAGACGCATGGCAAGAGACCTATGCCACCCTGCACATGTGGACTCAAATCATCGGCAAAATCCGATTTGCCCAAACTCCGTGGATTAATCATTCCTGGCATATTCCCCTCTATTTAACCGTTCGGGGACTGACCACTTCCACGATTCCCTATGGCAGCCGCATCTTTCAAATCGACTTTGATTTCATTGATCATGAGCTGCTGATTCAAACCAGTGAAGGGGCAAGACGGGCGATCGCACTCTACCCTCGCTCTGTTGCTAATTTTTATCAAAATGTGATGGAAACTCTGAGAGAATTAGACCTTCACATCACAATTAACACCAAACCAAATGGGTAGTACTAGAGAGGTAATGATGCGTTGTAGTGGTGAATAAAATTCCAGGTAGAACTCTAGAGGTAATGATGAATTTGTTAGGGTGATTAAGAAGCTACGCAACGATGCCTATGCTGCCCTGCCCTGACTGCACCTCCGAACGGACCGTCAAGAATGGCCA
>NZ_JACJOF010000022.1 GCF_014695395.1 Nodosilinea sp. FACHB-131
ATTGCTGGTGTAGGCTTTACTCATCGCTCTCACGGGGCTGTAGTCTTCGTAATCTCAGCCTAGACCGTGTGAGCTTTTTTACTATTTAGCCGACTTCTCAAACGCCCTCTAAGCATTATCGAGCGATTGCGACCCGCTACGATAAGCTCGCAGAAACCTTTCTTAGCTCGATTTACATGGCGGCTGTCGTGATTTGATTTAATTGATGACACTTCCTAGAGATTATCCAGACTATCTCTTTGGTTACTTCAGATAACTTCATGTGGTTCACTCAAAGCACAGGTTAAATGGAGTATATAGCCTTTACCGATCAATATCCCTCTTGTGACAGCCCAGGAGATTTGACGATTTTGTGGCAATTCAGCCTGTGAGAATCAAGGTTTCATTCGGGTTAATAGAAGAGGTTTAGATCTGTTCAGCTTGAAGGCCATTTTGCCTTTAAAGGTGTATTCAGTCATAACCTGGGCCGTTTTTGAGGCAAAATTCTTTGCATTTCGGGTTTTTACTCCTTTAATTAGGTTGCAAAGTGCTGCCCGCGATGTAGAACTAAAGGAATTTATCAGTTGCTTCTCCAGCCTTTCCCGTTTTCCAAGCAAGATGCTCTTTAAAGAACATCAAGTATTCAAAAGATTTTCATCAAAGAAGATTTTGAATTTGCATTTAAAACTTAGGAATGCATTGCCAAACGCGATCTTGACTTAATAGGAACTTGTGCTGACTTCCCTTGAATGATTAAACGCTATGGTGTTTGTATTCATGGGCCATTCCTAGGAGCTCGGATGGCTTTTAGCATTTTTAACAAAATAATTTATTTCTTAAGGATGCTTATACCTTCGTCTTGAGGAGTGTTTTTCGAGTTAAAAATTGAAAAGTTTTTAGTTTTTTCGGGCAATTGGATTGACAATCAGATCGTGTGCCCTTGTGGTGAAGTATTGCTAGAGACTTGTCAGGGAAGCAGAAAAATTTCCTCATAATCTAGGAATAATAGGCAATACCAAATTTTAGAATCTCTTGATTCAAGAGATGAGTAACTTTTTGTCTCGTGTTTTCAGGCTAGTCAGGCTACCGAGGGATATCGCTAAAGTAGCCTTAACAGCTTTGCCTTTCTGTTTGAGTCACTCTATGCATCTGCTGCTGGCTGGTTCAAATGCTCTGCATAGAGTCATTTGTCTTGGAGGCTTTTACTTTTAGCAAGTCATTATCTGTAAGTTATTTATCCTTAGTGATTGGCTCTATTCTCCCGTGGAAATTTCTTCTAGGAAGTTGAGCCTGTGTCAATGGCTCTATCTCCGATGAGTGCTCTACTTCATAGGACTAAATCCTGTACGAAACAGTTTTCTGCCCGTCTGTTCTCGAGTTTTGGACTTAAATTATGCCCTTTAATTTGTCACTGCTCGATCTGGTCTTACCCTACGTGGTGAAAGGCGAAAACTTAGGGGCGAACCATGCACCTTTTTCCATAATCCGAGTCACGACCTTTGAAACGGCATCCGCCGCCTTTGGGGTGGTGATTCGAGGGCAGTGTGAATTTAACGGACGAGCCCGTATTGACATTGGCCAAGGGCGACTGGACGTAGAGGCCGAGGTGGATGAGGCCGAGCCTCCCTTCGACCCCAGCCGTCGGGCCCCGATTTTTGACCTGAAGGAAACCACCCTCGATTTTGAGCTGGTGGTGCCGCGGGTGGGGTCAGCCATCATTGCCGCTGGGGTCGACACCATCAGTGCCGACGGTTTTGATGCCACCCAAGCGGTGCTGGATGTGTGGGATGTGCTCCCCCTGGAAACGCCCCTGTCGGACTTCCCCTCTAGCGGCTTCCGGCTGGATCTAATCCTGAATGCGCCCTCGGTGCGTCCGCCCTTTCTGCATCCGGCCCAGATGTTGCCAAACGGTTTGCTGGTGCCCGACCCAGCCTACCAGGAGGTGTCGATTCGATTGCCCCGGCTGCGGTTTCGGTTTGCCCAAGGCAATTCTGTTGGCAGCACCCTAAGCTTTGAGCTGATTTCCGCCGGGGTTTCGGGGCTGGACGATCCGGGGGATATCGCTGTGGCAGAGCTGGTGTCAATGGAGCCTCCCTATGCCTTTGTGGGTGGCCCCCGCGATCGCACCGTGGGCTTTGCCTTCCGCAAGGCAGTGCTGGATTTAGCCGACGGCTACACTCCCCCAGCGGTAACCGCCAAATTCGGTTTTGGGGATGACTGGGGCGGCCTCTACCTGCCGGAAGTGCGATTCTTTCTGGCCCCGGAGGGAGCTAAGGACTTTGCCTTCGAGGCAGGGGTGGAAGATCTGCTGATCGGCTTTGGGGACGATGCTGGGGTGTCTGGAGACTTTGATCTGGCCCTGATCAACCAGGGGTCTGGGGAACTCAAGCTCTCGGCTCGGTTCTTCGACGCCGATGGCAAGGTGTATAGCCTGGAGCTTACCGGCGATACTACCGCCACCGCTCGCCTGCCGGAGCTGACCCGCATGGTGGTGGATATTGAGGGGGGCCGGGTGCCCTACGCAACCACGGTACGAATTGATGGCGGCAGCCCTATCCAGGACCAGCCCCTGGTGGATATCGACCTGAGCGGGGCGGCGTCTCGTCAGATTGAGATTGAGGTAGTCGACTCCAGCTACCAAACCCCCATTGCGGCCAGCCTGACCATTACCGCCCAGCGGCGCATAGCCCAGGCCAGTCTGCCTACGCCGGGAGTATTCCCGGCCCCTGTCTTCCCCGCCACCCTAACACCGGACCCCGCTAATCCGATTCGGGTGGTGATGGCCAGCCAGACCGACCAGGCTGTCATTCTCACCACCGATCCGCCGGATGCCACCCTGCGATGGAGTCTGGATGGCGATTCACCAGGCTCTCCCCGCACCAGCTTTTTGGTGCCGGTTGGGCCTGGAGTAAGCCGTACGGTGCAGGTGCGCCGTCCCGGTAGCATGGTGCCCGATGAGGTGGATTTCCACTTTTTCTATGAAGAGCCCAGGGATGTTGATCAGTCGGATGAAGCGCGACTGCTGCTTGAATACGGCAAAGCTTCCCGGGCCAGTGGGCGCAATGTGTCTACGGCCAAAGCAGCCAGCAACCTGCCCAGCGCCAATCGGGAGGGGCTGGATCAGAACCCCCTGGTGGCCTACGATGCCTCTTTCCAGCTCGTTCCACCCCTGTCAACCCTACAGATTGTCGGGGAGGCCAGCTACGAAGATATCGACAGTAAGGACGTCTATAACTACCTGCTGGCTCGTCGCCGCGCCATTACGGTGCGGGAACTGTTGCGGGAGCGATATCCCGACAAGAACTTCGATTTAGTGATTGACCCTGAGCCCCGTAACCCCGCTGCATATAACGGCTTTCGCGGCAATTTCACGGATTGGAAAGACAATTGGAGTAAACACGGTGCCCTCAAACAGCGGGACTGGTGGAAGGCTACGGTAGTGCTGCCCCCGGGGTTAAATCAGCAGGAACAGCAGGCAGAAGTCACAGTACAACGCCCCGCTGCGCCGCCGCCGCCAGACCCGATTATTCCGGTGGTCGATCCGCCGCCCGTCAATCCGCCCCAGCCGCCAGGCTGGTTCCGCTCTGCCAGGCTCAAGGTGCGCATCGTGCGAGATGTGCTGATCGCAGGGGAGTTGGAAGGGGAAGTGGACCTGCAGACCTTCGCGGAAGATCATCTGCAGGCGAGTGGCCAACCGGGGGGCGAGTCGGCCCCGGAGGTGCGCACCCTGGAAGCGGGAACTCCGGTTCCGGAGGGGAACCCTGCCGATGGCATTACCAAAATTCGGCTGCTGGCCCAGGCTGACCAGGCCACCGGACGCGTCACCACCCTGATTACCCTGGGGGCCGACCCCGCCGACAAGGACGGGCTGGCGGTAGCAGGCTGGCTACCGGGCGAAGACCCAGAAGATAAGAACCTGGGGCTAACGCTGCTGGGGTCTTACCTATCCTTCTGGCCACTGCTGGTCGCCGCGACGGAATCTAACCAGGGCCGCGTGGCCGACTGGGCCTTAACCGGAACCACCCTGGCGATTCCCGGCGCGATCGCAGCTTTGCCCTGGTTCCAAATTGAGCGGGTGATCTGGTACGGCGGGGAGTTTTTGCAGCGCGATCGCAACGGCGAGCTGGAAGCTTTTCTGCTGGCCGACCTGCGGATGGATTGTTCGGTCAACATCGGCATCGGCAGCAACTCGTCGTTGATTCGCATTCCTCAAGAAAAGCCTTTAAAGATCCGCTACAAGGCCATCGGTTTACGGTTCGGCAGCCGCGAAGACGGCAGCGAGCAGTTCAGCCTACGTCCGGTGTTCGACTCCTCCCGGGGGTATGACATTGACCTGATGGATGGCAGTGCCCTGGAGGTGGCCGAACCCTTCGGCAATATCCTGCGGGTGCTGGGAGCCCGGCTGTCGCGCACCAACCCCCTCACCTTTGAGGTAGACCTGGGGCTGGCTATCGACCTGGGGGTAGTCACCTTCGATCGCGCCCGGGTACGGGTTTACCTGCCCAGCTCCCCCGGAGAAGACCTGCGGGCTCCCGAGCTCACGGCTTTAGGGGCCAGCGTGGATATTCCTGGTGCCCTGGCCGGCCAGGGGTATCTGGAAATTAACGACGGCGGCATTGCCGGCCAGATTGACCTGACCATTCGCCCGGTAAATCTGCGGGTGGCCGCTGCGATCGCCATTCAGCAGATTCCGGCGGCAGCGGGGGGTCCGGCTACTGCTGTATATGTCTCCCTCAACGTGGTGCTGCCGGTGGGCATTCCCCTGGGCAGCTCGGGCTTAGGCATTTTCGGCTTCCGGGGCATTTTCGGCATGCACTACCAGCGCAACCTGGCCATTGGGGCTGGCAGCAGCGCCCCGGCCCTGGTCTGGCTAGTGGAGTCGGACGGCCAACCCCAGGAACTGTTCGCCCCCAGCGGCACGCCCCTGTGGGTAGCCCAGATCAACCAGTGGGCCTTCGGCATCGGCATCCTGATCGGCACCATGGAAGGCGGCGTGATCATGAATCTGGACGGCACCTTCCTGCTGGAGCTGCCGGGGCCCCGGGTGGTGATCATCCTCAATGCCCGCATTCTATCGCCGCCGCCTGCGCTGGATGACATGGGTGGGGCCGGGGGCATTCTGGCCATTATCGAAATTACCCCCGAGCACTTCCTAATCGGCATTCTGGCCACCTACGAAATTCCCCAGCTGCTGACGGTCAAAATTCCGGTGGAGGCGGTTTTCCCCTTCGGTACCCCCAGCAACTGGCACATCTATCTGGGCCAGCGATCGGACTACGGCGAACCCATCGAGGTGAACGTGCTGGGGCTCGTGCGGGGCACTGGCTACCTGATGCTGCGGGGTAACGGCCTGAATGCCTTTGACGCCAAGGGACTGCCGGAAATCGAAGGGTTTGCCATCGGCATAGGGGCTGCCGCCGCCTATGTCTGGGGCAATGTGGATGCCGGGCTGTACCTGCGGGTGGGCGGCAGTTTGGATGCCGTGGTCGGCTTTGACCCCTTTATTCTGGGGGGCACCTTCGAACTCAGCGGTGAGCTGCGGCTGTTCATTATTTCTATTGGGGCTTCGGCCTCTCTGACAGTAATCGTGCGTCAGACCAGCGAAGACAGCACCGACCTACAAACCTACATCAAGGGAGAGGCCTGCGGCCATATCGACTTCTTCTTCTTTGAGGTGGAGGGCTGTGTCTCTATCGAAATTGGCTCTGAAGAGCCCGCCCTGCCGCCGCCCGCCCTGGTGAAAAAACTCTCCCTCAAGAGCCGCACTCCGGCCCTGGTGCAAGGAACCGCCGTCGATCGCCCGGTAGACGGCAGCCTGGGGGATGGTCTGGAAAGCAACAACGCACCCACGGGGAATGCCCTGAACAACCTGGTAACGGTGCCCATCGACGCCATTCCCATCCTGTCGATGATCATGCCTCCCGTAGCTACTGGTCTGACCTTTTTAGGAGAAACCGTGCCCGACCTGTCTGGGGTGCCCGCCGATGGGTTCATTCCTCGGGGCGAAGAGCGCTACCGCTACGACCTCACCGCAGTCACCCTGGAACGGATGGAGGAATTGGGCGGCGACGTCATCGGCAGCGGCACCCCCGCCCGCTGGTGGACGTTGAGAAACACCACCGAACCCAACGAAACCGCCCAGCTGGCCCTGCTCACCTGGGAACCCACTCCCGCCACCAAAGCCATCGAAAAGAGCGAGGTGCTGAAGGAATCCATTGAGCACCACTGGGGCACCGCCTGTCAGAACGCGGCTCCCCCAACTCCGGTGCTGTGGACCTTCCTCTACGAACCCCTGGGACCATCCCCCGTCGGTTGGGAGCTGGAAGGCATTGCCCTGCCCGATCCACCCGATACCCGCCGTTCCACCGACCCCGATACTACCCTGCATGTGACGGAACGCTGGCGCTCTGGTAATCCTCAAATTGACAACTGGCGCGGCATTCCTCCGGCGGTGGTGATCGGAGCGCTGGTGCCCTGCAAGCCGAATCTCACCCCAGAACCGTCGACACCGCCGCCCATGATTCCCTCGGTGATCGGTATCCCTGACCTGGTGGTGGGGGGTCGCGGTCCCATTGGCCTTACCCCCGGCCCAATACCGGGTAGTCGAGTGGATCGCGCCGATCCGGTCTTTACCCGACTGGTGCCCGATAACCAGGTGACCCCGTTCCGCATTACTCCCCGGCTCCATGAAAAGGTCGCCAAAACCCAGCCCATGACTGCCGAACCCCTTGACCTCACCCAGTTAGACCGGCTCAGGGCCAGGGGACAGTCCCTCAGTCGGGCGGCGCTGGTGCAGGCTACCCAGACATTCCCGACTCCCACAGCGCGAGCTGTGGGGGTGACCCAGCCGCAATGCGATGTCCGCATCCTGGCTGCCCCCGTTTTCGACGATGGCCGCCCGGTAGTCTTTGGCGACCAGAGCCGCAGTCAGGAAATTGCCGAGGCGCTAGAGGCAGCCGGGGTGACCCACGGCCCCCTGAACAACGTGGTCAGGCTGCACACCGGCCCCTTCCAGGAAACGACCCTACTGCTGTTGGTGCAGCGGGTCTTCCTGGTGCAGAAGCGGTTCATTGTGCGCACAGCGGATGCGGAGGGCCATGAGCTGACTCGGGTAGTTCCGACCCCCAGCGATTGGATTAATGTCAAACCCCTGCCCGCCCTTTGGACCGACCCCTCCAGCCCCTGGAGCAATTCCATTGCCCACTTGCAAACCTACCTGTCGACCCTACCGGGGCTAGCGATCGTGGTTTCCATCAATGGGGCTGGGGCTGACCATATTGAACTGGGCCTTCTGCCTCGCGATCAAACGGCTAAGGAACCCTTTGCCCCGCCCTACTATGTGGCGGCGATCGAGAGCCTGCGCCGGTCGGAAGTGGAGCGCCACGATTGGGACAATTCCCAGATCAGCCAGGAGCGGGAGGTGATTACCTCCATTCTGGGACCCGACAGCACCACCAATGCCCTGCTGCATCCCAGTTCTCTGTATCGGGTCAGCGCCACCTGGACCGGCCAGCGAGCCAGCGGCGGCGAGGAGTCTGATACCCAGCATTTCTGGTTCCGCACCGATGCTGAAGCTCCCCGTCGGCTCGACCCCTGGATGCTATTGACCCTGCCCAATGACGGAGAGCCGTTTGTCTTCGGGGCCGAACCCCTGCGCCTGGTGTTCAACACCCACGATGTCGATCGCATCTATGCCGCCTACGGCAAGGCGCTGCGAATTCGGCTGCAGGCGGCATCGGCCCACCATCCCCAGCCGCAACCAACGGTGCCCCATCCCTTCCCAATTAATCCCCTGACGTTGCAGCCCATTGCGGCCGCCATTCTTTCCCCTTGGGAAGAGCTGCTGGAGGAAGTCGTTAAAGAAACCGGCCCCTGCATTCCCATCGATGAGAACCGTACCCGCCACAGCTCCGTGACGGTGCCCATTCCCCTCGACCCTTACACGGGCTACATCCTGGATGTGGAGATGGTGGATACCGGTGCCCCTGAGGATGAGGCGGGCGTCAGCGTCTACCGTCGCCACTTCAGTACCGGGGCCTACGCCACCCTCGAGGAGTTTGCGGCTTCTCTGCGGGCGGTGAAGGACAGTGGTCGGGCTGTGGCTCCCGGCAGTATGGCCGCCATTCTTGGCTACTTCGGCGGACGCCACCCCCAGGGGCCAGAGCTGGATGAACAACTGCGCAGCCATGGGCTAGAAGCCATGCCAGCCCCCACCCGTCCCCGCATCATCACGTTCTGGGAGCAGGTGGGGAACAATCCCCCCCAGCCTACGGCGGTGCTGGTAGATGCGGCAGAACCCCTGTGGCGCACCCGGCTCTACCCTGCCCAGGTGGTCGATGACACTAGCCTTATTACGTCAGAACGCTGGCAGTACGAGCCCCAGGAATGGCTGCAACTGGAGGCGACTTCCGGCTCCCTGGTACCGGCGGGCATGATTCGGGCTCCTGGTCTGCAGCGGGCCCTGGTGGTGCTGCCCCCCAACAGTCGCAGCCAGCGCTTGCGGCTGGATCTGGTCACTCCCGAATTTCCCGAACCTTATTTAGACCTGCCGGAGCGGCGGCACACCGTTGTGGACATCACCTTTGTTAAAGCGCCTTGGGAAGAGTAAGGAGAGACGATCATGGCCAGAATTATTGACCCCGACCGGCTAATGCTCATGGGCGCTGTGGTGGATTGGTCCACAGTGCGGCGGCGGCAGGTTCAGTCTCCCCGGGCAGAAGCCATTGCCGGACAGCGAAATATTTTCGACTGGCAGGGCAAAATTACCACCCGACTGGTGCAGTTGCGGTGGCTGGTGAATCCCAAGGAGGCGGGCTACCCAACGGAGCCTTTTCGAGTGTGGCGGCGACCGGCGATTCCCATGGCGAAGGAACGGGAGATTACGCCCCAGGTGCTGAATGCCACCGGTTTTCGGGTGATTACCTGGGACGAACCTCAAGCCATGATTCGTGCCAGGTTTGACGTACTAAACATCAATGGTCTGGTGTATGGCTACGCTGGAGCACCGTTGACCTCTGCCCTGGTTGGCTTTGCCCCCCTGCAACCCGGCACCCGTACCGTAAAGTTTAGCGGCCCGGCGGTCCAGTCCCTGGTAGTATCCCCCAGCGTTAATCTACTGTCCCTGGTCGGCATTAAAGACGATGCCGCCAATGACGACACTTGGCAGCTCGTAGAAACCGTGGGGTTGCCCACCGGTAGCTCCTGGAACGGAGTGTTTGACCTAGACCAGCCCCAGGGTTTAGTGGGCAACCTGATGTCGCCTCCCCAGGCCGCCCTGGATCGCTTCCGGCGGGGGGCCCCCTTCTATGGCTGGGAGCTGGAAATGGCCCCAGGAGTTACAGCACCCCCTTGGCAGCTGGCCGACCCCAACGCCCTGCTGACCACCCTGCAGGATAACCTGATGGACCCCCTGCGGCAAATGATTCAGACTCTGCCGCCCCGCCGCCATCACACCTTTGAGCTGCTTCAAGATTTGCGGTTGCAGGGCATCGGGCAACCCGCCACTACCCGGTTTTCGCCCATGCAGACCCTGACCCTGGGGGCGGCTACCGACCCGCTACTGTCTTTAATGACTGGCTTTGGCACCGCCCTGGAGGATCTGGACCTGCCACCCCTTTTAGATGGGCAGTACTTTAGTGATCCTCTACGTAGTGATGTCGACTACATGGTGACCGCTCGCTATGAGGGAGGTCTGAGTGGCCGGGGCCGAGCAGTAGAATATGCCGCCATCCTGTTTGCCCCATTCATTGCCGGTACGCCGCTGCCTCCCACCAATCTCAAGGCCTCCAGCGACGGGTTGCGGGCTCCCAATACGGTGGATCAGCCCTGGCGGGGAGTGGTGCGCCTGAGCTGGGATAAAATTCCTGACAACATCCCTCTGCGGGTGAGCAGCTACGCTCTGGCCCGCCAGCAGCAGGTACCGGCGGGGGGCGTCGTCGCCTTGATGGAACCCCGGCAGAACGATACCGCTCTACAGCCGATCAGCGCCACCACCAGCCCTGAAAAAGAACAAACTACCGGGCAAATTCAGGCTTTGGATGAAACTTACCCGATCGCCAGCAGCGCCAGCCCTAACAGCCTGCGGTATGGGGTAGCCCACCAGGATTTGTTTGGAGTATGGAGCTCCTGGACTGTGGCCGGGCAAAATCTGCAGGAACCAGCCGTACAAAAGGTGACGATTCTCTCTGCCCGGCTGGACATGGAACTGCCTGCCAGCGGTTCAATTTGCCCCGCCACCCTGGTAATTGACCTGAGCTGGGACTGGTCGGTGCGATCGCTGGAACGACTGGAGCTGGTCGGGCGGCTCTACCCCCAGGCGAAACGAGGCGACAACCCGCCCCCTGGCCCCCTACCGGGAAATCTGCAAAAGGCTTTGGGGGATGCCATGGCCGGGCTCTATAGCATCATCTTTGGCGGCAGCAGCAGCGGCACGGTTCCCCCCGGCGACACGGTCAATTACCTGGCGGAGGACGGTAAAACCTTCCTGTCTGGGCCTTCTGTGCTGTCGGGTCCTCGCCGCTACCGGATTATCATCACCAGCTTTAACCTCAACTTCGCCGCCACCGGGCACATCGGGCTGGCCCTGTGGGTACGGGGGGTAGAACATCGGGCTCCCCAGCGGGTCGGGGCTTGGTCGTCAGAACCCCTAGTGGTTTCGGCTTCTGACCCCCGTCCTCCGATAATCGACATCCAGCATGAAAATGTGCTGCTCACCAGCGTGGCCGACGCTAGCGGCGAACACCATGCCCGTCTTATCTGGCCGACGGTGGCTGGGGCGACGGGCTACTTTATCTACATGACCAGCGAGGCAAAGCTGAGGAGCGATCGCAACCTGCCCCAGCCCCTGCTCAGCCAAACCCTGTCGGAACGACTGGTAGAACTGCGGGATGCCTTTGGGGCCAATCCACTCGCCTGCCGTCAATCCTTTACTCGCCTGAATGATCAGCCCATAACCGGCACCAGCACCCAGATCACCCTGCCCCGGGGTACCAAAGAAATCTACCTTTACATAGTGATGGGTATCAGTGCCGGTCAGGTGGAATCGGACTGGCCCAGTCTGGCCGAACCGCTGGAGACCCGACGACGGCGACCGATCGCCTATGCCGCTCCCCAAATCGCCGCTCCCGCCCCCCCCATTCTGGAGGTACGACGCCTGCTGGATGACAGCGTCACCCCGCCTGTCTACCGGGCTGGGGTACAGATTCAAACCCGTCCTGGAGCGGTGGTATCCCAGGTTGACCTGCATCGAGTGTGGGTACCGGAAGCCTCCCTAGAGCTGGATACCATGGGACCTGCCGTGGCCACCATTACCGGTTCCGTTGCCTCCTGGATGGTTTCCCCTACCGTCAGCGATGCCCCCGGAGAAGCCCAACCCATTGGCATTGTCAGCGGTACCGATAGTCCCGGCGGCTCCTGGCGTCCCGTGTTTTACCGGGCCGTCACCTGGTCCGTCGACGATTTCACCCGGGGGATTTATCAGGGCCGCTCTTTACCCAGCGCTGCCCAGCAGCTGGTGTTGCCCCCCGCCAACCCGCCCGATCTGTCGGCACTAAGCAGTGCCTTTTCGGGCGGAGCTAGCAGCGTAGACATCACCTGGCTCAGCGCTGCTCCCCTGGAACCAACCCCCCTAGGAGCCCACCGCCTGCAGGTCGAAGCCAAACTGGTGGATGAGGACAGCAGCTTAACGTCACTGCTGAGCTTCCCGACCGTTCCCGGAGAAAATACCCTGCTCCAGGTGCCATCCTCTCCCTCTGCCGCTTTCAATACCCTCTGGCGAGAACCCGGCCCCAACGGCACGACCCGCTACACCCTGCGGCTGCGGCGAATCGACATCTCTGATGCCATCAGAGTTAGGGTGCTGCTCAACGACCCCCTGGGCCGGGCCAGCGAGGAAACCCTGACGGTGGCTCCCGTCGAACTCTTGCCGAAGCCCGTAATTTTGTCACCCCAGGTTACAGAGCTACGGAGTAATCGCTTCCAATTCAGCTTTCAAACCTCGGTTCCCCTGGAGACTAACCAGGGTCCCTACATCGTTGAGGCCACGCTACGCCCCGAGTTACAGATACCCCAAGGACAGCGCAGCCTTCTGGCCAGCACAGGTACAGAACTGGCCCTGAACAAGATTCCGATTGAAAGTCAGAACGACAATCCCTGGAGCGATCGCGCCGCCATCCCCATGCGCCGCAGCCGCCCCGCCCGAGGTAATACTACGCTCACCCTCTACATCAAGAGTCCCGGACAGTTGAGGGTGATACTCCGCTCCCCCGATGGCCGCACCGCCACCCACGGTAGGAGGTTGTCGTAGTTGCACTGCGGCCAACAGCTAGAATCTAGCGGATTTTGCTGGGCCTGGTGCCGCGAATGCACCTTCCCAAAAGCACTCACCCCCAAAAACCCCACTCATGGTCAACATCATTCCCCCCCAAACCATCCTCACCCCCGCTGGAGCTGCCGAAGAACTGCAGGCCGAGGGGCTTGATGCCCTGGGCTTGACGGTACCCAACCTGAGCCCTGCCTGGGCCGAGGCAACCCCCACTACGGGAGACTATGACGACACTGCCCTGACCCTGACGTTGACCAACGTGTTGGCTCCCTTTCGCGGCATTCGCACCTACGAACTCACCCCCAGTTTCTGGAGCGACAGCAGCGGTGCTCCCCTACCCGGTCCGATTGCCGTCCTGAAGCTACATCCCGAAGCGGCTCGTCGGCTGGAACGGTTGGTAGCTGCCCGCTACGGCAATCCGGCAATCCGCCCGGTGCCCGTAGCGATGGTGCTGCAGGGTATTACGCCCCCCGCGTCTTTGCCGGTGCCCGACTGGTTTCTGGCCGGAGAACAGATGCTCGCGGGCACCGCCACCGTCTCCTTTCACGATGGCCGGGGCCTGCCCGTTGACCCTATTGCCGTAGCCGCTATGGCCCTCGACCTGCTGACCTGGCGGCCGGCCCTGCAACTTGCCGCTGCCGGTGCCCCAGCCGTGGATCAACCCGGCGGATTGAACGGCATTGCCACTCTGGCCAACGGCATCCGTTGCCACGTGATTAACCCCCACGGCTGGGGCTATCAACCCACCCAACCCACCGGTCGCTTGAAGGTCATCGATGCAGGCAGCAGCGAAATCGCCCAGGTACCCGATGGCGGCCTGATTGATTGGCAGGCCGATCAGCGCCTGGGCCGCTCTGACACCGATGAAGCGGCCGATGAGGCCAAACCTCTCTACTGGGGCTGGGCCACCAACGGGGAGTTGACTCGGGAGCCACTGTCTCCGCCTGCCGGGGGTTCCCTGAGCCGGCAGTTTTTGCGGGTAATGGCGGTGGAACTCGACTGGCATCTGCTGGGCAACCGCAGCGACAGTCCAGTGGCCACTATTCCCCCCGACGACGGCACCACTCCCGACTTTTTACTGCCCACAGTACGGCCTGCTGTGCCCAACTTTGACTACCTGGCGGATGGCATGGATGTGCTGGGAGCCACTGCCGAAATTGCCGCCGGGTTTCCAGCTCCATCTCGGGCTGGAGTCTTTGCCCTGGCAGTTTCTCCCGCCCTTGACCAATCCCTGGCCGTCCCTGGTGGAACAGGGGGCATAGGTCGTTGGCCAACGTTCCCACCGCCCAACACCAACGCCGCCCTGCCCGCTAATCTTGACCCCATTGCCGTCCTCACCGGCACCTGGCGAGACGGCGGTGATGGTCCGGAGGCCGATCTGGATGTGATTCTCACCCTCCCCGCCAATACCCTGCCGGAGGGCACTCACCTGCGTATCTATCCCCGTCGCTTTCTCGAAATTCAGGCCATCAGTGGTGAGCAGCCCTCCTTTGTGCGGGCCGATGGCGGTGCGGCTCTTGCTGTTTCTGGCACCCCTATCCAGGTGCTCCTGACGAATCCGTTTAACCTGGAACCCGCCGAAGCCAAACCTAACTCCGCCCGGTTAGACATAGACCTGGTGCTGACCAGCCGCACCGGCCAGCGACGGTTGTTTTCCGTAGTCAGCGTCACTCTGACGGACCCACCCGCTCCGTGGACCAGCAATCTGGGCACTTTTGGCGGCTTGGAGCTACTGAATCAACCCGCATTCACGGCTCTGTTTAGCGCCTTCAGCACCCGCGCCGTTGCCCCTACTCCGCTGTTTGGCATTCCCCGCACCTTCGTCCCCCCTTCGGGTGATCCAGCTAACATCGCAGACCTGGCTCGCCGTTTAGCCAGCGAAACCCAACCCCGCCAGGGGCCCAGACTACCCACCCAGGCTCGGTTCGAAACCATTCTGGCCCTAGGCACTTCCCCCGCAGTCGATGCTCAGCTTGACTGGCAGGCGGTGCTGACCGGGGCCCGCTGGCAGTGGGAAAGCCGCTGTTCCCATCCAGAACTGGGCAATCCTGGTAATCCTGCCGGACCCGATGTCCATGCCACCGGCATTCGAGCCGATGGTCGACTGGCCTACGATCTGGCCCTCCACGCCCTAAAACGATCTCAGGCAATAATTCCCACCGCCCCCGATTCCCCCGGTTGGATTGTTACCGCCGGGGGCGACAACTGGAATGCCCCCCCGGCCGACACCATCGGCACGGTAGCCGCCGCTATGCTGGAAACCATTGCCCCCTTCACCGACACGCCGGAATTAGGCTTGGGTTTCATTCCTATCCCTCAGCCCGGTGACTCGGTACAGAACACCGTCAACCAGATTGCCAATGACCTTGGGCTGACTCCGCCCACCGTAACCGTGGGCAACGAAGAAGAGATTCGCCCCCGGGTGCAGCGGGAAATCATTACCGCCAAGTTCGGCCAGCGGGATGCGCTCTGGGCTTTGCGTCGGGCTCTGGGGCAGGCGCGGGAATTCATCTATATTGAAAGCCCCATGTTTGCCAGCACGGCTCGATCCGATGGGCCTCCTCTGGCCCACGAAATTGACCTGGTGGAGGTCATCCGTCAGGGACTACAGGACAATTCCCGCCTGAAAGTGATCCTTTGCCTGCCGCGACTGCCCGATTTCGATTCCGCCCGAGCCAACTGGGTGCGCACTGCCCTGGCCCATCGCCGAGAAGCCATTGAAACGCTAACGACTCAAGCCCAGCAGCGGGTAGCGGCGTTTCACCCCATCGGCTTTCCGGGGCGCTCGGCGGTCCTGCGCTCGACGACCGTGATTGTGGACGATATCTGGTGCCTGGTGGGAACCAGTCACTTTCGGCGGCGGGGCATGACCTTCGACGGCGGGGTGGATGTGGTGAGTATGGATCGCTCGATTGCTGAGGGATATTCCGCTGGCATCAGCCGTTTTCGGCAGGAACTGATGGCGGCCAAGCTGGGCATCGATGTGCCCACTGTCCCGGATCTGGCCTCGGCTCTGTGGCTGCGCCTGCAGCAGCCGGAAGCCGCCTTTGACGCCGTTGTCGATCTCCTGCGACAGGGTGGATTGGGACGGTGTACTCCAATCTGGGTCGGTCCCAATGATACAACCGTCATTCCTCAAGACGCTGATGTGGCTGACCCTGATGGGGTGGATGAGGACGGTAGTAATCTGCTGGCTCTGTTGGGACAACTGCTCCTGGAGGGGTAGAACCTGAGTAACTGAGAATTCTAATTTTAGGATTCTAATGCTTGGGGAAACTTACTTTCCTATTCACAGCTGCCAATACTCACCCAGCTGGTAGAGCCATCTACCCATATCTCTTTCTTCCAAATCGGGGCGTTGTGTTTGAGGGTGTCGATCGCATACTGGCAGGCCGCAAACGCCTCAGCCCGGTGGGGGCAGCCCACCGCTACCAGCACGCTGATGTCGCCCACGGCCAGTTTGCCAGTGCGGTGGTGAATCACTACGCGGGTGGCATCGGCCCAGGTGTCGCGAATTTGGACAGCGATCTGCTTAAACACTTCCAGAGCCATGGGTTCATAGGCCTGGTATTCCAACGCCACAACGGCTTTGCCCTCGCTGTTGTTGCGCACCATGCCGCTCATCACCACCACGGCACCGTTGGCGGGGTCATCGGCCAGACCATAGACCTCGTCGAGGGACAGAGGGGCAAAGGTCACCCGCAGGCTGTCAGCGGGTGCTACCACAGATTTCGGCGTAGCAAGCGGCATAAAGAATTCATAAATAACAACAGAGACGGCACCGGCTTAACAAAAATTCGTCTACCGTAGCTGTCGGTTACAGTGTGCAGCCATCCTAAGCAGGGCAGCCAATCGGGGCGGGCCATCCAGTATTGGGGCCGACATCCCCTGCGGCCAATGACTTGCATTATAGGGTGGGCATCCTTGCATCTACAGTCTAAGCCGGAGGTATACCGTGGTTGATCTATCGGCCTGTCACATTACAGCAGCGGGTGACTTGACGCGATCGCTCTGGCGACTGCTCAATCTGCTCCTACAGCCAACCCTCATCCTGCCAATCCTGGCTGTGATGGTTGCCGCCCCCTGGATCGTGCGCCCCCGTCGGTGGAAGCGCCGGATTAGTCTGGCCGGGGTGCTGCTGGTGCTGCTCTATAGTCTGAGCCTATCTCCCCTAGGGACTCAGCTGGGTGGGAAAGGACTGGCGCTGCTGATTCCCCAAGATGGCGGCCAGCCTGCCGATGCCATTGTGGTGCTAGGGCGCGGGGCAGACTTTCGCCCCAGTCGGGTACAGGTGGCCGCCGAGCTGTGGCGACAGCAGCGGGCACCCCTAATCTTTGCCAGCGGTCGCAGCGACGCCACCGAAATTGGCCAACTGCTAGAGGCGGCTGGGCTGCCAGCAGAGGCGATTGACGGCGAACCCTGCTCGGCCACCACTAACGAAAACGCTTTATTTACAGCGGCACTGCTGCAACCTCAGGGCATTCGACGGCTCATTTTGGTCACCGACCCACCCCATATGGCGCGATCGCTGCTCACCTTCCGCAGCTTGGGATTCGAGGTCACGCCCCACCCCAGCCCCGTTCCACAAAGTCTAGACAATCGCAAACGCCAGTTTCTAGTACTGCGAGAATGGGCCGGACTGATCGGCTACGGCGTGATGGGCCGATATTTTGCGCGAGAAACGGGGGAGCCGGGGTTTGGGGTGAGGGCTGGGTAGGTGAGTGGGCGGGTAGGTGAGTGGGCGGGTGGATGGGTGGATGGGTGGTTGTCACCTTGCCCATCTACTCTCATCCCCCCTTGTCCCCTACTCCCATTAGGTACAGCAGCGCCATGCGTACGGCGACGCCGCTAGTAACTTGATCGCTGATTAGACTTAGGGCGGGGTCATCCATCAGGTCAGAGCTGATTTCGACGCCACGGTTGACGGGGCCGGGGTGGAGAACTTTGACGGTGGGTTGACAGGATTGGATGCGATCGCGCGTCACTCCAAACCCCTGATGATATTCCCGCAGGCTGGGCAGCAGGTGCTGGGCCATGCGCTCTTTTTGCAGGCGCAGGGTCATGACAAAGTCAGCTCCGTCTAGGGCTGGGGCCAGGGTGCTGTGCTGCACGATGGCGCGGGGAATGTCGATGGGCGACTGGGTAATGAAGGCATCGGCAAAACCGGGAGGTAGCAGGGTGGGTGGGGCCGCCAGGTGGACCTCAGCACCGCAGGCCGTTAAACACCAGAGGTTCGAGCGAGCGACGCGGGAGTGGAGGATATCACCGACTAGGGCAATTTTCTTGCCTGCCACCAGCGATGCCGTCGGTTGTTCCGGATCAAGGGTCAGCCCCAGCGTGAATAGATCGAGCAGGGCTTGGGATGGGTGGGCATGGAGCCCGTCGCCGCCATTGAGCACGCCGACCCCAGTGTTTAGCCGGTCCATTTCGGCGGCGATCGCCCCTGGCACCCCCGCCTCCTGGTGGCGAATCACCATTAAGTTAGTGCCCATGGCCAGGTAGGTCTTGGCGGTATCTAGAATGGTCTCACCCTTAGTGAGCGACGAGGTACCGGGGGCAAAGTTGAGCACATCCGCTGACAGGCGCTTGGCTGCTAGCTCAAAGCTGCTGCGGGTGCGAGTTGAGGGTTCAAAAAACATGTTGGTGACCACCAACCCCTGCAGGGCAGGCACCTTACGAGTGCGGCGCGACAGCACCTGCCAAAAGCTCACCGCCGTCTCCATCACCGTTTCAAACTCCGCCGCCGTAAAATCAGCCAGCGACAGCACATGTCGTCGATTCCAGGAAGCACTTGCCATGGTCCGTTGTCTCAACCTTGAATACCGTCCCCACCATACCTGGCTCAGAGCCTCCGGGATAATCTCCGGGGTGATTTCCCTGGCGCTGCTGGGTCTGCTGGGAGGTTGCGCTAGGGATGAGGTTGGGTCAGAAATGGCCCAGCCAGCCCCTACCCAGCCATCTACCGCCACCGCTAGCTCCAGCGAAGCACTGGGCGAAGAACCCTCAGGCCCGATGACAACCTTGCCTGACCCCACCAATGCTCTGGTCGCCGCCAATCGCCTGATGCAGGCCAAGGCCCGGCGGCTGGTAGTGCCTGCCGACCCAGTCGCCGTTGACCTCTACACCCTCGACAATCGCTGCGAGGGCTATCAAACAGAGCCTATCCAGGTGCCCCGCCTTCAGAGCATGGAGAATACCGTTGCCCTGATTATGGCGGAGCAAAGAATTTCAGAACTGACGCTTTCGGGCTACCGCACTAGCTTTGACCCAGAAACCAGCACCGTTACCATCGACCTGCGAGTAGCTCGCGACTCGCGTCGGGTGCTGCAATCGCTATCGGTGTGCGAGCAAAAAGCCCTGCTGGGCAGCCTGCGAGAAACCTTGATCAATCAGCCCGATTGGAAAATTGAGGCTGTGACATTCACCAACCGGGGTAATCCCCTGGTGCTGTAAACCTATAACAAAGCACAAAAGATTGAGCACAAATGGATGGAAACACCTAACGAGCTCAACCTATGACACTCCGGATCGTCCTAACCCGTCTGTCATAGCCGCGTTTGATACAGTCAAAACTCCTGTTCTGCCGTTGCTAGGTTTGATACTGCACCAACGAGATCGCGTCTTTTAAGAGAATTTTGGTAGAGAAGTTTCCTTAACCCAAGCTGACGTTTTCATCAGCATTAAAACTTTAAAGTCTCATACCTAAGCTGGTTGTGGCACCCATCATATTCTCCTGATATCAATTGTTTTAGCAATATCGTATCGGTGACTAAAAGATTAAAACCTAGGCAGGTTCAGAGGATTTGGATAAGAGTTCAACCTCTAGGCTGCTGTCGTTGGGTACTACCATAGTTGGGCAAGGGGCATGCTTTGCCACATAGTCACTTACGCTACCCGAAGCAAGCTTCTTCAAGCCCTTTTTGCCGCTGTTGCCCATCACAATTACATCGGCGGCCCAGGTTTTAGCGAGATGGCAGATAAAGGAACCAGGGTCAGCCATTTCGCAGACAAAATTTGCTGATACATTGCGGTTTAGAGCCTCAGCGCGCAGATGTTCCAGCCATTGTCGGACCTCCTGAACTTGCTGTAGCTGGGCAGTTTCCTCGTCGTGCTGCATATTGGCAGAGGTTTGCAGACCGACTCCAGCATCAATTAGCTTCCCCAGGTTGTCGGTTTTGACATCAAGGCTGTGAACCAGCTGCAGCTCCCCCTGAGAAGACTGGGCTAGTTCTAGGGCATAGTCGAAGACGCGGTCGGAGGCGGCAGTGCGATCGAGGGCTACCAGAATTTTTTGATAGCTCATAGTTTCCTCCTTAAGTAGAGTTGGCTAAATTGCTCGAAGTGTTTGATGGGATTACTCAAAGGGGTGGCAGCAAGCGCGATCGCCCATTACCACCCACCGGCAGACTGAGGTTACAACACCTAGACCAGAGGTTTTGCAGGACCGCGATGATCCGACAAAGCATGACGCACTACCGTTTGAGAGGCTGACACCTGCTGATCCAGGCCGGAAGGCGGTCGATCTACTTGGGTAGCCCTAGCACAGAGCATGGGGTCTGAGTATCTAGCTGCTGCACCAGTCGGTGCTTAGTCGTATGACAACCCACCAGCAGCACCTCAGCCCCGATCTCCTTAGCCACCTGGCTAAGCTCCGTCGCGACCTGGCCGACCCGGAGGTGGGCGTTGAGCGAGCCGCGCCACTCGCTAGCTAGGCAGCGAGCTTGCCACAAAATGCGATCGGCATTGGCAATAGTTTTAGGGCGAGTTTTATCGACCACATAAACCACATGCACCAGCACAGGGTTTGGCTTAGCCAAACGGGTTTGGTGCGCTACACACAAGGCCAAATCGAGGGCCGCCTGGCTGTGGGCTGAGCCACTGTAGCCAACCACAAAATTGATCGTTTGCTCGTCTACATTGGAGCCTTGAATAGGGGGCTTTGGCCGCAGCAGCAAAACAATATTCTTAGCGAGATCGCGACGACCTAGGGCCGCCTCTAAACGCATGATCATGGGCTTAATTGCCGCCTCGGGAGAAACCTGAGGTGCATTTGAAAATGGCTGCCTTAACGGGGCAGTAGTGCGCGATTTGAGCTGCATGAGACCCTCCTGGAGCCTAGTCATGAACAGCGAACAAGCCGTGTTAACACGACTTAGGACACTGAAACAATCAACGCATTAGCGTAAATGGTGATAGTTCAGTCTCCCTCAACGCCGACGAGGTTAGCTGACGGGCTAGGGTTGAGAGATACCCTTTTCCGATTACCCTTCATGGGGGTTTAAGAACTCGGAAACACGCCCCTTTACTGGTTCCCCCGCTCTAGCCGCTAGGGCCGACTAGATTAGGCTGACTTGTTCGACTTCTAAATTGTAGAAGGGAAAAATGAAAACCGTCAACACAATCCTTGCGTTATGTGACTATTTGTATCTCGCGATACACCTGGATAATAAAACAATAGTTTTTTATTTTTTGGGTGAATTTGCTGACTTAAAATAAAGTGCAAATCAAGACAAAAAATATTCTTAAGAAAATCATTTTTTTCTAATTAAACATCTTCCGTTAGAAGGATTCTTTGGCTTTGAAGCGATAGAGGATAGGCCGCGATCGCCACCTATCCTCCCCTCCAAGCCTAGCGATAACCGTAGGCTGACTGGCCCGAGCGCAGCCTATCCGCCCTGCAAGCCTAGCGATAGTCCTGAGTCAGCTGACTTAACTGGTCGCGTTCATCTACGGTCAGTTGCCAACCCAGGGCTCCAGCGTTTTGGGCAGCCTGGCGGGCGTTTTTAGCGCCAGGGATAGGCAGCACATTGCCCTGGGCCACTAGCCAGTTGAGGGCCACTTGGGCGGAGGTGCGTTCATGCTTCTCCCCAATTTCCTTCAGCGCCTGAATCAAGGGCTTGAGCTTGGTTAAGTTCCCCTGGCTAAAGCTAGGGCTAATGCGTCTAGCGCCAGTGGGTTTGAGGTCGGTCTCGGGGGTGTATTTGCCCGTGAGCAACCCCTGAGCCAGGGGGCTATAGGCGAGAATGGTGACGCCCAGTTCCCGCGCCGTTTCCATCACGCCACTGGTTTCGATTTTGCGGTTGAGTAGAGAATATGGTACCTGGTTAACGGCGAGGGGAATGCCATACTCAGCTAAATAACCGTGGGCTTCACGCATTTGGCTGGCCGGATAGTTACTTACCCCGATGGCACCGATGCGGCCCTGCTTCACCTCCGCCGCTAGGGCCTGCATAAGGTTCTTTTGGCTGAGCAAGAAACTCAGCGGTTGGTGCACCTGATAGAGGGCTACCGAGGGGACCTGGAGGCGATCGAGGCTAGCCGCCAGCGCGTCAACCACCGACTGCTGAGAAAATCGCCAAGGCAGTGGGAAATACTTGGTAGCAATCAAAGCCTGCTGAGGACGCTGCTGCATAAACCGGCCCAGCAGTCGCTCCGACTGACCAAAACCATAGATCTCAGCGGTGTCAAACAGAGTTAGACCGGCATCGAGCCAGGCTTCAAAGGCAGCATGCAGGTCGCTGTCGCTGTAGGCTTTGCCGTAATCCCAAAATAGGGAGTCGCCCCAGGCCCAGGTACCCACTCCCAACGCTGGTACAGTGGGGCCGTCAGGGCCGAGGGTAAGGGTCTGTAGGTCAGTGATTGGAGAAGTCGGAGACATCGTAAAGGTTCCTTGAAGGGAGCGGCGGCTGACCTAAGGACGGGACAGCTATATTGTAAACTTTGGTTAAAAAGCTTTCAGAAACCTCTAGCGATCGGAGGATTTGAAGCTTGAATGTTCCCGTTTTTTCCATAAATTTTCTATTTCCAGGACTGGATTTCTATGAATCGCCGTCGCTTGCTTCGGGCCGCGTTGGGTCTTTGTCTGGCCTGGCTGAGCTGGGTCATGTCTCCTGCCCCTGCCCTAGCCCTGGGGGGTGCCCAAATTCCTTTAGGAGAGCCAGCTCCAGAATTTACCCTGCCGACCAACGCTGGCGATGGGGAGTTGTCACTGGCTGACTTTCGCGACCAGTGGGTAGTGCTGTATTTTTACCCCCGCGACTTTACCTCGGGCTGCACCATTGAAGCCCAGCGCTTTGAGCGCGACATTGCTGAGTACAAAGCCCGCAATGCTCAAATAATTGGCGTTAGTGCCGACAGTGTTGAGTCCCATGCCGAGTTTTGCGATTCGGAGGGGCTGGAGTTTCCGTTGCTATCTGACCCAAAAGGAAAGGTGAGTAAAGCCTACGGCTCGTGGCTGGGGGCAATGTCGATGCGGCATACCTACATCATTGGCCCCGACGGCACGATGCGGGCCCGTTTTTTGGGAGTGCAGCCAGTGATTCATAGCAAAGAGGTGCTGGCGACGCTGGATGAGTTGCAGCAGGGAGTGTAGGAAATAGGTGGCTCGATCTGGTTGGCTGGGCAGGGGTAGAGCCAATCCCAAAATTCTTTGCTGCCTGTGGGTCTAGCGGCCTGTCGAGCCCAGTTTATGGCTGGGTAGCCCGATCGCAGAACCCAACAAGACTTACTGCTGTTAGGTTCCGCTCCGCTGCACCCAACCTACGCGAACCCTAATTCTTAGCTTTGACACTGCACTAGAGTGTGGGTGGCGCGAAAGCAGGCCTTGAGACGGTGGGCTACATCTTCTAGCACGCGATCGCCCCCTCAGTTTGAAGTCTGCCCCTCCCGACCACTTGTGATCTGCCCGACAGGCAAAAACGCCCCTGGGGGTCTACACCATTACAAGATCCCTAAGGCAGCGCCTCGCACTGCCCTGGGGAAATAGACTCTGAAGTGATACAGTAGTCGATCTTTGTTTTGGGCCAACTCTAAGGGGGAAAGGGCGCATGAATTCGCTCGGACGACATATTTTGGTTGAGTTCTTTGGCTGCTCGTCAGACATTCTCAACGACGTACCGCTAATTGAGAGCAGCATGGTGGGGGCTGCTGCCGATGCTGGAGCCACAGTAATTAGCTCAGTGTTTCACCATTTTTCGCCCTTTGGGGTGTCGGGGGTAGTGGTCATTCAAGAGAGCCACTTGGCCATCCACACCTGGCCTGAGTACCGCTATGCGGCGGTCGATCTGTTTACCTGCGGCGACACCGTCAACCCCTGGATCTCCTTCGACAAACTCAAGGTCGCTTTCAAAGCTGACTACGGCTCAGCTTTGGAGATGAACCGGGGCCAGCTCGAACTGCTGGAGCGCATCGACGTCGATCTGGGCGAACTGCGCGATGAGATCACCAATAAGCTGGTCACCCCAAAACAGAGCCGCAGCGTCTGGTTCACCGATAAAAACGACGACATTGCGCTGTCGATTCGTCACAAGGGCGATCGCATTTTCCGCGAAAAATCGCCCTACCAAACCGTCGAAATCTTTGACACCTTTGCCTACGGCAAAATGCTCACCATCGACAACATGGTGATGTGCAGCGAAAAGGATGAAAACGCTTACCACGAGATGATCATCCACGTGCCCATGCTGCTAAATCCCACCTTTAAAAATGTGTTGGTGATTGGCGGCGGCGACGGCGGCAGCGTGCGCGAAATTCTGCGCCATCCCCAGGTCGAGAAAGTCACCATGGTCGAAATCGACGAAGCTGTGGTGCGGGCCTCGAAGGAATTCTTGCCCTCGCTGTCGGGGGCGCTAGAAGACTCTAAACTCGACCTGCGCATTGAAGACGGTATTGCCTTTGTCGCCAATGCCCCCGATGCCAGCTACGACCTCATTGTGATCGACTCTTCTGACCCCGTAGGACCTTCGGAGGGGCTGTTTAGCACGGCATTTTATCAGCAAGTGAATCGTATCCTTAAACCCGGTGGGGCGATCACAGCCCAGAGTGAGTCGCCCCGATTTAACCAGCGGGCTTTTGTGGATATTCACCATTGTTTAGAAGGCATTTTTGGCGACGAAAATGTGTACTGCTATCTGGCGTTTATCCCCACCTACCCAACAGGCATGTGGAGCTTTAACTACGCTACTAAGGGCGCGGCCCACCCGACCCAGGGCATGGATGCGGCTAGGTCTGAATCGTTTGCCGCTGAGCACAACTTGCAGTACTACAACGTGGGCATGCACCAAGCGGCTTTTGCCCTTCCCACCTTTGTACAAAACATGCTGAAGGCTTAACGTCTTAAACTAGGAGATAGGGGACTAGCAGGGAATGCTTCTCCTATCTCCCTTCTACGGAGCAGTGTGGATTGCCGTTCTTAGGTCAAGCTAGCGTGGCTGTTGCTCAGATTGAAATACCAATAGAACAGATTGCTGAATTTTGCGATCGCTGGCAAGTCACAGAATTTGCTCTGTTTGGCTCTGCTTTACGTGATGACTTTCACGACAGCAGCGATGTAGATGTGATGGTGCAATTTCATCCAGAAGCCCATCCGACCTTCCGCACCCTCGATCAAATGGAAGCAGAACTAAAGGTTTTGTTTCGCCGAGAGGTGGATCTGATCACTCGTCAAGGCGTTGAAACCAGCCTTAACTACCTGCGCCGCCACGAAATCATCTCCTCTGCCCAGGTAATCTATGCAACGGGATCTTCAATTCCTGCTTGATATGTTGCAATCAGCAGAGTTAATTACTGCCTATACAAAGCAGTGTTCTGAATCCGAGTTTGCTAAGAATATTCAGCTTCAGGATGCCGTTATCCGTCGCATACTAGTGATTGCCGAAGCTGCAAGGCGGGTTTCAGACTCCACTCGCCAGGCATTACCCAACATTGCTTGGCCAGAAATAAACGGCATGCGAAATCGCCTGGTACATGGCTATGACGACATTGATATCGGCGTTGTCTGGAACGTGGTTCAAGCCGAAATTCCTCCCTTGATTGCAGAGCTGACATCACATATTCCGCCAAAAAATTAAGCGGCCATGTTTAGACAGGCCCGAAAACCAAGCAAAATCCAACTCGCTATGACCACCTCAACCGCTAATTTGCAAACCTTTGACCCCAGCGGTGTCGGCCTCGACAACGGCAACCTCTACGGCTTGCCCTGCGACTACGACACAGCGGGCATCGTCATCTTTGGCGTGCCCTGGGAAGTGACGGTGTCGTACCACCAGGGCACCGCCCAGGGGCCTCAGCGGGTGCTAGAGGCCTCTCCCCAGCTCGATCTGTACGATCGCGACAATCCCGATGGCTGGCGTCAGGGAATCTATATGCCGCCGATTCCCCAGCATTTGTTCGAGCTCAATCAGCAGGTGCGGGAGGCGGCGAATCGCGTTATTCAGGCAACGGAGGAGGGCGTAGCGATCGCCACCCAGCCCCTGCTACAAACCGACCTAGACAACGTCAACTACGCCTGCGAACAGATGACCGGCTGGCTCTACGCCCAGACCGCCGCCGCCCTCGACCAGGGCAAGCGGGTGGGGGTGATTGGTGGCGACCACAGCGTGCCCCTGGGTTACCTACAGGCCTTGGCCGAGCGCCACCCTGACTTTGGCGTGCTGCACATCGACGCTCACGCCGACCTGCGCCACGGCTACCAGGGCTTTCGCTACTCCCACGCGTCAATTATGTACAACCTGCTGGAGCTGCCCCAGGTGAGTAAGCTGGTGCAGGTGGGCATTCGCGACCTGTGCCACGACGAGGTAGCGCTGATCAAACAGTCGGGGGGGCGCGTTGTCACCCACTACGACTCGGTGGTGAAAGAAAATACCTATCGGGGCATTCCCTGGATGCAGCAGTGTGAGGCGATCGCGGCGGCCCTGCCCGAGAAAGTCTACGTCAGCTTCGATGCCGATGGCCTCGACCCCAAGCTTTGCCCCAACACCGGCACCCCCGTTCCCGGCGGGCTGGAACTGGAAGAGGTATTTTGTCTGCTGCGTCAGGTGGTGCGCAGCGGGCGACAGATTGTTGGCTTTGACCTCTGTGAGGTAGGCGACGGTGAGTGGGACGGCAATGTGGGCGCTCGGGCCGTCTACAAGCTGTGCTGCCTAATGGGGCTATAGACGGTCTTCAGCAAAAATCTTGCCCCTTGGAGCAGCAAGACGTTTAAGCGGGGAAACGCCGTGGCATTATGATAAAAATAGCTGTGTTGTTTTGAGTCTTAAGAAAGCACCTATGGACATCTTGTCGTTCGGCTGGGTTTCGCTACTGGTCGTCTTTACCTTCTCTCTGTCGATGGTGATCTGGGGTCGCAACGGTTTCTAAACCCAGCGTCTATAGCTATGGAAGCAACTGTACAAGCTCAAGCCTTTGGCATTTTGGCCACCATTGCTCTGGTGCTAATGGTCGTCGTGACTGGCGGCGTGGTCTATCTAACTGCCGCCGACTGGCGCGATCGCCGCCGCCGCAAAAACGATGAGCAGACCGCCAAGCGCGATCGGCAGAGCTCCAAGCGGCGCGCAAAATCTTAGCTTGGCTAAAATCGTAACTACTCGGACTGCTGCACCGTCTGGAGCACGGCAACTGGCCTTGAATGTGCTGCTTCAGGTGCAGGCGGGAGCCTACGCCGATGTAGCTCTGCACCGCACGTTGAGTCAGACCAAGTTGAGCGAAAGCGATCGCGCCTTTGCCACCGAGCTGGTCTATGGCACCGTTCGCCGCCAGCGCACCCTAGATGCTCTCATTGACCAGCTGGGCACTCGCCCTGCGGATAAACAGCCCCCGGTGCTGCGCCTCGTGCTGCACCTGGGGCTTTATCAGTTGCGCTACCTCACCGCCGTGCCCGACTCGGCGGCAGTGAATACCAGCGTTGATCTGGCTAAGGCGAACGGGTTAGATAAGCTTTCTGGGGTGGTGAATGGCCTGCTGCGCCAGTACATCCGTCAATCCGAGCAGGACACAGACCCCTTACGGCTACCGGATCAGCCCGCGATCGCCTTAGGCATTCGTCACAGCTACCCTGACTGGCTGATCGAGCTGTGGCTCGACCAGCTTGGCGCAGCAGAAACCGACCGGCTCTGTCAGTGGTTTAACCAGGTGCCCGCCATCGATTTGCGGGTCAACCGCCAGCAGACCACGGTCGAAGCGGTGAAAACTGCCTTTGCCGCCGCCGATATTGCGATAGAACCGATCCCTGGGGTTCCCTGGGGGCTGCGCCTGGTGAACCACCAGGGAGCCCTCACCAACCTGCCTGGCTACGAAGCAGGCTGGTGGAGTGTGCAGGATGCCAGTGCCCAGCTGGTGGGGTTACTGCTCGACCCACAGCCGGGCGAAACGGTGCTGGATGTGTGTGCGGCACCGGGGGGCAAGGCAACGCAGATGGCAGAGATAGTAGGGGAAGGTGGCCAGGTGTGGGCCTGCGATCGCGCCCCCTCTCGCCTCAAAAAAATTACCGCCAACGCCAATCGACTGGGCCTGACCAACCTGCACACCCACGCGGGCGATAGCACCGACTTGACCCAGTTCCATCACCAAGCCGACCGCGTTCTGGTCGATGCTCCCTGCTCGGGGCTGGGCACCCTACACCGCCACGCCGATGCCCGCTGGCGACAAACTCCAGATAGCATAACGACGCTAGCCGAACTGCAAAGTGCTCTACTGAGCGAGGCGGCCCGCTGTATTAAACCCGGTGGCACTTTGGTCTACGCCACCTGCACACTACACCCAGCCGAAAACGAGGCTGTGATTGAAGCGTTTTGTCGCGCCCATCCCACCTGGCAAGTGCAGCCGCCTGCCCCCGGCTTTGGTGACGGGTTAGAGGTTGCCCCCGCTGGCTGGGTGCGCGTCTGGCCCCACCGCCAAAGCATGGACGGGTTCTTTATGGTGAGGCTTCAGCAGGCCTGATATGACTCTCAGAAAACTGTTATTCTGACGCCTCAAGCTTTTCGCGCGAATCGCCCCAGTAGGCGCTCACGGTAATCACTTCCTGGTTGCCCTTGATCTCCGACGTCCAGCGGTAGACGGTGTTTTTAGGGTTCACCCCCACCTCTAGCAGCTTCGCTCCCATGTAATATTCCATCGAGTCACGGGTGCGCTTTTTGAAGAATTCAGACTGATCTTTGGGCACCGTGCGCGACAGGTGGGCCTGGGTATGTTTGGGCTGGGGCATGGACTTTCAACAGAAAGAGTGGGCTGCTTTTTCATAATATAGCGTTGGCCACTGCGCTTAGAACTAGAGTCACTACCACTGGCAAAAGCTGGGGTGGCGCACTGGTATGGCGATTGCTCTAAGGGGTTGTGCAAAACGCTCTAACCGCTCTGGTAATAGTGATAACTCGAGAAAGCAACCCGCTACAGAGCCAATCGCTACGACTTGGCAGAGAGGCAAAGGCGCATCTCAACCTGGTTAGAACCCCCAGGTGCGCTTGGGGCCAGTATCAAGGTGAATGATGTTGGGGATATTGCTGTAGATGCCCATGCCCCCCGGCCAGCTCAGCATCAGCGCGTTGGCTACCTGGCGACCGCTGAGCCCCTGTACCTGAATATCGGCGGCGCGACCAAACAGATGCTGGCTCCGAGAAGCCCCACCCACCGCTGCATTCACCGCTGGGGGCCGATACCAGGAGGTAATTTGAAAGGGGCGGTTGAGGCGATCTCGCGCGCCCTGGAGCGCCCGAGCCAGGCCAATAATGTTGTCAACGATCGCCTGGGTTTCAGGAATCCGCGTGGCATCCCGTGTGGCTTCGCCCCAGGTAAAGCTACCGCCAGGAATGATCGGCTGATCGGTGTAGAACGTAGACGTGTTTCCCGGCAGGAGAAAGGGGCGACCCGAGTACTGTGGCGGCGGGGTTGGGGGCGGGGTTGTCGGGGGCGGGTATACCACGACTCCGGCCCGCTCGACCCGCGCATGGGCCTGGAACACGTACCAGGTGTTGAGCCCGTTGATGTCGTCCTTGACGTATTTGATCGCAAAGCGAATGTGGCCGTTAAACGACCCTTGAGCATTGGCAAAGGCATAGCTGCTCAGCACGATAGTAGTGCCGGGAGAGGCAGCAACCTGTTCATTGGGGGCCAGTTGGCCGCTGTCAACCGGGCGTCGCTTGAATAGAGTGTTTTGGGTGACCCGCAGCACAAAGGCATTGGGGTCTGGGCGCGGAAACACCACTTCGTTGTCGAGGGCGACAAAGGCGTGGGGGGTATAGACAAACCAGGTGCTCAGCCCATTGACAAAGTCTTCGGGGTTGCGGATAGCGATTTTGATGTGGTTGTTAAAGTTGCCCTGGCTGTCGGCAAAGGCGTAGGAGTGCAAGTTATAAGATTGGCCCCGAGACACGGCTACGGTTTCGTTGGGGTTGAGCAGACCTGAGTCGAGGGGGCGGCGCTTTAGCAGGGTGCTGGTATTAATCCACAGCACGGGCATGCCCTCTTGATCTTCTTGGGGGTAGACCACAACGCCATCCGACTCTACCTGGGTATCGCGACTGGGCACAAACCAGGTGTTAAAGCCGTTGGGGGCGCTGTCGCGAAAGGCCACTTTGATATGGCCGTTAAACCCGCCGTTAATATCGGCGTAGGCGTAGGATTGCAGCGGGTAGACGCTACCAGCGGCGATCGCCACCTGCTCGTTAGCGGCTAACTGCCCCGGCGGCTCTGGCCTCAGCACCAGCACCGTAGCCCGGTTGACGCGTAAGACTTGATTCACCCTACCTTCCCCACTCTCGCCACGGCCTATCATATAGCACCATCTTTCTACCCTAAGACATCCGCCCAGGGAGGGGTGCGGGTCACTGGTTTTCACAGACTCAGCCTAATAGCCTCCAGTTCCAAGTTAAGGGCGGCGTCTCTGTCGGTCCTTAGGTAATGTAAAGATGGCCTTCTCCCTTATGCTGAGACTGCCGCTGACTATGGCAACCCTACTGCCTGATCTCAGTACCACGCCTTAAAATGTAAGCCCCTGCGCTGAGCCCATCACGGCCAGATACCCATCATGACTGTCTGGCAAGCCGATCTCCACCGTCCACCCCTGACCAGCCCCAGCGGCGAACGCCTTTGGGAAATTTTGCTGTGCAGCGACGATTTTGCCTTTAGCTACGGGGCCATGACTTCCCAGTCGTCGGTGAACAAAGCCTGGGTGAGTGAGCAGATAGACATTGCGTTAGAAAAAGCCGCTGCCCGCCCCGAGAAAATTCAGGTGTTTCGTCCCCAGGCGCTATCGCTGCTAACCGTTAGCTGTGAGTCGCTGGGGATTGCGGTTGAGCCGACCCGCCATACGCTTGCCCTGCATCAGTGGCTCCAGCAGCGGGCCAAGTGGTACCCCACCCAACCCAACGCCGTCCCCATTCCCTACAACCCGCTACACATCGAGTCGCCGCCCCCTATTCCTCTACCCGAAAATCTTTGGGGCGATTCCTGGGGCTTCACGGCGCTATCTGCCTACGACTTCGAGCAAACCCTGCCCTACGAACCCATTCCCCTACGCCACCTGCCATCGAGCTTGATGCCCTCCCGCCTGGGCCTAGCCAGCACCACACCCATTCCTGGGGTGGTGGTGGATGCGGGGCGGCAGGCGATGGCTCTGACCCAGTGGATTCAGACTAACAATCCCGCCTGGTTGAGTTATGTGCGAGGGGAACCGGATGGGCTGATTTTAGAGGCGGGGCTGTGCGATCGCTGGGTCTTCACCACCTTCAGCGACCCCGATGTGGCCGCCGCTGGTCAACGCTTCGAGCAGCGCAAACGCGAGAGCCAAGGCCTTCACTTTCTGCTGGTGCGCCCCGACGACTCAGGCATGACCAGCACCGGCATCTGGCTCTTGCAGCAGCCAGGTATGATAATGCAGTCCAGCACTAGACAGTAACCACCATGGCGGCACAGGCACAGATTGGCATCATCGGCGGCAGCGGCCTCTACCAAATGGAAGCCCTCACCGACATCGAAGAAGTTCGCGTTGACACCCCCTTTGGCAGCCCCTCCGACGCCATTATTCTCGGCACGCTAGATGGCACCCGCGTGGCGTTTTTGGCTCGCCACGGGCGTGGACACACCTTGATGCCCACTGAGCTGCCCTTTCGCGCCAACATCTACGCGATGAAGTCCCTTGGAGTAGAGTACCTGATCTCTGCCTCCGCCGTCGGTTCGCTTAAAGAAGCCGCCAAGCCGCTAGATATGGTAGTGCCCGATCAATTTATCGATCGCACCCGCAACCGAGTCAACACCTTCTTTGGCGAGGGTCTAGTGGGCCACATCACCTTTGGCGACCCGGTTTGCCCAGCCCTGGCGCAAGTGCTGGCCGATGCGGTCGAAAGCCTGGAGCTGCCGGATGTTGATTTGCACCGAGGCGGCACCTACGTCTGCATGGAAGGGCCAGCCTTCTCAACCAAGGCCGAGTCAGAGCTGTACCGCAGCTGGGGCGCGACCATCATCGGCATGACCAATCTACCTGAGGCCAAGCTGGCCCGCGAAGCCGAAATTGCCTACGCCACCCTAGCCCTAGTTACTGACTACGACTGCTGGCACCCCGACCATGACAGCGTCACCGTCGAAATGGTGATCGGCAATCTACAAAAGAACGCCGTCAACGCCCAGCGGGTGATACGCGAAGTGGTGAACCGCATTGCCGCCAACCCGCCTGAGTCGGAAGCCCACTCGGCGCTGAAGTATGCCATCATCACCCCGTTTGATAAGGCCCCTGCCGCAACGCTCGACAAACTTAGCCTGCTGCTGAAAAAGTATTTGCCTCAGTAGGTCGAGGGGAATGCAAGGGGGTTTAGGGTGCGGGGTGTAGGGTCTACGGCAAGCCTTACACCTTAAACCCTATACCCTACACCTTCTTTCCTGCCCGCCCGCATGAGATACCACTCACCCTTCGCTCACAATGCGAAAGCCAACCTCATTGCTGCGGGTATCGGCTTTGAGACCCGATCGATAGGCCGAACGGCACTGCTGGGGCGGGCTTTGCCATGAGCCACCCCGCACTACTCGCCAGGCATCGTTAGGAGCTGTGTCTCGGTTGGGGGAGCACCATTCCAGCACGTTGCCGTGCATGTCGTAGAGGCCAAAGTCGTTGGCTTTGCCAAAGGCTCCAACAGCTGTAGTGGTACCGCGAAACTGGCCAACAGGTTCTTGGCGGTAGGGTTTGGTGCCGTTGTAGTTAGCCAGGTCGGTGGTGAGGGTTTGGCCCGTGTGGAAGGGGGTGGTGGTTTTGGCGCGGCAGGCGTATTCCCACTCGGTCTCGGTGGGCAGGCGGTAGCGCCGCAGACCGGGCTGATCGGGCTGGGTTTTAATGAGTTCGTTGAGCCGATCGCAGAATTCCACCGCCTCCGGCCACGACACCTGCTCGACCGGGCGATCGTTGCCGGTGAAGTAGGCCGGGTTGGGGTCGAGGTTGCGGTTAACGGTAGGCAGCAGCGCCACCGCTCGCCACTGCCCCTGGGTGATGGGGTGCACACTCATCCAAAACGAATCTACAGTAGCAATGGTTTGGGGCGGCTGCGAGGGGTCATGGCCCAGCTCGGTGGCGGGGGCACCTAGCACAAACTGGCCCCCGACAATCGATACCAACCGTAGGGTGACTGGGCCTATGGGTGTCTCTAGACGCAGGGCTTTGTGGGATGGGGTGGAAAACTTAATCTGCGATCGCCCCATGCCATACTCATCGACACTCACCGATTCATAGCTGTAGAGCTCACCCGAATCCAGTGCCTCTAGGGTAGGTATCTCTGGCTCAGGAGTCGCTACCTCGGAGAGCTCCATAGAGGATTCTAGGCCTAGTGGCTCTGGGGCAGGGCTTTCCCCTTGCTCTAGGGCCTGTTGCAGGCGATCGGGTAGAGCGGCCAGCTTGGGCATGGCTTGAGAAATATTTCCAGGGGTTAGGGTCTGTAGGGCTGGCACCTGCTGACGCACCGCCATCGCCGTGCCGCCCCCTAGTAACCCTAGACCCGCCATGCGTAGCCAGCGTCGTCGGCCCATAGGCCGAGCACTAACCACCAGAGCTGGTTTATTAGCGGTGGCCAAGGCAGCGGCCTGCTTATTGGTTGGGATAACAACTGGCGGCGGCGACGGGGACGGGGAACTACCCACAGCCAAACTGCTGAATACGCCCTCAATGCGATGAATCAGCCGATCCAGATCGCGGTGAAAGTCGGGGTCGCAGCGCACCACTGCGCTCTGGCGATGCACCAGCCCCCTCAGCCCCTCGGGTAGGGCAGCATCTTCGGGAAGCGTAGCCCCGTTCACCAGCACTGGAATGACGAGGCGATCGCGTCGCAGAGCCGCCTCAATTTCTACCCGCACCCAGTCGGAGGGATTCGCTAGTTTGGGCTTACCGTGGTCATCGGTAACCTTTAACCACTGGGGGTCAATAATCGCTAGCAGCACGGGGCAATGGCTGACTTCTTGCTCTAAATGGTGGCGAAAATCCACTCCAAAGGGAATTGAATCTACATCCTTAAAGACACTGTTTTCGCCAAAATGAGCCACTAAACGGTCATAAATTCGTCCTGTGATGTCGATACTGGTTATTCGACGGTAGGAAATGAAAATAGACTTGGCGTTAGGCATAGGAGTTAGCTGCCAAAAGTAGAGTGCACACCTGGTAGCCAAGATAATGGACGGCAACCAAAAGATTCCAGTTCCAGCAGCGTTGTTCAATTCATTACACGATAGGCCTTACAACATGAATTTTTAACAGTTAGATAAGGGGTCTCACCCCTTATCTAACGTCTAGGTCACCACTTCACAGATTAGATACATTCAAAAACTAACTGCTGCCAACAAAAATCCCTCTTCTTGGACTCAATCAATAAATTCTTTAATCAATTCATTAAGTGCATTAATACAGATTTCTATGTCGGCAATTCGAGAAAGATTGCGTTTTTCATTAATGTCATCAATACCGTGATAAATTGCTCCGCCCAATGCCTCAACATTCTTCTCTACGCCGCCTACAACTAAGCCAGCAAGAGCAGTAAGAGGATTAGCTTTCAAACCTTTTGCAGTAGTATCCAATACTTTGACAGTTCCGTCAAAAGCAATTTCTGTAATTTTTGACCCAGTTTCTGTATTACGGTAGCGTTTAGTATACTTAGCCTTTTGCGTTTCCAAGGCTCTGACTACAGCTCCAGCCTCTTCCACCGTCATAAATATACCTTTCCAAAATATAGGGGGTTTTCCTGCCGCATAATTTGATTCTTTTTGCACAGATCTAATAGCATTTTCTGCAATCTTTATATAGTCAAACATGTTTATTCCTTTCCTCTTAAACGATTTAAGTTTGCTTTGTTGAATGATCATTATTCCCTTTGACTGATGGCTGATCTCTCAAGAATTCAAAGAATCTTATGGAGTAGGGTCAACGTTGATACATTGAACATTTCCGAGTGCTATGGCACTTGTTCTTGCAATAGCCTGAGCAGCTATCCCCCTTTACACTGGGATGATGCCGATATCTTTATTTAATCAGCCCTGTGACATCTGACCCGCGCCTTATCCCTATCACCCAATACTTCGCCACCCGTGGCTGGCAGCCCCTTACCTTTCAGGCTGAAACCTGGGCCGCTTATCTCGATGGCCGTAGCGGGCTGGTGCAGGTGCCTACCGGGTCGGGCAAAACCTATGCGGCGGTGATGGGAGCGATCGCCGAGATGATTGCCACCCCACCCGAAGGATTGCAGCTGCTCTACATCACCCCCCTGCGCGCCCTGTCACGGGACATTGAGCAGGCGATCAAAGCCCCGATCGAGGCGATGGGGTGGGGCATTACCGTCGAGTCGCGCACGGGAGACACCAGTTCTGCGCGCAAGACCAAACAGCTCAAGAACATGCCCAATATCCTCATCACCACGCCGGAGTCGCTGGCGGTGATGCTGTCTTACAAAGACGGGGCCAAGCGATTTAGCAATTTGCAGGCAGTGGTGCTGGATGAGTGGCACGAGCTGATGAGTTCGAAGCGGGGCACCCAGGCCGAGCTGTGTTTAGGGCATCTGCGATCGCTCCAACCCACCCTGCGCACCTGGGCGATCTCAGCCACCTTAGGAAATTTGGAAGAAGCGGCTCAAACCGCTGTGGGTCTAAGCGCAGAGCCCGTGATCATTCGCTCAAATCTGAAGCGCGACACGGTGATCAAAAGCATTCGCCCTGAGTCGGTAGATACCTTTCCCTGGGCGGGGCATCTGGGCCTGCGCATGTTTGAAACCCTGGTCGAGGCGCTAGATATTGAGAAATCTACGCTGATTTTTACCAACACCCGCAATCAGGCAGAGCGATGGTACCAGGCGCTAAACTTTGCCCTACCCGAGGCGACCGATCGCATTGCTCTGCACCACGGCTCGATCGATGTCAAAGAGCGGGAAGCGATCGAGGCTGGGGTGAAATCTGGCGACATCAAGTGGGTGGTGTGTACGTCATCGCTGGATCTGGGCGTCGATTTTCAGCCAGTGGAGCGAGTGGTGCAAATCGGTAGCGCAAAGAATCTGGCGCGGCTGCTACAGCGGGCGGGGCGCAGCGCCCACGTGCCGGAAGGTACTTCGGAAGTGTTCTTTTTGCCCACCAACGCCTTGGAACTGCTCGAAATCTCTGCCTTTCGCCGAGGGTTAGAACTGGGCGATATGGAAACCCGTCGCCCCCAGTACAAGCCCTACGACGTGCTGGTTCAGCACCTGGTTACCCTAGCCTGCGGCGATGGGTTTGAGCCGCAAAAGACTCTGGAAAATTTGCGCCAAACCGTCGCCTACACCGACCTCACCAACGAAGAATACCAGTGGATTTTAGACTTTATCGAAAACGGTGGTCAGTGTCTGGGAGCCTATCCCCGCTACAAAAAAGTGGTGCGAGAAGACGGACTTTTCAAAATTAGTGACGCGAAGTTAGCCCGCATTCACCGCATGGGCATTGGCACTATCACCTCCAACACGCCGGTCAAAATTGTCTACACCAACCGCAAAGAAATTGGCACTGTAGAAGAGTCGTTTGTGTCGCGGCTAAAGCAGGGGGATGTGTTCTTTTTCGCCGGACGGCAGCTGGAATATTTTCAGATGAAGGACATGGTGCTCTACGTCAAGGGCACCCGTAAAAAATCTACAGTGACCCCCACCTGGGGGGGCGGGCAGCTGGCGATTTCGGATACGCTCAGCCACCATTTGCGCCGTGAGGTGGAGCGGGTGCGAGCGCTCCTCAGCGCCTCCGCCAACGCAGTCTCTCTCAGACCGGTGGCAGCCTCCGCTAGCGAGACTAGATCTCCTCAATCCCTTGCCGCAGAAACTCCGTCTGCCACTCCTCTTTTTGAGGGGAGCAGGGGGGGGTCTCAAGCGATCGCCAACGACGAAATTCTCACCATTAAGCCCATTCTTGAAGCTCAACAGCGCCTCTCAACACTGCCTAGTGCCGATGAATTGTTGGTAGAAAGCTGCAAAACTCGCGAGGGCCAACACCTCTATGTTTTCCCTTTTGAGGGTCGCTTTGTCCACGAGGGGCTAGGGTTTCTTTGGGGCTATCGGTTTGCTAAGCAAAAGACAGCCACGTTTACCATTTCGGTCAACGACTACGGCTTTGAGATTCTTGGCCCCAAGGGTTATCCTTACCAGGATCTATTCTCCAGCGACTTCTTTAGTCTAGAGAATTTGGAGGACGATATTCGCGCCAGCCTCAACATTTCGGAGCTGACCCAGCGCAAGTTTCGCGGCGTGGCCCAGGTAGCGGGGCTGGTGTTTAAGGGCTATCCAGGGTCGCGCAAAACGTCGAGCCAGCTCCAGGTCAGCACATCGCTGCTGTACGAAGTATTCACCAAATATGAGCCAGACAATTTGCTGCTCAAGCAGGCCGAGCGGGAGGTGCTGCAAGACCAGCTTGAGACTCATCGATTGGCCAAAACGCTGAGTCGGCTGGATCAGCGATCGGTCGTGTGGAAAAACACCCAGCGCCCCTCACCTTTGGCTTTCCCATTACTGGTAGAACGGCTGAATTCGCGCATGTCGAATGAGACGCTGCTGGAGCGCATTCAGCGTATGAAAGAGCAGTGGGATAGGAAGTGAGGAGACGGAAAAAGAACGAAGAATAAAGTTCGAAAAACGTGCGATTTACTTTTTGAGTTTAATTCTTCGTTCTTTTGTGATCCACGACGCTTTGCATTGATGCACCTAGACTTGAGCCGGAACGCTTTCGTAGGCAGATTCGAGGGCGGCGAGCTGGCTGACGAGGGCGGCGATCGCCTCGGGGTTGGCCGCCTTTTGCGAGCTGCTTTGCACCTCGCGGCCCAGTACCGTACAGCCCAGGTGCGAGAGCTGCTGCCGAATGGCCAGCATGACTTTTTGCCCACCGCCGCCGCTGTGGGTAGCCAGGGCCACGGGCCGCGAGTTGAACAATGCCCGAAAGTCGTCGGTGCTGACCGAGAGCCAGGCGATCGCATTGCTCAGCACCGGGGGAATGGAGCCGTTGTACTCGGGCGCGCAGATGACTAGGCTCTTGTGTTGCCGCATGGCTTGGGCCAGCTTGAGCAGTCCATCGCCAGCACTGCTGCTCCCCAGGGAGTCGTAAAGCGGTATCTGCAACTCAGGCAAGCTAATGACCTCTGCGGCTACCCCGCTGTTGGTGGCTTCGGCGGCAAAGGCGTGGGCCAGATCCAGGTTTTTACCGTTGGTGGCAGATAAGATCAGCATTGTTCTCAGAAGGTGAGGGGGCAACGGAAACGCTTTCAATTTACCACTGCCGTCATGTCTCTTCATCAGCTCAGAGGTGGGTCAGCGGGTGTCGTACTGCCCCAGATAGTGCTCAACCCGCTGGCGGGTGTCGGCGATCGCCAGCCCCTGGCTCCAGTATTCGACCATAGCGTGGCCAAAGGCCCAGGCGGCGCGATCGGGCTGGTCGTTGTGGTCGAGCAGTAGCGGCCAGAGGGCGAGCAAATCGAGCTGCACCTGGTCGGGGCCAATCACCTTAAACAGGTCGTAGGCGAGCTGCAGCTTGCCCAGCACCACGGGCAGCTGCTCGACCGGAATCTGCTCGGCCAGCAGGTAAGCTAGGGCCGGGGAGCCAGTGGTGAGAGTAGCGAGAAACTTTAGCACCGGGCTTTTGAGAAAGGCGGTGAGCCCCTGGGTGGTGCTCATCTGCAAGCGGTAGCGGTTGATCAGGCGGGCGGCGGCGGTGATTTTGGTCTCGCGATCGCGCAAAAACCGCGCCAGCCGCAGTTCTTTAGCGGGGTCGATCAGCTCGACTAGAGCAGTGGACAGAGCCTCGACATTCCACCCAGGGCGTTCGGCGTTGCGGGTGACCAGGGGCAGGATGCGATCGCACAGTTCACCCAGCTGTTCTTGCCGGTAGCGGGTGGCCTCGCGGATGGAGACTTCCTTAGGGCGACTGCCCCACTGCCAGTCGTAGGGGGGCTGCCACTCCCGCAGGGGCCGCAGCCGATCGATCTGGGTTAGAGCAGTAATGGCGGGCAGATCGGGCACCTCCTCGCGCATGTCGCGCAGCAGATCGGCGTCCATTTGCAGGGCCGGGTCAAGGGCGGGGGTGACCAGCAGCAGCAGGTCGGCCTCGCGGGCGCAGTCGAGCAACTGATCGCGGTAGTCGGTGCGATCTACCTGCTCGTAGCCCGGAGAGTCCCACAGGGTGAGAGTTTCGCCCCCGTCACCCTGCCAGCGGTAGGTGCTGATGGTATCGGTGCTGGGCAGCACATCGACCTCGGCGCGATCGCTGTCAAACAGCGTGTTGATCACGCTACTCTTGCCCGCCCCAGTGCGCCCCACCAGCAAAATGTTGACGGGCTTTTCGGCCACCGCATTCACCGGCTCGGCCTGGTCGAGAATCTCCCGCAGGGTTTGAGTTTGAGCGGTGGGCAGCGGTTTTTTGGGACTAGGCAGGGTCGGCAGTTCGCCGCTGTAGAGCGCTACCGACTGGCGGTACAGGTTCCGCAGGGTGGCCTCTCGCAGCAGCGCATTCAAATTGCCCAGCAGCTGCTGGTTGGCCAGGGCGTTGGTGGGTTCGCTGAGGGTGCGGGCGGCGGCGGCGGCGGGGTTGATCAGCCACTGCGCCCAGTTCCACGCCTGCCAGAGCTTGCGGGCCGAGGGTTCGACTTGGCGGTAGACCTCATAGCCCTGCACCGCCTGGCCCACGGTCACCTGGCCCAGCACCGGGGTGAGGGTGTCAATCCAGCGATCGACATCATCCACGGTGCCCCGCAGCAGGCCGTAGGCATCGGGTAGATAGATGTTGAGCAGCGGGTATTTCACGCCGGGATGGTGGGCCTGAGCTACCGCCGTCACGACCTCGCGACAGCGCTCCCAGAAGGGGTTCCAGTCTTCCCACAAGGGAGGGTCTTGCTGGGCAGCAACGAGAATGTCTTCCAGTGCCGCAGCGGCGGACCCGACGTTAGGAATGCCGACCGGGGCTTCTGCTTCGGTTACCTCATCCAGCTCCTGCTGAACCTGTTCTAAGGCCGCTTCCATTTGCTTAAAAACGGGCTTGGTCCAGCGGGCCAGCAGCCCTCGCCACAGCACCAGCATCAGGACGATTACGCCCCAGATCCAGTTCAGCCCCCAGGCGTGAATTTGTGCGCCTGCTGCCGTCAAAATGAATCCGACGATCGCCACCAGAGGCAGCGCCAGCACCGCCCACTGCCAGGGTTGAAGTCGCACCATGGCTCCGTTCCTACATAGCTAACGTCTTCAGTGTAAGCAGGGTTCGCCCCAACCTGAAGCACAGCCAATCATCCCTAGCCGCTGACCGGGGCTTTGGCACTGGCATCCTAGCGTTTCAACAAGACCTGTCCAGCAACTTCTCAGAATTATCTGGACGGCTGCGACGCGTAGTAGAGCAGCGGGCGGTCGTCTACCACAGCTCGACCCGTTGGCACCATACCCAACCCTTCTAGCACGTGAATGGATGCTGTGTTGGGCTCATCCACGTCGGCTACCACTTGGTCCAACCCCAAATCGTAAAAGACATAGTGCAAAATCGCTGCCGTTGCCTCCTTGGCGTAGCCTCGGCCCCAGAGCGGCGGTCGGGTGCCAAATACCACGCTGGGGGACTGGTCGGGAACGGACATCAGACCTGAAAAACCAGCGATGGTTGACGACTGGCCTCCAGAGGCATCCCCCGATCGCTCAAAAAACAGCCACAGCCCATAGCCCTGTTGGACGAAGCTCTCGTTGCTAGCCGCCAAGAAGTCGCTGGCCTCCTGGCGGGAAAGAGTGCGATCGTCGAAGAGAAATTGCCGTATGTCTGGGTCAGTCCACAGCTCATGCACTGCGTCGAGGTCGGCCAGGGTGCAGGGCCGCAGCATCAGGCGCTCGGTGTGCAGAATCTGGGACATGACCTAGGTGATGTTTTAGGCGGGTTGGGCAAAGGGAAGGTCAGCGGACTCGCGCTCGCCCTCTGGCTGCTCAGTGCGCTCCGCCACTGGCAGCGGCTTGCGGCCATAGCTCAGCTGGTTGAGCCAAAACACATCCTCGGTGCGCACTCGCTCAAACCCGGCGTAGCCCAACCAGGCATCCACATTGCCCTGACCGTAGTCGCGAATAAAGGGTTCCTCAAAAATGGTGCTGAGCCAGTCGCTAGCCCGCAGAGTGCGCTGGTTGCCGTCGAGCACCAGCATTTGCCCACCGGGCGTCAGCAGCCGAAACGCCTCTGAGAGAATGGTTTTAGCCACCGCTGGGGGCGTTTCGTGGAACAGCAGCGTGGCGCACACCACATCAAAGGAGGCCGCAGGTAGCCCCGTGGCCATGGCATTGCCGTGGCGAAAGGTCACATCCACCGCCGCCGCTTGGGCTTTGTAATCGGCCATCACCAACATCTGGGGCGACAGGTCGAGGCCAATCACCTCGGCATTGGGGAAGTGTCGCTTCAGCATCAGCGTGGTGGTGCCCGTGCCACAGCCCAGGTCTAAAATCCGCCGAGGCTCACCGTGAATGGCTTTGACCAGACTCTCGCGCACCCAGGTTTCGCCGGGGGGCAGCACGTACTGGGTAATGGGGTCGTAGGTGAGGGCGGCATCGACATTCAGGTAGCCGTTCTTAATGCCGTGGAAGTTGCTGACCTTATAGTAGTTGGGATATACCACCTGGGGATTGGTGAACTGGCTCACCCCAGATTCCCAGTCAATACTGTCGCGCAGCCGCAGCAGGGCATCGCGATCGACCAAGTGCGACAAGATCGGCGCAAAGAACTGCTCAAACAGGGTTTTAGACTGAGATGCCATAGGTCAATACCAACGCCGCGCAAACTCTCCTCAGGGTAACAAGTTCGTTTCTCTCTCGCCAAGAAAAAAGGAGCGATCGCCAATTCTTCAACCCAAGCAAATTAGCTTAGGGGAGCAATTATTGCCAAGCCCTAGAGCAGCGACAGCACGCACTATCTATCAACTGCCCTATGGAGTGTGTAACTGTACCGCCCACAATAGATAGGCCAATGTTCAAGAATGGGGCAAACACGATGAATCACGAGGGCAAAGCAGTCCTGTTTACATTGCCGGGTTATAGACTACGCTCTGGCTCCACCCGCGATCGCGCCACCGTAGTCAAGTTTATGGAGCGCACCTATGGCGAGCTTGACCCCCAGCAGCCCACAGGCCACATTGCTGTCACGGTCGATCGCTTCCTCGGTCGAGAGACGCCCCTCTGGTGGGTGGATGTGGATTCTACCGCTGCTCCGGTGGGGGCAATCTGGTTAGGGCAAGCGACCGATCAGCGTAGCGGCGTTCTGCATCCCTACGTGCTGATGCTCTACGTCGCTCCCGAGCATCGGCGGCAAGGCATCGCCACGGCTCTACTGGCGGTGGCCCATCATTGGGCGCAGCAGCAGGGGCACAGGCAGATTAGCCTGCAAGTGTTTAGCGACAACCAGGCAGCTCAAGCGCTCTACGCTAGCCTGGGCTACCAACCCGAGGCAGTATTGATGAAGAAAGAGTTATCTCAGCAAAAGGCAGAAAAAAATTGAATCTACCTTTTTGCGATCGCCTAACTCATCTGCATTACAAGAACGAGTCAATCAGTATTCATTTGCCCTTCTGCCAAAGCCTCACGTATTTTCTTGTGAGAATTCCCAGCCTTACGAGCTAGGTCAATATTTTCAATTAAATAACTCGTGATCGGCCTACAGGCGGGGATTAATTGAAGTAGCTTATCGTTGAATTCTTTATTAGGCTGTTTTGACAGAATCTCAAAGTCCTCAGGCGATAAAGAATAGCTGCCATCGTTACTCGAACAGTATTCAAGATCACGACTTAAGTGTTTGACTCGCAATAAACTAGCTTCTTTATTTGATATGACCCTCTGCGAATCCCACACAGCTCTTTCGGAATCGTTCATCAGTATCATTGGATCGCTGCATCCTAATGTGACAATCGCCAATGAAAATATGACCGAGGCTGGAAGAAAACTCACTATTGATAGGGATAGACTGGGTGAAGTAAGGTGTGACTCAACACTAGATTAAGTTGTGTTGAGTTTCGCTAGCGCACTACTCAGCTTAATGATTAATTCCGTCAATCCAAAATCGGCAGTCCAAAATCTAAAATCCTCCTACCGCTGATACCAAGCTGCCAGCGCCAAGGCCAGTCCATCTGCCGCATCGTCGGGGCGGGGAATGCGCTCTAGGTCCAGCTCTCGGGCCACCGCCTGCTGCACCTCAGACTTATCGGCATTGCCGTAGCCCGTCAGCGCCTGCTTCACCTGAGCCGGGGTAAACTCCACAAAGGGCAGGTTGTGCTGGGCCAGCACCAGCATCACTACCCCCCGCGCCTGGGCTACCAAAATCGTATTGCCCATGCGATAGAAAAAGAACTTTTCGATCGCCACTAAATCCGGCTTGTACAGCTCTAGCAGGCTGTGCAGGTCGGTGTAGATAGTGCACAGGCGATCGCCCACCGGAGTCTTGGCCGGGGTTTCAATCACGCCAAAATCGACCACCGCTGCCTCGGCGTGGGTGCCAGAGGCAGCGGTGGCCGAGAGATCGGCCCCGTCGATTACCCCAAATCCCAGAATGGCTAACCCTGGGTCAAGCCCGAGAATGCGCTGACCCACAGTAATGCTTACCGCGCCCCCACCGGCTGGCGACCGTTGACCGCCGCTTCGTCGGGGTCGGCCAGCCCAAACACCTTGCAGAAAACCTTCTCGACCTTATAGCCCGAGTCGATGCTCTCTAGCGGATCTTTGCGCAGGCGGTGGCGCAGGCAGAGCACAATCACCCGCTTGATGTCGTCGAGGGTGACTTCGGTGCGGCCCTCGTAGGCGGCGATCGCCTTGGCCGCCCGGTTAGTGACAATGTCACCCCGCAGCCCGTCCACATCTAGCTCTGAGCACACCTCAGAGATGCGCACCCGGTCTTCGTAGTCGAGGTTGACCGAGGCCAGCCGCTGCTGCGCCTCCACCAGTTTGACCTGGAGTGCTTCCTGCTCGGCCTGGTGCTTGGTCAGGTAGGCGGCGGGGTCGGCGTCAAACTCAGAGCGCTGCTCCACAATCTGCACCCGCAGCTCGGGGTCGCGCACGGTGCGAATCTCGGCGTGCATACCAAAGCGATCGAGCAGTTGGGGCCGCAGTTCCCCTTCCTCGGGGTTGCCGGAACCGACTAGCACAAACTGGGCCGGGTGGCGAATGGAGATGCCTTCGCGCTCCACGGTGTTCCAGCCCGAGGCGGCGGAGTCGAGCAGCACATCGACGAGGTGGTCGTCGAGCAGGTTGACCTCGTCTACATAGAGAATGCCGCGATTGGCCTTGGCCAACAGGCCCGGTTCAAAGGCTTTAACACCTTCGGAAAGGGCTTTTTCAATATCAATGGTGCCACAGACTCGGTCTTCGGTAGCTCCCAGGGGCAGATCGACCATGGGCACTTTCTTAAGCGCCACGGGCAGGTCGTCGGTGCCGCGCTCAGCCCACACGTCGCGATCCTGGGGCGAGCGGCTAAAGGGGTCATCGGCCACAACCTCGATTTCGGGCAGCAGGTCGGCCAGGGCGCGAATGGTGGTGGATTTGCCGGTGCCGCGATCGCCCATGATCATCACCCCGCCAATTTTGGGGTCGATGACGTTGAGCAGCAGGGCCAGCTTCATGTCGTCTTGGCCAATCACGGCGGTGAAGGGAAATACCGCGCGGCGAGCGGGGGCAAAGGTGGCCGAGGGGGTCGCAACAGTAGAATTCACAGGCGTTTCAAAAGATGACGGCAAAATTTAAGAGTGTCTTCCATTGTGCCACAGTACCTGCGCTCCTTTGGCTGAGCACGATGTAAAAGAGCGATTCTCGCTAGCTCCTGGCTAATGATGCGCAAAGTCAGGAGACTGGGGTGTGCTTGATAAAGGGACATACTGCTCTATTAGTACTGCTTAGCATTGATGGAAGATGAGAGTAGCTTAGAGCTGAAGATGCAAGTATATGGACCTAACATAAAGTTCTGGCGAAAGTATTGCTTAAGCCGATGGTGCCCGTGAAAATACGGACTGTGCATTTGCATCTACCAGAGTTTAGACACTTTAGATGCAAGGGAATTCATTGTGAGTATTCAAACAGTTTCAGGTTTAAGATCAGTACTGCAAGCAGCAGTTGTCATCGCCGCAGTTTCAGCAGTTGCGGCTCCTGCACAGGCAATAACGTTCAATTTAGGTGGAATATCTGTCCCTGGCGAGGGAGTTAAATCTTCTGTCGCTGGGAGCACTACGATCGACTTCAACGGCGCGCCTCTTGGCTCAAGCAATGGTTACACCAGTGGCATTGCTTCGTTCCTTGGTCAAGGCAGTATTGTTAACGGTACTGTGGAAGGTCGCTATATTGCTCCGTCTCCCGATGACATTTCTAACTACCTAACGCTAGGAGCGCCTGAAGAACCCGGGCCAGTAAGTATCAAGTTCAACAGCTTGTTAAACTATCTCGGCGTGTTTGTAGGATCGATTAACAACTTCAATAGATTAGAGTTTTATCAGAATGGCTCTTTTGTCCATGAAGCTTTGTTTGCGGGAGATGGTAGTCCTAATAGCTTCGTGTACGTTAATTTCTTCTCGCAGGGTTCAACAGACTTGTTTGATGAAGTAAGGCTGTTTTCTAGCGAAGCTGCCTTTGAAGTTGACAACATTGCATACAGAACTGAATTTCCATCAACAACGCCAGTCCCCACTCCAGCCCTTCTCCCCGGATTGATTGGAATGGGTATTGCAGCTTACCGCAAGCGAAAGCCTCAATCGCTCGCACAGCCTGAGACAGCAAACCTGTAGCGGTCGAGATTCTTATACACATGACAAATGCCCCTAACCATGCCGTTAGGGGCATTTGTCTTGATTGGTAGGGCGATCGCATTCTCAAAATATTCATTCTGCCAATTGGGCGATCGCATTCTCAAAACTCTGTTACGCATTGAAACCTGAATAGGTATAGTCGTCCCGATTTTCTCTGGGGAGTCGCCACCGCATCCTACCAAGTTGAGGAAGCCTGTCAGCAGGATGGCAAAGGCCCGTTAATCTAGGACATCTACTCTCATCTGCTTAGCACAACCTACAAAGGCACCAACGGAGACATTGCGGCAGACCATTACAGTAAATAGAAAGGGTGCGTAATGTGGACCATTGACGCACCCGATGAGTGAACTAAGTTTTTGCTAGCGTTCCAACAAATTTAAAGTGCCAAGAGCTGATCTAATGCATCTAGCGCTTCACACTTGGGTGGGGCTGGATGCGATCGCCTGGTCTGAGCAAGTTGTGCTTCACCGTAGCTAGGTAGAGCAGTTTCCCGAGCAGCAAAACTGTCTCCCCCTTCAGAAGGGCGACCATAAAGGTAGTCATCGCAATAGCGGCGAAACACGGCCTCTACAGCAGCGCGGGCGTTCTTAAGCCCCCACTCAGCGGCAATCAGCTCGGCTTTTTCGAGCACATCCTGACTTAGGCGAACCTTGTTGTCGTGGCGAGTGGGGCGATCCGAGTTGGGAACGGGCTGGGTTATTTGGTGGTCATGCATAGTTGGGTATCCCCGGTCATCAAGAACAAGCCGCGAACGTTGGCAAATTGAGGGTCGCCCATGACCGCGAATAGATCGTGCCCTTGCAGGCGATCGGCGATCAGGTGAGAACCCCCACCTGTCACCAAAAAGCGCGTCACCCTGGGCATATAGGGGGTGTACTGGGCTTTCACGGTCTGAAAGATGCCCTTAAACCACGGGTCTAAATATTCATCGAGCCAGTCAGCCCAGGCCAAGCCCGTATCAGCGTAGACATGGTCAGTGCGAAAGCCATCCATGACGATGCAGGGATCGGCGCTGCTGCCCAAGAGATCGGTGAGACGATGGTCAAAGCTGATGGCGGTAGCCAATTCGTAAGTGCCGCCGCGATCCATGATGTTTTCGTCAATCACTTCGCCGTCGGCATCCACTAGGCGGGTGAGCCAGGTGCCGCCGCCAATATCGACCACAATGGTGTAGCCCTGGCCGGGGATAATGCCCTGAGCCTTAGCATAGTGGTAGGACCCCATGCCCTCACGGCCTACCTCTACCGATTCGACCTTGACGCGAAACTCAACGTCGTTGCGAATGAACTCGTGGACACCGAGCAGCTGAGCCTGAATATCTTCGCCGTTGCGGGCCGGGTCGGGGGTAGAAACATGGAGATCGAGGCTGTAGTCGGCCACGTTGCCAGCTAAGGGCTCAAGGCAGGCATAGAGGTGCAGCTTGGCCAGTTCTACCTTATTTTCAATGACGGTTTGCTGCTGGCGACGGTATTTGTAGGCCTGGGCGCCAAAGTGATAGCGACGGCCATCGGGCAGCTCGATCAGGGGAGAGGCCTCTGAAAAACTGACGGCATCGCGCCCTAGGGGCAGCTGGTAGCGCACCGAGCGAATGGCCTTGGGGTGGCCACTGCCGGCAAAGAATTTGAGGTCGTAGTTGCCGGCATCGAGGGCAAGCACCGGGGTGGTGGCGCTGGCCGCCTGGGTGCCGCGAGCCTTGGCCGAACGAGTCGCACCAGCGGCGGAGCGGCTGCGGGAGGCGGTAGTCGTGGTCATAGGAAACTCTCGTGGGGGATATCAGGTCAGCGGTGCGTTAGGCTACCGTCACAGCAAAGTTGGGAACGGTTGTACCCATAAGTACGCATGAACTAACACTAATGCATTTGTACTGTCCTGACAAGGGTATCGTTCAGGAGCCAGAGGGGGCAGACATTCCTTAAAATTTGTGGGATCTTTGTTTGGGCTTAGGGCGATCGCCCTACAGTCTCTAAGTAGCAAACTCGTCGGATGGAGACCCGGGTTATGGATGGGTGCACAGTCACAGATCTAACAGTCCACGGACAGCGCAACTGCTTTCAGTTTGGCCCTGAGCAGATGGAAGCGCTGCAGCGAACCGGGGTTTCGGTACAGCTAGAGCCGGGTACCAATATTGTCAAAATTCGCTCGGGCTCCTTTGGCTATGGAGCCGATTCTCTGCGCAATGAGCCGGTGGTAGTGCTGTGGATCTACGGCGGTCAGGTGATCAACCAAAAGACCAATGTGCCGGTGAATGCCACCTGGGTATCACTCAACGGCTACGACGATGCCCTAGTCATGGAGGTGGTGGAGCCCGCTACCCTTTGCGCCTTTTTCTTTGATACCTATTTAGAAGACAACGACGAAGAACTGACCCTCTCGATCGTGCGAATTTAGCGGAGCGGTTAGAGATATTACCATGGCAACTCAATTACCTTCTCTGGCTCGGGCCGTGGCGCTGCTGCTGGCCACAGCGGCGATTTCTCCGATCGCCGCCGATCGCCTCCTAGCCCAAGCCCCAGGCACCCTGCCCGACAAAGTCTTGATCCCCACTGAGCTGCGGGCGGATGCAGTGCTGCGCCTCGATGGCTCTAGCAGTATGGTGCTGGTTAACGAAGGCCTGCGCGATCGCTTCCTCAAACGCTTCCCCAATGCCTCAGTGGAAATGGGGGCCAGCCGCACCGACGACGCGCTGAGGGCGTTGATCGATGGCGAGCTAGATGTCGTGGCCGCCGGGCGACCGTTGACTGCCGCCGAGCGCAGTCAAGGTCTGGTGGAAGTGCCCATTGAGCGCGAAAAAATTGCCGTGATTGTCGGCCCCGAAAACCCCTTCAACGGCAGCCTCAGCTTTGATCAGTTTGCCCAAATGTTTCGCGGCGAAATTAGGAACTGGGCGGAGGTCGGCGGTACCCCAGCCCGCATTCGCGTGATCGATCGCCCCAACTACAGCGATACCCGCATCGCCCTGAGCCGCTATGCCGCCTTTGACGGGGCCTTCTTTGGCACTGGCTCCACCGCCGACCCCATCGATGACGATGACACCGAGGCCGTAATCAATGCCTTGGGCGCTGACGGCATTGGCTACGCGGTAGCATCTCAGGTGCTAGGCCGCAGCGATGTGCGGGTTTTAGCCCTGCACCAAACGCTGCCCAACGACCCCCGCTACCCCTACTCCCAGCATCGGGCCTACGTCTATAACGCTGAAGACCCCACCCCCGCCGCCCTGGCCTTGCTCGGTTTTTTCATGAAGGTGCCCGGGCCAACTAGCGCTGCCGCCGCCGAGACCAAGGCAGTAGAACCGACAGCAACACCCTCGCCTAAAACTACTGCCGCGATCGCAACTTCAGCCCCAACTGCAGCCCTTGAATCCACCGCTACCTCTCAGCAGGACACCGCTTTAGCACCCTCCGCTGGCACCACAACAGAGACAGCTTCATCAGGACGTTTTCCCTGGTGGCTGTTGGGCATTCCTGTTTTGGGCGGGCTGCTGTGGTGGCTGCTCAAGGGTAAGAGCAAACCGACAGCGCCACCCGCAGCAGCCCCGGTAATGGCGCCGGTAGCGGCTCCAGTAGCAGTCCCGGTGGACGATCTGGCCATAGCCCCTGTGCTCAGCCCAGAAACAGCTCAGCCCGCCCCTGTAAGAGACGTCGCTGCTGTTGTCTCTAAAACTTGCGCAGTTCAAACCATAACCGTGCACAGTCGCCGCAACGCCGTCCTGCTCAGGGGTGACCAGATGCAGTACCTACAGGATCAGGTCGCCGCCACCGACAGCCTCGATCCTGGCTCCTACATCCTTCGCATTAAAGCAGGCACCTTTAACTACGGTAACGACACCAAACCTGGCGAACCCTGGGTACTGCTGTGGATCTACGGCGGCCGAGTCTCAAATTTGAAAACTGGCGTCTGGGTCAACGGCACTTGGTCTACCCTCAATGGCTACGCCGACACCCTTTCCCTAGAGGTCGATGAACCGGCTCAGCTCTGTGCCTTTTTTATCGACACCTTTCCCGAAAACAACACCAGCGCCATCACTCTGTCGATTATCCGACTTTAAGAGCCGGTTCCTAATATAAGGTCAGACGATTTCGACCTTAGCGAGTTCACCGATTAGGCTCTAATCTATGCGTCCCACTGCCCCTCAGCCCCCGCCGCCCTGCCCTCGGCTGAGGCCTACCCTATAGGGATCATTTAAAACCGCTGGCGTGTTCCAAGTCACATTCCGCCACAATATTTTCGTCAACCCCTTGTCAAGCGGTACCCTCAGGCTCACACTGGAAATGTGAAACAGACGGTGTAAAACGAGCCAGTTTGTGGGCTTATTGAGGGAATCTTGTGAAATCAGTTCTGGCCATAATTCTAGGGGGCGGTGCCGGCACTCGCCTTTATCCATTAACTAAATTTCGGGCTAAGCCAGCGGTTTCTTTGGCCGGTAAATATCGCTTAATTGATATTCCCGTAAGTAACTGCATCAACTCCGAAATCCACAAAATTTACGTACTGACCCAGTTCAACTCCGCCTCGTTGAACCGACATATTGGTCGTGCCTACCAATTTTCGCAATTTACTGAAGGCTTTGTGGAGGTGCTGGCGGCCCAGCAAACCCCTGAGAGCCCCAGCTGGTTTCAGGGCACCGCCGACGCCGTGCGCAAATACCTGTGGCTGTTCGACTCCTGGAATGTAGAGGACTTCATCATCCTCTCCGGAGATCACCTCTACCGCATGGACTACAGCCTATTTGTCCAGCGCCACCGAGCCACCAACGCCGACATTACCCTATCGGTAGTGCCCATCGGCTACAAGCAAGCCTCCGACTTTGGCCTAATGAAGGTCGATAGCACCGGACGCGTGGTCGACTTCAGCGAAAAGCCCAAGGGCGAAGCCCTAGAGCAGATGAAGGTTGACACCACTTCCTTGGGTCTGAGCCCCGAGCAGGCCGAAGACAAGCCCTTCATTGCCTCGATGGGCATCTACGTGTTCAAAAAGCAGGTGCTGATCGACCTGCTGCGCAAGAACCTTGACCAAACCGATTTCGGCAAAGAAATCATCCCGGCCTCGTCGCGCGATTACAACGTGCAGGCCTACCTATTCGACGGCTATTGGGAAGATATCGGTACCATCGAAGCCTTCTACGAGGCAAACCTGGCGCTGACTCGGCAGCCCTATCCCGACTTCAGCTTTTACCACGAAGACGCACCCATCTACACCCGCGCCCGCTACCTGCCGCCCAACAAGCTGCAAGACTGCCAAATCACGCAGTCAAGCATCACCGAGGGCTGCATTCTCAAAAATTGCCGCATTCACCACTCGGTGGTAGGGCTACGCCAGCGCATCAACGCCGACTGTGTGATCGAAGACTCGTTGCTGATGGGAGCCGACTACTACGAGCCGCTGTCGGAGAGCAGCCAACACCTCACCCGGGGCAAGATTCCCATGGGCATTGGTGAAGGATCAGTGATTCGCCGTGCCATTATCGACAAAAACGCCCGCGTTGGCCGCAATGTGCAGATCGTCAACAAAGACGATGTGCAGGAGGCGGAGCGCGAAGACCTGGGCTTTTACATCCGCAGCGGCATTGTCGTGGTGCTGAAGAATGCGGTGATTCCCGACGGCATGATCATCTAAGGCCGGGCATCCGGTGACGCGAGATCAAATCCCTGTGCCCCTGTTGATGCTGGTGGGTATTCCCGGCAGCGGTAAATCAAGCTGGGCCAGGGATTTTGTCTTGACACATCCTCGCTACCGCATTGTGTCCACCGATAACCTTCGCGCCCAGCTCTATGGTGACGAAGCTATTCAGGGCGACTGGCTACGGATCTGGCATCAGGTGGTTACCCAGTGGCAGCAGGGGGTCGCGGCCATTCACCGGCGAGAGCTAGAGGGCGTGATCTACGACGCCACTAACGTGCGGCGGCGGCACCGGCGAGAGGCGATCGCAACCGCCCGCCAAACCGGCTTTACCCCCATCACTCTGGTCTGGTTTGATCTGCCCCTAAGTTTGGCGCTGGAGCGAAACCGGGGGCGATCGCGCCAAGTCCCCGCCAACATTATTGCCACTATGCACCGCCAGCTTCAGGGAGCACCACCATCCTTGCCGGAGGGGGTAGATAGGGTGCTGGTTTTGAGGCCAGATCTGTATCCTGCTTTACCATCTCAATCTGCTGACCCGCTACGCTAATGCCTGGGGATCGTGGGATCGCTAGGGCTAGGGCCATCGTAGTGCAACCCTGTCCGTAAGCCTCGCTTCGCATCTAACCCCCGCCGATTTTCAGGATTCTATTGAGTTGCCCATGAACGTTCGTGCGATCGCCGCTGCTGGTCTCTGTTTGCTGCTGTTTAGCGGGTGCCGGGCACCGGAGAGTCCTCAAGCTGAAACTAGTACCAACACCGCCGCCGCTGACGACACCCTGCGGCTGCTCTACTGGCAGGCTCCCACCATTCTCAACCCCCACTTTTCCAGCGGATTTAAAGACGCCGAGGCTAGCCGCATTACCCTCGAACCTCTGGCCAGCTTTGACGCCGATGGCAACATGGTGCTGTTCTTAGCCGCCGAAGAGCCCACCCTCGACAACGGCGGCGTCGCCGCAGACGGCACCTCCGTCACCTGGAAACTTAAAGAAGGCCTTACCTGGTCAGACGGCACCCCCTTTACCGCCGAGGATGTAGCTTTTACCTACGAGTTTATTGTCAACCCCGAGGTGGCTACGGTCAACGCGGGCACCTATGAGCTGGTGGAACGGGTAGAGGCGATCGACGACACCACCGTGCAGATTACCTTTAAGGAGCCGAACCCTGCCTGGTATCTGGTGTTTACCGGCACCGAGGGGATGGTGCTGCCCAAGCATGTGTTTGAAGCCTACAACGGCCCCAACGGCCGTGAGGCCCCTGCCAACACCATGCCCGTGGGCACCGGCCCCTACCGGGTGACCAGCTTTACCCCCGGCGATGTGATTGTCTACGAAGCCAACCCCAACTACCGCGACGCCGACCAGCTCGCCTTTAGCCGCGTAGAGCTGAAGGGCGGCGGCGACGCTACCTCGGCAGCGCGGGCGGTGCTACAAACCGGGGATGTCGACTACGCCAACAACCTCCAGGTCGAAGCCGCCATTCTCGAACAGCTAGAGGCGGCAGGCCAGGGCGAGGTGGTAGCCAACTTTGGCTCGCTGGTTGAGCGGGTCATCATCAACTTCACCGACCCCAACCAGGCCACCGCCGACGGCGAAACCTCCAGCACCGAGTTTCCGCACCCCTTCTTTAGCGATCGCCTAGTGCGCCAGGCTATTAATCTGGCCCTCGATCGCGACACCATTGCCGCCCAGCTCTATGGCCCCACTGGGAAAGCCACCGCCAATTTTCTAGTTGCCCCCGGCCCCTTTGCCTCGGGCAACACCAGCTACGACTACGATCCTGAAGCCGCTGCAGCCCTGCTCGATGCGACGGGCTGGGTTGACAGCAACAACAACGGCACCCGCGATAAAAACGGGCAAGAAATGCAGGTAGTCTTTCAAACCTCGGTGAACCCGGTGCGCCAGAAAACCCAGGAGATTGTCAAACAATCCCTGGAGCAAATCGGCATCGGCGTAGAGCTAAAAAGCATCGACGCCAGCGTCTATTTCTCGGGCGACCCAGCTAGCCGCGAAACCCTCGAGCGTTTCTCCGCCGACCTGCAAATGTTTGTGACCGGCAACACTAACCCCGACCCTGGCGCCTACATGCAGACCTACACCTGCGACGAGATTGCCCAAAAGGCCAACAACTGGTCGGGCAGCAACTACGCCCGCTACTGCAACCCCGAGTACGACGCCCTCTGGCAGCAGGCCGCCGCCACCCTCGACCCCGAAGAACGGCAAGACCTGTTCATTCAAATGAACGATTTGCTGATTGAAGATGCCGCCGTCATGCCCATCGTCCACCGCGCCGATGCCTCCGGCGTCAGCAACCGCCTCACCGGCATCAACCTCACCCCCTGGGATCTGAGCACCTGGAACATTGCTGAGTGGAGGCGACCCTAGAGGGGTAGACGGGTGGATGGGTGGATGAGTAAAGACCCCTGACCACCCATCTCTGCCTTTAAAATCCGTCGCTCCCTCCCTACCCATCCACCCCCTACATCTTACCCATCCACCCCTATGCCCGAAATTCGCTTCCAAATCCAGTGGCCCGACGGCAACCAGGAAACCTGCTACTCCCCCTCGCTGGTGGTGAAGGACTACTTCGCGCCCGCCACCAGCTACCCGCTGACGGATTTTGTCGAGCGATCGCGCACTGCCTTGACCATCGCTAGCGATCGCGTACAGGCCAAGTACGGCATGCCCTGTAGTTTGGCCTTGGGCCAGCTGCGCCAGATCGAGGCCACCGCCAGCCGCTACGACCACCTATCCACCCCTGCGGTGACCGTGATTCAGTTCCTGGAATAATCGAGTTCAAAGAGAATTTTAGAAATTCTGCCAAGTCGTTTGACAAAAGCCCCCCCAAGCCGCAATATAGAGATTGCCTAAGCCATGGGCCTGTAGTTCAACTGGTTAGAGCACCGCCCTGTCACGGCGGAAGTTGCGGGTTCGAATCCCGTCAGGCCCGTTCTAGTTAAATCCTCCTTTTGCCCCACGAATCAAACATTCGTGGGGCAAAAGGTATCTATGCTGGGCGGTCATTTCAGGACGAGGGGGTTAGACTAGTGAACAGCCCATCCGGTATCTGGCGATACTAGCGTCGGGTAAAGTTTCGCTGAGTTAAACCGTCTATGACCCTACGTTTCCCTGGCAAGCAGGCTGCCCTCCGCCCCCGCACTGGCGCAACCGCCACGGGTGTCATGACTATTGGCTGGTTTTTGCTGCAAACCTTGATGCCGCTGCCCCCCGCCCTGGCCCAGGCTGAGGCCGAGCCGGAGGGGTTGACCTACGGGCAGTTTTTAGAAAAAATTGAGCAGGGCCAGGTCGAACAGGTTGACTTAGACGAAACCCGAGGCATTGCCTACGTCACCCTAGAGGGTGCTGCCGAAGACGCCGAACCTGAACAGGTGGCGCTGTTTGCCGGTGAGCGCAACGCTGAGCTGATTCGCCGCCTGCGCGCCAACGATGTCGATGTTGAGATTCGCGACTCGTCGAGCAGCGGTGCCCTAGCCTGGTTGGCCACCAACTCGCTGCTGGCGCTGATTCTGATTTTTGGGTTACTGCTGCTGCTGCGGCGATCGGCGGCGGGGGCGGGCAACGCCATGAGCTTTGGCAAGTCAAAGGCCCGCTTTCAGATGGAGGCCAAAACCGGCGTCGTGTTCGACGATGTGGCCGGTATCGAAGAAGCCAAGGAAGAACTGCAAGAGGTAGTCACCTTCCTCAAGAGCCCAGAGAAGTTTACGGCCATTGGGGCACGCATTCCCAAAGGGGTGCTGTTGATTGGTCAGCCCGGTACTGGTAAGACTTTGTTGGCCAAGGCGATCGCAGGCGAGGCCGCCGTTCCCTTCTTCAGCATTTCGGGCTCCGAATTTGTCGAAATGTTTGTGGGCGTGGGCGCATCGCGGGTGCGCGACCTGTTCCGCAAAGCCAAAGAGAATGCCCCCTGCATTGTGTTTATCGACGAGATTGATGCCGTGGGTCGCCAGCGGGGCGCAGGCATTGGCGGCGGCAACGACGAGCGTGAGCAGACCCTCAACCAGCTGCTCACCGAGATGGATGGCTTTGAGGGCAACAGCGGCATCATCGTGATTGCCGCTACCAACCGGGTAGATGTGCTCGACCTGGCGCTGCTGCGTCCGGGCCGCTTTGACCGCCAAGTGGTGGTTGACCTGCCCACCTACAAGGGGCGACTGTCGATTTTAGAAGTGCACGCTCGCAACAAAAAAATTGAGCCCGAGGTTTCCCTGGAGGCAGTGGCGCGGCGCACCCCTGGATTTTCTGGGGCGGAGCTGGCTAACCTGCTTAACGAAGCAGCCATTCTCACCGCCCGCCGCCGCAAAGAGTCAATGGGCATGACCGAGATTGAAGATGCGATCGATCGCATCACCATTGGCCTTAGCCTCACCCCCCTGCTCGACAGCAGCCGCAAGCGTATGACCGCCTACCACGAGGTCGGCCACGCCCTGCTCACCACCTTGCTGACCCACTCCGACGAGCTGAACAAGGTGACAATTATTCCGCGATCGGGCGGCATTGAGGGCTTTACCCAGTCGCTGCCCAACGAGGACATCATCGACAGCGGCCTCTACACCCGCAACTGGCTGATCGATCGCATTACGGTGGCCCTGGGGGGCTTTGCCGCCGAGGCAGAAGTATTTGGCGACGACGAAACTACCACCGGAGCCAGCGGCGATATTCAGCAGGTGAGCAACCTAGCGCGGCAGATGGTAACCCTCTACGGCATGTCTGAGCTTGGCCCTGTCGCCCTAGAGAGCATGGACAACCAGGTGTTTTTGGGCCGCAACCTGATGCCCCGCAGCGAGGTGTCAGAGGAAATGGCCAGCAAGATCGACGCTCAGGTGCGCGGCATTGCCCTAACCTGCCTCGATCGCGCCCGCAGCCTGCTGCGCGAGCATCGCGTACTGATGGATCACCTGGTGGACGTGCTGCTGGAGCGTGAAACTGTGGACGGCGAAGAATTTCGCCAGATTGTCAGCGAGTACACTCAGATTCCTGAGAAGTTCCTGGTGAAGGCGGGCTAAGGCGGTTTAGCACAGAACCTATTGCTCTGACGCTGTTGGCTGGGAGTAGCGCGGTAAACTAGGAGGGTTTTCTCCTGGAGCTGGCTGCCCCAGCCAGCGGTGTTTTTTATGGCCCTTGCGATCGCAGATCTGATCTCTAAACTCGAAGCCTGGGCTAACCCCGCCTGGCAAGAAGACTGGGACAACTGCGGCTGGCAGGTGCAGCCCGGCCTGCTCGACGAACCGGCCCACGTGCTGGTGTGCCTCACCCCAACTTTGGCGGTGATGGCCGAAGCCCTCAAACTCCGTCAGCAGGGCGTAGGTGTCAATCTGATTTTGGCCCACCATCCGCTGATCTTTAGCCCGCTTAAGCGCGTTACCCAGGGCGACCCAGTAGGGGATATGGTGCGCCAGGCGATCGCCCACAACATTGGCATCTACACCGCCCACACCAACTTTGACCAGGTGCAAGACGGCACCGCCGACCTGCTGGCCCAGGTGCTGCACCTGCAAAACTCTCAGCCCGTGGTGCCCACCCAACCCGGCATTGGCTACGGGCGCGTGGGTGATCTCAGCCCCACCCTCGATCTGCAAGGGCTGCTGGACCTGATTCAAGCTAGGCTCTCACCGCCACGATTAATCTATTCCCCCGCCGCCGATCTAACTCAGAGGATCGATCGCTTAGCCGTTCTGGGCGGCAGCGGGGCCAGCTTTATGGGGGCGGTGGCCAAAACTGGGGCGCAGGCCTACCTGACCTCAGACTGCAAGTTTCACCAGTTTCAGGAAGGGCGCGATCGCGACCTGATTCTCATTGACGCAGGTCACTACGCCACTGAACGTCCTGCCTGCGCCCGACTGGCGGAAATTGTGCAGCAGTGGGGTGCCCCCTGGGCACAGCTCAGCGACCAAGACGAAGACTTTCGCCAGTTTTGGGGCTGAGACTCTAGTCAAAGGAAGCCGCCCAGCCTGCTAGGCAAAAAGTTCTTCCAGTCGGCATCCAATTCGCGCTTCCGCAACGCTCATGCAGCAATGCCCAAAGTGCTATACCAAGAGAGAAACTCTGTAAGTTTAGGCCACAGACGACACCTGCGCCTCTTGGAACCCCGCCGAAGGATGCGGTAGTATCGGCAATAAACTTAAACCGCAAGGGAGGCTAGGCTCATGTTCCATCTGTACTTTGGGGCGTTTGATATCGTGCTCTATTTGGCGGGCATCTATGCTGCTATGGCCGTTTCCAAAGCCCTTTGCGATCAAATGGATGAAGCCGAAGCCGCCCAGAACGTGACCACCACGGCACCTCAGGTTGCTCCCATGCAGGCGATCGCACCTCATCTAGTAGCCCCCGCGCCCAAGCGCGAGGAAGTCAGCGTCAAAGTATCGGCAAACTGACGCTAGCTAAAGTCATCCACAAAAGCAGCTACATCTTTGCAGCCCGCCCGGCAACTAAGTGCGCCAGGGCGAAATTTTGCAGCTCTTTTTTTCCTGTAGATGCCCTGCACCACTTGTAATAGAGGGGAAACTGCCACAGTAGATCGTCTTTGCCGATAGGGATTTGACAGTATGGAGCTGTAAGAGCTGGGAGCAAGCCCTGGCCGCCTAAGGGCATTGGCGTTCGTGAAACGTTTCGAAGGAAAGCTTCTCTGAAAGAGAATCGCCCCAAAACTGAACAATTTTGTCCTTTGGTGCTCTACTTTTTTTGTTTTGTGCCACTGTAGGTAGCTGGCACAACCCTTAGCGAACAAATAGGGTCGGTAGAATGAGGAGACAACTGGCGCGGTTAGAGCATTGGCGACGCGCATGGTCACTGGCACACCAATGGATCAACAGTGCGGCTATGCTCGATTTTTTTAAGTATCGAGTGGGGCAGTCGGCGTGGACCAAGCTGATTGGCCGCACCCTGATGAAGTGGCAGCAAGACGATTGCCTTGAGATGGGTGCCGCCCTAGCCTACTACGCCCTCTTTTCAATGTTTCCGATGATTTTGGTGTCGTTGAGCATTGTGGGCTTTCTAATTGGCCCCAGCACCGATGCCTACAACGCCGTGCTCCACTTTGCCCAAGAGGCTCTGCCTCCCGACGCCTTCCCCCTGGTGCAGGCCACCCTCATCGAGTTTCACAACGGCAGCACTAGCGCCAGCATCGTTGGTTTTGGCATTTTGCTATTTACCTCCAGCGGTTTTTTTGGCGCCCTCAGCCGCTCCTTTGACAAAATTTGGCACACCAAGCCCAGCCATCACCGCTTCGGCGGCGTGGGGGAAGTGGCGTTTATCTTTCTGTGGCGCCGGTTTCTGGCGTTTTTGCTGGTGATTGGGGCCACCAGCCTGATCTTTGTGTCGCTGCTCTCCAACATTGCCATCGGCACCATCACCAAGATTTTGGAAGGGGTGAACGAGTGGGTGACGGTGCTGGCGATCGATCAGGTGCAGCTGCTGTCATGGCTGCGGCTGGGCATCTCGTTTGTGACGCTGACGCTGGTGGTAATGGTGCTCTACAAAACCCTGCCCAGCACCCGTGTGGCTTGGCGAGATGTGTGGCTGGGGGCACTGCTGACCGCCATTCTGTGGCTGATTTTGCAGCAGTTAATCAGTAACAGTGTGATTAGCCTGGGCAGCCAGTTTCGCTCCTACGGGGTGGTAGGCGGGGTGATGGTGCTGATGCTGTGGATTTACCTTACCAGCCAGATTTTCTTTTTGGGGGGCGAGTTTACCTACGTCTACGCCCACCAATTTGGCAGCCGCAAGGGGCAGAAAAAGCTAATGACTAAGGTAGGGGGCCAGTAAGTGGTTTAATTTATAGAGCAGTTTACGGAATGGGCCAATGGCGACAGCGCAGCGTGGAGTAACAATCTGGTTTACGGGGTTGAGCGGGTCGGGTAAATCGACCATCGCTCGCGCTCTGGAGGCCGAACTGCGCCAGCGGGGTTGCCAGCTTGAGGTGCTCGACGGCGATGTTGTGCGCACTAACTTGACCAAGGGCCTGGGCTTTAGCAAAGAAGACCGGGACGAAAACATTCGCCGCATTGGCTTTGTATCGCACCTGCTGACCCGCAATGGCGTGATGGTGCTGGTGTCGGCAATTTCGCCCTACCGCGAAGCGCGAGATACGGTGCGCGATCGCATCGGTGACTTCGTCGAAGTCTTTGTTGACGCTCCCCTCAGCGTCTGCGAAGACCGCGACGTCAAAGGTCTCTACAAAAAAGCTAGGGCTGGCGAAATCAAGCAGTTTACCGGCATTGACGATCCCTACGAAGCGCCCCTCAACCCAGAGGTGCACTGCCACACCGATCAGCAATCCGTCGAAGAAAGCGTGGCCCAGGTAATTGGCCAGCTCGAAGCCATGGGCTACTTGGCAGTGGCAGCCGTGGCCTAGCCTCCGTAACCAGTGAGCTATCGGTGGCGCTGCCTTTAGCCTGATCCCAGCCCGGTGGAAGGCGCTCCCCCAGCCTCTGGGCCGATCGCTCTACCGCTATAGCAGTAATGCCCACTATTCTTCAGAACAGTGGGCATCAGTATTAGAAAGGTTAGATTACTCTACTTTAGAGACTTCTTCTACAGCGTCCTTCCGGGTGACAACCCAAAAGATACCAGCATTGCCTGGGGCTCTGAGCTTGCAAGCCGGACATTCGCAGGTTGCGCCACCGGCAACAAGGGTGAGATATTTAATTTCAGCCTGAATAGAGAATTCGCTAATTGGTAGTCCCAGCATCTTTTTGATGTGAGATTCTAAGGGCCGACAGGCTCGTCTTGCGTAGCCTTGCCCTGCTCGTTCAGAGTAAATAACGTAATCCGAAAGCCAAGTGTCATTCATATGCAACTCTATCAGGCAACTTTGCATCCCCCTAAAGGAATAGATTAAGAATACGCCTTAAGGTAGATATAAATCAATGGTGCCCAAAACAGACTGGACGTTCTCACCTGGTAAGACAGTTCGAATTTCTACCAATTTCATATTGCTGCCTGCGCCCGTGGAGAAGCTAGGCGTTTAGCGTTATCCCAGTACTTGACTGCGCCGCAGCTTGTTGACCAAGCGCGCAGGCGGTTCCCGGCGGGCGTAGCTAACCAGGTAGTCATGCACCAACTGGTAGCGATCGATGGGGATATCGGGCAGCAAAAACACCAGACCCGAGCCCACCAGAATATCCAGTACTAGGTCGAGTTGGTCTGACTGATAGACAGCACCGCGCAGTTTGATCTCTTCTTCAATGTCTTCTCGGCTTCTTTGGGGACGATAGGGGCGGCTGTCGCGATCGATATCGGTGAGCAGGTAAAGCACCAGGCGGGCCAAATCCGCATTTTCAGCGCCGCAGTCGTCAACCACAGTGCCCAAGAAATTTTGCACCAGGGTTTCTTTGGGATGGCTGCCCAGGTCGAGGTATTCGGCCAGGGTGTTGATCTCTTGGCGCTGGAGCTGAGCCCCCACCACCTGAAGCTCAATCGGGCGCACCTCACCGATGGAGGTAGATAGGTCGGCCACCAGCTGATCGATCAGGGCCGTTTCGAGGTAAAAGTGAGCGTCGTCGGTGAGGCGACGAATTAAAAATTTGGCGTCGGTGGCCTTAAAATTGCCCAAATAATAGCGGTAGTCTCGGCTGAGAATGTCGTTGTTGAGAATGTCGAGATCAAAGCCGCGCTCAATTTCGAGCAGGTGGTGGAGGTAGTCTTCGCGCAGGGACAGCACCACTTTGAGGTAGGGCGTATTGAGGCAGTCGAGCAAGAAAGCGTAGAAGTCGCGGCGCTGGGTCAGCTCTACGGCATCGACGAAAAATTCTTCAAACTGATCAAAAATCAGCACGATTTGTCGATAGCTTTGCTCGGTGAGGCGTTTGAGGCGATCACTCAGGTCGATGGGGTCGATAGGGGCGGCTGGGGGAATGCCGTCGGCCTCGCTGAGCTGTTGCAGGGCGCGGGCCAAAGCCTGGTTGACCTCATCGGGCCAATCGCGGTAGCCCTTGACCAACACCGCCAAAGTCGATCGCCCCTCAGGAAACGACTTAGCCAGGGCGGGCATCAGCCCGGCATAAAGGATGGAGCTTTTGCCTACCCCCGACGGCCCGTGGATAATCACCAGCGGATAGCGGGCCTGCTCAAGGCGATCGGTGAGAGCCTCAACATCGGCCTGGCGACCCGAGGACTGAATCTCGGTAGCCAGCAGCGCTTGGCTGGAGCCCTCACCACCACCCCGCCAGGACTCCTGGGGCTGAATTTCGCTGGCCCCGATGAAGGCTCGCAGCTTAAAGCGAGTGTCGACCTGGCGCTGCTTGATCTTGACCCCAAAGGCGGCGCGGTATTTTTTTTGCTGGTAATACTGCTGTTGCAGCGTTTGCAGAATGTTGCGGTAGAGGGGCAGATCAGTTGTGGGGTCGGTGTAGGTGTACGCCGCTTCAAGCAGGGTAGTAGCCGCCTCGGGTTGAACCTGAGCAATATATACTCGCCCCAACAGGAAGAGGTACCAGCCCCGCTGATACTGGTTAGCCATCGCTAGGGCAGAGCGGGAGGATTCGGCATCAGGTTCGCCGGAGGCACTGGCAGTGACGGCCCCGGCGATCGCCAGAATATTCAATGCCCGCTCGGCGTTAGTTTTAGCGGTGGCGGCATCGTCCTGGGCCAGAGCTACCTCTGCCAGATAGCCGTAATTGCGGGCCAGGCGAATGGGGTCTTGGCGATGTAGGGTCAGCCCCTCCTGGGCGGTGCGGGCCAGGGCGGACCAGGCCCCCAATTTTTGCTGCACCTCCGCCAGGGCATGGATGAATTTGCCCACCAGATCAGGCTCCTCGAGGTCGCGAAAAATGCGCAGGCAGGCGGTGAAGTAGCTCTCGGCCTTGTGCAGCATGAGATCATAAACCACCCGCTGCAGAATGGCCTGGCTGCGGCAGGTCGCCCCCAAGTAGAAGAGGAGGACAGCTTGTTTTTGGCGAGGGGTGGGGGGTGGGGGGGTAAGTAGGGGAGTGGGCGGGTGGGCGGGTGGGGGGGTGGATTTTTGCCAGTAGTTCAGGCTTTGCTCGAAGTGGTAGCGGGCCACGTCGAGATCGTTGCGGCTAAAGGCGTCGCGGCCCTTGAGAAAGTCGAGGCTGGCCTTGAGTTCACTGCCAAGGGTGGCTTGGGTTTGAGCTATGTCGGTCAGGGCAAACTCTAGCTCGGTGCGCAGGGCCGACCCCGGTTGAAAATCGGCGGCTTCAGTGGGGTGAGGGCTGCTATCGCCCAACGAGAGCATGGTAGCGAATAGGTCGTTGGCGCTGGCGTGGAGTGAGTCGATCAGCTCGCCGGGGGGGTACTCAAAGGGAATGGGGGCGGCAGCAAAGCTCTTAAAGTCGGGAGCGTGGCGGTTGAGAATGGTCAGGGTGCGATCGCTCATCCACAGCACTACCGGAAACGGCAGCGCCTGTGGAAAGGCGTTTCGTCCCAAGTTGGCGGCCTTAAACACTGCCGCCGCGTTTTGCAACTGCTCTAGGCCGGTTACCATCAGGGCGGTTGGCGGTGGAGAGTCAGCGGGCAAGGTCAAAGCCTGAAGCAGGGTCGTGACATGAGCGGGCAGCGATCGCTCTACCAGGGGCGTATAGGTCTGCAAATGATCGACCATCAGCTGCTGCAAACGCGAGTAGTTGCACCGGGCCAGCACCAGCGAAAAGCGGTTGGGTCTGAGGGTGATCGCCCGCTTGAGCTCAGTTAGGGCCGCTTGGTTGTGGGCCACAATATCGCTGGTTCCCAGACGCTGGCCGCTCATGGGCGGCTCTGCTGAGCCAGCCAGCTGCGGTAGCGATCGGTCTCGGCCAGCAGGGGATTGAGGCCAAACCAGCGACCCTGAGCATCTCGATATTCGTACAAAAACAGGCTGCGCACCAAAATGTTGTAGTCTTCGTCGCCCTGCACATCCTGGCGGGAGACGGCCTGGAGCAGCAGATCCCACTCGTGGTCGCTGACTAGACCCATGAGGCTGTCGCGCTCGTTGCGAATCACAGCCTCCAGGGTGTCGCGCAAAAAAGGCGGGTCTTGCTTGCGTAGGCAGCCATCCAGCAGGCGAATCAGGTTGCGCATGTGGCCACCACTCACCTGACAGAGGCGATCGAGGGTGGCTATCTCGTCGAAGATTTCTCCTACCGCATCAATGCGCTGGTTCACGTTGAAATCGGGAAAGGCGCGAATCAACACCATCTGTCGCAGCAGCGCCATACCCGCCTCGTCGGTGTTGCCCTTGCGGTCCTGCATCGGCACCATGGGCAGCACCATGGGGTTAGTACCAAACCGGTTCGACAGCCGCACCAGGTCATTCGAAAACATCAGCTCCAGGGGAATGGTGTAGACCATGTGGCAGTCAAGCTGCCTGAGCTGCTCACCCCGGTCGACAAAAATGTACTCCGACTGGAGCCGTCCCTGGGAGCGAGGGGCGCTGTCGATGCGATCGAGGTTATCCATAATCACCACCAGGCGATTTTTGCCCTGGGACTGTAGTCGATCGTTGGCTGGAGTCAGCAGCTCGTCGTTGATGGCGGTAATAATGCTGCGGGTGCGCGGCTCTAAATACTGTCTGAGCTGGCTGCGCATGTCAGGGCTCTGCTTGGCCGAGGCCGTAATGCTGGCAATGCCCGCCGAAAAGCTCACATCGGAGATTTCCATCGGGGTGCGCAGGGTGTCGGCCAGGTTCTGAAACAGGCCTTGCAGATAAGTGGGCTTAGTCGCAATGCCAATTTTGTCGAGGTGCTCGCTGATGTTGTGGGCAATGCTGAGCAAAATATCAGAGATTTCGACATCGGCCATCTCTAAGTCGCGGTCTGACTCAAAGTAAACCACCTCGCAGTTACGCTGGGTCAGCTTGTTCTGCAAACGAAAGAGTTCCGTCGATTTGCCGCAGCCAATATGGCCGGTAAACAGCTGGGTAGTGGGGCGATTGCGGGCCAGGCGAGCAATTTTGCGCTCTAGCTCTTGGACAGTGTCGCCACCGCGCACGGTGGAGAAATCGATGTAGTAGCGCTTGCCCCGCAGCGGCTGGGTGGGGTCGCAGGCATCGTAAAACTGCTGTAGATCCAGCATAGGCAATGGTTGTAGGATTGCCCTCAGGGTAGCGCAAGGGCCGGAAGGCGAAGGTAAAGCTTTAGCGACGGTTATCCTAGTACCGCTACGCGGGGTTCAAAATGCAAAATTCAAAGTGAAAAATCCTTAGGGTACAGGTATTTAGCATTCTGAACAGTAGGGGCATTTTTGCCGCAGCGTAATAGCGCTAGATGGGTTTAGGGATAGACCTGGGGATAGTCAGCAGGCTCAACAAACTCTTCAGCCGAGTCGCTGCACTCCTGGTAGCGGAAGGTTTCTAGCTCTAGCTCGCTTCCCGACCAGCGGTAGTCGGCCAAGGAGCCACAGTCGCCAACGCCCCGCGCCTTGCTAAATACCGTCAGCAGCTCTTGGTCGGGGTCAAAGGTGGCCAGGCCGCCTACGGTGCCCTCGCTGCTACGCACAAACTGCCCGGTTTCATCGGGATAAAACACATCGAGCGACAGCGGCTGCCACGCGCCGTCGGGTTGGTAAGCCACGTAGGCGTAGACCGACTGGTAGGCGGCGTTGGCGCAGACCAGCTCCACCAAGGCGCGATCGCCTGTCCGATAGACCCGAGATTCTGCTTGGGCGACCTCGGGCTGGTAAAACCCATCGCAGAGGTCGAGGCTTTCGACCTGGTCATAAACGGTTTGCAGAATCGCCTCGTCCGCAGGCAAACTGTTTTTGCTATCGGGGTCACCGGCAGCACCCGACTCCGCTCGGGCTGGGGCTGATCCCTCAGGATCGGGGGTTGGCGGAGCGTTGCACCCGGCGATCGCAATCATCACCAAAGCCGCCATGATGCCCTGGGCGTTACGTTGTCTCACTCGGTGCTCCTCAGCGCGATCGCCAATTGAATTGCTATCATCCTATTTTGCTATAGCCGGTGAAGGCTGAGTTAAGACAGCCCAAAATCCAAGCTCATTAGGCACCCTTCTTCCTTGTTGCTATTTTATTTTCGGTCTTTTGCCACAGCATTCCCGCCCCGGTAGTAGCTAACTTCGATCCCAGCCGCCTTCCACAGCCCCATTCCGCTCCTTCTTCGGCGGTAAGAAAAGGTTCTAAAGACAGTCTGTGGGTGGATTAACGCAATCGGGAAAAGCCGATAAAATCTGAACAAAACTACTAGCTCCCAAAATCTGAAGCCTATGCTGTCAACGCGGACACCCTCTTCCCTCTCTCGATTGCAGCTGGAAGCGGGTTACCTCGTTTGCACCCTAAGGCAGCTGACGAAGCGTATCCAGAAGCCGTTTGCCGTCGTTTTAGGAGTAGGCTTTCGTTCCTTAGAACGGCGGCGGGGGCATGATTCCCTATAATGGCAAACCTCGATGGCTCCACGGAGCCAACTCACAACCAACGCACCGTTCTGGTTCTAGATCGGGTTTACGGCAGAGCCGATATCTATCAGCAGCTCTTGCAGCAGCATGGTGAACTGTTGTATCAGGTTGTGGCTCAACTGTATGACGGCCCAATTCTAGACCTGTGTAAAACCCAGCAAATCGATGGCATTCTTTTAGAGTCTCACCATCCCGACAGCCGCAGTTTTGAGCTAGTGCAACAGCTTAAGGCCCAGCTGCGCCATCGGTGTCCGCCAATCATTGTGATCGGCGAGAACAATGTCAGTGCAGCCATCCAGGCAATGAAACTGGGGGCGATAGACTATCTGTGTCGCGATGAGTTCACCGCTGATCAGCTTTGGCGGGCTCTTGATGGGGTGATGCCCTGCGCTCACTCAGTCACCTACCCCAGAGCGCAGGATCGAGAACGGTTTCTTGCTGTGGGGTCAGATCTACAGGCGATCGCCGGCTACGACGGCTATTTTCGTTGGGTGAGCCCCACCTTTGAACAGGTGCTGGGTTGGACGATCGCCGAAATGACCGCCCGCCCCTGGCTTGAGTTCATTCATCCAGAAGATGTCGCCCCATCGATCGCAGCGGCAGAAACCCTGCTCTCCGGCAGCGAAATTTTGGCTTTTGAAAACCGCTATCGCCGTCGAGACGGCACCTATCGCTGGCTGCGCTGGCGCTGTCAGCTGGATACTGAGCAGCAGGTGAGCTACGGCACAGCCGTTGACATCAGCGCGCTCAAGCAGTCTGAGGCCGCCCTCGACAACAGCTATGACGATCTCGTCGAGCAATCGCACATCTTTGATGCCATGCTTTCGGCCATCAGCGATTTTGTCTACCTCTTCGATCGCCAGGGCCGCTTTGTGTTTGCTAACCAACCCATGCTCGACCTGTGGGGATTGTCGTTAGAAGATGTGGTCGGGAAAAATTTCTTTGACCTCAACTACCCCGAGTCGCTGGCGGCCAAACTTCAGCAACAGATTGAGCAGGTGTTTACCACCGCTCAACCCGTCAGAGATGAGATTTCATACACCAGCCCAACCGGCATCAGCGGCGTCTACGAATATATCCTCACCCCGCTGACTGACCCCGAGGGCTCAGCGCAGGCGGTGGTGGGCTCGACCCGCAACATCACCGAACGCCAGCGCGCCGCCGCCTCACTGCAAGAGAGCGAAGAACGGTTTCGCCTGATGGCCAACACGGTGCCAGAAGTAATCTGGATTGCCGATGCAGCCGGCCGAGTCGAGTTCGTTAACCAGCAGTGGAGGAGATATACGGGGGCCGATAGCGAGCCGACGACAGCAATAGAGGCGCTGATCAGCTGCGTCCATCCAGACGACATCACCATAACGCTGAACACCTTCAGACGGGCCATGGAGAGCGGGAGTTTATTTAGGGCTGAGCACCGCATCCGCTCAGAGGCTGGCTTCTACCACTGGTTTTTGATTCAGGCTGAACCCTATCGAGATCCGCAGACTGACCAGATTGTGCGCTGGTTTGGCACCCTAGTCGACATCCACGATCGCAAGCTAGCTGAAGCCGCCCTGAGCGCCTCAGAGGCCAAATATCGATCGCTATTTAACTCCATGGACGAGGGCTTTTGCATTTTGCAGATGATCTTCGACGAGCAAGATCGGCCCATTGACTACCGCTATATCGAGACCAATCCGGTCTTTGAGCGGCAGTCGGGGCTAGTCAACGCCCTCGGTAAAACCATGCGCGAGCTGGTGCCCAATATCGAACCCTTTTGGTTCGACATCTACGGCCGAGTTGCGCTCACCGGCGACCCCATGCGCTTTGAAGACCATGCCCAGTCGATGGGTCGATGGTTCGACGTCAACGCCTTTCGCGTTGGTGCCCCCCACGAGCGCAAAGTGGCCGTGCTCTTTCAAGATATCACCGGTGCCAAAGAGGCCGAGGCCCGGCTGCACCGAGCGGCCAAACTAGATGCGTTTCGCGTCATTCTGGCCGATGCGCTGCGGGTGCTGACCGACCCCCTCGAAGTGCAGGCAACCGCCTGCCGCCTGATTGGCGAAGAATTAAACGCCAGCCGCGTTTACTACTACGAATACAACGAAGCCACTCTAACGGGTATCGTTCACCACGACTATAGGCAAGACGACGAGCCCAGCATGGTGGGGGATTATCGGTTTAAAGATTTCTCGACTGTGCATACGCTGCTGCGCACGGGGCATCCGCTGTTGCTGGCCGACGTGGCCAACACCACGATGCTGACTTCAACCGAACAGGCCCAGTTTCAAGCCTTGGGCATGGGTGCCCTGGTCTGCATTCCCCTGGTCAAAGACTACCAGCTCGTCGCGGTGTTCAACGTCAGTCATGCGGTCCCCCACGACTGGACGGCCCTTGAAATTTCGCTGATTCACGAAACCGCCGAGCGCACCTGGGCGGCCGTCGAGCGCGCCCAGGCCGAAGCGCGGCTGAGCCAAAGCGAAGCCCAGTTTCGCCTGCTCGTCACCGCTAGCTCAGACACGCTATATAAAATGAGCGCCGACTGGAGCGAGATGTATAGCATTGATGGCCAGGCGTTTCTACCCAACACCGATCGCCCCAATCGCTCATGGCTAGACACCTACATTCCCCAAGGCGATCGCCCGCGAGTGCAGGAGGCCATTCAGCAGGCCATTGGCGACAAGCGCCCCTTTGAGCTAGAACACCAGGTGTTGCGACCAGACGGCACCGTGGGCTGGACCGTGTCGCGGGCGGTGCCGCTACTCAACGAGCACAATGAAATTGTGGAATGGTTTGGAGCGGCCAGCGATGTCACCGAGCGCAAGCAGCTGCTAGAGCGCGAGCAGACGGCGCGGGAAAATGCGGAACGGGCCAATCGCACCAAAGACGAGTTTTTGGCAATTCTCTCCCATGAACTCAGGTCGCCGCTCAACCCCATTTTGGGCTGGGCTAAACTGCTTCAGACCAATCAGCTCGACGCCGACAAAACTCGTCGCGCCCTGGCGACCATCGAGCGCAACGCCAAGCTGCAAACCCAGTTGATCGACGACCTGCTCGATGTGGCTAAAATTCTGCGGGGCAAGCTTGAGATTAGCGATATTGCGATCAATTTGGCTTCGGTGATTGAGGCCTCTATCGATGTGGTAAGAACCGCCGTGCAGGCCAAAGCGATCGCGCTGCACTCCACCCTAGCCGACAACTGCCTGGTCAGAGGAGACAGCACCCGCCTACAGCAGGTGGTCTGGAATCTGTTGTCTAACGCGGTTAAATTTACGCCCCAGGGCGGGCAAATCGAGCTGTACCTTGAAGCGGTAAACGGTTGCGCCCAGGTGACCATCAGCGATACCGGCAAGGGCATTAGCCGCGAGTTTTTGCCGCAGCTCTTTGACTCGTTTCGCCAGGAAGATGTGTCAATTACTCGCCAATATGGTGGGCTGGGGCTAGGGCTGTCGATTGTTAAGTACTTGGTCGAAGCCCACGGCGGCAGCATTGTCGCCGATAGCCCGGGCGAGGGGCAGGGGTCAACCTTTACCCTGCGGCTGCCGCTAATGACCGATGCCGCCATTCCGTCTCTTGAGGAGCCCCGGCTGCCCACCGTCATCGACTTAACGGGAATCAAAGTGCTCGCCGTTGATGACAGCCAAGACAGCCTCGATTTAATTGCTGCGGTGCTGAGTCAGTACGGGGCCGAGGTCAGAGTCGTGGCTTCGGCCCATGAGGTTTTGCCCCATTTGGCCAATTTTGAGCCCGATGTCTTGGTCTGTGACATCGCCATGCCCGACATGGATGGCTACGCCCTGCTGCAACAGATTCGCCACTTACCGCCTGAATATGGCAGCCAGGTACCGGCGATCGCTGTGACCGCCTTTGCCCGCGAGGAGGATCGCCACCGCGCCTTGGCCAATGGCTTTCAGCAACATATGACTAAACCCATTGAGCCCGAAAGGCTGCTGCTGGCGGTGACAGAACTGGCTATGGTCAGACGTACCGCTTACAGTGGGCCTTTGGAGTGAGGCGATCGCCCTAGTGGTTTGCTAGGTCAAAGATGGCGAGGGGGGTATAAGGTTCAAGGTGCAGGGTTTTAGGGTTACGCCTTGCCTTAAACCTTGTACCTTGAACCCTATACCGCTTGGTCAAATACTAGGCAAGGTTTCAGCGGTGGCGGGGGCGATCGCCCATCGACAGCATCGATGGCCAGGATAGACGGAGGATTTTGCTGAGGCGATCGCCCTTCGTTAGGCTAAACGCAGGCTGTTTTCGGTGGATCCCCCGCTATGGATATTGGGCTGGCCTTTGGGCTGTCGTTTGGGTTGCTGCTGCTGAGTGCGGTGCGGGGCATATTTATCGCCTATCCGCTGCTGCTGGCCATGGCCTTATTTGTGGGGGTGCTGCGAAGGCGAGGCTTTTCGCTGCGGGCGCTGGCGACGATGGGGTGGAGGGGCAGCCAAAAAGCCCTGCCCGTGATCGGGGTGCTGCTGATTATTGGTGCCGTCACCGCCAGCTGGATGGCGGCGGGCACGGTGCCAACGCTGGTGTACTACGGCCTCCAGGTGGTGACGCCCCACAGTTTTGTACTGGTGGCCTTTGGATTAGCCAGCGCCGTGTCGCTGCTACTGGGCACGTCCTTTGGCACCGTGGGCACCGTGGGGGTGGCACTGATGATTATGGTGGCCGAGGGCGAAACTAGCGGGTTTGCTCGCCCCCTGATTGCCGGAGCAATTATTGCGGGGGCCTACGTGGGCGATCGCGCCTCACCGATGTCCTCCAGCGCTCTGCTAATTGCTGCTATCACCCGCACCGACTTATACGACAACATTCGCCGCATGTGGCGCACCTCGCTGCTGCCCCTGGGACTGGCGATCGCAATCTATGCCGGCTTTGCCGGGTTCGCCCCAGTGCCACTGGCCGAGTCGAGCCTGGTGGCCGACCTGGCAGCCGAGTTTCGCCTGGGCCCAGTGGCGCTGCTGCCGGCGGGGGTCATGGTGTTGCTGTCGCTGCGGCGAGTGGCGGTGCAGCGGGCCATGGTGGCCAGCACCGCCACAGCGATCGCCCTGGCGATCGCCCATCAGCACTACAGCGGCTGGCAGGTGCTGCAATATCTACTCACCGGGTTTCACCTTGAGGCTGACTCGCCGCTCAGCGCCATTGTGCTGGGCGGCGGCGTGGCGGCAATGCTGCGGGTGTCGCTGGTGGTGGTGATCTCCACGGCCTTTGTAGGCATTTTTGCCGAAACGCAGCTGCTGCAACGGCTGGAGCGATCGCTGGAACGGGTGAAAACGCCGGGCGATCGCCTTCGGGCTACCACCCTGGTTGGCACCCTTTCGGCTGCCTTTGGCTGTACCCAAACCATCGCCATTTTGCTGACCCAGCAGCTGCTCGGCCCCACCTACCACCGCACCGATGCCCCGCCCCCAGCACTGGCCCTCGACCTAGAAAATACCGTCGTGGTGATCTCCCCGCTGATTCCCTGGAACATCGCTGGGCTAGTCCCTGCCACCATTCTTGGGGTGAACGCGGGCTTTATTCCCTTTGCCTGCTATCTCTACCTGCTACCGCTCATGAGTCTGGTTTGGTTGAGGGGGCGATCGTCTCCGGGTGAGCCCCTAGGCAACTTGCCCCCAAGCAAACAACCCGTGGCTGAGTTTGATCACTTTAAGGGGGATCTTTAGTCCTGCTACCCCTTGCCTCGCTAGAACTGGTTTTTGCACCCATTGGGTCAGGAGTCCTATGAGGTTGCCAGAACTGTAGAGCAACTCGTTGATGTGGGCAAAGCGCCGTAGGTGAAGGGTCGGCAGGTGGTTTCAATACCTTAGAAAAGCTAAAAACCCATAGCCTGTACCAAGGCTATGGGTTTAAAGTCGCTTGGGTCTGAGGACTAACGTCGGAGCAGTCAGCTACCCCGACTCAGCAACCTACCGCTCGCAACTACACGACAGGGTTCCAGCTAACTTCCGTAGTGGGTAACACAACGCCCTTATCTAGCTTTGTACCATCCATAAGCCACAGTACATTTTCTCCAGATCCTGGATGGTGCCAGAGAAGATCTAGGTTACCATCCTGGTTAAAGTCAGCGGCTCCCTTCGCCTTCCAGCTGGCTTCAGCAGCAGTGGTTTCATAACCCTTAACAAGGGTAGTACCATCCATTTCCCAGAACACGTTGACACCAGCAGTGCGGTGTTCCCAGAAAATGTCCACATTGCCATCTTTGGTAAAGTCGCCGACAGCCCCCACCTCCCAATCGAGGCCTGGATTGACGCTAATCAACTCTCCAGAGACTAGGTTAGTGCCATCCATAAACCAGACCGCAAGCCCACCCGTATTGGTGTTGCGCCAGAGGATATCGTCTTTACTATCGTCGTTGAAGTCGCCAGATGCAGCCACCTTCCAGCCAGCAGTACCAGCAGTAGGTACAAGAGCGCTAGACATAAGGTTAACCCCGTCCATGAGCCAAACAGCGACCTGATTAGAGACTTTGTGTTGCCAGATTAGATCGGATTGACCGTCGCCATTGAGGTCACCCAATGCCTTAATGTCCCAGGTGACGTCTGTTACAGCCGGCGAGAGAAAATCACCTCTGGAAAAGTTGATGTTGTCCATTAGCCAGAATACTGACTCTCCAACGTTCTGATGCCGCCAAAAGATGTCGACAGAACCGTCGCCGTTAAAGTCAGAGGTGGCGTTGAACTTCACGACGCCCCCGCTAGTGGACGCACTCGTCAGCGACTCTGAAGTGCCCTGTCCATCCACGTAGCTCACCGCTACCTGCAAAAACTGGTTTACCTGAGCATTGCGGGGGCTAAAGGTATTACCAGTCGCGCCGTCAATGTTGCTCCAGGTAATGCCATCGCTAGATTGTTTCCACTGATAGCTCAGAGTGCCTAAGCCATCAGCATCAGCCAGGGTAGAGGTATTTGCGGTTAGGATTTGACCCTGGGCGACGGTGCCGTTGATGGTGACGCTGCCCGTAGGTGCGTCGTTGACATTGGCTACTTTAGTTGCCGTAGCATTGCTTAAGACCGATTCAGCGGTACCACCGCCATCGGTGTAGCTCACCCGCGATCGCACAAACTGGCCGACCTGCCCCTGGGTGAGGGTAAAAGTATTGGCCGTAGCCCCAGCGATAGCCGTCCAGCTGTTACCATCGCTAGATTGCTGCCACTGGTAGTTCAAGGTACCAAGGCCATCAGCATCTCCCAGGGTAGAAGTATTTGCGGTTAGGATTTGACCCTGGGAGACGGTGCCATTGATGGTGACGCCTCCCGTGGGTGCGTCGTTGACATTGGCTATTTTGGCTACCGTGGCATTGCTGTTAACGGTTTCGAGGGTGCCGCCGCCGTCGGTGAAGCTCACCTGCGATCGCACAAACTGGCCAACTTGGGCTTGGGTGAGGGTAAAGGTACTGGCCGTGGCCCCAGCAATCGTTGCCCAGGTGATGCCATCGGTGGACTGCTGCCACTGGTAGTTTAAGGTGCCCAGTCCATCGAGGTCTCCCAGAGTGGAAGTAGCTGTGAGCAATGAGCCTTGCTCCGCAGTACCGGTGAGGGTGACGCCACCTGTAGGTAGGTCGTTAACGTTGGCAATTTTGCTAGCTGTAGAAGCGCTAAAGACCTCTTCAGCAGCGCCAAAGCCATCGACGTAGCTCACCCGCGCCCGCACAAACTGACCTACGCGCTCTTGGGTGAGGGTAAGGGTACTGGCTGTGGCACCAGCGATCGCCGTCCAGGTGATGCCATCGCTAGACTGCTGCCACTGGTAGTTGAGTACACCCAGTCCATCTAGGTCTACTAAATTGGATGTGTTTGCGGTAAGTACGCTGTTTTGCTGGGGAGCACCACTGAGGGTAACAGGAGCACCAACCGACGTAGCAGCTAGAGTATTGTGGCCGCTTGCTGTTAACGCTGGGGCCAGGGCGACAAAGGTATTGGTCACAGGGTCCCAACTAGAGAAGTTGGTACTGTTATATCCATTTAGATAAAATAGACCCTCGCCTGCATCTACTGCCGCCGACAGCCACCTGCCTACAGGGTTGTTAGCGGGGCTAACCTGCTCAAGCGCCAGCGTGTTGTTGGCTAAGTCGTAGGCATAAATTGGGTATTCAAAACCCTGCGAATAGTAGCGCCCATCGTAAATTTCGCCGAATCGACGAGTTTCGCCGGAGCCAATCTGGCCATCAATATTAAACGTCGTGATGGTAGCAGTGGCTAGGTTTACTTCCCAAGCAACGTACTGACCATTTTGGCTAACTACAAACTTACCTGTTATTGGGTCATAGTCTGCCGCTGTAGACGCTTGCCCAGGCAACGCCAAAGAATTCCAAGTCCCACCTTGGGTGTAGTAAAGGGTAGTTTGTCCTTGGGCTGTAAGGATAAACTCATTATTGTTGGTAACCTCTAAGTTGCCAGAGCCCCAATTCACATTTGGCCCAGCCTGCACATTGACCCAAGTATCAGTGTCAGGGTTGTAGCGCTGAATAACGTTGGTGGCGTTGTTCAGCATGTACAACTCGTTATCGGCTGAGACTGCCAGCTGAGTAGAGGTAGTGATGGGGTTTAGGGCACTCCAAACGTTGGTTGTTGGGTCGTAAACCTCAAAGTTATTGACATTACTATCGATAGAAGTGCGGTATACCTTTGCAACGCTCAAACCACCAGGAGAATCGTTGACGTTAGCGATTGTGGTGGCTGTGGCATTGCTAGAAACCGTTTCGAGGGTGCCGCCACCGTCGGTGTAGCTCACCTGCGCTCGCACAAACTGACCAACCTGCGCCTGGGTAAGCGTAAACGTACTCGCTGTTGCGCCAGAGATAGTCGTCCAGGTAATGCCATCGGTAGACTGCTGCCACTTGTAATTTAAGGTGCCCAGGCCATCGGCATCGCCCAGGGCAGAGGTATCGACGGTGAGAACAGCATTTTGTGCAGCAGTGCCGCTGGCAGCGATGCCGCCCATGGGTGCGTCGTTAACGTTGGCGACTTTGGTGGCGGTAGCATTGCTGTTAACAGTTTCGAGGGTGCCACCGCCGTCGGTATAGCTGACCTGCGATCGCACGAACTGGTTGACCTGCGCTTGGGTAAGGGTAAAGGTACTGGCCGTAGCCCCAGCAATCGTTGTCCAGTTGATGCCATCAGCAGACTGCTGCCACTTATAGTTCAAAGCGCCGAGGCCATCGGGATCTCCCACGCTAGAGGTCGCGGTGAGCTGTGAATTCTGCGCTGCTGTACCGCTCAGGACCAGGCTGCCCGTGGGTGCGTCGTTAACGTTGGCCACTTTGGTTGCCGTGGTATTGCTGTTAACGGTTTCAAGGTTGCCGCCGCCATCGGTGTAACTAACCTGTGATCGCACGAACTGGCCAACCTGCGCCTGGGTGAGCGTAAAGGTGCTGGCTGTAGCCCCAGCAATAGTCGACCAGGTCATGCCATCGGTCGACTGCTCCCACTTATAGTTCAAAGCGCCGAGGCCATCGACATCCCCCAGAGTAGAGGTCGCGGTGAGCAGTGAACTCTGTGCTGCTGTACCGCTGAGGGTCACACCGCCCGTGGGTGGGTCATTAACGTTGGCAATTTTGGTTGCCGTGGCATTGCTGTTAACAGTTTCGAGGCGGCCGTCACCATCTGTGTAGCTGACCTGCGATCGCACGAACTGGTTGACCTGGGCTTGGGTGAGGGTAAAGGTACTGGCCGTAGCTCCAGCAATCGTTGTCCAGGTAATGCCGTCGGTGGACTGCTGCCACTTATAGTTCAAGGTGCCCAACCCATCGGCATCGGACAGAGTAGAGGTCGCGGTGAGCAGTGAACCCTGCCCTGCTGTACCGCTGAGGGTCACGCCGCCAGTAGGCATGTTGTTAACTTTGACAACAGTGCTGCTAACGGTTGCGAGGGTTCCGCCGCCGTCGGTATAGCTTACCTGCGACCGCACAAACTGGCCAACTTGGGCTTGGGTGGGCGTAAACGTACTCGCCGTTGCCCCAGCAATGGTCGCCCAGGTCATGCCGTCCGTAGACTGCTGCCACTGGTAGTTCAAGGTGCCCAGGCCATCAGGATCTACCAAGGTAGACGTGGCAGTGAGCAGTGAACCTTGCTCTGCTGTACCACTGAGGGTCACGCCGCCTGTGTATGGGTCGTTGACGGGGGTAATCGTGATCGTGGCCGTGCTACTGGCGGTCTCACCAAGATTATTCTTGGCTGAGACGGTCAGCGTTTTCGATAGCTCAGGGGCATCAGACGTGTTGTTATACTTAACCCTTTGAGCGATCACAGACAGCATGCTGTCATTGGGGTTTACCGGTACTACGGCCTGGGTTACGACCACATCATCAATAAAGAGCTGTGCCCCTGCCGCTCGACCACCCGTAAAGTCGAACGTGCCCGCAACGAAAACGAACCGATATTCCCCTGCTTGAGTAATGTTGACGGTTTGGGTTGCCCACGTCGTCGAGGCAGTGTCACTATTTCCCGTCTGGTTAAGGATCGTAACAATATTGCCCGTGTTGACGTCAACAAGATAGCCGTAAACATCATAGGCATCACCGCCACCCTGCGCCTGCCATTCAAAAGAGACCTGGTCGCCAACTGACAGTTGCACCGTGCTGTTGCTATAAATAGACGGGCCACGCACGATATCATAGCCAGTCCGGGTCTGAATGCCAGAACTTCTTAACTGAACAGAATTGCCGCTCCCATCGTTCTGGGTACTACTGAGTACTGTGCTAAACGTTCCTGGGTTAGTAGGTGTATTTTGACCTCGATCAACGTTATTAACCGGGAAGGTCGTATCGGTGGGGGTGGGCGACCCGGCAATCGTATCGATGCCGAACCTTACCTGCTGGTTGACACCGGTCCAACCTGTGATCGTCGTGCTTCCAGCTGTACCCAAATTGAAGTTGCCATTCTCGAAGCCGGCGGAGAAGTTAATACGCAATTTTTGACCATTTTGGCCATCAAACGTGGAGTCAACATTGCCGATAACCGAGGCGGCACTGCCATTCCCTACATAGACAGCATTGCCAACAATCGAGATTTGACCGTTGCCGGTAGCTGGGCTGCCATCTGTCGTTAAGGTCAAAAAGTCAGACGAAGTGGCTGTACTGAGGCTAAACTCGACATACCCACCCTTGTAGTTTGTACCTCCGGAGAAGGTGATGTCGTTATCCAGGATATAGGCAGGACCTTGCTCGCTATAGGATGAATTGCTGAGATTATTAATGATGGGAGCTAGATTGCCGGCCCAGGAGGCGAGTACGGGAGCGCTAAAGGGGGCGAGGGCAGTGGTCTGAGTCGGACTAACCTCTAACGACCAGTACCCTTGACCAATCACCTGGCGAGAAGCAGCGATCCCAGCACCGGTTAGCTGGTGCAGCTTTTCAATAAATTCTTCGCCCGCATCTCCGGCAGCGACGTTGCAGCCGTAGAGCAGCAGGGTAGGGTTTGAGATTTGAGGAGAGAACCACGACCGTAGCGCTTGAGCATGGTTCTCTAAATTAGTCAGATTGAGCTGAGTGTTGCCCAAGTGCAAAACACCAGGAGCACCGTGGGAGACAAGATGCACAGTGCTGGTGGGGTAAGCCTCAAGGTAGTTGGTAATCTGAGCAATACCATCCACATCGGCAGCTAACACCTTGACAGCAACATCAGGCAACACACCACTTACAAGGTGTTGAACGTCGCTAACGTTGGCGTCGATAAAAACAACGGACTGGGCATGCTGAAACATTGTGTACTCCTAGTGGAATGAGCGAGATTTTGGGTTTCGCTGGTGTTTCAAGAGCGATGAGGCGCTGAAAAACCAGCAGCCGATGAACCTGAAAGGCCACGCTGCAATCTCGAAAATAATGGCAGGCAAACAAAATCTTGGGAGAAAATCGGCTTTTTCCCAACAAGTATTAAACGGCTACAACTGAATTAGTTAGCAGGCTTTGCTTCGTTTGCGGCAGACCAAGGCTACTAATAAATTGAGGTGAATTAAGCCAATTTGGTGTGGGCCTAGATTTTTTTTTAGATTACTACAAAGCAACTCAAGGATTGATGAAGTTATTGTTGCTTGAGCAATAAAATTAAAAAGTTTATAGCTCAGAAATCTAAAGCATAGAGTGTGCCAACAGATTCAAGTTAGAAAATAGAACGAAGATAGCCTGGGCTTAAAACATACACGGATCCTTTCCGAAGAGTGGATTAAACACAAGAGAGGAAAAGCTGTCAAAGGTTATTCGCCACCGAAAGCATATCCCTCTAGTGAATGTGCCCTATTCTCGTCAAGAAATCTCAAGCATCTGATCGTGTTACAAACCGTCACTCAAACTTTGTTAGTGGCCCACTTTTTTCGCACCTTTTATATCTTTGTCTCTATGAAGAAAGTCACAAAATTTAGCTATAAAGTACAGTAATTTCCCTGATGTAGGAGCAAGTTCTCTCGATGGGTGTGGTGCTGTTTGGGTACAAAACAACTTGGCTAGGCGATCGCAATGGTCTGCCCTTCAGCCTAATTTGCTCCTTTAAGCTACTAGTTGAAAATACGGTCATTTCTCTCCGGATTAGGATTACTGGCAGCCCGTAGTTAAGAGAAAACCCCTATTTTTTGGATAACAGTAGCCGCGATAGCCCTAAGCTTTCGCACCATCGCTTTGCTCTTAAGCCTGCTATCCGCTGACGCAGGTGCATTTCAGCGGTACTCACTCACCTGGCTCTGCTGAGCCAGTAGTCTGGGGCGCAGCTCGCTGCGATCGCCGCCTACCAGCAGCGATTCGAGCCGTGATTTACTATGCGGGGTAATAGGACTTGACCGCAAGCTATGAAGATTCTCTATTTCAAACCCAAATATCTCGGCGTTTTAGCTCTTGCTCAACATCGTGGGTTAAGTGGTAAGCCCTAGAACTGACCGGTGACAGATGCCTTAATCCTGTATTGTATCGGTGTCTAGTTTGGTAGCTAATGTCCCTTGGGAAGCGCTACCGCCACCCAGAGTCTGCAACGTCTGAGCCAAATCTAGCCCCGTGGCCTGCTTCATCTGTTCCATAAACGAGGCCAGCTTGGTGGCACTGCCGCCGCGGCCCGGATCGATCACGGTGATGCTTTCGACCTGCACGTCGGGCACGGTATCGACCAGATTTGCCAGCAGCGACTCCAGCTTTTGGAAGAGAAAAATTTCTCGGGCGTGGTCGCCTGCGGCCTTCCAGGTGGTGGCCAGTTCGCGAATGCCCTCGGCGCGGGCGCGACCGTCTTCGACGATGCTGGCGGCGTCGCCCTTGGCGCGGGCCTGGGCCTGCTGGCAAGAGGCGGCGGCAGGGGCAATCACATCGGCCTGGAGCTGCTGTTCGACCTGGTTGCGGCGTTCGCGCTGGACGGCGAGTTCGGCCTCGGTGCGAGCAACTTCGGCGGCGATTTCCGACTCGGCTTCAGAGATGGCGGCTTGACGCTGGCTAAGGGCGTTTTGCAGGCGGCGATCGGCATCGGCGCGGGTGGTCTCTATTTTGGCCTCGATCTGGCGCAGGGAGGTGCGTTTGAGGTTTTCGGAAGCCTGGAGAGCTGACTGGGTTTTGGCCTCGGCTTCAGCGATGCGGGCGTCGCGCAGCAAATCGGCTCGCTGTTTGCGCCCGATCGAGTTGAGATAGCCAACATCGTCGGAGATGTTTTGAATTTGCAGGTTGTCGAGAATCAGACCGAGTTGGGCCAGGTCGTCGTCGGCTTCGTCGAGCAGGTTGCGCACAAAGGCCATCTTGTCTTCGTTCACCTGTTCGGGGGTAAGGGTAGCCAGCACGCCCCGCAGGTTTCCTTCCAGGGTTTCGCGGGCAATTTTTTCGATTTCTTCACGGCTTTTGCCCAGCAAACGCTCGATCGCATTGTGAATCGCCGGTTCTTCGCCCGCAATTTTAATGTTGGCTACGCCATCAACGTTGAGGGGAATGCCGCCCTTGGAGTAGGCGCTGGCGACCTTCAGCTCGATGATCATGTTAGTGAGTTCCATGCGGAACGTTTTTTCGAGCAGGGGTTTGCGAATACTGCTGCCGCCTTTGACCAGTCGATAGCCGACACTGTGACCATCGCCGACGGTGCGGCGATCGCCCGCAAAGATCAGCACTTCGCTGGGCTGGCAGATGTAGTAGAGGTTTTTGATAATCAGCAGCAGACTGCCGGTGGCCCCGAACATGACGACCAGGAGGGTGAAGATTAGGCTCATGGGGTTTGCTCCGAGGGTAGGGAGTGGGGGGTGGGAGGTGGAGGGGTGAGGGGGGAGATGGCCGCCAGGGGAATGCCGAGGATCTCTTCGGACTGGCGCAGAAACTGCTTCACCATTTCGGGATAGGCGTTGAGGAGCGATGCGATCGCCTTGCCATCGCCGTTGTCGATCACGTTTACCTGCCCCAGGTGCAGCCGACCGGGAATTCGCCCCGCCTCTTTCAGCACCATCTCCAGCTGCTGTACCAAGAAGATTTGGGAGGCATCTACCCCCGTTTCTTGCCAGACCTGAACCAGCATTTGGCTGGCTTGGGCCGAGGCCTTAGCGTTTTCTTCAAGGGTGGCGGCGGTTCCTCGGGCCTGAAATTCTTGGGCGCGCTGCTGGGCCTTGGCGGGCAGCACCTTTTCTACCTCCAGACGGGCCTGTTCCAGATGGGCGCGAATCGCCTGGAGCTCTCGCTGGGCGCGGGCGCGGGCCTCTTCAGCGGCGGCCTGGGTGCGCTCTTCTTCAATGCGGGCCTGCTTTTCGACCTCGGCGGTGATGCGGCGCAGCTCGTTTTCTTTTTCTTGAATCACGGTGCGGGCCTGGGTTTGGGCCACTTCGGCCTCGCGGGAGCTGTCGGCCTCAATTTGCTCGGCTTCGGCGACGGCATTGGATTCGGCAATTTCGGCATCGCGCACGACATTGGCGATCTGCCGCCGCCCAATGGAGTTGAGGTAGTCAACCTGGTCGGCAACGCTTTGAATTTTGAGGGTGTCGAGCTGTAACCCCAGCTTGACCAGGTCGTTGCGCACGTCACTGGCGATGCGCTCGGCAAACTGGAGCCGGTCTTCGTTGAGCTGTTCGGGGGTGAGGGTGGCGACCACACCGCGCAGGTTGCCCTCCAGGGTTTCCCGCGCCACCCGAGAGATTTCCTCTCGGCCCCGACCCAAAAAGCGCTCGATCGCATTGCCAACCAGCACCTCGTCGCGGGCAATCTTGACGTTGGCGATCGCCTGAATATCCAGCGGCGTGCCCCCCTTCGAATAGGCATTGGTGACCTCAATCGGCACCGGCATGGTGGTCAAATCCATAGTTTTGACCGTTTCGAGAATGGGAATGCGGAAGGTGCGGCCGCCGTAGATCACCCGGTAACCCAGGGTCTGACCATCGGCACGGCGGTACCTGCGCCCGGAGATAATCAAAATTTTGTTGGGGTCGCAAATCTGCACTAGCGCGTTAACCCCCCAAATGGTGATCAAAACCGCGAAGATCAGGACGGCGATCGCCCCACCTCCCAAGGCGCGCCCTCCGCTCTGCCCAATTACCGGAGCGGGCGGCATCACCTCCGCGATCGCCACCGTATCGGCCCTAGTCATTCCATCCGTCATACATAACCTCTTCCTTGGTTCTTAATCTCTAGCGCCAGGCCATATCGAGAATGTGAGGAGTGAGGGAGGTGGGGAGGGTAAGGGAGGTGAGGCTTCAGTGCTTCCCCATCTCCTTAATCTCCCCTACCCCACTACCCATCCACTCTCCTACCCACTACCCCATTACTCCCGCAACCCATCCGCCGCCGCCACCCACAGTTTGTTGTGCTCCATCCCCACCACCAGCACCGTCTCACCAGCGCGAAACTCGCGTTCTTCCTGGGTAATGGCAAAAAAACTGACGGTCGAGCCGGCAATGCTGAGGCTGACTTTGCCTCGGCTATTGGTATCAAAGGGAATTTCCACGGTGGCGATCTGTCCGGTCAGGGTTTCGGGGCGAATCAGGCTGCTGACCGACTGCTGACCGAGCGATCGCAGCACCAGCGCCGCCACCAGCCCGCAAAATAAGCCCATCAACAGCGCAATTAACGCCCCCAACCACCCCACCAGGTCGGGCTGAACAAGGTTAATCAATAGCCCCGTCAGCCCAAAAAAGCAGAGAGCAAAGGTCCAGAATCGCAGGCTGAGGAAGGGCAGCCACCAACGACCGCGCAGAACCCTCAGGGTTTGGTCAATTTGGGTACCTACATCAATGTCGTCAATATTGGCGGACGCTTCGACATCAAAGTCAAAATCGGTGTCGATGTCTACGCCATCGAGCCCTCCGACGGCGGCCAGCAAGACAAAAATGCCCCCGACAACAAAACACAGACCATAGATCAGCATAGTTTGGCGGCACCTCACGGGGTTGGCCAGGTTAATCCCCGTTGCCAGGGTACTCGCGCCGCCCTGGTCTACGCCCGTGTTCTTTACTAATTGGAACGTGGGAGAAACCGCGGTCGCCGTGGCCGGGTGTCGACCATGGGCGGGCAGGACTGCTGCGGTATAGCAAAAGAATGAAACATAGGACAGCCTAAAACGCCAGAATGCAAGCTTGTTGAGCATTCTGGCGTTTTAGGCTGTCCTAACCAATGCTTCACCTACTATGGGGCGAGTCAAACCGCATCGGCAGCCTCTACAGCATGGGATGGGGGATGGGCAAGTTTTACGTTGATTAGGGGTTCAGGCAAAATGGCCTGACCGTCATCGGCCATTACTTCGACGGTGCCGCGAAACATGTTCATGCCGCAGGCAAATTCGTAGCGACCGGGCTGGGTCGGGGTGAACTCGATCGCTGTGGTCTGGTTCACCGGCAGCGCCTGGGCAATGCGAAAATCAGGGAAGCGCACTTCTTCTAAGCAACTGCTGGGGTCTTTGCGGTAGAAGTTGAGTCGCACCGGCTGCCCCGCCTGCACCGCAATATAGCTCGGGTCGTAGCCACCATCGACGGTGATGGTCACCTCTTGCACCCCGCCTGTAACCGTGGCTTGACGCGATTTGGGCTTGCTCAGCAGAAACCACCACAGCTCTAGGCCAATCAGGCCCAGCCCGGCTCCGGTGACAGCCGTCCTAGCCCACAGCGGTTGTTCAATGCGCTGAAACTGCCCGGTTGGCTCAGTGGTGCGATCGCTCATGGTGTCGTGGTCAACCTGGGCCGGGGTGCCGCTAGCGAGGGCGAGGGACAGGGCCAGACTGGCGAGAGTGGTGAGGAGAAAGTGTTTAAGTTTCATGGGAAAGCTCCTGGGGGTGGGGAGGGTGAGGGAGGTGGGGAGGGTGAGGGAGGTGGGGAGGGTGAGGGAGGTGGGGAGGGTGAGGGAGGTGGGGAGGGTGAGGGAGGTGGGGAGGGTGAGGGAGGTAAGGAGGGTGAGGGAGGTGAGAATTTAGTTCTTCTCCATCTTCCTCATTTCCCCTATCTCCTCCATCACCCTTGCAACCTGGGCCGAAAGTTCCTCAATCTCAGCGCATTTGTCACCACCGACACTGAGCTAAAGGCCATCGCTGCCCCAGCAATAATGGGGCTGAGCAGCCAGCCAAAGATCGGGTAAAGAATGCCCGCCGCAATGGGGATGCCCGCAACGTTGTAGATGAAGGCAAAGAACAGGTTTTGGCGAATGTTGGCCATGGTGGCGCGGGAGAGCTGAATGGCGGTGACAATGCCGTGTAGGTCGCCCGAGATCAGGGTGATGTCGCTGGCGGCGATCGCCACATCCGTCCCCGTGCCAATCGCCATGCCGACATCGGCCTGGGCTAATGCGGGGGCGTCGTTGATACCATCACCGACCATCGCCACCACCTTTCCTTCCCGTTGCAGACTTTCGATCTGGGCGGCTTTTTGGTCAGGGCGCACTTCGGCAAAGACGCGGGTAACACCGACTTCGCGGGCGATCACCCGGGCAGTGCGGTGGTTGTCGCCGGTCAGCATCACCACCTCTAGGCCCATGCGTTGCAGGGTGCGAATGGCGGCAGCCGAGGCGGGTTTGACCGCATCGGCGATACCCAAAATCGCTTCCACCTGGCCATCCACCGCTAGCCACACCACGGTGCGACCCAGGTATTCGGTGCGCTCCCACTGCTGTTGTAGGCGATCGGTGTCGATGCCGAGTTCTTGCATCCAGCGATGGGTGCCAATTTGGACGCGTTGACCCGCCACAGTACCCTGAACACCGCTCCCGGCAACGGCCTCAAAGCTTTGGGTCGCCTCTAGGGTCACCCCTTGAGCTTGGGCATAGTTGACTACAGCTTCGGCCAGGGGATGCTCGGAGTTGCGTTCCAAAGAGCCCGCTAGCTTCAGCAAATGCAGTTCGGTAGCGGTGCCGTTGACGGTCAGGTAATCCGTCACGGTCGGCTTGCCCTGGGTAATGGTGCCCGTCTTATCGAGCACGATGGTTTGAATTTTGTGGGCCAGCTCCAGGCTATCGGCCCCTTTAATGAGGATGCCGTTCTCAGCGCCTTTGCCCGTGCCCACCATAATCGAGGTCGGCGTCGCCAGACCTAGAGCACAGGGACAGGCAATAATCAGCACTCCCACAGTGGTGATCAGCGCCATGGTGACGTTGCCCATCACGTTGTACCAGACGATAAAGGTGAGAATCGCGATCGCTATCACCACCGGCACAAACCAGGCCGTCACCTGGTCAGCCATTTTCTGAATTGGGGCCTTCGACCCCTGGGCCTGCTGCACCAGCTTGACGATCTGGGCCAAAAACGTGTCTTTGCCGACGCGAGTAGCGCGAAACTTGAAGCTGCCAGTTTTGTTCAGCGTCGCCCCAATCACTTCATCCCCCACAGTCTTCTGCACAGGCACGCTTTCGCCCGTCACCATCGCCTCATCCAGGGTAGAAGCACCGTCAATGATCTCGCCATCGACCGGAATTTTCTCGCCAGGGCGCACCAAAATAATGTCGCCTAGCACCACTTCAGCGATGGGAATATCCACGGCTTGGCCACGGCGAATTACCCGTGCGGTTTTGGCCTGTAAACCTATCAGCTTGCGAATGGCTTCAGAGGTTTGGCCCTTGGCCCGGTTCTCTAGCAGTCGCCCCAGTAAAATTAGGGCGATAATTACGGCTGCGGCTTCAAAATACACGTCGGGGTTCAGCCCTTGGTCAATAAACCACTGGGGATAAAACGTGGGCAACAGTGAATAGAGAAATGCGGTGCCGGTGCCCACTGCGACCAGCGTATCCATGCTAGCGGAGTGGAGTTTGAGGGCTTTCCAAGCGTTAATAAAGAACGAGTTACCCGCCCAAAACAGCACGGGCGTGGTCAGCACCAGCTGAAGCCAGGGGTTGTGCAGCCACGTCGGAATCAAGGGAATAGGCAGACCCGTCATCATGGGCAGCGAGCCAATTACAAGAATGCTGCCGATCGCCAGGCTAAACACGGCTTTTCGAGTGAGTTTGCGGTTTTCGGCCTCTCGCTCTCTGCGCTCGGCATCGTCTTCCGGCGCCATAACATCCTCTAGGGGTTGGGCCGTGTAGCCCGCCTCATCCACCGCCGCTTGAATCTCAGCCAAATTGGTCTGCCGGGGGTTGTAGGTGACAGCCGCTTGCTCAGCCCCAAAATTGACGTTGCAAACATCAACGCCGGGCACCGAGCGAATGGCGTCTTCAATGTTGCTGGCGCAGGCGGCGCAGCTCATGCCTCGCAGCTTAAAGGTTTGGTTTTCCATCGCTTTGATCCTCAAAGTTTGAGTAGGCTGTGGGCTCAGGCCACGGTGTAGCCAGCGGCGGCGATCGCCTGTTTAATCTCAGTTTCAGAGGCTTCGGTGGTAACGTTGACCTGCTTCGTTTTGGGGTCAGCATTCACATGCGCCGTGGCATCGATCGCTTGAATCGCCTGGGTAACAGTATTGACACAGGCAGAACAGGCCAGGTTAGGAACAGTCAATTGAATCGTCATGGCTTAGCCTTTGAACTCGTATGGCTCTATGGTGAAGCTTCCAGTGAGCTAGAGAGTCAAGGGGGTAGGGGTATATTTATTTGGCTTTGCTGGCGCGGCAGGTTGATTGGAGGCCAAACGGGGCGATCGCATCCTACCGCTAACGCCAATGGTGATCCCCTACGGATGCAGCAAGATGTTCTTTCCCGCTATCGGAGGGAATCACGAGTGTTGAGCAGCTAGACAAAGAGGCCCAACGCAAGTCGGGGTGATTCAGTCGCGGCAAGAACCATGCGATCGCGCTAAATACGCTGAGAAGCTGCTGACAATTTAGGGTTATTCAGTTCAATCAGTGCAGCGGTTAGAAGCTGTAAAAGAATAAGTTCAGGAAACGTGTGCCGCTGTTTCTCCTGGATGGATGATGTAGTTGAATACTTTCCCGTAGTCGTGAGCAAACATAGGGGGCCTTCGGCATAGCCTTACTAATGCCTTTGTATCCCATACCCACGTAAAGCGATTTCCACAGAATGATACTCCGCTTCCAGCTGAGTCGTAGCCCAAAATGTGGGCCATCATCGGGTTAACCCTCAGGTAGCTGCCGCCTGGAGTAGTGCGGTAAAAACCTTCGATCGCATTTTCAATATAGATCGCGGTATTCAGTTTCGGTCTGCTCTCGCTCGGCCATGGTTTGAGCCAGAGCCTTAAGGCTGCGGCGCAGCTCTAGCTGGCTCATGACCTGATGGGCGATCGCCTCTAGCACCTCTAGCTGTTGCTCCGTCAAATCTTTGGGAAAGTGGTCGAGCACGCAGAGGGTGCCCAATGCGTGCCCGGCCTCAGTCACCAGCGGCACCCCATAATAACTGCGGAAATAACTGCGGATGTTGGGCTTTCCCGTTACTAGAGGATTATTGACAAAGCGCTGATCTTCTAGGGCATCGGGCACTTTAAACACGTCAGGTTCAAGAATGGCGTGGGCACAAAACGCCACATCTCGGCTGGTTTCGGGAGTGTCTAAGCCAACTCGGGCCTTAAACCACTGGCGGTTTTGATCGATTAGGCTAACCAAGGCAATTGGTGTGCCACAGACGTAGGCCGCCAGCTTAGCCAGATCATCAAAGGCGGCTTCGGCCTGGGTATCGAGAATGTCATAGCCCAGAAGGGCCGCTAGCCGCTGATCTTCGTTAGGTGGTAGGGAAGCCTGCATGGTTGAGAGTTTTGTTAATAAAAGAGGTGAGGGTATGACCGTGATCAAGGCCTTACGCCCTTGGCTAAAACGTTGCTCTCACCTGCCCTCGCAGGGCGCGGTTACTGTAGTCGCCACCTTCAGTTCCGGCTGCAACGGTGCTAAAGGAGTAGCCCAGATCTAGTTCCACCTGGTTAAATTGAGCCGTACAGAGGGCCTCGTAACCGTAAGTAAGCGACCATTCTCCTAGCAAGTGCTGGGGGCCTAGGTTGGCCGCAACTCGACAGGACACCGGTTCAAACACCTGGCTCCGCCAGGCTAGTTCGGCATTGGTAACCCAAAAATCCGGAGGTGAGAAGTAGCCGCTGGTTGTCTCCACATCGCGGCTGAACTGCCAGTTAAAGAGATTGGCGGCCAGGGTAAATTCTCCCAACCGCTGCTCAAGACGGCTAAAAGACTGCTGCTCCCAATTACCATCACTAAAGTGGCCCAGCCGCACCAAGGAGAAGAGACTGGTGTCAGGCGTAATTTGCCAGAATAGATTGGGGCCATAGCGCCAGGCCGCAATTTGATTTTGCAGACTGGTGGCATTAATTTTGTAGGGACCGTAATCCAGGTTGAACGATAGAGTAGCGCTGGTGCCAATGGGGACCGAAGTACTGGCCGTCAGGTTGGGGGCCAGGGGCAGCCGGTTAAGCACATCGACCCCGGCCCCCAGGGTAGTAGTAAAGTCGCCCATTTGTCTTATCCACGCAGCTCTCAAGGGCACATTAACGATCTGATCTACAGCGGGCTGGTTAAAGGTGTTGAGCCCGGTGGAAAAGCTGAGGCGATCGCCGTTGGCCAGCCGTCCGGTCACCGTCGGTTCAAAGGTGCGGTTGCCCTAGGCAAAGTTATTAAAGCTATCTCGAAAGTCTACAGTCAGCGTTTCGATTTGCCAGAACGGGTTCGCAAACACCGCCATCCAACACACAAACGCCGCCTAACTCAACAGAATCAATCTTGCGGGTCTTGGTGTCGCAGTCCTATCTCCAAATAGAGCGTCATCGTACACAAACCTAAGCGGGTGGGGGGAATCGAACCCCCATCATTAGCTTGGAAGGCTAAGGTTTTACCACTAAACTACACCCGCAAACCAGTTTTCACTTTACCACAACAGGCATTGGGCATGAGCAACTTGGGCCGCTCGAATAGCGAGTTGGCAAACCCTCATACCTTTTGATGGATACGATACCAGATGCCTTGAATTAAATCTTTATAATGAGGGGCCAGCACTACCTGTTACAGGCGGCAAGATTTCCTCTGTAGTGCGTTAGCCCCGGTGTTGAGCGGTGTGGTGAATGGTTTGCTGCTGTTGTCTAGAGAGTTAGAGTTTGCCTGTGTCTGCATCTGCATCGACAGCTTATCTATTGGTATCTCACGGTAGCCGTGACCCACGGCCTGGGCAAGGCATGGAGCGGTTGGCCTGCTTTGTGCGATCGCAGGAATCTGGCCTATGGGAGAACCAGCCTAGCTCCCCAGAGCGTTCAGATAGCTGTATGAAGCTTGTTGAACGGACCGCAACAGGGCGATCGCCGGCCAGTCAGGCGGCATCATTTCTGCGACGGGCCCCAGCGCTAGACTGGCTGCACCCCAGCACGACTAGCCTACTTGGGGAAGAAGCCGGTATCTTCCGCAGCCGAGTCTCCCAGCCCGAGATGGTAAATGGCCCGCTGGTGGGCACTGCCTGCCTCGAAGTTGGGGCCGTGCCGCTGCATCAGCAAATTGTCGCCTTTAGCCAGCGGGCCCAGGCCGCTGGGGTACATCGAGTCCGGGTGCTGCCCTTGTTTTTGCTGGCCGGCGTCCACGTGATGGAAGACATTCCAGCGGAGGTTGAGCTGGCCCGCCAAGCACTGCCGGGTCTGAGTCTAGAGGTTTGCCCACACCTAGGCAGCCATCCCGGCCTTGTGGGTCTTCTGCGCCACAAGCTGCGCACCACCGCCGCCGAAGCGCTGATTGTGCTGAGCCACGGCAGCCGCCGACCGGGGGGCAATGGTCCCATTTACGCTCTGGCTCAGGGGCTGGGGGGCATCGCCGCCTTTTGGGCTGTCGCCCCCAGTCTAGACACCCAGGTGATTCATTACATGCAAAGTGGGGTGCAGCGGGTGGCGATTTTGCCCTACTTCTTGTTTGCGGGCAGCACCACCGACGCCATTACCCACCACACCGAAGAGTTGGCCGAGCGCTTTCCTCAGATGGGGTTTCACCTGCTGCCGCCACTGGGGCCTTCGCCGGAGTTGGCCCGCCTAGTAACTGACCTCGCCCTCGATCGCATACCAACCAAGCCCCAGCAGGCACTGGTACCGATGCAGCGGGTGGCCTTTCGCCACGCGGTTCATCCATCGTCGCTAGTGTCTTAAGTAGAGATTTCCCCCATTGGGTCGACGACGGTCTACCCTAAGGGGGATGACAAGTTTTTTAAACTTTATTGTTTGGATTTGATCACGCCTATGGTGTCGGCAGCTTCTCAGCCTACATTCCAGTCTCAGGGAGGCCAACCCTACGGCATGGTTTACCTGGTCGGCGCTGGGCCGGGCGATCCGGGCTTGTTTACGCTGCGGGGCAAGGGGCTGCTAGAGTGTGCCGACGTGGTCATCCACGACGCCTTGGTGAGCGCTCCTATTCTGGCCATGGTCAACCCTCAGGCCACGGTGATCAATGCAGGCAAACGGCGCGGTCGCCATTCCTTGGGGCAGGAGGAAATCAACCAGCTGATCATCAATCAGGCCAAGGCTCACGCTGTGGTAGTGCGCCTAAAAGGGGGCGACCCTTTTGTGTTTGGGCGCGGCGGCGAAGAAATGGCGGCCCTAGTAGAAGCCGGCATCGGGGTGGAAGTAGTACCGGGCATTACGGCCGGAGTAGCGGTACCGGCCTACGCAGGCATTCCGGTCACCCACCGCAGCCAGAGCTCGTCGGTAACCTTTGTGACGGGCCATGAGTCGGCTGGCAAGTATCGACCCAGGGTGAACTGGCGCGCCCTGGCCCAGGGGTCTGAAACCATTGTGGTGTACATGGGCATTCACAACCTGGGGACGATTACCGCGGAGCTGCTGGCCGCCGACCTCAGCGCCGACACTCCGGTGGCGCTAATTCGCTGGGGCACCTACCCGCAGCAAGAAACGCTGATTGGAACGCTGACCACCATCGTGGCCCAGGTGGCAGAGACGGGGTTTGAAGCGCCGGCGATCGCCGTGATCGGCTCGGTGGTGAACTGGCACGAGGTTTTCAGCCACTGTCGCCCTACCAGCACCCTTTGGCCCTAGCCCCACGGCAGGGAGGCTAGCGGTTTGAGAACAGACCTAGCCATTGCGGTCTGTCAAAGACGTCCCAGAGTCTAGATACACTTGCGGTTAGTGCTAACGTTTTCCGCGAGGTAATTGCTATGGCTGGGGTGCCCACGCCAGGTCTAGACCTGATTAAAACCTTTGAGGGCTTGAGTCTACAAGCCTACCCAGACCCCAAAACCGGGAATTTGCCCATCACTATCGGCTGGGGTTCAACCCGCGATAAGAATGGTCAGCCCTTTAAGCTGGGCGATCGCATCACCCGAGAAGAGGCCGACGAGCTGCTAATGCGGCAAGTCGCCAACAACTACCTGCCACCGCAGGAGCGCATTCCTGCCTGGTCGACGATGAATGACAACCAGCGGGGGGCGATTCTTAGCTTTGCCTACAACCTGGGTGCCTACTTCTTTGGGGCCAGCAGCTTTGAAACCATTTCGCGGGTGCTACGCAACCAGGAGTGGCACAACCTGGAGGCGGCCCTGATTCTCTACCGCAACCCTGGCACGAATGTGGAAGAAGGGCTGCTGCGCCGCCGCCTGTCGGAGGCCAATGTGTTTTTGGCGGGTACGCCGGGGGTAGCCCTCAGCACCGCCGGGCAGCGGTATTTGGCCGGTGGCCGTACCCCCAGCGGCAACCGCTATCTCAGCCAAGAGGCCCAGGCCTATCTGGCCAATCGGCCTACGGTGTCGGGCGGTGGCGGCGGCGTGCCCACTGCCCCAGGGGCACGGCTGCTATCTCTTACCAACCCCTATACCAGCGGTCAGGATGTGCAGCAGGTGCAGCAGGCGCTGGTGCGCTGGGGAGCAAATTTAGTTGCGGACGGATACTTTGGCCCGGGGACGGCGATCGCCGTGGAGCAGTTTCAGCGATCGCAGGGTCTCCCTGCCGATGGCGTCGTTGGCCCCGCCACCTGGGCGCGGCTGCAACAGTCGCCCCCGGCCCAGTCCCTCGCCCAAAACCGGCTGCTGCGGCTCACCAACCCGCTCACCTCAGGCAGCGACGTGCTGACGCTACAGCAGGCTCTCAGCCGCCAGGGCATCGCCGTCACCGCCGATGGCATCTTTGGCCCCGGTACCGATCGCGCTGTGCGTCAGTTTCAGTCCAGCCGAGGACTGACCGCCGATGGCGTCGTCGGCCCCGAAACTTGGACAAGGCTACAACAGCAGGTCACCACCCCGCCCACTCCGACCTCACCCTCCTTTATCCGAGTGCTGCGGTTGGCCAACCCCTATACCCGAGGCGACGATGTGCGGGCCGTGCAGCAGGCGATCGCCCGCGCCGGATTTTCGGTAGTAGCCGACGGCGTGTTTGGCCCCGGCACCGATCGCGCCGTGCGCCAGTTCCAGGCCAGCCGAGGACTAGTTGCCGATGGCGTTGTTGGTTCCCGCACCCGCGCCAGCTTGGGGGTTTGAAGCCATTCCAGCCTTGAACCATGGCGGTGTTGGCTTGAGGCTGTTCTAGATGGTGGGCAGTGCCCACCCTACGTTGCCGCCCTCTGATGTCATGTTTCAGGCCACCTGCCACGTGGTTGCCACTACCGCTACCGCTACCACGGTCATCGGTTTTGTGCCTCTGATGGCGAACCTTATAGGGTTTTGGTCGTTGCCTGCGATCGCAGGCAACGACCAAAACCCTGCTAGTCCTCATACTGAATTCCCTTGACCTACCGGTTGCGGAGCAACCACCAGCGGGTCAAACTTCCGCAAAACCCGCTTTTTTGAGCTGTAGTTCGCAGAGCAAATCAAGATAGACCACAGCAGCAGCCATGGTCAAAGTCTTACCCAATAGAACCAATCGTTTTGCTTTTTATAGAGGACAAGATAATGGTGTTGAAACGTTGTTATTTGCTCTAGAGAAGCTTGATCGTCTAACCTACGCCTACCCCGAAAACCAGCCAATTTAGCCATTCCTCCCACTCAGTCAGATCTTATAACCCGCCGAGCGGAGGAGATATTTGGGGATAGAATGATGCCCAGCTCGGCCAGAAGCACTTGGTTTATATAGACTCTGAATAACTTGGCGGGTTGCGGAACATAAATCGCCCTTTCGGCTTCTAAAGTAAGGGGTTAAACCTATGACGCAGCCTCTTCAGGGCTGATGGACCGCGCTGGGTTTTGACTACTATTTGAGGGCCATTCGGGCAAAGGGGCGGCGATCGCCTACAATCGATCTGCTAATTTGCCTATTTGTTCTGTAGGACTTGAGAGTGGCGGAATTTATGTACAGCAGTTACCAATACAAGAGGAAGAAGTCGCGTCGCCGTTTGCGGTTGGCGCTATTTCTTCTGCTGCTAATTGGCATTCCTGTTGGCATTGAGTTGCTGACTCGGTTGGTGGCCCACGTCACGGGCACCAGCGATCGCTTCACCGCCAATCCGGCCTCTGATGTCATCGATTCCTATCACCTGCGGTTTGTCAGCCGAGACGGCCAGCCCTACGCGGGTCTGCCCAACGACGGCAAGTTGAACGCGCTGCGCGACCCACTGATGGGCTATCGGCTGGCGGGCAATCAGCAAAGCAATTTTTGGCAGATTAACGACAGCGGGTTTCGAGACGAAGAAGCCGTACCCAGCACCAAGGCGGCGGGGGAGATCAGAATTTTTGTCCTCGGCGGTTCGACGGCTTTTGGGCAGCTTAGCTCTAACAACCAAACCACCTTTGCCAGCAAGCTAGAAACTCGGCTCAACGATCAAGTCGCCCAACAGCGGGCTAACCCCAATCAGTTTCAGCCCAGCGCGCTGCCCTTTCGGGCCGACCAGGTGCAAAAAGCCCTAGCGCTGCCGCCGCGCATTCGCGATGGGCAATACCGCGTTGTAAATGCGGCGGTACCCGGCTACGCATCGGGCAATGCGCTGGCCATGCTGACCCAGCGGGTTGCCGCTTACAATCCAGATTTTGTGGTGGTGATGGGGGGATACGCCGACCTGATGTTGCCTAGCGCCGACCGGGGCAGCGACGTGCCGGGGCTAGAGCAATATTTGACCGGGGAAAGCCAGTCGTTAGGTGCTCAGCTCAGCGAGCAGACGCGGGATTGGTTTGATCAACTCTATGTGGTGCAGGGCGTTAAACGCTACGGTCTGCAGCAGCAGCAGGCAGAGCCGCGCCTGGCAGAACCGCTCAATCTCTACTCGCCCACTCTGGATGCTACCCTCAGCGATCGCCTACCCGCCGACCAGGCCGAACTTGAGCAGCGCATCGATCGCTACGGTCGCCATATGCGGCAGATGGTGAGCTGGGCGGCGGCCAACAGGAAGCGATTGATCATCGCCATTGAGCCAGAAATCTCTAGCCGCAAGCCAGAGTCTCTGACCCCTGAAGAATCGGCAATTTTAGGCGAGTTAGACAATGCCTACCTAGAGCAAATGCGCGCCGGGTTTGCTGGCTTAGCCGCCGTCGCTAATCAGGCTAAGACACAGTCAGCCAATGCTCAGGTGTTGAATTTCTACCCGCTCTACGAAGACTTTGCTGGGCAAGCTTTCCAAAGCCCGTCGGGTCTAACCGATGAGGCCTATACGCTCATATCAGACCGGCTCTATGAGGCGATCGCCAACCAGGTAGCGCTTCAACCCGAGCCCTATGGGCTTTAAGGCATCGTTTTTCACGGAAAGAAAGTCCTTGAGCAGAGCCAGCTTTTTACGAGAAAACGACATTGGCGAATCGACAGCACATACCTTGAGAAATTGACGTTTCGAGGTATAGCTATGGTCAAGGTGGTTAGGACATAGACTAAGTAGGGGAGTCTCACGGTGAGGAGTGCAATGGCCAAACCCTACAGCCTTGATTTGCGTCAGAAGGTCATCGACGCCA
>NZ_JACJOF010000023.1 GCF_014695395.1 Nodosilinea sp. FACHB-131
CAGGTGCGCCATAGGTACCGTTGCTTGCCAGTATGAATATGGCCATTCTTGACCGTTCGTTTAGAAGTGCAGTTAGGGCAGGAAGGCATCGGCATCGTTGCGTAGCTTCACTATCACCCTAACAAATCCATCATTACCTCTAGAGTTCTACCTATTTCTATTCAACAGAGCCGTCGAGTAAATCTCATTCATTTTTTTGATGGGTGCATAAAAGGCTGTGATGGGTGAATCGTAGCCGCCGCTACAAATCCCATTGATTCACTCTGGAGGCCTCCTCTAAACTACCGATCAAAGGCCGAGAAGCCAAGGGTTAATCGCTGTTATCTAAGTATGGCTAAGTGCAACCCATCAAGTTCAGCTTCGGATCTGTAGTTTTCCTATAGACAAAATTCCACTGCTGAACTTGGGTTTGGTTTTTAATTTCACTGCCGTTTAAGCCAAGGACGTGATTAAGTGAACATTCAGTATCTTAAAACTGATTTTCTAGTTGTCGGCGGGGGCACCGCTGGCACGATGGCAGGCATTAAGGCGAAGCAGGCCAACCCCGAAGCCGACGTGCTGATTTTAGAGAAAGCCAACATTCGCCGCAGTGGGGCGATCGCCATGGGCATGGATGGGGTCAACACCGCCGTCATCCCCGGCAACTCTACCCCTGAGCAGTACGTGCGCGAAATCACCATCGCCAACGACGGCATCGTCAATCAAAAAGCCGTCTACGAAACCGGGCGGCTGGGCTTTGAGGTGATTCAAGAACTGGAGAGCTGGGGCGTCAAGTTTCAAAAAGACCACGAGGGTAACTACGACCTCAAGCAAGTGCATCGGGTCGGTAAGTACGTGCTGCCCATGCCCGAGGGCAAAGACCTAAAGAAAATTCTTGCTCGCCAAGTCAAGCGCCACAAGGTCAACGTTACCAACCGGGTGATGGCTACCCGCGTCATGGTGCAAAACGGTCGCGTCACTGGGGCAGTAGGTCTCGACGTGCGCAACGGCAATATCGTAGTGATTCAAGCTAAGGCTGTTGTGCTGTGCACCGGGGCCTGCGGTCGCTTAGGTTTACCCGCCTCGGGCTACCTCTATGGCACCTACGAAAACCCCACCAACGCGGGTGACGGCTACTCCATGGCCTACCACGCCGGGGCCGAGCTCACCAACATCGAGTGCTTCCAAATCAACCCGCTGATCAAAGACTACAACGGTCCCGCCTGCGCCTACGTGGCCAGTCCATTCGGGGCCTATACCGCCAACGCCGAAGGCCACCGCTTCATCAACTGCGACTACTGGAGCGGCCAGATGATGCTGGAGGTCTACAAAGAGCTGCACTCGGGCAAAGGGCCGGTGCACCTGAAGATGTACCACCTCGACGACGACACCATCAATGAAATCGAGACCATTCTGTGGGACAACGAACGGCCCAGTCGGGGTCGCTTCCACGAGGGCCGGGGCGAAAGCTACCGTACCCACGGCGTCGAGATGAACATTTCTGAAATTGGCTTGTGCAGCGGTCACAGTGCTTCAGGCGTCTGGGTGAATGAGCGGGCCGAGACCACAGTCCCCGGCCTCTACGCGGCGGGCGATATGGCCAGCGTGCCCCACAACTACATGATTGGCGCCTTCGTCTACGGCCGCATTGCGGGCGAAAACGCTATGGACTACGTGCGCGATCTGGAGCATGTCGAACCTGACGCCGAATTTCTCGCCGCTGAGCAGGCCCGCATTTACGCCCCGCTGCAGCAGCCCGACGGCGTGCCCCACACCCAGGTTGAGTACAAGCTGCGCCGCCTGGTCAACGACTACCTGCAGCCGCCCAAGTCGCCCAACAACATGGACATTGGCCTGCAAAAGTTTGTTGCCTACGAAGACACCCTCGGACTGATGGGAGCCCGCGACCCCCACGAGCTGATGCGCTGCATGGAAGTGCACTTCATCCGCGACTGCGCCGAGATGGCGGCTCGTGCCTCCCTGTTCCGCAAAGAGACCCGCTGGGGCCTCTACCACTACCGCCTCGACTACCCCGAAAAGAACAACGAGGAGTGGTTCTGCCACGTCAACCTGAAGAAGGGCGAAACCGGCCATATGGAGATGTTTAAGCGCCCGGTAGAACCCTACATCGTCGATGTCGATCTGCTTGAGGAAGTCTACGACGTTGCCGTCCGGTAGGGTGGACGGGCACTGCCCACCATTCTCTGACTATTGCCTCACTTAACCCCTCACCCCCAGCCCCTCTCCCGAGAGGAGAGGGGAGCCGAGCCGTGTTCTTGTTCCCTCTTGCTCTGGGACAGGACTAGGGAGAGGGCAACAAATCTGACCACTCTATATCCCTACTTTTTAGAATCCCCATGGCCCTAACGACCCAACGCGTTGACGTACCCGTAATTGTCGACGAATCGAAATGCCTCGAAAAGTGCAACGCCTGCATCGAGGTCTGCCCTCTAGACGTGCTGGTGAAAAACCCTGAGACCGGCAAAGCCTACATGAAGTACGACGAGTGCTGGTTCTGCCTGCCCTGCGAAAAGGAATGCCCCACGGGAGCGATTACGGTACAGATTCCGTTTTTATTGCGGTAAAGGTGAGGACTTTCGGTGAGTTAGGTGCATTGCTCCGCAAATGCACCCTACGCCATGACTTATCCACCTCTCACTCATGCACCCACCCACTCCCCTTCCCTCTGCCGTCATTTTGGAACCCTTCCCCATGCACACCACCGATATGGACCCCGAAGTTGCCCAGTGGGTTGAGCTGCTGCGATCGCCCGATCTCGACAACCGCCTAGTCGCCGTCAAAACCCTGCAACACTTGGGCGACGAAGATGCGATCGCGCCGCTAATCGAAGCGCTCTCTGACGAAAACCCCACGGTGCAAGAGATCGCCATCACCACCCTGTGGGAATTTGCCAACCCGATCGCCATCAACCCGCTGATCGAGTGCTTGAGTTCGCCCCACGAAAATGTGCGCAGCGAGGCGCTGTCAGCCCTCAAAGAGCTGGTTTCGACCAACGACCTGATGAAGCTGCTGGATGTGTTGCAGGTGGGCAATGTCCACGCGCAGCTCAACGTGCTGGTACTGCTGCGCAAAATTCACGATGCCCAGGCGCTGCCGTATATCATGCCCTTCTTTGAGTCGGAGAACCCGGACCTGCGGGAGGCAGCGGTAATCACCCTGCGCTACCTGAACCAGGTGGTGCGCTGCGAACCAGCCCTGGCGCTGGCGAAAGATCCGGTGGAGTCGGTGCGGCGGGCAACGGCACTCACCCTGGGCCACCTCAGCGATGCTGAAGTGGTGCCGCTGCTGTGCGAATTGCTGACGAGTGACCCGGACTGGCAGGTACGACGAAATGCAGCCCAGTCGCTCGATATTTTGGCTGATCCGACAGCCGTTGAGTCCTTGGTCAAAGCCATGGATGACCCTGAATGGCAGGTGCGCAAGTTCACCGCCCGTGCCCTGCAAAAGACCCCGGATGTACAGGCTCTCCCGGTGCTAATTAAGTCCCTGGCCGACGAGTACTCCGACGTGCGGCGCGATGCGGCCACCGCCCTGGGCAAACTGGCCGACACCAACGCTCTGCCCGCCCTGCAACAGACCCTCAATGACCCCGACATGGACGTGCGGATTTTTTCCCGACGGGCCATTGACGCGATCCAGAAGTCTCAGCCAGAAACCTCTAATGTCTAGCCATTCCTCCCCGTTTCATCACGCTGCTGAGGCCCCCGCTGAGGTAGCTCCAAGTGCCGAGGCGATCGCCCGCAAAGCCGAGGTCATTGCCCAGCTCAAAACCCTGCACGAGCCTACTCTGGGCAACGACTTGGTCAGCCTGGGCATGGTGCGCAATCTGCAAGTGGTGGACGACTACGTCTACCTGCGACTCTACGTGGGCCGTCACCAGCTCGACTTACAAGAGCAAGTGCAGAAAACTCTGGGGCAATTGCCCTGGTGCAAGAAGGCCTATGCCCAGCTCTGCACCATCCCTGGGGTGCGCACCACCCTGGCGGTGTCAAGCGGCAAGGGTGGCGTCGGTAAATCGACTACGGCTGTGAACCTGGCGGCGGCTCTAGCCAAAACCGGGGCCAAGGTGGGGTTACTCGATGCCGACATCTACGGTCCCAACGTTCCCCAAATGCTAGGCCTGGGCCATTCGGAAGTCCGCGTCATCGATACCCCCAATGGTCAGCGGTTTGTGCCGCTAAAGGCCCACGGCATCAAGCTCATGTCGGTCGGGCTGCTGGCCAAAGGCGATCACCCTCTGGCTTGGCGTGGCCCGGTGATGCACAAAATTCTCACTCAGTTTCTCCACGAGGTGGATTGGGGTGAGCTGGACTACCTACTAATCGACCTCCCCCCTGGCACCGGCGATGCCCAGATCACCATCGTTCAAGAAAGCCCGATCTGCGGCGTGGTGATGGTGACAACACCGCAGCAGGTGGCCGTCTCCGACGTGCGCCGTAGTGTGCACATGTTTCGCCAGGTGGGGGTGCCCGTGCTGGGTCTCGTCGAAAACATGAGCTACCTGCTCTGCGGCCACTGCGGCGAACCGACACCAATCTTCGGCAGCGGCGGCGGGGCGCAAATTGCTACCGAACTCTCGGTGCCGCTGTGGGGTCAGGTGCCCATCGACCCCCGCATTTGTGAGCAGGGCGATGCGGGCGTGCCCCTGCCGATGAAGCTGCCCGATGCCCCCTTAAGCCAAATCTTTGGTCAGATTGCTTTGGGCCTGAATGCGACCTTTGGCGTGGCGGCGGTGGAGGAGTTGGCGACGGTTTGTTGAGGGGATGGGGAAAGTAAGGAAGATGGGGAGGATTGGGAAGGTAGGGAAGGTATGTTGATTATTTGCGCTGAATTCCCTCATCTCCCCTATCGTCCTCATCCCCCTATCTCTCCATCACAAAATGACCTATAAAGACCAACACGCCAATACTCGCCGGGCAGCCTAAAAGACCGTCTAGAATGCTGAGATGTAATTAGGAGCAGGTGATTGGTTCAGTCTCAGCCCCAAGACGTCTCTTCGCAACAGCCTCTGCTGCGAGTATTGAGCAGTCTGCGCGCTCACCTTTGGCTCACCTTAGGAGCGTTAGTCAGCGCCCTGCTGCTGGTGGCCGCCTACGCGGCGACGCCGCAGTTGTTTCGCTGGGCCATTGATGACGGCATCGCCAAAAATAATTTGACGGTGGTGCTGCAAAGCGGGGCGGGGCTGGTGGCAGCGGCCCTGGCTCGGGGGTTGTTTAACTTTGGCCAGAGCTTCTGCGCCGAGGCAATGTCGCAGAGCGTGGTCTATGACCTGCGCAACCGCATCTTTAGCAAGATTCAAACCCTCAGCTTTAGCTACCACGATCAGGCCCAAACTTCGCAGCTGCTCACCCGCGTCACCAGCGACATCGAGCAGGTGCGCACGTTTCTCAGCACCAGCCTGGTGCAGGTGATTAGCGGAGTGGTGACGCTGGTGGCGATCGCCGCCATTCTCCTGATCATGAACTGGCAACTGGCGCTGATTAGCCTGACGGTGGTGCCGATCGCGGGGTGGCTGATGGCACGATTCTTTAACCAAAACAACCTGCTGTTTCGCCAGGTGCAGGAGCAGCTCAGCGACCTCAACGCGGTTTTGCAGGAGAATCTGCTGGGGGTGCGGGTGGTCAAAGCTTTTGTGCGGGAGGAAGCCGAGCACGATCGCTACTCCCAGCTCAACAACGAGCTGGTGGCCGCCAACATGAAGACGATCCGGGCGATTCGCAACACGTTCCCGTTCATCTTTTTGGCGAGCAACCTGGTGATTGTGGTGGTGGTCGGCTACGGCGGCGTGGCGGTAATTGACCAGCGCTTTTCGGTGGGGGAACTGGTGGCGTTTAACGCCTACCTGCTGCTGATTTTGCAGCCAATTTTGCTGATTGGCTTTGCTGCTCCGGCGATCGCTGGAGCCTCTTCCTCCGCTGAGCGGGTCTACGAGGTGCTCGATGCCGCAGTCGAAATTCGCGATCGCCCCCACGCCATTCCTTTCACCACCTGCGGTGGCCGCATCACCTTTGAGAATGTATCGTTTCGCTATCCCGGTGCCGCCACCCCGGCCCTCAACGGCATTTCCTTTGAGACCAAGCCCAACGAGCTGATTGCCATTTTGGGCATGACTGGCTCGGGCAAAAGTACTGTCACCAACCTGATTCCTCGTTTCTACGATGTCACGGCTGGGGCGGTGCGCATTGACGGCCGCGATGTGCGCGACTTTACCCTGGAGAGCCTGCGATCGCACATCAGCACCGTCTTTCAAGAGACCACCCTGTTCTCGGGCACCATTTTTTCTAACATCACCTACGCCAAGGCCGGAGCCACCCTGAGCGAGGTGGTCGAAGCGGCCAAAGCCGCCCAGATTCACGACTTTGTCATGACCCTGCCTGAGGGCTACGACACGCTGGTGGGCGAGCGCGGGGTAGGGCTCTCGGGGGGGCAGAAGCAAAGAATTGCGATCGCCCGCACCCTGCTGACCGACTACAAGGTGCTGATTCTCGACGACAGCACTTCCGCCGTCGATGCTCAAACCGCCGCTCAAATTCAAGCGGCCCTCGACGACCTGATGCGCCGCCGCACCTGCACCGCCTTTGTGGTAGCCCAGCGGATCAGCACCGTGCGCACCGCCGATCGCATTCTGCTGATGGATAAGGGACGACTGATGGCTCAAGGTACTCATGAATATTTGATGGCCCATAGCTCGCTCTACGGCGCAATTTTGGAGTCTCAGGTAAAGCCCTCAGCGACAGTTGAGAGATCGCTTATTTAACCGAGCAGGGTTAGCGCGTGAGCACGTAGCTGATCCGCAATTCTCAAACAGGTGTCTGCATCTTCTGCTGTTGCATCATCACCAGGATAACGGTACGCTGTGGCTCCTAGAGTCAACAGTTGCAAATCCTCAGGCTCGGCTATCCACTCTGCATAGACCTCTCATAGAGACTCATCCAAACTGACCAGATTGTGGGTATAAGGGGGAACCTTTTCGCGCGCGATTAAGAGTGCTTTCATCATCTTCTCCACACACTGCTGCGTATGAAAACAGACTGCATCATAGTTCGGCTCTGGAGACTGCCAAATCAGGTTAGCGGTTCTCCAATCGCTATCAGCTTTGCGAATCCACTCCTGGACCACTTTGCTCATATAGAACAGTTCCCTGATCTACGGCGGTACGAATAAGCGGATCATACTCCTGATAACGCCAAACCAATTCATCGGGTGAGCGGACAATTAAATCAACCGGGAAATTTGGCTGAATTGCCCGCCATATGGTCATTGCCATCTCAGTATTGCGAATCTTGTGGGGTACAACGATCAGCAGATCAACATCTGAGTCTGATCTGGGGCTGCCATAGGCATAGGAGCCAAACAAGATGATTTTCTCCGGCCTAAATTGGTCGGCGATCGCCTGACAAAGCCTGCGAATTTGCCTCTCTGTGATTATGGCTTTGTGTGCTGGCATATCATCCGACTGATAGGTGGACATAGCTACAACGTGTCATAGATAGCATCGGCTTCGCTGTAGCCTGCCAAAAACTGCTCAGCTACCATAGCACTCCATTCGGCTTCTTCCTCCACTTCGGGTAAGTCTTGCACTAACACAATGACTCGAACCGCGTGATGTCCTACTAACTGCGCCAAGGCCGACTCTGGCAATTTAAGCTGCCCATCGGCCGTCACCTCCCCTGCAAACTCATAGGCTTTCATCGCCGTTCACCTCTAAAAATTGATTAAAGAACCGCTCACTATTCACCATTCTCTACCTTGGTTAAGTTCTCACGGCGGATTGAGGGCAAACCGCAGCTGCTCAAACTGTGGAGCCGGCAACAGCATCAGCCGCCGCTGAGAAGACATAAGGAGAAGCTATAGGGCGCAGCAGGGAAATTTTTGAGCTAATCGTAACCCACAATATTCGGCTGCATTGAAGCCTCTTTGCGCAACCCTGTTTGAATCGCTTTAGATATTTGAAGTCGTTGGACAGACTGCCCTCGTCTGGCATTGGGTTACACTTCGTCTTAGCAAGCCGGTGCTCTCCAATGTCTTCTGCCCATCTCGCGGCTCCAGCAGAACCCAAGCCCAAGCTCTCGACGGTGAGGCGGTTTTTGCAGTATTTTGCGCCCTACCGGCAAGACCTGCCGATCGCACTGCTGCTGGTCGCCCTTGGGGCCACGACCCAGTCGCTGGGGCCGCTGCTGATTGGTTGGTCGATCGACAACCTGATTTTGCAGGGCAACTTGCCGGGGCTGCTGTGGATGCTGGTGGCCTTGACGGTGATTTACCTCGTTGGGGTGTGGGCAATTCGGGGGCAGATCTGGCGGATGGGAGCGATCGTGCAGCGGCTGCTGGGTCAGCTGCGGCAGGATATTTTCGACAAAATCCAGAGTTTGCCGGTGAGCTTTTTTGATCGCAGCGAGGCGGGCGACCTGATGAGTCGCCTGCTCAACGATGTCAACACCGTCAACCAGGCCTTTGGTCTCACCATTCCCCAGGTGCTGGGCCAGACTTTTAGCCTGGTGGGCATCATCATCGCCATGCTCTCAATTAACTTGCAGCTGGGGCTGCTGAGCAATCTGGTGGTGCCGCTGATGATTTTTACCACGGGGTTTTTCTCGCGCTGGGCCAGGGGCAGGTTTAGCGTTACCCGGCAGACCATCGGCGATCTGTCGGCCAAGCTGGAAGAAGACATCGGCAGCGTCAAAGAGGCCCAGGCGTTTAACCGCACCCAGCTCAACATTGAGGAGTTCGACAGCCTCAATGCGGCCAACCGCAAGGCCAATGTGCAGGCGGTGGCGGTGACGGCAGCGTTTTTGCCCTCCATCGACCTGCTCAATACCCTGGCTACGGCGGGGGTGACGGCCTATGGCGGCTATCTAGCGGTGACGGGGGTGATGACGGTGGGCACCGTGACGGCCTTTGTGCTCTACGTGCAGCAGTTTTTTCGCCCGATTCAGATTTTGAGCCAGTTCTATACCCAGGCCCAGTCGGCGCTGGCGGGGCTCGATCGCATCTTTCTGCTGCTCGACGAGCCAGCCACCCTGCAAGATGCCCTCAACGCCACCGAGATGCCGCCGATTAAAGGCGAGGTGCGGTTTGAGGCGGTGGGCTTTGGCTATACCCCCAACCAGCGGGTGCTGAAGGGAATTAACCTTTGCGCCCAGCCTGGCCAGATGGTTGCTCTGGTGGGTCCAACCGGGGCGGGTAAGACCACGATTATTAACCTAATCACGCGGTTCTACGATGTGTCGGAGGGGGCGGTGCGCATCGACGGGGTAGATGTGCGCGCCGTCACCCAGGCCAGCCTGCGCCGCCAGATTGGCATTGTGCTGCAAGACAATTTATTGTTTAGCGGCACCGTAGCCGAAAATATTGCCTTTGGGGTTCCCCACGCCAGCCAGGCCGATATTGAAGCGGCGGCCCAGGCGGCAAATGTGCATGAATTCATTACGTCGCTGCCCCAGGGCTACAGCACCCGCTTGGGGGAACGCGGCGCACCTCTCAGCCAGGGGCAGCGGCAGCTGGTGAGCATTGCCCGCGCGGTGTTGATTGACCCGCGCATTCTGCTGCTCGATGAGGCCACCAGCAGCATTGATACGCGCACCGAGGGGCTGGTGCAGGAGGCGATCGCTCGCCTCCTGCACAATCGCACCAGCTTTGTGATTGCCCACCGCCTCAGCACTGTCACCCAAGCCGACCAGGTGCTGGTGATTCAGCAGGGCGACATTGTCGAGCAGGGCACCCACGCTGAGCTAATGACCCGGCAGGGCATCTACGCCAACCTCTACAGCTTGCAGCTGGGCACTGACTGATAGGCTTCGGTGTTTTGAGCTGTCCTGACTCAGACTTCACCAAGACGTGCCGTCGTTAACATAGAAGATCCAGGCCAGGGTAGCCGCCGCCGTGGATAGGTTGATCAGGGGTAGGGCAGTGGACCCGCAGGCCAACAGGTAGCGATAGGGCAAATTGGCGAACACCGGCAGCAAAAACACCAGCCAGCTCAGCGCCACTGCTACCAGGCAAACAACAGGAAAGCTGACAACGCTGAGAACCAAAGTCACTGCGGCAGGGCTTGCGAGGACATTAGGGTCCTCACGCATCAACAACGTCATGATTGCGGGCACAAACCCGGCCATAGCACCAATGATCAACAGGACTGTCGCAATAAAAAGAACCATTAGAGCGGTTTTCCGGCGCATAGGGTTTGTTATGGTAAAGGCCACTATCTGGGCAGAAGGACACCCTAGATTGCCCAGTGGTTTCATCCCACCCACCTGAGGTGCACCAATGAATCAGACCGCTCAGACCCCCGTAGATCTGGGCACCGCAGGTGCCCAACTCTTTCCCCCCCCAACTCTTTCCCCCCCCAACTCTTTCCCCCCCCAACTCTTTCCCCCCCCAACTCTTTCCCCCCCCAACTCTTTCCCCCCCCAACTCTTTTCCCCCCAACTCTTTTCCCCCCAACTCTTTTCCCCCAACTCTGAGGTGCACCAATGAGCCAGGCCACCCAGACCCCCGTAGCTCTCGTCACTGGAGGTGCCCAAGGAATTGGCTTGGGTATCACCCAACTCCTGCTTACCCAGGGTTGGCGGGTTGCAATTGTCGATATGAATACAGCCGCTGGTGCTGCCCTCCAAGACACTCTGTCCCAGTTTCAAGAGTCGTTTATCTTTTTGCCCTGCAATGTGTGTCAGGAGCGTGATGTGGAGCGCTCTATCGCGGCGGCCCTCGATTACTTTGGCCGGCTCGACGGGCTAATCAACAACGCTGGCATTGCCAACCCCTACAGCGGCCCGATCGAAGACCTAACGTTAGCAGACTGGAATCACTGGATCGGCACCAACCTGACAGGGTACTTTCTGATGGTTAAGCATGCCGTCCGTCATCTGCGTATAGCTCAAGGTGCGATCGTCAACATCGCTTCGGTTCGCGCCCTCCAGTCTGAACCCGATTCCGAAGCCTATGCCGCCTCTAAGGGGGGCATTGTAGCGCTGACCCACGCCCTGGCCATGAGTCTTGGTCCAGCCGTTCGCGTCAACTGCATTAGCCCTGGCTGGATCGATGTCAGCGCTCTGAAACATCCCCCTCAAGAGTCGCACCTCAGCCCGACTGACCACTCTCAGCACCCCGTAGGGCGCGTGGGTCAAGCCCAAGACATTGCGGAAATGGCCTACTTTTTGCTGTCAGATAAAGCCGGTTTCATCACGGGGCAGAATATCGTGATCGATGGCGGCATGGGCCGCAAGATGATCTATGAGGAGTAGGTCAGAGGCTAGATCAGGTTCAGAGCAGCCAGGCGTTCGAGCCCCAGGGCGATCGCGTCCTCCTCCAGTTCGGTGTAGCTAAAGATAAACTCGTGCCCTGGGCTAGAACCGAGGTACTGAGGGCTGGCGGAGATTAGCCCGACGCCCACCTCGGCGGCTTTTGCCATCAGCAGGTCATCAGAGATGTTAGTCGCGAAGCGCACCATTACGTGCAGCCCAGCGTTTTCGCCCAGCAGCGTGGCGCGATCGCCCCAGTGCTCGCTCAGAGTAGCAACCAATGTCTGCCGTCGCCGGTCATAGATGCCCCGCATGCGGCGAATATGGCGCTCCAGGTGGCCCTCGGTGATGAAGTCGGCCAGCACCGCCTGCTCCAGGGTTGGCCCCTGGCGATCGGCTAGCCATTTGGCCCGGCTAAACACCGCTACTAGGGCTGGAGGCAGCACCATATAGCCCACCCGCAGCGACGGAAACAGCACCTTAGAAAACGTGCCCACGTACAGCACCGACTGCCCATCCCCCAATCCTTGCAGCGCCGGAATCGGGCGGCCCCCATAGCGGTATTCGCTGTCGTAGTCGTCTTCAAAAATCAGGCTGCCGCTCTGCTCTGCCCAGGCCAGCAGGGCCAGCCGGCGCGGCAGAGACAGCACCGCCCCAGTCGGAAACTGGTGCGATGGGGTGACATACACCAGACGAATTGGGCCGGGCGTAGCCGCCAGTGCCGCCACATCCATACCCGCTGCATCTACCGGAATCGGGTGCAATGTTGCCCCCTGGCTGGCCAAAACACGGCGGGCGCTAAGGTAGCTGGGTTCTTCTAAAGCCACCGTATCGCCGGCCGACAGCAGCAGGCGCGTGGCAAGAGAAAGCGCCTGCTGGGTGCCATTGGTAATCAAAATTTGGTCAGGATGGCAATGCACGGCGCGGGCCTGAGCTAGATAGGCGGCGATCGCCTCTCGCAGCGGCCCATACCCCATCGGATCGGTGGCATAGTCGAGCCATTCCGTGCGGCGACAGTGGCGCGACAACAGCTGCCGCCACAGCCCCAACGGAAAGCGATCGAGGGCCGGTCGACCATAGCGAAAGCTCAGAGGCACAGCGGGTTCAGGGCTAGGGCCAGGGTCGATCTGCTCCAAGCGACGACCATAAGCCGACAGCGGCACAGCAGGAATTGGCCCGACCGGGATGGCGGTTAAGGGAGGCGATTGCAGCAGGTCGTCGGGTAGCTGATCGCAGACGTAGGTGCCAGAACCCGTTACCGTTTGCAGATAGCCCTCGCTAAGCAATTGGTCATAGCTTTGGGTCACCGTGGCTCGCGATACACCCAAACCTTGAGCCAAGGCGCGGGTCGAAGGCAAGCGCTGGCGCGGGGCTAGCCGTCCCTTGAGAATCCTGGCTCGCAGGGCGGCGTAAATCTGCTGGTAGACAGGATCTGGGCTGTGAGGATCGAGGGCAATGGCAAAATCCATCAAGGTAGGGACAAAGTGGACTGGTCAGTTGAGGTGAAATTGGCTCTTGTGGATCTCCAATTTCACTTCTATTCTAAGCAAAGCTCCCAGAAGAGAAAAGATGGACGTTTTTCAAGCTAGGTTTGAGCATCTTGAAGCAGTGGCAAAACTATTTGACCAATATCGAGTTTTTTACCAAGCCCCGCCAGACTTTGAGGCAGCAAAAACATTTATCAGCAAGCGTCTTCAGGAAAACAGCTCAACTATATTCGTAGCCTGCCATGAAGATAAAATCGTTGGGTTTATGCAGCTTTATCCCACATTTTCTTCCGTATCTATGAAGCGTGTTTGGGTTTTAAACGACTTGTTTGTAGAGGAAACCTACAGAAATAGGGGAATAGCGGGTTTGCTGCTTCATGCAGCAGCAGAATTCGCGAAGACAACTGAGGCCGCCCGCATTACTCTAGCGACGCAAGCCTCTAATACCCCGGCTCAGTCCCTTTATGAATCGCGGGGCTACCGTCGAGATGAAGCGTTTTATCACTACACATTGTCGCTGGTATGATTTGTGTCCCAAGCAATCCTATCTGACACCCCAAAAAGCTGAGAAAAACTTTTTGGGTACTATTTTCAGACCTGTGTATGAAACTTTAAACTGACCTTTCAAAGCAACAAAACTTCTAACTATTCACGACCCTATGTCACTGCCGAGCCCTGTTACTATTCGAGCTAGCAATACTACAGAAGATGCGGTGGTTGCTGAGCATTTTTACCGTATGTGGCGCGATCTGGGGGTTTCTGAGAACAATATTCAACCCAACTGGTTAGATATCTCCTTAGATTTTGTTCAAACAGCCCGGCATAACCTCGACTACCAGGCTTTTGTGGCTATAGCTGAGGATGCAATTGTGGGCTCAGTCAGTGGTCAGCGCTTTGCCGGGCTGTATCCCCCAATTTTGTCGCCCACCCATCGCCAGTACGGCTACGTCTGGGGCGTCTATGTGGAGCCTGCCTATCGCAATCAGGGTGTGGCCACCCGGCTGACCCGGCTGATGGTGGACTATCTCCGAGGCATTGGTTGCACCAAAGTTGTGCTCAACGCGGCCCCCAAGGCGCGATCGCTCTACCAAAAGCTGGGCTTTGACGAGAGCAACCTGATGGAACTCAATCTCGTATCCCAGGAGGGTTAGATGTCAATTACTTTACCGATTGCTCTGATTCCCGAGTCAGTCTCCCTTGCCGACTATCGAGCGCCATCGGCATTAGTAGACAGTGAGCACCCGGCCATTGCCACCCTGTCGCGATCGCTGACCGCAGCGACTACTTCACCTACGGAGCAAGTCAAGATTGTCTACGAGTGGGTGCGCGATGCGATCGCCCACACCTACGACATCCAGGCCGAACTCGTCACCTGCACCGCCTCCGAGGTGCTGGCCCAGGGCCACGGCTTCTGCTTTGCCAAGGCCCATCTGCTGGCAGCCCTGCTGCGCCACTGCGGCATCCCCACCGGGTTTTGCTACCAGCGTCTTGTGTTTGACGATGCTCAGCCCAGCCATCACACTCTGCACGGCCTCAACGCCGTCTACCTGAGTGAGCTAAACCGTTGGGTGCGACTCGATGCGCGGGGCAACAAGCCTGGGGTGCAGGCTGAGTTTAACGGCGATCGCGAACAACTCGCCTTCCCCATCCGCCCCCACTTCGGCGAAGTTGACTACCCCACCATTTACACCCAACCCCACCCTCTCGTCGTCACCGCCCTACAAACCCACCCCACCGCCGTCGACCTCATTGCCCACTTACCCGCTGCCCTCTAGCTCATCCCTCCTACCTTCCACCTTGCACCCTATACCCTTTACCCAAATCCCATGTCCCCAGAATCCCTCTCCCCCACCCCCCGCACCCAAGTCAAGCGCCTCCCTCAGCGGGCCAGCTACGATCGCCCCCAGGTCCACGCCATTCTCGACGAAGGGCTGGTCTGCCACCTGGGCTTTGTCGCCCAGGGGCAACCCTTTGTCATCCCCACCGCCTACGGTCGCATGGGCGAGCAAGTCTACATCCACGGCTCCCCGGCCAGCCGCTTATTGACCACGCTGGATCAGGGGGTGGAGGTCTGCCTCACCGTTACCCTGCTCGACGGGTTGGTAATGGCCCGTTCAGCGTTTCACCACTCGATGAACTACCGCTCAGTGGTGCTGTTTGGCACCGCCACCCGGGTGGATAATGCCGACGAAAAGCTGGCGGCGCTCAAAGCCTTTACCGACCACGTTGTGCCTGGCCGTTGGGATGAAGTGCGCCCTCCCACTGCCCCAGAGCTGACGGGCACCCTAGTGCTGGCCCTGCCCATTGCCGAGGCCTCAGTTAAAATGCGCAGCGGCCCACCCCTCGATGCCGCTGCCGACTATGCTTTGCCAGTTTGGGCAGGGGAAATTCCCTTGGCGGTCACCGCTGCCGCTGCCGTTACCGACCCCCAGTGCTCGCCAGAGGTCACAATTCCCGACTATGCCCAGCGCTATCGGCGGGGATGATGTGTTGACAAATTAGCTCTTGGGCGTGGTCAAGAATTAATATTAGTCTTGTGAAGTATTGGTTTCACGCCCTTTTTTTATCCCCTTACCCCTGTGCGAGATCTGATGATGCTCGGCTATCTCCAAGAAAAAAAGAGCTACTAGATCAAGCTTTCCCTCTTCAACAATATCAATTCATCTCCACGAAAAATACCAAGGCACTGTATGTAATCACGGACTAATCAACACAGGCTGCCTCACCCTTTTCCTGAGAACCGAGGTTTGAATTTTCTTGGCTAGATAGCTTTTCGCGAAGCCCTAATAGGCGGGTATAGGCTTGCCAGTTAGCGGCTTTGCGCTTTAGCTTTTCCTTAAGCGGCTTAGCTGCTAGAGTGTAGCCACCGTCAGCCCCATCGACAAAGTGAACTTCATGCCCACTACGCTCGAACACCAGACAGGTCATCAAAGCTCGATCTGAAACGTGTATGCCGTAGACGAGATTGCCTTCGCGCGATTGAGTCTCGAGGTAATCGGTCAGCTTTTCTCGCTGGTGGGTATCGCCTGAGATAATCATCCGCAACATGTCATCAAATTTTTTGTAATCGCTGGCAGCCTGTACCACCTGTTTATACGCGCCCCAGTCGACACCGCCAACTTTAAGGTTCAACCCCATATAGATCGAACCCAAAATGTTATCCATTTTAAGGTTCCAAATATAGCGCCAGCGAGATAGCCAGTTGGAGGGCTGCGCCCGCAGCTTAGCTTGGGGGAGCAATTTCTCAGTTCTTAAAGACAGATTGAGATTTTGCAGCCCAACTGGGTGAAAGTCATCTTCAGTGCCATAGATCTCCTGGATCTTCTCAAGCACGTCGTGGTACAGAGCGTTGTTTACTGCTGGGCTATGGACGGTGGCTAGCACCAGCAGCGTTACCGTTTCCCCATGCCTGCTGGCAATATCCTGCCAGCGGCACTCCAACCCTGCCAGATTCGCTGGGGAAATCTCGACATCACTGATTTGATAGCGACCAGCCGTTTCAGAAGATTTCACCAATTCTGTTGCGTGGTTCAATCCCCCACCGACAAACACAGCCTGGTGATACTGCTCCGCTACCTTGAGCTTGGCCAGCTTCACCTCAAATCCTGCTTGGCTAGCCGTTGTCACCGGCACGATGCCTACCCGAAGCTCAAGGTTAAATTCTCTTTGAGCCAGCTGTTGCAGGGCCAGCAAAGGCGACTTTACTTTTTCTAACACGGTAGAGGGAACTAGAAGAGAAGCCCCATCTCCGCCAAATACATAGGGAATCTCTAGCGGTTTGACGGCATTGAGCACTGCTGCAATCGAGGAAGCGCCTAAGAGATTGACTTCCTTATAGCGACCGGCTTCAATGGCCTCCGTAGAACCCCTAACATCCGCGATGATGATGTACCAGTCACTCGGTACTGAAAGCAGATTGTTGGCATCAATCGCATCGAGCAGGTTAGTTATTGCGGGTAAGTCAGCATAGAAACGTTCTGTAGACATACTCTTGGGGCCGCTGTTACGTGAACAGAAGTTCCGGAAAAGCGCTCTGTTGGGTTGACTCGTTAAGTGTGCCCAGTTATACAACAAGAACAACTCTTTCCCCTCACGCACAAGTGCATTGGTCGCTAGTAGGTTGCAGTCAGGACAGGACGAATTTATTGGGGCTAAAAACTGTCAAGCCATCTCCATCTAATAAGATTGGCAATTAATTACCACAGAATGAAGAATGGTCTTAATGCTCACAGGGAACAACCTTAGGGCATAACAAAAATTTATTTTTGACAAGTGCCTTTATTCAACTTTAACTCGTAACGTTTTTGAGATTTAATTTTATAAAAAAGTATGCACAAAGTTCCTACCGAAAAAAGTTGTCTACAGCTTTACACTCTGTAAGCGACTGTCTAGAACCTCGACTCAGGGGTATATCAGTGCTTAAGGTCTTGCAGCGCTGATATACCCCTTGCTCTGTAGCTGCTGCGAAAGACTGTCAGCCCAGTGAAAATCGTTCTGGCCGAAATGGCTTGGGGATAGTTGTTTGAGCTGAACCTGCAATTTGTTCAGCGATCGTCTTCCCTGCGGCAATAGCAACAGGCATTCCATGCCCTGTATACCCGGCTGAGATATACTCCCCCGGTCGGCCTGGTAGCTCTCCGATCAAAGGGTTCTCATCGATAGTAAAGGCCATGATGCCTGTCCACTCGTACTCAATGGCGACATCTCTGAGAGATGGAAACGTGTCTCTCAGAAAGGTTTTAAGGCCCTCGCCCACTAAGGGTTCTAACGTAGAGTCATCCTCAATGCCAATTTCTTTGGTTGGCGACTTCCACCGCATGCCACCAAAGATGATTCGTCCATCCTGACGCTGAATAGCGTATCCAGTGTCATTGCTCAAATACCAGTCAAAATCGAATAATTGGGATGTTGGAGCTGTGGCAATTACCTGACCCCGAACGGGCACGATGACTCCCTTAGGCGTTGGAAGCAGATGATAGGTCAGGGCATTAGTGGCATAGACTACGACCTTGGCCTGAATCTGTCCTTAATTGGTCGTGATGGTAAACCCTTCTGCCTGCCGGGTGACAGCCTGAACCTCTACCTTCGTCTGAATGTGAGCCTGTTGCTGTTGAGCGGCTTTGGCAAGACCTATAACCAATTTGGCAGGCCACAGTTGAGCATGATGAGGATCTAAAGCTGCTGCCGAAAAGTTTGAACATTGAGTATTGTGCTCAACCTCTTTCTTATCCCAATACTTCACAGCCACGCCATGAGACATCATGAGTTCACAGCTTTCCTGAAGTGACTGGGCCTCCGCAGGAGTCATAGCTAAGGAAACTAGCTGATTAAATCGAAGATCGCAGTCGATATTGTGCTGGTTCGTTAAGTCCTGCAAAAGTTGAGCGCTCTGCCGTGTAAAGTCCCAAAGAGCAAGGGTTTCATCTAGACCATGAGCTTCAACAGAATCCTTAAAGCTTTGATTTGTGCCAAAGACAAAATGCCCACCGTTGCGACCTGTTGCTCCGCAAGACAGTTCCCCTCGCTCTAATACAACAGGACGTAGCCCTAAATGACTCAACCAGTAGGCTGTGCTGATGCCCGTGATTCTACCCCCGATGACTACTGCATCAGCTACAGGGAGCAGCTCTTGCTCAGACTGAAAGCAAAGTGCTTGAGGATTGAGCCAAAAGGAGACAACACGAGTCGTCATAGTTAATGACCTAAAGAATAATGACTTTGATTCTGTCCTCTGCTGTGATGGTCATAGTGCCCCCTCAGTACCTATAACCTGAATAGAGCAAGGCATTAAAAACACCTAGGGCCAAACTTATCAGTAATTTTCAGAACCACTAGCCAGCACCGACTGATAAACCTGATAAGCTTCGTCGCCAAAACATACAAATCTGACCTGCTCAACCACAGGTGATTGATCTAGAGCTGCTTTCACGGTTGCGATCGCAATTCGAGTCGCCCGCTCTAGCGGAAAGCCATAGATCCCGGTGCTAATGGCTGGAAATGCTAAGGTGCGAATTTCATACTCAACCGCTAAGGCTAGGCTGTTTTTATAGCAGTTAGCCAATAGTTCATCCTCATGATGCTGCCCACCATGCCACACTGGCCCCACAGTGTGAATCACCCACTGTGCCGGGAGGTTATAACCTCGGGTAAGTTTGGCCTGCCCGGTTAAGCAACCACCTAGCTGGCGACACTCAGCCAACAGCTTAGGCCCCGCCGCTCGATGAATGGCTCCATCGACACCGCCGCCGCCTAGCAAAGACTCATTGGCCGCATTGGCGATCGCATCAACTTTCTGGCGGGTAATATCGCCTTGAATCGCAGTCATTCGTTCTAAATTATCAGTGGTAAGCATAGAAAAAGCCTTCCAAATTTCACGGACTCAACAGTAAATGAATGGTCAGATTATTTTTATCCTAGAACACCTTAACTCGCTATTAGGAGAAATTTAGAGAAAAAGAAAAATATGCCCTCAATGAATAAAAATATTACTATCGGTTGATAGCAACCACAATCAAAATCCTTAATGTCTAAGCTAATCAACTAATTCAGAAGTAGACATTGCCAAGCCAAAAGGATAATTCATGTTTGTTCCACCCGGTTTTACTAGTCGATCCATCACAACCCAGTATGGCCGCATGGTTTACTACACGGCTGAAGGAGAGCCTTGGACAGACTCAAATATAGTAGATGAAAAAGAAACGCTAGTCTTTTTACATGGCTTAGGGGGCGGTTCTTCGGCCTACGAATGGTCTAAGGTTTACCCAGCTTTTGCGGCGGACTACCGAGTGTTAGCCCCTGATTTAATTGGCTGGGGTCGGTCAGATCACCCGGCTCGCGACTATCAAGCCGAAGATTACATTGCTATCATCACCGACTTTATGGAAAAGACTTGCAGTGGCCCTACTACTGTCATCGCCTCTGCACTAACAGCGGCCTTCACAGTTCGTGCAGCTATTAACCGACCTGATCTATTTAAGTCGCTGATTGTCACAACATTAGCTGGGTTAGCTGAGTTTGGGCAAGATTATCGTCGCAGTGGATTTGCCCAGTTTGCTCAACTTGCTAGCTTGCCGGTACTGAGCCAGCTACTTTACAACACAGGAGTTGCCAACAGTTTTGGTATTCGGAGTTATCTAGAGCAACGTCAGTTTGCTCAACCAGAGCGAATTTATCCAGAAATTGTTGAGGCATATCTAGAATCAGCGCAGCAAAATAATGCTGAGTATGCGGCTCTTTCCTTTGTGCGAGGAGATTTATGCTTTGACTTATCTAAGTACATCAGTCAACTCACTATTCCCACCGCGATTATTTGGGGAAGGGGATCTGAATTTACTGGCCCAGAAATAGGACGCCGTCTGATGGAGATGAATCCCCAAGCCATTCAAATTTTCTATCAGCTCAATGATGTTGGGTTTACCCCTCAACTGGAGCTGCCAGGAGTTACCGCTGGCCTAATTCGTGAGTTTCTACCTCGGCTTGAAGCTAACGCTACAGCCATTCACTAAAAGTTTCAACGCTAAGCTAGTTCTGTTCAAAACCTTGCCTCCAAGCTTTCACATAGCTTCTACAGCGATCAATAAGCTTACCTGATTACTCTTTCTGTTCAGCACTGACCGGCTGATCAGCCAATAGATTGTCTCGCAGACGTAGGTATTGTTTGCCTTTGGGAGTGAGTTCGATATGGTGCTTTAAGTCTCCCTCTTTGGGAAGCTGGTCTAGGTGTGACTTGGCGGCAATAAAATTGAGGGTAGTCAACCTTTTCAACTCTACAATCAAATCGGCGGTGTTCTCATAGGGTACAGAATTGTCCTCTGTATTGAGCTGTTTCAAGTGGCTCAGCTCCTGTTCAGAAACAAGACTGGTTAGTAGAAGCTTGAGGGACTCAACATAGTTCTGTTCAGCCTCTTCAATTTCAAAAGGGCCAATTTTTGCTTTTTGGATATTATTGCTTGAGAATTTATCGAGCAGGTTATAAAGAGGCTTGTAAAAAAATAGCAGAGCAACCGTAATGGCTAGAGGCCAGGATAAAAGAATTGGTCCCAAGACCGAAATCCAGTCCAAAACAGAGTGATTACTCACGCCACGTTCCTCGCTTATACCAAAAATGTGCTCAATCTGCTTAACGTATCTTATTCACTCTATCGAGCCATAAAATCAATCAAACGAGGTGTTTTAATCAGCCACTAGCGCCATATTCCGTTTATTTTCTAAGAAGCGAAAGAATTATATCCAAATGCCTATTCTCAGGCATTTTAGTCTCTCCAGAATTGTATATGACTTTTGGTAGAGGTGTGCATTTTTTCGGCAGGTTTAGCAACTTGGCTAGACTTTCTAAACAGTTTCCTTCAGCTCAAACTCAATACCTAACTGCCACTTATCCTCAGCTTTAGTGAGAGCCAGCTTGTTTGAGTGTTTTGAGATTAAAGATTAGTTTCCGCTTTTAATTGTCTCAAGCGTATTGGCTTTTTCTGATGCCTGAAAAACTATCCCTAGCCACCAGTTATAGCTAATCCTGCGCCTTGATCATGGCCACATAAAGCCGTCGTCTTACCAGCGATCGCGAAGGAGGTTTCTTCAACCCACAGATGAACCAGGCGCTTTCGAGGCTACATACGCTTGATGCCAGGACACCAGACCATTAATCGCTATCCCTAGCAAAATGACGTAAAGAAGCGAGAGAAACCGTACCTCTTTAACGTAGTACAACCCAATAGCGATGACATCGACCACAATCCAGTAGAGCCAGCTTTCTATCCGTTTAAGAGCCATCAATGCCATAGCGGTAAAGCTCATCACGGTTGTGACCGCATCGAGGATAGGAAAGGAAGCTGCTTCTGGGACCCACTGAGGCAACCAAGTATGAATTTGCCCCATAAACCCACCTAGGGCCGAACCCACACCCAGCGTTATGCCCAACGTTAGTAATCCGTAGCGGCGGGGGCTAAAGAAAAACCCGTCTGCGACATCCTGGACTGGGTCTTTCCGGCTCCACCACCACCAGCCATAGACACTGGCTACCAGGTAATAGACCTGTTCTAAAGCATCAGAGTAGAGCTGAATTTGGTAGAACAAACTCATGTAGAGCAGGACGCTGATGATGCCTATGGGCCAAGTGAGTAGACACTTGTGCGCAATCAGCCACACCGACCATAGATAGAGAATGGTTCCAATCAGCTCGATGTAACTCAGCGGATAGCCGAGGATGGTGAGAGCGATAGTATTGATGCTGAGAAAATCAGCCATTGGCAACCTGAAACTGTTCTAGGAGATTGTGGTACTTCTCGAAGTGAGCGAGTATCCGTTCCACATATCCTATCCGAGCTTTTAAGTCACCTCTCACCCTAAAAAATGGAATTTTACGCACTACTAAATCACTGACGATCTGCTTTTGAAAGATAGCTCTATTGCCTTCCCCAGAGCGATCCCAAGTATCGTCGTAGGAAACATCTGTCTCACACAGAAATACTAGGTCGTAGCGCGAGGCACAGCGATCCGCAAGATGAGCCAAATGAGGCGAGGTGGTGCCGTGGTAATAGAGCGAGAAACGGTAAGTAGTGAGGGCGTTGGTATCGGTGAAGAGGTAGCGGTTGGCTTCGGAGAGCAGCCTTTCTTCTCGCTCCAGGTGACCCGTGGCAATCTCCTCAAGCTGCTTTAGAGACAGTCGCCGCTCTACTTGATAGGTTTCCCAGTATTCCCTGCCATACTCTGGCATCCAAACGGTTTTATAGTGACGGGCTAGAGCTTTAGCTAGGGTGGTTTTACCAGTGGAGGGTGCTCCTAGAAAGACGACGTGGGTGATTAAGTCTCGGTAGACCAGAGGGTCTAGGAACTGGCGGTGTTGGTAAGGATCAGAACGGGCTTGGGTGGCTGAGATAGGAACCGTAGTGCGGCTTGTCCAAGTTGATTGAGGTGTCCAGTCTACAAGGCGGTTCACGGCTCCCAAAGCCTGGCTCATGTGCTCTCCATAAAACTCTCTAGAGTAGAAGTGAGTTATGCAGACACCCTGAAGCTGCTGCAAAATGTAGGTTTCATGGGCCTGCTTAATTTCAGGGGTATCACCTACCTCAGTCGGCCCGTCCCAGGCTTCAATGACTTTAACAGTTGGATATAGCTGACGAATCCAGCTAGCCCTCAGAGAAAGCGGTACAGCGGTGGCTTCTGGGCAATCATAGACCATGACAATCACGTCATCCATCTCTGCTAAGGCCGTCTCAATTAAGAACTGATGGCCTTTGTGGAGAGGGGCAAATTTGCCGAGGGCGAGGCCACGGGTTGGCATAATGGCTAGAGGCCGATTAGAACTGTAAGCGCGTTCGGAGAAGGGTTTATAGTAGCAATCTAAAACAACGATTCCTACTGAGCTACCCGCTTTATCTCGTACTCTTCATTCATAGGCAGCAAGCTGATTAGAACAGCCACCGCTAGGCGATCGCATCTCCTAGTTTCTCAACTAGAGAATCCCAAATCTTAGCTTTAGAAAACCCTTGCGCTGTTCCAATTCGTTCTTCAAGGTCAAGGCCACGCTGGTCAAGCTATCAGTATAGAAAAAGAACGCGCGCGATTCTTGCCAAAAAAAGTCGCCTACAGCTTTACACTCTGTAGACGACTTTTTAAACTCTCAACTGATTGTGCATCAGTGCTTTGAGCTTTTGCCTTCACTATCTAACATTACATTTTCCCTTTTATGTTCCTTAAAAAGGAATGTCGTCGTAGCTGGGGGCAGGCGTAGAAGGCGGCGGGGTTGCTGGAGCCGCCGGGGCTGCCGGACGAGCGGCTGCCGGACGAGAAGCCGCCGGACTGGGCGTGGCCACAGGCACCGCTACGGCGGCCGGGGGGGCCATGGGCATGGTATTGAGCTCGCCCACGGCGTAGATGCGCTGCACGGTCATTTCAACCTGCTTTTCTTTGTACCCTTGGGGGCTATCGACCACGTTCATCGCCAGACGGCCCTCTAACAGCACTCGCTGGCCCGCCTGGTACTGGGCCTGAATGTCCTGGGCTAGGTTGCCCCAGCCAACGACCTTCATTTGTGAGGAGGGGTCGCCCTCTTTTAACCCTGGAAACTGCACCACAAACTCGGCCACGGGAGTTTGATTGTCGGAGGTGTAGCGCAGCTGGGGCGACTGCACGATTTCGGCCATTAGCAGGCAATTGTTCATAGCGGCATGGGCTCCTTGATCCCCTGTTCTTTTTCAATGAAAGTTTGGACGTGCTGCTGGTATTTGGCCAGGGTGCAGTCGAGCCACTCGCGGCTCTGGCTGTTGCCGTAGATATGTACCAGGGGCTCGCCCGCGTCGGGCAGCACCAGCACCCAGTCGTCGGGGTTGTCACCTAAGATTTTAACGCCGTCGATCAGCTCTAGACGCTCGGGCGGGTTATCTTCTACCAAATAGCGCATCAGGGCACCTTTGACGGTCCAGGGGCAGCGCAGGGTTTGCATGCGGTAAGCCATGCGGGGCAGGTCTGACCAGATCTGCCCAAGCGATCGCTGCTGTAGGCTCAAAATCTCAATCAGTTTGGCAATACAGAACATCGCGTCAAAGCCGGGGTGCAGCTCGGGGAAGATAAAGCCCATTTCGCCGCTGCCGCCTAGCACCACGTTGGGATTGCTCTGGCAGGCTTCCATTAAAGCGGTGGGGTTGGCCTTGGTGCGTATCACTCGACCGTCGTGGCGGCGGGCGATGTGCTCGATCGCCCCCGACGTGTGCACCGGCACCACAATCGTGCCGCGAGGGTTGGTGGTCAGCATCATGTGGGCCATCAGCGAGGTCAGCACCTCACCGCGAATGCGGGTGCCCACCTCATCAACGAGAATCAACTGTTCGCCATTGGCCGACACCTGGGCCCCAAAGGTGGCCCGCAGCGCCTGCACCACCTGCCCGAGCTGGCTGAGCATCACCTCACGCTCGTCGTTGGAGAGGGCTACCTGGCGCAGGCTGGCGTTGAGCACCACCGCGTCGCAGTCAAACTTGCCGAGAATCTGCGGCAGCACCGCCCCGGCCACGGCGTAGAGATAGTCGATCACCACCTTGGCCTGGCTGTTGGTCACGGCTTGGACGTTGAGATGCTTCTCAAAGGCGGTGGTGTAGGTAGAGACCACATCGGTGGGATTGGCGACGGTGCCGATTTCGTGAACGGGCGATCGCCGCAAATCTTCCTTAAAGTAGGCGCCCTCGATTTTCTTCTCTTTGCTCTTGGGGATATCGATGCCTTTCTCGTCAAAAAATTCGATCAGCACGTAGTCGGGGCGATCGGGGTGTAGCCGCACGTGAATTCCCCCAGCGACGCCCATCGCCGCCAGCATGCTGCGGGCCACCGGAATGGCCGTCGCCTCCAGATTTTGAATGTTGATGCCAACAGACATCAGGCCCGCGATCAGCGATCGCGACACCATACGCGAAATGCTGCGCTGATCGCGCGAGACCGTGACTTGGGAGCCAGGCTTGAGGGTCGACCCGTAGGCCGCCCCCAGCTTGACCGCAAACTCAGGGGTGATGTCAATATTCGCCAGCCCGGCCACTCCCCGCTGGCCAAACAGATTGCGCTGCGCCGTGTTGCCCCAGATCAAGTTGATGTTCAACGTTGCACCTGACTCGATTTGCTTGCTCGGCCAGACTCGCACGCCAGGGCTAATTTGCGCCTCTTCGCCCACCGAAGACAGGGGACCGATCACCGCTCCCTCCAGCACGTGGGAGCGACGGTCAACCCGCGCCCCTCGGGCGATGGTGCAGGCCCGCAGGTGCACTTCATCGCCCACAATCGCGCCATTCCACACGATCGGTCGCTTGAGGTCGGCATCGCAGCCAATGGTGACGTTGTCACCAATTACGGTGCCTGGTTCGAGCACCGTGCGGGCACCGATGCGGCAGTTATTGCCGATCATCACCGGCGGCTGAATCTGAACCGTTGGATCTATCTGGGTATTGTCGCCGATCCACACGCCGGGAGATGTCTCAGGGTATGCATAATTGACCACCACTTTGCGGTGTAGGGCATCGTACTGAGCCTCTCGGTAGGCCTCCAGGTGGCCGACATCACACCAGTAGCCGCTGGCCACGTAGCCGTACATGGGTTCCCCCTTATCCAACAGCAGGGGAAACAGATCTTTAGAGAAGTCAGATTCTTCGTTGTCGGGCAGATAGTCGAGCACCTCGGGTTCGAGAATGTAGGTGCCGGTATTGACTGTGTCAGAAAAAATTTCGCTGGCGGAGGGCTTTTCTAGGAACCGCTTGATGCGCCCCTCTTCATCGGTAATCACCACGCCAAATTCGATCGGGTTGGGCACTCGAGTTAGCACCAGGGTGGCCTTGGCGCCCTTCTGCCGGTGAAATGCGATCGCCGCTGTGAGGTCAAAGTCGGTAACACTGTCGCCGCTAATCACCACAAACGTGTCGGTGAGCAGGTCAGCGATATTCTTGACGCAGCCCGCCGTGCCTAGGGGCTGGTCTTCTTCGACGGCGTAGGTCATCTGCACGCCAAAATCGCGGCCGTCGCTAAAGTAATTGCGCATCACATCGGGCAAGTAAAAGAGGGTAGCAATCACCTCATCGATGCCGTGGCGCTTGAGCAGATTGACAATGTGTTCGGCGATCGGGCGGTTGAGGATCGGCACCATGGGTTTGGGCAAGTCACAGGTTAGAGGCCGCAAACGGGTTCCTGAACCACCGGCCATTAGCACTGCGCGCATAGAGTCTCCTTGCTGCGTAAACATTCCTGATGGGGGTTGCCCCGGCTCTAGCTAGGGCTCTCAACAAATACCGAACACAACCATCGACAGGGATATCTATAACATTACTCCGGCATTGATCCGCTTAAAGATAGATTGGAGTAAATGTATATAGAGCTATGTTCCATCCGGGTCAAATCTGTTTCGACTCGCCATAACCGTTTCCTCCCGCCGCGCCTTGGGGAGCAAACGTTTGGAAAATTGGGGCAATGGCGGGCAACCGGAAGCAACGTTGGTATTGTAGAAGCATAGGTGAACCGGGTAGAAAGGAGCAGTGACTATGGGTACATTGATCGCGCTTTTGTTGGCCGTTATCTACGGCGGTGGGGCCTTTAAGTTTTGGACAGGGTTCAACCGCACCAACTTCACCGACGGCAGGGTTAAGTTCACCCTGCTGTGGCCGCTGTTCTTGGCCCTCAACAAGTCGTACCGGCAAAACTTTAGCCGAGCGTTGAAAGGATGAAAGGCGAAGGGATGAGTCGCCTGCCCGCCGCCGACCCTTCTCCCTGGGGTGCCCAGGTGCAGGCTGTGGCCCGGCGCTACGACCACGAGTTTGGCGGCAAGGCCTTTGATCTGCCCCCCGAGGTAGAAGAAATGGCGGTATTCCAGGACTGGATTGCCGGTACGCTGACGCCGCGTATTTCGACGCCCTTTTGGGAGTCGGTGAAGCCCCGCAAGCGCGATCGCTGCCTAGATATCGGCTGCGGCATCAGCTTTTTGATCTACCCCTGGCGCGAGTGGGATGCCCTGTTTCAGGGCCACGAGATTAGCTCCGTGGCCTGCGCGGCGCTGACTGCTCGCGGCCCCCAGCTCAACTCAAAGCTGTTCAAGGGTGTCACCCAAGGCGCCGCTCACCGGCTGGAGTATGAGCCCCAGACCTTCGACATGGCGATCGCCACGGGTGTCAGCTGCTATTATCCTGCTGACTATTGGGCCACGGTGCTGCAACAGGTAAAAAAGGTCCTCAAGCCCGGCGGCTGGTTTTTGTTCGACGCCATCAACCCCGAAGCCGAGCTAGCCGAACCCTGGGCCATTCTTGAGACCTACCTGGGGGCCGAGGTGCATCTAGAAGCCCTCGATCGCTGGCCCGCCCTAGTCAAAGCCGAGGGCGCAAGGGTCGTTTCCACCAAGGACTATGAGCTGTTTCGCCTCTTCAAGGTGAAGTGGGACGCTTAGGAGGCAGTTTTGAATTTTGAGCTTTGAGTTTTGAATTCAAAACTAAGCACTTAAAACTCAAAACTCTTCCCCTTCTCCCCACTGCCCCTGATTGCGCTACCATTAGCGGCGACATTTGGTCGAGAGGTCGCGCATGGGGTTGGGTTCGGGAAACGCCAAACTGGGTCTAGGACTGCTGCTACTCGTTCTACTGGGTGGCTGCAACCGGGGTGCTGAGGTCTCTGACGCAGTTTCTAGTGGGGTCAAGAGCACGCCCACGGCTGCAACCGAGGCGGCGGCACTAACGGAGGACGGTGGCTATCGATCGACACCCATTGACCCTATTCGCACCGCTCAGCTGGTGACCCAGGGGGAGGGGTCACAAGTGAATTTGCGATCGCAGCCCACCACCCAATCTGACTCGCGAGGCTATGGCCTTGGCGGCGACGTGGTGACGCTGCTGCGCCTGGCCGAGGGCGAAGGGGGCCTGAGCTGGTACTACGTCAAGTTTGCTCAGTCCGAAGCCGAGGGCTGGGTACGGGGCGACTTTATCGACACCAGCGCCCAGGTCGCTGCGCCGTCTCCCACCGCTGAAGAAATCACCACTGGCCCCTGCGGAGACAACCGACCGGAGGCGTTTTTTGAAACGAAGTCATTTAATATTCACCTGTGCCAAACCCCCCAGGGGCTGAGCTACATCGGCACCAACAAAACCAACAACAAAACCCTCACCACCGCCGACGTGCGCGATAGCCAAGGTACCTACATTGCCATCGACGGCAACCAGCAATACCACGTTAGCGATCAGGCCCTAGCGGTGTACCAGGTGAACGGCGGTAGCTACGACCAGCTCGAAGGCGAAGACGTGATTCGCCACGAGCGGTTTTTGTATTGAGAATGAGGGGATGGGGGAGATAGGGAGGATGAGGGAGATAGAGAGGAGAGTTTTAAGTTCTGAATTTTGAAGTTTAAGTTTTGGTTGTACACAAAACATTCAAAACTTAAAACTAAGCGTTCAGAACTTTTCTCCCCATCTCCTCCATCTTCCTCATCTCCCCCACCCCTCACCCAATCCCTAACCAGGCGGAATTTCATCCCGCGCCGGTGCCCGATCGGGTGGGGCCAAATCCACCGGAGCTGGGGAATAGGGATCCTCATATTCCTGGGGAGGTTGAGTCTCAAACGCCTCTGGTAGAGGTTCAGTCTCAAATTCTCCTGGGGGGCTGAGCGGGGCGGGGGTGGCGCCGCTGCCGCCAACGGGGGCCACAGGCTGGGCCATTTCGGCGTGGATGGTTTCGGTCATGCGGCGGATGAGCTCGCTGGCGCGGCCGTCGTTGGAGGGGCGCTGCACCAGTACGGCTAGGGCGTAGCGCTTGCCGTTGGGCACATCGACTAGGGCGACATCGCCCAGCATGGCCTCGATATCGCCGGTTTTGTTGGCTAGCAGTGAGCCATCGCGAATGCCGGAGGGAATCAGGCTTTCATTCTCGGTGCGCTGCATGATGCTGAAGAGGCGATCGCGCGACCTGGGCGTCAGCAGCCCCCCCTGGTCAATCAGGGCCATCAGCAGGGTCAGGTCTTTGGCGCTGGTGGTGTTGGTGCCGTCTAGGTCAGGCAGAGCATTGCGCAGCACGGTGTGCTCTAGCCCCCAGGCGGTAAAGGTCTGGTTGAGCGCCTCAATGCCTCCCAGGGCGGCAATCATCATGTTGGTAGCGGTATTGTCGCTAGTCACAATCATGCGGGTGGCGATATCTAGGGCGGTGTATTCGGTGCCCACCGCTTCACCGCGCAGGGTGCCTGAGCCGTTCGCCATGTACTCCTCTTGCAGGGCCATGGATTGGTTGAGGGCTAGAGTGCCCGCGTCGACCTGCTGCAAAAAAGCCACCAAAATTGGCACCTTAATGGTGCTGGCCGAGGCAACGGGTTCGGCTCCGCCCAAGTCGATATACTGGCCCGAATCGAGATCGACAGCAAAGCTGACTGGGGTGAGGCCCGGAGTCAGGGTGGACAGCTGCTCAAGCTCGCCCTTGAGATGAGAAATTTCGCCGGTCAGGCGCAGATCGGCCACGGTGGCAGCGGTGCCCTGCACCAGAGAACCACCAGCGGCGCGACCGGGCTTGGCCTGGGCGGCGGCGGGGGTAGCTTCCCCAGGGGCAGCCACGTTGCTGGGACTGAGCACCGATAGCAGGGTGCCGGCGATCGCCGCTACCCCCACCCCCAAAATAATCAGGCGAATCAGATAGAGCAGCGGCAGGGGAGGATTGGCCAGCCGTCGCCGGGCCGTCGCCGCCCGCGATCGTCGGGGCGGCATCGAACTGTCGCCTGCACCGCCGGGGTTAGCCGCCTCTTCCAGCACACCGGGGGCCGATAGGCCAACCCGCTGGGTTGGAGGGGCAGTGGGAGCGATCGCCGCGCGTCGAGACTGAGGACGTAGGGGGGTGACGTTGGGGGGCAGGGCTCTGGCGACGGTCTGCCCTCCCGCTGGAGCGATCGCACCGTTGGGATTCAAGGTGCTGGGGTGAATGCTGTGGGGATGCATTTGCAGCGGCGGGGCACCAGGTCGAGGCGGGCTCGGCGGAGCCGCCTGAACCACGCGAGCCGGGCGAGGCTCAAAGATCCGCCCCTTGGGCGCAGCGGGCTTGGGGCTGCTGGGCTGGGCTGGGCCCCGGCGGAAGGTTGGCAACGAAGCGTTGCGGGGGGTAGGGCGAATGACCGGCTCGTCGGGCTCCACCGGAGTTGGGCCGAAGTCGGGGGCGAGCTGCTGGTGCTGCCGCCACTGGTTGCGGCGGCGGGCCTCGGGCGACGGGCGCTGCTGCCCGTCATTGCCCCAGCCGCCGGGGTCGGCTTCGCCCGGCAGCTGAAGCTCGTCGCGACCAGGGCTAGGCCTGGGGTTTGACTCTCCCCAGGGCGAGCCCGCCTGAGGACGGCCTGCCGAAAATGGATTGCGAGGATCGTCGTACTGTGCCATTGTCTTTCGCCCTGTGCCTTTTGCCCTGTGTGCCCGTTCACCCGTCTGTCGCTGCGATCGAGGATTAGTCGTTTGTGGGAGCCTGGCTGGCTGCCCAGTTGATCTGCCGCAAAACGCCCCTAAGCATAGCCAATTCTTGGCGATCGGGACCGGCTCGATGCAGCAATCGCCGCAGTTTAGCCATGCGGCTTGCGGCGGTATGGGGGTAAAGATAACCGATTTTCAGCAAAACGATTTCCAAATCTTGATAAAAGCCCTCTATCTGCTCCAGAGGGGCCAAATGCCCCGTCGTCGCCGCCACCTCCACGGCCGGAAACGCTGCCCCTAGCGCCTCAGCCATTGCCACCCGATGGAGCAAGTAGGCACAGACCGCCACTGCCTGGGCCAGATTTAACGACGGGTAACTGTCGCTGGCCGGAATGCGCACCCAGCGCTGGGCATAGATCAGTTCGTCATTGCTCAGCCCCCGGTCTTCGGGGCCAAAAATCAGGGCGGCGGCAAAACTCTCGGCTGGCGTAGGGGGCAGCAGCCAGGGCAGAGCGGTCTCCGGCAGCTCTAGGGGCTGGTCTTGACGGTGCAGGCGACCGGTGGTAGCGATCGCCCGCTCACACCCCGCGATCGCCTCAGGCAGGCTCAACACCGTAGTCGCCGCTGCCAGCACATCGCCACCGTGCACTGCCATGCGCTGGGCCTCCTCCGCAGCCGGATCGCATTGGGGATTGACCAACACCAGATGGCGCAGCCCCATATTCTTCATGACCCGCGCCGTAGCACCCACGTTTAAAGGCCCCGCCGGCTCGACCAGGACAATGCGAATTTGGTCTAGCTGCCAGAGGGACATGGGGAAGTGGAGTAGGGTTCAAGGTACAAGGTACAGGGTTTACGGCGACGCCTTGAACCTTAAACCCTGTACCTCAACCCCTCTACAGTCCTACCCTGCCTCATCCTCAAACCGATAGCCCACACCGGTCACAGTTTTGACAAAGGTGGGCTGCGACGAGTCGGGTTCAACCTTTTTGCGCAGGCGGGCGATGTGGGTATCGACGACGCGCTCGTCGCCAAAGAAGTCTTCGCCCCAGAGTTTTTCGATCAGGTGGTGGCGGCTCCAGACCCGGCCGGGGTAGCTCATAAAGGTGGACAGCAGGTCAAATTCTAGAGGGGTGAGATCGAGCAGTTCTAAGTCGCCAGAGTCAAGCTGGCGATGAGCGGTGCGCTGGTCGAGGTCGAGGCTAAAGTGAGCCGTGCGGTAGGTCTGAGCGGGGGCCTCCTGACTGTGACGCAGGCTGCGGCGCAGCAGGGCTCGCACCCGGGCCACCAGTTCCCTGGGGCTAAAGGGCTTGACTAGATAGTCATCGGCTCCAGTAGACAGACCAATGATGCGGTCAATTTCTTCGCCCCGGGCTGTGAGCATGAGAATGTAGGGGTCTTTGGCCCCTGGCCCCTGGCGCACGCGGGCGCACACCTCCAGACCGTCGAGCTTGGGCAGCATGACGTCGAGAATCATCAGATCGGGCTGGAGAGTCTGCTGGTAGCGCAGGGCAGTTTCGCCGTCGTCGCAGACTTCACAGGTAAAACCCTCTTTTTCGAGGTAAAGCCGAATCAGGCGGGCAATTTCGGCTTCGTCTTCCACAATTAGAATCAGCACCGCGATCTATCACCCCAGATATCTTGTCCCAGAATATCAACCTTGCACTAGCATACTCACTAAGGAAGTCCCTGCCCCACTCGGGTTAGTCCTTGGGCTAGGCCACAGACTGGGCGTTGGGAGCAGCCGCAACAGTACAACTCAGGGTTAAGCCTAGGCTTGGGAGCACTTTAAACAACCTGGGGTTCTCCGCCTGGGTTGTTCAGTCTGGTCGTTCACGCTTTGGAGCACTACGGCTTGGGGCAATATCCATCGGTACGCCATGACCTCACTATCACCCTCCACCCACACGGGCTTTGAACCGCTGCAGCGGGCCTTTGCCATCTACCTCAAAGAGACGAAACTCTACCCTGGGCTAACCCTCGACTGTTCAGAGCGGGCGGGGCGGCTGCTGCTGCTGGCGGAGCACAAGGCCCCGGAGGCGAATGCACCTAGGGCTTTACTGAAGGATCTGGAGTCGGCGTTTCGGGAGCTGGTGCCAACGGTGGGGTTGCCGGATGCCGACTGGGCGGCGGTCGATGCTCTAGCGGTGCGGGTTTATCTCAAACTCAAGTCGGTCGCTCAGCCCTATGCGATGCACACGTTCACCTGGCACCCCCGGGATGCGGTACAGGCGATTTTTCCGGCAACCGCTGCCCCCGCTGCGATCGATACGGCTGTTGAGGTTGAGGCGGATGATATTGAGATTGATGCTGCCGGTGGTCGTCCCGACGATCTCGGGGCCTTTGAGTTGTCTGAGGTTGAAGCCGTTGACCCCAACGTCAGTGCTGCCGAGGCCAACGCCAGAACGGATTCCCCTGGAATTGGATTTAGTGATGCGGCCCTAGCGCTGCCCGATGCGGCGGTGCAGCCCCCCGCAGGGCCAGGGTGGGGACAGCGCAGCCGGAGTTGGGCTCGCCACGGGCTGCGATCGCTGCGGGACTACTGGAGCTATGGCCTAGCAGGGCTAATTTTGGTGGGCAGCGGGGCCTTTGCCTACGCCCTATCGCGCCCCTGTGTAGTCGGGAGCTGCGATCGCCTCGCTGAGGCCACCGAATACTATGAGCTGGCCCAAGCTACTCTGATCGGCAATCCGACCGGCGATGACCTGGCCACGGCCCAGGCCGACCTCCAAACGGCGATCGATATGCTCACCCCCATTCCCACCTGGTCGGCCTACTACGACACAGCCCAGGGCGACCTGGCGCGCTACGAGGGCAACATTGTCTTCCTCAACGCCATTGTTCGCGCCCAGGCGTTGGCCAATGAGGCGGCTAACCTGAGTCAATCGCCGCCCCACCCCGTGGAGCGATGGGTTAAGGTGCACCTGCTCTGGCAGCAGGCGATCGACCGGCTCAGCACCGTTTCTGTCGACAGCCCAGCCTTTGACTACAGCCAGCAAAAGCTGCGCGAATATCGGGCTAACTACAGCGCCATTGGCCGCCGCATCGTGGCCGAAGAGGAGGCCGAGGCCAACTTTAACACCGCTATTCAAACTGGCGACCTGGCTCGTCAACGCATGGAAACCGCCAACTCCCTGGCAGGTTGGCAACTGGCCGCCAAGGAGTGGCAGGCTGCGATCAACGGACTGTCGCTGATTCCCCAGGGCACCGTGGTCTATGACGAAGCCCAGGCTCAGATTAAGGATTACCAGGGGCAGCTCAACCGCGCCAGCAGCCGCTCTACCCTGGAGGAGGCCGGTGCCCAAAACTATCACCAGGCGGTGCAGGCTGCCCGCAGCGCCGCAGCTGCCGAGGCCAAGGGCCAGTGGACCCTAGCGGTGACCCAGTGGCGTCAGGCGGTGGCCAGCGCTCGGCAAATTCCCGCTGACACCATCTTGGCGGCGGAGGGCGGGGTGCTGCTGGAAACCTACCAGCCGGCCTTGGCCAACGCCCAAAATCGCCTTCGCACCGCCGTGGCGCTGCAAACGTTAACCACCAACCTAGCCCAGCTCTGCGAGTTTTCCGCCACTCCCTGCACGGTGCGTGAAGATGCCAGCCAGATTCGCGTGGTGCTCTCTAGCCAGTACGCCGAGCCCCTGCGCCAGGCCATTACCCCACCGGCGGCGGACGGCACCTTTGCCTTTACCAATCAGCTCAACTCCAACTCCCAAAAGCTGATTGAGCAGATTATTACCGCCAGTCACCAAGTTGACCGTCAGGTGGCCGTATACGACGCCCAGGGTGGGTTTGTGGCTCGTTACCGGCCCGACCTGGGTGGGTTTATCAGAAATTAGGGCAAATCTATGCAACCACGGGAGAGGCTACCTTAATCTGGTTTTTGCCGTTGTACTTAGCGGCGTAGAGGGCCGCGTCGGCCAGTTGATAGCTCTGGGTAACGCCCTGGTCGGAGGTAAAGCCGCTGATGCCAATGCTGACCGAGACCAGTGGGCAACGGCTGGGAGGCTGGAGCTGGGGCATAGTGATCTGCAAAATCTCTTGGCGAATGACCTCGGCCTTATCTAAGGCTTCTTCGGGCAGACAACCCACCATGAGCAGGGCAAACTCGTCACCGCCGATGCGGGCAGCCAGGTCAGTGGTGCGAATCTGGCGACTGAGCACCTGCCCGACGGCCTGAAGCAGCTGGTCGCCCACGCTGTGGCCGTAGGTGTCGTTAATGTCTTTGAACCCGTCGAGGTCGAGCAGCATGAGAGTGTGGCCCGTTGCCCCCGGCTGATAGACTAGGGCCGTTAGGGCAGCCTCTAGCCCCCGACGGTTGGCAATGCCGGTGAGGGGATCTTGCTCTACCAGCGCCCGAATGGTGACCAGGTCCTTGTGGGTGTTGAGCAGCTGTGGCACCAACCCTTTGAGTTCCCAGGCAGTGTACAGGCTAATCATGGCAGTAATCCAGGTCCACGCGCCTTCGAGCCAGTAGTTGGTGTGCCAGATGTTCCACACACGCAGGCAGTGGCCAATGCCACAGCTAAAGATAAAGGCCGCAAAGAGCAGCAGCACCGGCCGAATCTGGGTGTCGATGTGCTGTCGGTTCAACAGCAGCAGCAGCGGAATCGAAAAGTAGGCTATTGCTACTGCTAAGTCACTAACCACATGCAGAGACGTCAGCTGGAGATCCCACAGGAAACACGACCCGTGGGGCATAAGAGCAATCATGGGAAACACAATTAAGGGAACAGGCGTTACACCTGCGGTAGGTAGTTGGGCTTACCGCTAATGCCATGCCACCACTGCGCAAAACGGCACGGCAACATTGTGTAACCACAGACCTTCATACCTTTACCAAAAGACTCTGGGGCGGCAAGGGTATAAAGCCCTAATCAGTCAGGGATTTTCTCAGTACACTACTGGATGCCCCTAGAATTCCCCCCATGACATTATTGCAAACGCCTCTTTATTCTGCCTGCGTCGAGCAAAAGGCGCGCATGACTGAGTTTGCTGGCTGGTCTATGCCTGTGCAGTTTAGCGGCATCAAGCAAGAGCACCAGGCAGTACGGCAGCGGGCTGGGCTATTCGACATCTCTCATATGGGCAAGTTTGAGCTGCGAGGGCCGGGCGTAATTGCTGCCTTACAAACCTTAGTGCCCTCTAACCTGGGGCGACTTACCCAGGGCCAGGCCCAGTACACCGTGCTGCTCAACCCCGAGGGCGGCATTATCGACGATCTGATCGTCTACCTGAAGTCATCGCCCGTTGGCTCAGGAACGGGTTTGGAGACTGTAGCGCTGATTGTCAATGCTGCCACCACCGACAAGGATAAAACCTGGCTGCTAGAGCATTTGGCGGGTACAGGGATAGAGCTGGTGGATGAATCGCGCGATCGCGCCCTAATCTCCATCCAGGGGCCCGCCGCCGCCGCCTTGCTCCAGCCCCATACGAGCCTTGAGCTGAACGCGCTAGGCCGCTTTGCTCATCGAGACACGGCTTTGTTGGGGCAGATGGCCTGGGTCGCCCGCACCGGCTATACCGGTGAAGACGGCTTTGAAATCATGACCGACCCCGACACTGCCCTAGCCCTGTGGCAAACCCTGACAGAGGCCGGTGCTGCCCCCTGCGGCCTCGGAGCGCGCGATACCTTGCGCCTAGAGGCCGCCATGGCCCTCTACGGCCAGGACATCGACGACACCACCAGCCCCCCAGAGGCGGGCTTGGGCTGGCTGGTGCATCTGGATGAAAAGGGAGATTTTATCGGGCGATCGGTGCTTGAGCAGCAGCGGGCCGAGGGCGTCAGCCGTCGTCTGGTGGGCTTGGCGATGACGGGTCGCCATATCGCCCGCCACGATTACCCAGTGCTCTACCAGGGCGATCGCGTCGGCACCATCACCAGCGGCACCCTGGCCCCAACGCTGAATATCCCCATTGCCCTAGCCTACGTCGCCGCTCCCCTGGCCAAGGTAGGCCAGGTCCTTGAGGTCGAGGTGCGCGGTGAACCCCAAGGGGCGACGGTGGTGAAGCGGCCGTTTTATCGGGCGAAGTGAGGAGTGGGGAAGGTGAGGGGGATGAGGAAGATGGAGAAGTCAAGCATCTCCCCTACCTCCCTTATCTACCCATCCACTCATCCGTCATTCCCTGCGCCAAAACCGCCGTCTCGTGGCACACTGACACTGGATTCTATCAACTCTGCACGGTAGCTGCGCTACAAACTACTCTTCCTGGGGCGATATGAGGTTACGCTATGGCATTTGAATATCCTGAAACCCTGAAATATCTCGACAGCCACGAATATGCCCGCACCGATGACGACGAGGGCATTGTCACCGTGGGGATCACCGCCTTTGCGCTCGACCAGATGGGGGACATTGTCTTCTTAGAGCTGCCTGAAATCGGCGACAGCCTGGAAAAGGGCGAAAAATTTGGCACGGTGGAGTCGGTCAAGGCGGTGGAAGAACTTAAATCGCCGGTTTCTGGTGAGGTGCTAGAGCGCAACGAAGCGCTGATCGAGGCCCCTGAGCAGATTGGCGATGACCCCTATGGCGACGGCTGGCTGGTTAAAATTAGAGCTACCGACCTCGACGATCTCGATGACGCCCTCACCGCCGACGAGTACAAAGACCAGGTGGGCGGCTAGGCATTGCGTTTATTCAAGACATGGCTATACTAGGGCTGACTTTCACTGCGCCTCTAGCTGGGCGGGTTTATCGTCCCCTTGGCTAGCAGTGAGCCACTCTCAGGAAGCGGGTATGGCTTCGGACCAAGACACCTCTGAGCGACCGATTTATCCAGGGCCAACCCATGGGTCTTCTCGACCTGTGCCGCTGCCCCCGGGCCTCCCCGTCCGTGACCCAGGGTCGCCCCGCTACGATCCCCTGGCTGAACTGCGGCAGCGAACCGATGACGGTGCGGCTGTCGCCCCTGTGCAGTCGCGGCCGCGTCGCGCCCTAGTGCAGCGGCTGGCAAAAACCTGGCCAGTCTGGTCGGTGGGTGTACTGGTACTGGTGTCCGGGGTGGGGGCAATGTCGGCCATCAGCCTATTTCGGATTCCTAACCTACCCAACTGCCGGGCGATTTTTTGGCCTACGGCCTCGGCAACGACCCGATTGCAGTGCGCCGAAGCCTACGCCGAGCAGGCCACGGTGGAGGGCTATTTAGAAGCGATCGCCCTGCTAGAGTCTTTGCCCGCCGATCACCCCCTACGAGGCGAGATCGACCTACGCATTGAAGACTGGTCTGAAGAGATTCTGGCGCTGGCCGAGACCACGTTTCAGGCGGGCGATTTGGCTGAGGCGATCGCGATCGCCCAGCGCATTCCTAACCACACCGCTGCGGCCCAGCTTGTCAGCCAGCAGGTCAGCGACTGGAACCAAATCTGGAAAGACGCCGAAACTATCTACCAGGCCGCTGAGGCCGACCTCAAGGCGCTGGCTTTTCAAGATGCTTTCGCCAAGGCCATTCAGCTGCTGGACGTAGACAATACCCACTGGCAAACCACCAAGTACGACGAGCTGACCGATAAAATCACCGCCGCCCGGGAAGATCTCAACAAGCTCGGCAAGGCCAAAGAGCTGGCTCGGCAGCGCACGGTCAAAGCCATGCAGGAGGCCCTAGCGATCGCCCAGGGCATCGATAGCAAGAGCCCAGTTTATGCTGAAGCGCAGACGGTGATTCGCCAGTTTGGGCGCGACCTGTTGGATATGGCTGAATCTGCCCTAGAGCGGCGCGACGCCGAGGCAGCAGGGCAGATGCTCGAAGCCATTCCGGCGTCGCTGAGTATGGGGGCCGAGATTGCCGATATGCGCACCCTGATTGACGCTAGCCAGCTGTCGTGGCAGGGCGGCATCAGCGGGTTGGAGGGAGCGATTGTGCGCCTTCAGAGCATTGGGGCCGATCGCCCCCTCTACAACAAGGCCCAAGGCCTGATGCGCCGCTGGCAGGAAGAAGTGGATGGGCGATCGCAGCTAGAGTGGGCCCGACAGGTGGCAACCCCCGGCACCATCGCCGACCTCCAGGCCGCCATTATTGAAGCCCAAAAAGTGTCCAGCGCCAACCCTGCCTGGGATGACGCTGAGGATCAAATTAGCCGCTGGCGAAGTCAGATCGAAACCAGCGAAGATCGGCCCATTCTCAGCCAGGCCCAGCAGCAGGCCCAGGTAGGAGATCTAGCTGGGGCGATCGCCACCGCTCGCCAGATTGGCTCTGGCCGCGCCCTCTACGACGAAGCTCAGGAAGAGATTAGCCAATGGCGGGCCGACCTCCAGCGGGCCGAAGACGGTCCTTTGCTGGCCCAGGCCCGCCAGCTCGCCGCCCAGGGCCGATTAGCCGAAGCCGTAGCGGTAGCCTCGCGCATTGGCTCAGGTCGCGCCCTGCACAGCGATGCTCAGGCCAACATTCAAACCTGGCGGAGTCAGCTCCAGGGGCAGCAGCTATTGCAGCAGGCCTACCAGTCGGCTCAGCTGGGTACCGTGGGGGCCCTGGTCGATGCAATCCGGCTGGCCCAGCAGGTGCCCGAAAGCAGTCCCCAGCGGGCCGAATCGACCCAGGCCCTCACCCGCTGGAGCTGGGACATCTTGCGCCTAGCTGAAACCGAAGCCGTGACTAACCCCAGCCGGGCGATCACCCTGGCCGAGGCCGTGCCTGCTCAAACCGAAGCCTACGCCCAAGCCCAGCTGCGCCTGCGCGAGTGGCGTGCCGCCCTAGAGCCCCAGCGCGGCATGACCATGCCTTGAGGAAAGCCCCTAGTGACGGCAGTACCCTAGGGTGGGAGAATCTGTCTGCTGACAGGTAGATTCTCTCGCCCAGGACCGATCAATTGGGCCCATACTCCACTAAGATTTTCCTAAGCATTCGCGGTTGTTTAGCGCTATCCATGCACGGCTCAATGTCTGATTCGGAGAAAATTCCAGAAATTCTCAAGCTAATTGACATTCTCGATGGGCTAGAGGCATTAATTGAGAGCGCCCCCAACGAAGACGTAGAGGATGTTTTAGAAGAGGCGTGGCTACAGATTAGCGACACCTTCCCCGACGACTTTAAGGCGGCTACCCAGCATGATGCCGGAGCCGAGGGGCTGCGGCGCTACCTGAAGGTGAAGACATTCTTTGAGAACCCCTCCGAACGCTCGATTGGGGCAGCAGAGCTAGAGGAGTACTACCGCAGCTACATTGCCGCCGAAGAGGACGAAGAGCCCACCGACTTTTTCTTTCCGGAGTAGGGCGGAGAGCAGGCTCGGGCTAGTGTGGAGCCGCAGTGCTAGCGGGGGTTGGCATCAGCAGGGTTTCGGCCTCTTCGGCGGGCAGGGGTTTGGCAAACCAGTAGCCCTGGCCTAGCTCGCAGCTCAGGTGTTGCAGGTGGCAGAGCTGGGCCTCAGTTTCGACACCCTCGGCGATCGCGGCCATTCCCAGGCGATTGCTCAGCGTAATAATGGTCTCCACGATGTCAGAGTTGCGGCGGTTGGCCTCCATGGCCATGACAAAGGATCGATCGATCTTGAGGGCGTCGACAGGGAGCTGGTGCAGGTAGCTGAGGGATGAATAGCCGGTGCCAAAGTCGTCGATGGTGACGGTAAAGCCGTGGTGTTTGAGCTGCTGCAAAATCGTTACCATGGCCTGAATGTCTTCGATCAGGGTGCTTTCAGTGATTTCGAGGTTGAGGTGGTGGCCCTGAAGCCCGGTCTGTCCCAAAATGCGAGTCAGGTCACTGAGCAGATCGGTACGCAGTAGGTCTTTGACCGAAAAGTTGATGCTCACCGTCAGATCGGCCCGGTGGGGGTAGCGCTGGTGCCAAATCGCCAGCTGCTGGGTGGCCTGACCCAAGACCCAGCGATCGAGGGGGACAATCAGCCCGGTCTCTTCAGCAATCGGGATAAAACTGTCGGGGGAAATGAAGCCGCGATCGGGGTGCTGCCACCGCACCAGAGCCTCAAACCCTGAGATCTGCTTGGTTTTGAGGTGAAAGATGGGCTGGTAGTAGAGCACTAGCTGATCGCGATCAATGGCGTCGCGCAGCTCCTGCTCGAGCTGGAGCCGCTGTAGGGCTTGCAGGTGCATCGACTCGTTAAACACCACGTAGCGGCCTCGCCCTTGGGCCTTAGCTCGGTACATGGCAATATCGGCGTCGCGGAGGGAGTCGGAGGGGGTGTGGGAGTCGCCCACCCCCATGACAATGCCGATGCTGGCGTTGAGAAAGACGTTGTGCCCGCCTACCGTCAGGGGCACTTGCAACTCTTGCAGCAGCCGTTCGGCAATGCGCACGGGCTCGTGCAGGGTGTCGAGGTCTTCGAGCAGCAGCACAAACTCGTCGCCCCCAAGGCGAGCGGCCAGGTCGCTGGTGCGAATGAGCGATCGCAGCTTCTGAGCCACCAGCACCAGCACTTCATCTCCCGCTAGATGGCCGAGGCTGTCGTTAATCACCTTGAAGTGGTCCAAATCGAGGAACAGAACCGCAAACTGGCGCTGGCTACCGCGCTGGCAGCGCTGAATGGCCAGTTCGAGCCGCTGCATCAAAAAGTTGCGGTTGGGCAGCTGGGTGAGGGCGTCGTGGAGGCTATTAAACAGCATTTGATCGGCCACGCGGCGGTGCTCGGCCTCGGCCAGCCGCCGCTCAGTAATGTCGGTATAGGTACCGCTCATGCGCAGGGGGCGCTGGGCGTCATCCCATTCGACGACTTTGCCCCGGTCGAGCACCCACACCCAGTGGCCCTGGCGGTGGCGCAGCCGAAACTCACAGTCGTAGGCAGGGGTGTCGCCCTCAAAGTGGCGCTGCAGGGCGACTTTTTTGCGGCCCCAGTCATCGGGGTGGACAAACCGCTGCCAGGTATCAATGCGGGCGGGGCCGAGGTCGCCAGTGCTGTAGCCCATCAGCGCCGCACAGCGATCGCTAACCCAGACTTCCCCGGTTTGCACCTGCCAATCCCAAATGCCAATCCCTGAGCCTTCGATGGCCAGGTGCAGCAGCTCTCGGGTGCGCTCTAACTCGGTCATGGCCGCGCGGCGATCGCGGCGGCTGTGGGCCTCACGTACCTCGCGCCGCACCGCCTCGGCGAGGCGAGAGAGATTGTCTTTCATCACGTAGTCGTGGGCTCCGGCCCGCATCATAGTCACGGCGGTGGCCTCCCCCACGGTGCCCGATATGACAATAAACGGCAGGTCGCAGGAGCTTTGCTGAAGTATCTCCAAGGCCGCAGGGGCGTTGAACTGGGGTAGCTGATAGTCAGACAGCACCACATCCCACTCCTCAGACGCGATCGCCGCACGGAAGTCAGCCGCCGTTTGCACCTGCACCCAGGTGGGGGCAAACCCCGCCCGCCGCAGCTCTCGCAGCAGCAGCAGCAGATCGTCGTCGGAATCTTCTACAATCAGCGCCCGTAAGGGTTCGGCAACAGTCATGGCAACGTGGGAGGCAGCTCACTTATCAATGCCCAATAGAGGCCGAGCTGGCGCACGGCTTCAGTAAACTCGTCAATGTTTACAGGCTTGCGGACGTAGCTGTTTGCGCCCAGGCTGTAGCTTTCAATGATATCCCGGTCTTCGCTAGACGAGGTGAGAATGACGACCGGCAGCAGTCGGGTGCGATCGCTGGTTCGAATCTGCTGCAGCACCTCTAGCCCATTGACCTTGGGCAGTTTGAGGTCGAGCAGCACCACGCAGGGCAAGAGGGCTGAGTCAAATACCTGCCGCAGGGCCTCTTCGCCGTTGTGGGCGACTACTATAGGGTTGGCCAGGTGGCCCTGGCGCAGGGCGCGCAGGGTAAGGCGCTCATCGTCGGGGTTGTCTTCCACCAGCAGAATGGGGCGCAGCGCCGTCATGGCTGCACCTCAGCCCCTAGGACCACCTGGGGCAGGGTGAAGTAAAAGGTGGCCCCCTGCTCGACGGCGGCCTCGGCCCAAACCCGCCCCCCCTGGCGGTGAATCGCCCGCTGCACCGTCGCTAGGCCAATGCCGGTGCCGGGAAACTCGTCGGTGTTGTGCAGACGCTGAAACACGCCAAATAGCTTGTCGGCATAGGCCATGTCAAACCCGGCGCCGTTGTCGCGCAGGTAGTAGACGGGCTCACCCCGCTGCCTTTCGAGCCCAAAGTCAATGCGGGCGCTGGCCTGGTGGGCCGTAAATTTCCAGGCGTTTTGCACCAGGTTGGCGATCGCCACCCGCATCAGCGTCGGGTCGGCGGTCACCGTAAGCCCATGGGCGATGGTGACGGTGACGGTGCGATCGGCATCGACCCGTTGCAGCTCATCGATCTGCTCCTGCACCAGGGCGCTGAGGTCAACGGGCACGTAGGTCATGGCCTGACGCGACACCCGCGACAGCCGTAGCAGGTCGTCAATCAGCTGCCCCATGCGGCCGACATTGTGGCGAATCCGGTTGAAATAATCGTGCCCCTCTTCCCCAACCTGGTCGCCGTAGTCTTCGACCAGGGCGCGGCTAAACCCATCAATCGCCCGCAGCGGCGCGCGCAAATCGTGGGAGACCGAGTAGGCAAAGGCTTCTAGCTCGTGGTTAGACGCCCTGAGCTGGGCGGTGGTGCGCAGCAACTCGGCTTCGGCCCGCTTCTGATCAGTAATGTCGTAGTTGATGCCCACCATTGCCAGGGCCGCTCCGGCGGGCGATCGCTGCACCATAGCCGCGGCGCGTACCCACCGCAGCTCACCGTCGGGGCGGTAAAACCGAAACTCGATGTCATAGGGCAAGCCGTCTTTCAGGGCTTGGTGAATGGTTGCCTCGACGGCGGGCCAGTCGTCGCCATGCACGCGGCTAGCCCAGTCCTCGAAAACGGCAGCCTGACCCAGGTCTTCGAAACCCCAAATTTCGTACATGCGCTGGTCCCAATGAACCGCCTGGTGGAGATCCCAGTCCCAAGCGCCAATGCGTCCTGACTCTAGGGCTAACGACAGCCGCAGCGACAGGTCTTGTAGCTGAGTTTCGGCGCGCTTCTTCTCAGTGATGTCGTAGTTGATGCCTACCATGCTCAGGGGCTGCCCCTCGGGGGTGCGATAGACCAATGCGCTGGCCTTAATCCAACGCAGCTCGCCGTCACTGCGACAGATGCGAAACTCACTGTCATAGGCGACATCATTAGCCAGGGCGGCCTGAAGGGCTGCTTCTACCGCCTGCAGGTCGTCGCTGTGAACCCGATTGCGCCAGTCTTGGTAAGTAGTAGGCCGTTCCTCATCAAAGTCATATAGCTCGATCAGGCGCTGATCCCAGTTGATGGCATTGGTAACGACATTCCAGTCCCAACAGCCAAAGCTCCCCGATTCTAGGGCTAGAGTTAACCGAGCTGAGATGTCCTCAAGCTCGACGGCGGACTGTTTTTGGTCGGTAATGTCGTAGTTAATGCCGACGATGCTCACGGGGCGGCCGTAGGCATCTCGCTGGGCCAGGGCGCTAGAGCGAATCCAGCCGAGGCTGCCGTCGCCCCGCCAGATGCGAAACTCCACGTCATAGGGGGCGTTGCTGTCGATGAGAGCCTGGTTAGCGGCTTCAACCCAGTCAATGTCGTCGGCATAGACCTGAGCCCGCCAGTCTTGGTAGGTGGCCTGCCGCCCCAGGCGAGCAAAGCCATACAGGTCAACCAGGCACTGATCCCAGATGACTTCGTCAGTACTCAAGACCCTCTCCCAGGTACCAATGCCTGCCGATTTAAGGGCCAGAGAGAGGCGCAGCGACAGGTTTTGCATCTCAGCGTTGTGCTGCTTGCGATCGCTAATATCCTGCACGGTGCCCGTCAGGTGGGTGAGTTGGCCGGCGCCGTCGACCAGAGCTTCGCCTTTGACATGAATATGGCCTGGACTGCCGTCGGCACGCACAATGCGAAACTCGCTGTCGAAGGGTTGGTGGGTGGCGATGATAGCCTCTATGGTCTGGTGGTGGCGGGTTTGATCGTCTGGGTGAAAGTAGCTCTGCAAGGCTTCACAACTGGTGAGTTTGGCCTCGGGGTGGAGGCCAAAAATGCGATAGACCTGCTCTGACCAGGTGATGCGATCGGTGGCCACGTCAAACTCCCAACTGCCCAGATTACCAATGCGCTGAGCTTCCTGGAGGTGAACCTGATTTTTTCTCAGCTGCGCCTCGGTCTGCTTGAGCTGAGTGATGTCGACGTGGCAGCCCACCATCTGTAGGGGATGGCCGGCGTCATCCCAGGCAATCACTTGGCCAGCGTAAATCATCCAGACAATAGAACCGTCTTTGTGGCGATAGCGCACTTCGTTGTAGTAAGGCACCTCGCCGTGGCTCTGAACATGCTGATTGAAGTTGTCCAGAGTAGAGGGTAAATCCTCGGGCACCATCAGGGTCCGCCAGGTGTCGATGGTATTGGACAATTCGTGGTCGGCGTAGCCCAACATGAGCTTGAGGCTGGGGCTCATGTAGGCGGTGTTGGCGATAAAATCAATATCCCAATAGCCTGCCAAGATTGACTCTAGAATGCGTTCTAGCAGAGCTAGCTCGTAGCGCAGCTGCTCAGTTTTTTGGCGGCTGGCGGCGGCGGCTTTGCGATCGTTGATGTCTGTAAAGTAGACCGTGGTGCCGTTGCTGTCGGGGTAGAGCCGCATCTCAAACCAGGTGTCTAAGGGCGGAAAGTAGTATTCCAAAAACTCGGGCTGCTGCTGCTCAATGGCGCGGTGGTAGACCTCGTAGATGGGGGTGTTCACTGCCTCAGGGAACTCGTCCCAGACATGGTTGCCGAGGATCTGCAGCGCCGATCGCCTCAGGGTTTGCTCACCGCTGGGGTTGAGGTACACACAGCGCGAGTCGCGGTCAAAGGCGATAATACCGTCGTTGATGCGGTCAAACACGCGGGCTAGACCGTCTCGCGCCGCCGTGGCATCACGCTGGGCCGCCTGGGCGGCGGTGAGCAGCCGCTGCTGGGTCTGCTGGGCCACCACTCGATCGCTGATATCACGCGAAATGCACAGCAGCGACTCAATCTGCCCTTGCTCAGACCACTCGGGGGCGATCGCCATCTCAAAGTGCCGCTGCCCAACCAACGTCGGGGTGGTAAATTCAATCGTCTGTTTTTCTCCGGTAGCCAGTACCACGGCCGCCGCCGCTTCCCAGTCGTTGACCATAGCCTCGTCAAGACTAAGCTCACGACAGGTTTTGCCTAAACAGACGGCCGCATCAACACCCAAAATTTTGGTTAGCGCTGGGCTGACGTAGAGATGGCGCAGATTGCGATCAAACCGCTCGATAATATCGGGGGAGTTTTCGACTAGATTTTGGTAGTGCTGAAGAGCTTTATCCGGGCTATCGGCGATCGATCGCTGTGCCCCTGGGCCAACTTTTCCCAGTCTGGTCCAGAGGGCCTCAGGGGTGAAGTCTGCTGCCAAGAGATAGTCAGCGGCCCCCAGCTTCATCGCCTCTAGGGCAGCGTGCTCCTGCCCAGGCCCAACCAGCACGATTACCGGCAGAGGACGCTGCTGACATTCGCCTAGGGTGCTCAAAAATGCTAGCCCGCTGCCTTCGGCCCAGGCCAGGTCCAGAATAACCCAATCGGCCCTGCCGGTGAGCCACAGATCCAAGGCTTGGGCGAGCGTAGTAGCCTCGATCAAAGTACAGGTAGGCGGGGTGATCGCAGCGGGCGGGTTGAACTGGGTGCGATCGGCTCCGTCCACCAGCAGCAGCAGACTCGCTTGGTCACGCGGCGGCGCTTCTTGGTGCAAAGGGCCTTCTGTCATTGGGGTTCGAGACCGAAGCTGGGCCATAGCACAACGCCACAACAGAACAGAGAAACAATCAACCCTGGGGGTGACGATCTACTGTTTAGACTACCCTGACTATCCTGGCTGCCCCAGAGTAGTCACATAAATCACCGCTTCGTCAGGCGGAATACCCAGCACCTCATTGACCTGGTCGTCAAAAAAGCCGCCGATGCCGCTCACCCCTAGCCCCAGCCGGACGGCCGCTAGATTGAGCCGCTGGCCTAGGTGCCCGGCATCGAGGTGCAGGTAGCGGTAGACGCGATCGCCGTAGGCCGCCACGGCCCCCTCTAAATCGGCGGTGTGAAACACCACAGCAGCGGCGTCGCGGCCCAGCTCTTGCCCCAGACAGAGGTAGTGCAGCTCGCGGCGAAAGTTTTTGAAGCGCACCTGGCGCAGCTCTTCGCTGCGGGGGGCGTAGTAGTAGCAGCCATCATCGAGCCCCTCGACTCCACAGGCCACCACAAAAGTGTGTACCAGGGTGCGATCGCAGTAGTCGGGATCGGGGTCAAACCCCTGGTTGCAATAGTGGTGGGGCTGGTAGGTAAAGTCGAGCAACAGCCTTAGCGCCTCTAGGGAAATTGAGCCGCCGGTGTAGCGCCGAGTCGACCGCCGCTTAAATACTGTTATCTCTAGCTCCTCTAGATGAGGTCCCCAGTCGATCGAGGCGGTGGTAGTGGGCACCCGCAACCCAAAGGGCAAGTTGTATTTATCTTCGAGGGTATCGGCGGGCTGGGGGGTGTCGCCCGTGGGGCGCATCGCCCACGGGGGCACGTCGGCGGTGGGGGCGATGGCGGTCGCCTGGTGAAAGTAACTCAGCAGTTCTCCATCGGGCACCGATGGGAACTGGGTCTGGGGCGGCGTAGCAAAGGCCACCTGGGCACAGGGCAGGTTTTGCTCCACCATCAGCAGGTCGGCCAGAGGCAGCACCGCCAAAGCCCCCTCCTGGGTAGCGTCAATGTAGAGCAGCTCAGCCATGGCCTGGTCAGCAAAGCTGGCCACCAGGTGGGGGCGATAGTCAACCAGGGCGCAAGCCAGCTCCAGATTGCCCAATAGATGGCCTACATCGAGGCAAATGCGGCGGTAGGCCCGATCTTGGTAGCGCCAGGCGGAGCGATAAAATACCCCTGTCACCACCAGAGCCAGATGGGTCGACTCCAGTGCCGGGTGCCAAAAGCAGGCTCGCTGTAGATTCTGCCAGCCGTGATCATCCCAGTAGCGCCAGAGGCTGTGGCTGCGGGCCTGGTAGTTGTAGAGCCCTGCTGGCAGCAGCCGAGTTCCGCGCGAAATAATATAGATCTCCGCCGGATACAGCCCCCCCGCTGAGGGGGCCGATCGCAGATAAAAGGTCTGCCCCGTGGCGGTCGGAAACTTGGCCGTCAGTCCATAGGCATTGATCAGCAGCCGCGATAGCCGCATCCAGTCGACCCGCTCGCTGTCTGGCTCTGGCGGGTTGCTCTCATCTATATAGGGTTTGAGGTCAATCTCGGTTCCTACTCGGTAAGTCTTAAAGGGAGTAGGTTGACGGCTGTAGTCGAGGGGCTGTGCCTTCGACTTGAGGGTATCGGGGTCGTACTTAGTACGGCTGTGGTAGTGCTGGGCGATGGAAACCAGAGCGTCGGGCATGGCCGGAAGGGAGGGTGCGATGATCAAAGTCCGACCCAAAGGGCCATCGCGGGCCGCGCCGGACGGGTGTGATCAGTGTAGCCTACAGGAAAAGCATGGGGAGCGTTCCCCCGCCGGCTCTCCCTGTCGAGCGTCTTGCCTGCGGGTAGCAGGTGCATGGTCTGGTGCTGGTGATTGCGTGAATCGGCCTGCCGTGGGAAAGATTAAAGGGCAAGCCTGGCTCCCGATTAACCGTGGCATCAAAAACCTGAAGAGAAGCTTAACGCGCCCATGTTGCGAAACGTAAACGCGTACATTGGCAGATGACGTTTAGTTGAGCACAAATACTCAGGCTTGCGCCCTGATTTCAGCAACAGCGATGGATCGACTTACAAAAGATGCCCTGCTGGCGGCATATCAAAACGGTCAGCGATGCTTTAAGGCGATTGATTTGACCGGGGCTGAACTGTTCGAGGTAGATTTGCGTCAGATCGATTTGCAGGGTAGCTGCCTAGACAAGAGCTATATTCCCTACAGCAACCTCAGCGGGGCGAAGCTGGGGGGCGCAAGCCTGATAAAAGCCCATTTGGGCGACGTCAACCTCTACGGGGCTGACCTGCAAGCCGCCCTGCTAACCGGAGCCGACCTGGGCCGCGCCGATCTGCGCGGGGCCAATCTGCGGGAAGCCAACCTGGAGGGGGCCAACCTCAGCGGGGCCGATCTGCGCGGGGCCGATCTCAGCGCCGCCAATTTGGAGGGGGCCAGTCTCAGCGGAGCCAGTCTCAGCGGGGCCAGTCTCAGCGGGGCCAACCTCAGCCGGTGCAACCTGTTCCGGGCGACGGGGGCCGACCTGGTCGAGAGCTACTGCGACGGCACAACAATTCTGCCCAACGGCTACAACTATGGCCGCTAGAAGGGCCGCTAAAGGCCGGTAAACCCCCAGCCAAATGTTGCCGGCCCCTGCCCTAACCCTTTGAAGTATCAGGTATCCTAGTCCTATTCCATTAGGACAGTCCTGATGAGGCAGCCCATGCGTTCCCTGGCCGATGTTCCCCGACCCCTATTGCTGCTGGCGCTGATGTTGATCAGCGGCGGGGTGGTGCGGCCTGCGATCGCGCAGGATTCTCAACAGGCCGGGCCTCAAGCCGTCCAGTCCCAGGAATCTGTGCTGCTGGCCCAAGCTTCAACCACCGCCGAGCTAGAGCGCCTGAGCACCGAGGCCGATCTGGCCTTTCGCCGCGCCACCACTCTATTCTTTGTCATGCTGGGCACCCTGCTGCTGCTGCTCAGCGTTGGCGTGGTAATGCTCTGGTTGATGCGGCGATCGGTGATTCAAGAAGTCTCTGTCGTTGTGCGCAACCAGATCAACGACATCACCGATTTAGAAACCAAGATTCAAACCGCCACCCGTGACCTCGACTACATTTTGACCCAAGCCAAAGAGCGGGCCACCGAACTCAATAGCCGCACCGATCGCTTCCAGGAAGAGGCGGTGACCAAAAAGCAGGTGCTCAACCGGCTGGTGGATGACCTGGCGGAGTTCAAAGCCCGCACGATCAACGACTGGCAGTCGACCCTGAGCGATTTGCAGGTGAAGCTAGAGTCGACCGAGGCCAACTTTGTCGGGCACTTGACCGGGCTGCGGGCAACCGCCGATGACGAGATCACCACCCTGCGCAAAGATACCCAGCTCCAGCGTGACGTGGTGTTTCGCACTCTGGAAGAAAACCAGACCGGCTTTTTGCGCGACGTGAACCGATTGCGCAGTGACGTAGAAGTGCATCAGGATGCGGTGCTGCAAAAGATCGGCAACGCCGAGACCAGCTTTGCCGACCAGATGGGCACGATAACGCTGGCGATGCAGGAAGAGCGCGATCGCGTCATGGTGGCCCTAGCCGATTTGCGCCAACAGCTCACCACCCAAGCCAGCGACCAGGTCGAGCGCCAAACCGCCTCCATTGCCGAAGCCCTAGAGTCGCTGCGCCAGGGCAGTCTCACCCGTCTGCAAACCCAGACCGAAGAGATCAGCCGCCAGCTGGGCGATCTGCAGGTCAGCGCCCTAGGCGAACGCGACCTGGCGCTGCAAACCATTCAGCGCTCTATCGACGAGTTTACCCAGCGGTTTGCCAACCTGCGCAGCGAAGTAGACGGCCAGCGCAGCCGCATCTTGGCCGATCTGCGCCGTCAGGCCGACGAGTTTTTGGCTCAGTTTGGTGGCCTAAAACTCGATATTGAGAAGCAGCAGGACATGCTGCTGGGCGACCTGCGCCGGGCAGCGGATGAGGCCCTGGAACGCTTTACGGCTACCCGGGCCGAGGTCGATGCTCGCCAGCAAAACACCCTCGACGACTTTCAGCGCACGGCCCAAACGTTGCAGGGTCAGCTCAGCCAGATGGCCACCGAGGCCGAAATTCAGCGTTCCACCCTGCTGGCCGATGTGGAAGGCACCGCCAACACCTTTCGCCAGCAGGTGCGGGTGTTGCAAGAGGCGGCGGGAGAGCAGCAGCTCCAGGTGCTCGATGGGCTGCGGGCTATGGAAGCGGCCTTTACCGAGCAGCTCAATCAGGTGCGCGGCACCATCTTCACCCGCCGCGATCGCGTCCTCGACAAAATCGACACCTTCGATGCCCGCCTCAGCGAAGATTTGGCCACCCTCGGCAGCACCACCGCCGAGCGTGAGGCGGCGGCCCGCACCCAGCTCGACGGGCTGATGGCCGAAATGGCGGAGCGCTTTGCCCGACTGGAGGCCGATATTGAGGCCGGGCGCGAGGTCACCCTGGGTCGTTTAGGCGACTTGCAGCAGAGCTATCGGGTGCGGCTGGAAGCCATCCAGGCTGAAGCCCAGCACCAGAAAGACGATATTATGCGCCGCTTGGGCGAGGTGTCACCTCAGTACCTGGCCGACTCGTTTATGAGCGAGGCGAGGCAGCAGTTTGAGATGATCACCGATAAAATCGGTCGGCTGGAGACCAACCGGCCTCAGCTGTTTCTCACCGCCGATGAATATATTGGCCGGGGCGATCGCTACCTGGCGGACGGCGACTATGCCCTGGCGGTGGCCGAGTACGACAAAGCCCTCGACATTCAGCCGGTCAACACCCAGGTGTGGCTCAACCGAGCCACGGCCCAGCAAGCGCTAGATCAGCTAGAGGGGGCGATCGATTCCCTTGACCATGCTCTGGAGCTAGAGCCCAAGCACACCGTCACCCTGATGCAGAAAGGCCTGATCCTTCGCGAGCTGCGCCGCCACGAAGACGCCCTAACGGTGTTTGACCAGCTCACCGAAATCACCCCCGACGATGCCAAGTCCTGGCTCAACCGGGGCATGGTGCTCAGTCGCCTCAAGCGCCGCGAAGATGCGATCGCCGCCTTTGACAAAGCCCTGGAGATTCACCCCGAATACCATGAGGCCTGGGTCAACCGGGGGGTGTCCTACGGCATTTTGCAGCAGCACGAGGAAGCGTTTAATTCCTTTGATAAGGCGGTTGAGTACCAGGCCAACGATGCGATCGCCTGGCTCAACCGGGGCCTCTCGCTGATTGAGCTAGAGCGCTACGACGACGCCCTAGCGAGCTTTGACAAAGCCACCCGCTTCAACCCCGATGCCCCCAAGGGCTGGGATAACCGAGGGCTGGCGCTGGTAAAGCTGGGTCGCGACGAGGATGCAATCAAGAGCTTTGACCGGGCGATCGCCCTCGACCCCGACTACCCCAAAGCCCACTACCACAAGGCCCTGTGCTATGCCCTCCAGCGCCAGTTCGACAACGCCATGGAGGCGCTCCAGCAGGCGGTGCGCCTCGACCCCGACTACCGCGAAGAAGCCCGCACCGAGCCTGCCTTCGACGAACTCTGGAGCGACAACTGGTTCCGCGAGCTGGTGGAATAGGTTGCAGAACTGCCTCCCCAGGGGCAAAGAGCAGGTGCATCTGGGCGCATTCGGCACCGCTGTCGGGCGATCGCTAAAGGTTGTTCAAGATTGAGAAATGTAACTAATAGTTTACTTTTCGCTTTCAATTGACGAAAGGTAGGCCTATACTGACCCCAGAATCTGGCCTACCTATTGGCTACTCAATTTTTCAAAAAATTGTTCGGCCTATCTAAAATTCTCGACTCCTATTGCCCCAGTCTTTGCAGCAGCCCAGCTAAATTGTCGTAATGGGCTTTTCATTTTAAGTCTTCTCTTGTTATCGGTTTATACAGTTAAAACCTGCTCCTCCAGATTCAGTTCTGGAGTGAACTAGAGTTTGCAAATCTTCTGGATTATGTACTTTGGTCCATCTGCGCAAGGCCCGAATAAGGGGGTCTGTGAGGTTTAGCACGTTTACAGATTCATGCCTTGATTCAGCTATACCTCTAAAATTTTGCTCAGCCATTCATGCTAGTGAGTTTGAACCGATCGCCCAGCTGCAAGCGTTAATTTTGCCTTAAAAACTGACTAGCTCTCTCCCTAGAGGGGTGAACTGACCAAGTAGTTTTTGGAATACTGAGTACTTTGTATCTGAACGGTCATTGCGGTGGGCAATGGCTGGTTTTGTCGCTTTAGCCACTATTTTGGCTAGATAAAAAATATTCCCACGGATTCAGAGTCAACTCAAATTACCGACGGGATTTATGAAAGCACTACTTCTTTACCCTAAATTTCCCCAATCGTTTTGGTCCTACGATCGCTTTATGGCGATCGCTGGGCTCAAGGCTGTTCTGCCTCCCCTGGGGATCATCACGGTGGCAGCGCTATTGCCTACCGAGTGGGAGATTCGTTTTTACGACCGCAACGTCACCGCCGAATCTGAGGCCGACTGGGCCTGGTGCGACATCGTCATTCTCTCCGCCATGCTGGTGCAAAAGCCCGACTTTCAGGGGCTGATTCAAACGGCCAGGCGCTTGGGTAAACCCGTGGCGGTGGGCGGCCCTTACCCCACCTCGGTGCCTCAGGACGCCCTGGCCTTTGGAGCCGATTTTCTCGTGCTCGACGAGGGGGAAATGACCGTGCCCCTGTTTCTAGAGGCGCTGGAGCGCGGCGAAACCGAAGGCGTTTTTCGATCCATCGACAAGCCCGATGTCACCCACAGCCCCATGCCCCGCTACGACCTGCTCGAGCGGGATCAGTACTTTATGATGGCGATGCAGTTTTCGCGCGGGTGCCCGTTTAACTGCGAGTTTTGCGACATTATTTCGCTCTATGGCCGCAAACCGCGCACCAAAGCGCCTCACCAAGCCCTGGCCGAACTGCAAGAACTCTACGACCTGGGCTGGCGCGGCTCGCTGTTTATTGTCGACGACAACTTCATTGGCAACCAGCGCAACGTCAAGCTGTTTCTGCGGGAGCTGATCCCCTGGATGCAGGAGCACAACTACCCGTTTACGTTTATGACCGAGGCCTCGGTCAACCTGGCTGAGGATGACGAAATGCTCCAGCTGATGCGCGACGCAGGATTCTACGCCGTGTTTTTGGGCATCGAAACCCCCGACCAAGACAGCCTGGCCACCACGCGCAAGGTGCAAAATACCCGCAATCCGCTGGTGGAAGCCTGCGCCAAAATCAACGAAGCAGGGCTGCTGATCTACGCCGGGTTTATTCTCGGGTTCGACGGCGAGCGGGCTGGGGCGGGCGATCGCATTCAGGCCTTTATCGAAGAGACCAGCATTCCCCAACCCATGCTGGGGCTGCTGCAAGCGCTGCCCAACACCGCCCTCTGGGAGCGGCTGAAAAAAGAGGAGCGCCTGATGGACAGCACCGACAACTCCACCGGCGACCAGAACACGCTGATGAACTTTGTGCCCACCCGCCCCGTGACTGACATTGCCCGCGAATATGTCGAAGGCTTTTGGACGCTCTACGAGCCCAGCAACTACCTCCGGCGATCTATGGAGCAGTGCCTCAAGATTCGCACTGTGCAGGGACGAGGGCAGACCATGCAGTTTCCCCTCGGACGGGGACTGCGGCTGGTAGCCCAAGTAGTTTGGCACCAGGGCCTGCGCCGCCCCGAGCTGCGGGGCCAGTTTTGGCGTCAGCTCTGGACAATTGTGACGCGCAAACCGCAGCTGCTGAACATGTATCTAGGCCTGTGCGCCGCTGGTGAGCACTTCTGGGAATACCGCGCCCTGGCCCGAGAGCGCATTACTCACCAACTCCAAGCTGAACCGGTGGCCCCCCTGATTCAACGCTCCAGGGAATTGCAGGAGCAGCATTGATAGTTGACGGTTTGGCGTAGTTTGGTCTGCGCTGTTAAGTCCAATGAGGGTGCAGGGTATAGGGTACAAGGTACAAGGACCCTATACCTTGCACCCTATACCCTATACCCACCCCCACTCGGAGATGTCACCCCATCCCCTGCCACAACTCTGGGGAATGTGACTAAAATGTGGTGCTGCAATAGGGGCGACCTTGGTCAAAATTTTGCTCTGGGGGTTGGGAGTCGGGGTGGTGGCGATCGCGATCGTCGAGCTGCTGCTGCGGGTGCGCTATGGCCTCGGCAACCCGCCCCTCTACGTGGCCGATGCTCGCACCGGCTACCGCCTCGCCCCTAACCAGAGCCTACGACGGCGGGGTAACCGCGTTGAGATTAATCAATATTCCATGCGGGGGCCAGCGGTGGCGGCCCAGCGACCGATCGATACCCTGCGGGTGCTGATGGTGGGCGACTCGATCGTCAACGGCGGCTGGTGGACCGATCAGAGCCAGCTACTGTCGGTCAAGGTGCAGCAGGCGTTAGTCGACCTCAATCCACCAGGGGTAGAAACGGTGGAGGTGCTCAACGCCTCGGCCAACTCCTGGGGACCGCGCAACGAGCTGGGCTACCTGCTGCGGTTTGGCACCTTTGAGGCCCAGCTGGTGCTGGTGGTACTCAACACTGACGATCTGTTTGCGATCGCCCCCAACAGCTACGAGCTGGGTCGCAACCCCGCCTACCCCACCCGCCGTCCGCCCCTGGCCTTGTGGGAGGTGGCCCAGCGTCGGCGCGGCTATACTTCCAGCCCGGCGCTCCAAGCGCTGCATGACCAGGCTGGCGATCGCGTGGGGGTCAACTTAGAGGCCCTGCGCCAGCTCAACCAGGTGGTGCAGGCTGCGGGCGGGCGGTTGGCGATCGCTATGACTCCCCTGTGCCGAGAGCTTGACCCCGACGGCCCCCGCGACTATGAATTGGTGGCCCGCCAGCGCCTTACCACCTTTGCCCAGAGCGAGGGCATTCCCTACCTCGACGGTCTGCCCTTGTTTCGGCAGACGGCCCACGAACCGCTCTACTTCGACCACATTCACCTCAGCCCCGAGGGCAATGACTGGTTGAGCCAAGCCCTAGCCAAGCTGCTGCTCGAACTTTGGAGCTACGCCCCCGACCCATCCTTGCCTCCGACCCACGAGCCCCTGACCGATCTGTGGTGAGGAAGCGTCGAGTCTGCTCAAAGCTGCCTACAAAATTTTGACATGGCCAGTGAAATCTGGGTTAAACAGCCCAAAACGCCAAAATTCAAGCCCAAAAGGTAATTTTTTTCATTTTTCGCTCTTCTGTGATCGCTCCTTTAGTAAAGACCTACCCATAGGGTGAAAGCTTAAAAGATCACATTGTGACGCAACACAAGTTTTTTTAACGTTGTGTTACATTGTTTGCTGGTCACGACGGACCAACGTTTAGTGCCAACCTCAAAGGAGAATTTTTGATGCACCCCCAATCCAATTTCACGCTGGAGCGGCGGAAGGTCGACATCCTCCAACTGTTCTTCTTTCTGATCGGAGCACCCCACATCTACGGTGCTCTGCGCTCCACTGAGCGTCAGCGACAAACTCGGCCGCCCCTGCTTCAATACCTGGCGGTTGGAATGCTGGCTATGGCGATCGCCAGTGCTGCTGAAATGTGGTTGATGTAGAGGGTAAAAGATTTAGGGTATAGGGTTTAGGACATGAGGCTAGATACGGACCCTAAACCCTATACCTTGAACCGTACACCCTCTATCCCTGCTGCTGAAGTTCGCTATAGGCGGCATATACCCCCTGCACCGTATACCAGTTGAGAAACACCCGCGCCAGTTCCAGAGCCACCCGAGGCTTGCCCTGGGCAATCAGCCAGCGCAACAGGGGGGCCATGGTGCGCTCATTCAACCGGCCGCCAGCGGTGAGTACACCCCAGAGCACCTGGTGGAGGGGCGTCATCTGGATCATCATGCGCACTTCGCGGGTGGGGTGCTTTTTATAGAAGATTGCTCCCATGCGACCCCGCTGAGTTTCCTGGTCGATCATCTTAGGAATTTGATCGAGGGAGAAGGGGGGGTGGTAGTGGTAGCCCACGGCTTCAGGCACTTTGACCATGGTGACGCCCAGGTTTTTGAGCCGCACCCCCAGCTCTAAATCCTCCCAGCCGTACTGGCTAAACTCGGTGTCGAACAGACCAGCAGTCAGCAGCCAGTGCCTGGCGATCGCCAGGTTGGCCGTATCAAAAAAGGCGTTGGAGAAATCCGTCACCTTGACGGGTTCGGCAGTGGGCTGTTCAAAGTTGCTGGTGTTCACCAGGCGACCGGCGGTGAATACGCGATCGTTCCCCAATTGCTGGTAAGCATCCGTTAGGGCCTGGGCATGGGCCTGGAGACTGCCCGGCGGCATAACTACATCGCTATCGACAAAGACAATGGTGTCCCCCTGGGCCACCTGTACCCCGTAGTTGCGGGCGGCCGCCGCTCCCTGGTGATGGCGCTCCACCAGCCGCACATGGGGAAACTCGGCGGCATTGACTTGCAGCCACTCAATGGTGCCATCGGTGGAGCCATCATCTACGACGACTAGCTCATAGTCTGTGATCAGCGCTGGGTCAAACCTCTGCTCTTCTAAGGCACGCAGACACTTCTCCAGAATGGGCTGGCGATTGTAGGTAGGGGTAACAACGCTGAAAAACACGGTGGGCCTCCAAACGGCCCTAATATCCTAGCGCCTTGGCCTGCTCTAGACGCGATTGGGCTACACCCCGGCCTGTACCCAAAAAACAATGGCATATTCAGTATAAATGAACTAAAGTTCATGTGTATTTATGACTGGCGAGCAATGGGCGCTAATACAGAGCTAAGGACGGGGATAGACGGCGGCCATCAATTGGAGTGGAGGCCGTGGCAGGGGATGACCCTGGCCCTCGTGCTGCTGTCTGCGGCCTGCTCCGGTTCCAACCCCGACCCCGGCCCGCGCAACATCACCCTGCACCAAAAGTGGGCGCTGCAGCCCGGCGATCGCCTAGCGGGATATTCAGTGCAGAGCGGCCTGGGCGACATCACGGTCGACCTCAAGGGCAATCGAGTGTTCATGCCGTTTGATGGTCAGGTGCAGCCCGCCGAGGGTAACGCCAACCAGTGCATCATTTTGTCGAGTCCAGATGTGCCCGCCTACCTGTTTCGCCTCTGCGGGCTGCGCCAGGTGAAGTTGGGCGACCTGTCCCAGGGCGAGCCCATCGGCAGTGGCAACACCGTGGCCTTTGCTACCCTGCGCCGCCAAGCCGATGGCACCTGGGCAATGGTAGAGCCCGCCAAAGAGCTGCTGGCGCAGTTTTTAGATCGCCCCTAGACGGTCACCCCCCCGGTGGAGCCTCCTCTAGCAGGCCCTCCTCAGCGGGGGCTCCGGTGGGAGTGTCTATACCCGGCAGCGGTTGCAGTGGCTGGTCGGCTTCGGGAGGCTCTGCCCCTAGCTCACGCAAAATTGGGGTCGCTGGCTCAGGCTCCTCTAAAAACACCGCCGACAGCACCGCTTGTAGCGTGGAAGCCATGGCAATGCGGTTTTTGTAGACCAAAATCACCCGGGTCAGGGTGGGCAGCTGATTCTGCTCAGCCACGAGGTACAAGGGCTCTACGTAGATCAGCGACTGTTCAATGGGAATCACCAGCAAATTGCCCTGCTGGGCTTGGGATCCCTGGGTATCCCAGAGGGAAATGCGCTGAGAAATTTCGGGATCCTGGTTGATGCGGGCCTCAATCTGCTCGGGGCCAAACACCAGCTCCTGCTTAGGGAAGCGGTAGAGCAGCCGCAGCCCATAGCGATCGCCGTCTGATCTTGCCGCTAGCCAGGCAATCAGGTTGTTGCGCTGGGCTGGGGTAAACAGCCGCAGCAGCACAAACTCCTCGGTGTCCTCCTCGGGCAGCTTCATGATTAGGTAGTAGGGATCGACCTGTTGCGACTCGCTGGCGTAGATTTCGCTAGGGGCGCGCCACTGGTCTTCCCGGTTATAAAACACCTGGGGATCGGTCATGTGGTAAGTCATGAGCGAGTCGGCCTGTACCGAAAACAGATCCTGCGGGTAGCGGATGTGGGCGCGCAGGCTGTCGGGCATGGCATCCAATGATTCAAACATGGCGGGCAGCAGCCGGCTCCAGGTTTGAATGATGGGGTCGTTGGGGTCAGCGACAAAGAAGCTAATCGCCCCGTTGTAGGCGTCGACCACCACCTTGACCGAATTGCGAATGTAGTTAAAATCGTTGTCGCCGGGGTCAGAGTAGGGGTAGCGACCGCTGACAGTGTAGGCATCGATCACCCAGTAGAGATAGCCTTCAGTGTCCTGGGAGTCGTAGTTTTCGACGGTGAGGTTAGGGTCGCGATCGCGAAAACCTTCAAAGCTAACCGTGCTGGGGGGGCGGCTACCGTGGGCTGAGCCAGTGCCCCACTGCCGCGAGGCGTTACCAATGTCAGCGGCGACCAGGTAGGGGTCGGTGTCAAAGCGCAAAAAGGGAGCGATCGCCCGCACGCGATCGGCAATATTGCGGCGAAACAGCAGCCGCGTATCACCGGTAAAGTCTTCGGTAAACAGCATGCGCCAGTCGAGCAGGTAGCGGGCAAACAACAGCCGCCGCCAAATACTGCCCAGGTTAATGCCGCCTCGTCCTAGGTAAGAGGTATAGACATTCTCGTTGCCGCTAGGGTAGTCGAGCTCTAGCACCTGGGTGTTGGTCATGACGTAGGTGTCGGTGAGTTCGCCAAAATACAGGCGCGGCTCCCCAATGGGAATGCTTTGGCGCACCTCGTCGCTGCTGGGCAAGTTGTTAATGCCGCTAACAAAGTAAGTCGGCAGCCCATCGGCGCCGGCGGTATTCACCGGGCTGAGGGTAAAGCCGTAGCCGTGGGTATAGACCAGGTGCTCGTTCACCCAGGTTTTAGCAATGTCGGGCACCCGCTCGTAGTTGAGCTCCCGCGCTGAGATCATCACCTGACGGCGCTCAGAGCGGCGCTCCTGGTTCAAAATGTTATAGCGATCGAAGTCGGCGTCTTTAAACTCGTAGTACAGGCGAATTTGCTGAAGCTGACGGTTGCTGTCGAGCAGCGGCCGTGAGTCCCATAGACGAATGTTCTCGAGGGTGAGATCGTTTTGCTCAAGGTCTTCGGCGTTGAGGTCACCGCTAGAGTCAAAGGGTTCTGACTCAATGGCCTCCAGATCAAAGGCGGCGCGGGTAAGCTCAATAGAATTAGTAATGTAGGGACGCTCACGCTGGAGTTCGTTGGGCTGCACCACCAGCCGTTGCACCATAGCGGGCACCAGCACCAGGCCCAATAGCGTTAACACCAAGTAACCACAGATGCCTTTGATCAACAGACTGGTACGCCCCATCCCCGCCCACCACCCCTGAGGAGCTTTAGCGACACCAGCGGGAGGAACTTTGCGCATCGGGTTGATGTAATTCGGAGCCCACAGCAGCCCTCGGCTGAGAAAGACCAGCCCCAACCCCAAGGTAAAGAGCGACAGCAACCAGTTGGCGGGCAGCACCACGTTGACGTGGGTGTAGTCAGCGCCATACACTACGCCTTCGCCGGAGTAGAGCACGTCGTAGCGCCCTAGCCAGTGACTAACGCTGGTAGCCAAAAACAGCAGCCCGGCCAGATTGTAGAGGTGCTGCTGCTGAGCATTTGAAAAGCCATAGAAACGCCCCTGGCTGAGGGTATTATCCCTGAGCAAATAGACCAGATACACGCTGACCAGAGTGAAAAAGAGGCCGCCAACCACCCAAAATTCGAGCAGGCGCAGCACCGGTAGCCGAAAAATATAGAAAGCAATATCTCGGTTGAAGATCGGCTCTGTCTGTCCGTAGGGCACCGGGTCAAGGGAAAGCAGCACTGTGGGCCACTGCTTGGCCAAAATCAGCCCGTAGCCGAGGCTCATGAGCATTGCCGCCAGCCGCCCTAGCTGTCGAGGATAGAGCAAAAAGGCCACGGTGCTAATGCCTAAGGCAATCAGCAGCCAGGGCTGGGTGATAAAAAATTGCCCAATAACCTTGAACAGCTGGAGCTTAGGCCACAGGGCCAGGGGGGTGGTGGAGTCATAGAGGGTAGTGGTCTGCTGCCAAAATTCGCCGGCAATTTGTCCCTGGTAAATCAGCTGTAGGCCCAGCAAAAAGCTCAGGGTGCCTCCTAACAGCAGCAGTCCACCAAGGCCTAAACTGCTGGCGTGAGTCCGGCGATCGCCCGGTTTCTCGAGCGGTTGAGCGCGATCGGCCAGGGTCAGATTGCCCCAGGTAAAACCCAGGGTGCACAGAATAGGCACAATGCCGAGGATCAGCTGCGACCTGAGCCGCAGCCAAAACATCGCCAGGTAGTTGACCTCCTCAAACCAAAGTTGCTCAGCCTGAAGATTGATAACCGCATCGAAAAAGAGCAGCGTTAGCAGCCCTAGCCCCAGCCACCCCCACCGGGGCAAACTTTTAGCAAATGCTTTAGTAATCATGGGCCCTACAGATCGACACCTACCCCAGCAGTGCCTAGATTGTAGCGGCTCAGTGCCGAGGCACCGTGACAGTCTGTTATAGACGAGAGCCAGGTAGCAATGTCTAACGGTTCTGTTGAGCGGCTATCGACCAACTTTGCTATTACACCAAATCAACCTTGATAGTCCGCTCCGACAGGTTTGTTCTGCTGCGATTGCTGACACCATTTTACTCAAGACCTCAATTTAGCTGTATTGTCAAAACATTGAACAATGCCTGTCCAATCTGTATCTTCCATTACTGTCTCGGCATAGTTATTCTCTGTGTATGCTCTTATAACACTTCGCCAAAACTGTTGGGCAACACTGTTTGTATGAACTTGATGGATTTCCCAACAACCACAAAATAAATCAAAAATGTGAAATGCAACCTGGCGACCAATTCCATACTTACGGTATTTTCGTAAGATGAAGAACTCCGCCACTGAGTATTGGCTACCTGGAAGGTACGTGTATTGATTCACCAACACAAAGCCAGCAAGTTTGCTATCCACTCGCACCAAAAACGGATGGCGATCAGCTTCAACCCAATAGTAATCTAGATACAAATAGCCAAAGCATCCATGCTCATCTAAATCGATGTTCTCGAACTCTGAAAAGTCATACTGATAAAGCTCCATCATCCGCTGGATAATTGACTTTTCCGTAATTAAAGCTGGTAAGACTTCAACATTCATGCTGGATACTCTATTGACAGTCTCGACTTACCAGCCTCTTCACAATTACGAGATTTTAACTTCCCCGCACCACCCAGTGGCATTGAGCCAGGGCACCCAGGCGAGCCCCAAACCTGGATGGCTATTCTCACCAAAACGGTACTGATTCAGTAAGTCTCGTTGTTGTCATAGGTACCGGGCTCCTTTACCTGTAACCCGGTTTGGGCGGCCGCACCAGGAACCTGGTACCTTACTAACCCTATTCGTAATCTGCGCCCTGCGATCGCTATTGTCAGACCTCTGATCGTTAAACTGGCACAGCTGTTTAACGTATTGCACTCGCTGATCGTTAAACACAGCCCGCTGATCGTTAAACTGGCATAGCTGATCGTTAAAGTGGCACAGCTGTTTAGCGATCAGTGGGCAATGATCGTTAAACACAGTCCGCTGATCGTTAAACTGGCACAGCTGTTTGGCAATTTCACCCTGCAATTTAGCGCCAGGCAGGCAACTGCAACCTCAAGCCCTAAATTCTAAAAAGGTGCGCCCCCGGGGGGGCATCGCTTGCAAGGCGCCTCCCAACGGAGCATCGCTCAGTCAAAACCATCCTGCTAACCTAAGCGGCAACCGCTTACCGCTGGGCGGCCCAGAGAGATTGGGAGCAAGCAGGCCAGGGGCGATCGCCCTACGCCGCCCTCAGCAAGTCTTATTCTGAAAATCGCACTGGTAAATAAAGGGCTCTTGCCAGTGCAGCGGAATTTCGAGCAGATCGCGCACGCCGGTAATGCCTTGGCTAATGAACAGCAGCACCGCCACGGTATTGAGGGCGGCGTGGGTCAGTCGCCAGCGCTTAGACTTATAAATTTCGGGCAGGGTGGCGAGGGCAAAGATCATCAGCATGGCCGCCGTCATGCCCAAATAAAAGTGAGACACCGGCCACTCATAGCCGCGCCGAAACACCCCCGGCTGCATTCCCAGCAGCCACAGCCCCATGCCGGTCAGCGTTGCAAAGGTGCCCCGCCAAACCTGGCTGCTGGAGCGATATAGCAATACCAAAGCCCCCAAGGTGAACGCGTACATAGCCACCACAAACACACCTCGAAAGGGGTCTTCAGCCCAAACATTTTCCTGAGTGAGGGTCTTGAAAATCGGATGGGCTAAACCCAAAAGCACTAAACTCACCACTGCCCCAGACAGCCATTGCCCAACCCGCACATGCTCTTTGCCGACCACCGGAGAGATGGTCGTTTTGGTTTTGTCGGCCACGGCCAAGCGCCGCTGGCGAGTCTGCACCGCAAAATAAACGGCTACACCTATCAGCGGCATCACTACCGTGACGGCTAAAAACGGGTGCAGCAGTCTGAGCAGATCGGGGGCATCGAGCATGGGGTTTCCTGAAGAGAGAGCGTGGTTGGGCTAAGTTTTTCTTACTTTAGGGCACAGCCCTCGACCGGCACGGTGATTCGCCGCACAATCTCGGATGTTGGTACCAAAGCAATGGTCAAAGACCAGCCCCACGCGTTTACAGGTGTTATCTTATCGATGCCGCTAAGCCCAAAGATTAAAGCGAGATAAGTGCTGCTCAAGGGCCTTGGGAATCTGCTTGACAATGTCGGTTTTGGTTTTAAAGGTCAACCGGTTTTGGGCAGGCAGGTCAAAGGGGTACTGTCCGACAATATCGGCTCGCTCCATTTGGGCCAGTAAAATCTGCTCGGCGGGCTTGGCCTGAAGCGCATAGCCCATCTCCACACACACATGAGGGCTGGGCACCAGCAGCGTGGTGTTGCCTTCTACGGCTGTAATCGGGGTGCCATCGGCCACAAACAGCAGCGACTTGCGAATTTTGCGGGTAAGCGCGCTGTTGAGCCGGGCCGGGCCGTCGCTGAGCCGCTGGGACACCTCTAGGGTGAGGGCAATGCGAGATTTTTTGTTGAAGCTTGCGATCGCATCGGTGAGGGCCTGGTGCAGAGCCTCGCCCGACTCGCTGTACTCTTGCTGATAGCAGAAGTAAACAATCGGCTCTAGACGGGCCATGACATCTAGCTTAGTGAAATAGATCTCGTGGCTGATCAGGTCGATGTTAGCAATGCCGTAGCCACCGCTGCCCTCGATGTAAAACTCCACGGTTTCGCCATCGAGATACCGCTGAAACCAGGCCGACTGCTTCACATCGGCGCTGTCGTCTAGAAAGTCGGCGCGCAGTGCCGACTTCAACAGGCTGTTTTTGCTCAGCCGCAGGTCGTGGGGCCGCTGCTCTAAATCTCGAACCGGCTCGTAGGCTTCGAGATACCAGGCTTTCAGGGCAATAATGGCCATAACGAGTCATCCTTTGGGGCGGTGGGCTGGCCCTAAGGGCCGGTCTGCTCGGGCGCGAGTCCGAAATATCGCTTGATTCTAAGGCCAGATCGAGATTTGGATGGGAACAAAATCGAAAGAAATGTTGAGCTCCGCACAACTTAGGGCTTACAACGCCCTAGAAGCTGGGGTTTTGAACTAATATCAGCGCGTTTTCTCTCAGTTGCTGCTTTAAGCGCTGTGCCTATCGTTATTACATAGTTCAATTGTACTAAATTTTTCACAATAGCGGAGGACTTGGTTTAGGCTATTTGGGTCTGCTCCCGTGCTTTGCCCCCAAGGATGCTCGCCATGATTGACCTCTATTATTGGACGACCCCCAACGGCCACAAGGTCACCATTTTTCTCGAAGAAGCTGATGTAGACTACACCATCAAACCCATCAACATCGGCAAGGGCGATCAGTTTAACCCCGACTTTCTGGCGATCGCGCCCAACAACCGCATTCCCGCCATCGTCGATCACGAGCCAGCCGATGGTGGCGAACCCCTGAGCCTGTTTGAGTCGGGGGCAATTTTGCAGTATCTAGCCGAAAAGACCGGGCAGTTTTTGCCGTCGGGGCTGCGCGATCGCGCCAACGTCATGCAGTGGCTGTTTTGGCAGATGGGCGGGCTGGGGCCAATGCTGGGCCAAAACCACCACTTTGGCAGCTACGCTCCTGAGAAAATTCCCTACGCCATCAACCGCTACGTCAAAGAAACCGAGCGCCTCTACGGCGTTCTAGATCGGCAGCTTGAGGGCAAAGACTTTATTGCTGGCGACTACTCCATCGCCGATATGGCCTGCTACCCCTGGATTGTGCCCTACGAAACCCAGCAGCAAAACCTGGAGGATTTCCCCAACGTGAAGCGCTGGTTTGAGGCGATCAAAGCGCGGCCAGCGGTGGAGCGGGCCTATGCGATCGCCGAGTCAATGCGCGCCGAGTCGACCATGAGCGACGAGGCCAAGGCGATTTTGTTTGGTCAGGGAAGAAGGTAGGAGCGGCAAGGAAAAGTTTTGAATTTTGAATTTTGAGTTTTAAGTTGAGAGCCCAAATTCAAAACTCAAAATTAAACACTCAAAACTTTCCCAGTCCCCTAGGCCAGCACGCCGTTTAAGAAAATATCCGTCAAACACTCCGCCAGGTCTTTCATCGCCTGGGGCGAGGCGGCTTCGTCGCCGAGGGTGTCTTGGCTAAAGCCCGCGACCGTAAACATGCCTAAAAAGACTCGCGCCACCATGCGAGCGTTCATCGGTCGGTAGACGCCGCGATCCATAGCGGTTTGAAAGAACGCTTCGGCGACGTCGATCATTTTGCCAATCACTTCGGTTTGAATCTGCTCCCGCAGCTCGGGGTGAAACTGCGCTTCCATAAAGCACACGCGCATCAGAGCCGAGTTCTTTTGCAGATTGAGCATGCGCCGCTGCATGACCTGGCCGATCGCCTTATAGCTGGCCATTTCGCTCAGCTCAGTCAGCAAGTCGGTGAGAATTTCAACCCAGCCCTGGCTGGCCACCGCCACTAGAATTGCTTTCTTATTCTCAAAATGGCGAAACAGAGTGCCCTCAGCTACTCCAGCGGTCTGGGCTAGCTCACGGGTAGTTGTCCCCCCGTAACCATGTTTGGCAAACAGCTTTAGGGCCGCTTTTAGAATCTTAGTCTCCGTATCGGTTTCCGCAGGGGCGGTTTTGAAGAAAGGCACCATCACAAAAACCCTCAAGAGTAAGCACAGATCGGCTTCTGTGGCCCATTGTGACCCCATTCCCCTAAAGGCCGGGGCTGGGTTCACATAACCTCATAAAACCTGAGATAACTACTCTTAAGGGTCTTGGTTATTGCTCTGACCAGAGCTAGTCTACCGATTCGGCGGCGGCCAGAGTTTGCTTGACGATCTCATCGCTGATCTGCCGCTGGAGGGCAGTATCGTCGGCGGAGCGCTCCAGAATGCTGTTAAACGTATCAATTGAGAGTCCGTCGGCCTCGATCGCTTTTTCCATGTCGCCTTCGGTGCTCTGACGAATAGCGATGATGCGGTCTACAGCAGCTTTAAACTTTTTGTCGTCTTTTTTAGAAATTTTGGCTTTTTCAACGACTTTAGCCATGTCTTCGGGGCTGTCAGCTGCACCGCCGAGCTGGGTCTCTGCGATCGCATTAAACTGCTCAATGGTCAGTCCTTCGTCTTCTACGGCCTTGGCCATCTCTCGCTCGGCCTGGAGGCGCAGGGTTTGCACCTGCTGGTACACCTTGGCAAAGGTGGCAATGTCGGCATCGTCAATGGGTGCAGTGGCGTCAACCTCAGGCACATCTACCCCGGTGGCCTGAGCGAGCAGCGAGGATGATGGGCCAGCCCAAGCTGCCCCAGGGGTCAACCATGCCAGCACGATTAGTAGAGCGGCAACACAATATCTCACCATAGTGGAGTCTCCTGATAACGCGAGTCGGCTTGGACAATCTTCCCTAGCCTAGCCCTTTGTTAACACATCGGCATGGTGGCGCAGATGGTCAGCCATAAAGGACGCCATAAAAAAGTAGCTGTGATCGTAACCTGGCTGCATGCGTAGAACTAGGGGTTGTCCGGCCTGTTTGCAGGCGTCTGCGAACAGGTCGGGCAGCAGCTGGCCCTGAGCCAAAAAATTATCGGCGGTACCCTGGTCAATCAAGATGGTGCGATCGGGCTGAGGGTGGACCTTCACCAGCTCCGTCGCATCGTAGGCCTTCCAGCTATCCGTGTCTGAGCCCAGATAGCCCGAGAATGCCTTCTGACCCCAGGGACATTGGGAAGGAGCGGCGATCGGCGCAAAGGCCGAGATCGATTTAAACAAGTCGGGATTGCGCAAGCCGCACACCAGTGCCCCATGGCCCCCCATGGAGTGGCCAAAAACGCCCATGCGACCGCGCCGCACTGAGAACTCTTCGGCGATCAGATCGGGCAGTTCCTGCACCACATAGCTGTACAGGTTGTAGTTTTTGCTCCAAGGTGCTTCCGTGGCATCCACGTAAAACCCGGCTCCAATACCAAAATCCCAGGCCTCTGGTTCATCGGGCACCCCTTCGCCGCGAGGGCTGGTGTCGGGGGCTACCAGCATCAGCCCGTGCTCGGCGGCATAGCGCTGCGCCCCAGCTTTAGAGGTGAAATTGTCTTCGGTGCAGGTTAAACCCGAGAGGTAAAACAGCACCGGCACCAGACCATTCTGCGCCTGGGGTGGCACAAACACCGCGAATCGCATCTCGCAGTTGCAGACAGCCGACGGATGGCTGTAGTAGCCGACCGTGCCGCCAAAGCAGGCATGTTGGTTATGGAGAGTTAGGGAAGACATGGGGAGATGGGTAAGGGGGTAGATGGGTAGGGGGTGGATGGGTGAGACCAACCCACGTGTCTGCCCCGCATCACGCGAGGAGAGTATTTAACCCAAGGACTCGTAGGGTGGGCACTGCCCACCATTAAAGACGCAATGGCATGAGACCCTTTCTCTACAGAAAAGATCATCTAGGTGCCCTAAAACGTCACCACGCTGCGAATGCTCTCACCTCGATGCATGAGGTCAAAGGCCGTGTTGATTTCATCTAGCGGCATGACATGGGTGATCAGGTCATCGATGTTGATCTTGCCGTCCATGTACCAGTCGACAATCTTGGGGACGTCGGTGCGACCCCTGGCTCCACCAAAGGCGGTGCCCTTCCACTCCCGCCCGGTCACCAGCTGAAAGGGGCGGGTGCTAATTTCTTCATCTGCGGCGGCGACACCGACAATGACGCTGACGCCCCAGCCCTTGTGGCAGCACTCCAACGCCTGGCGCATGAGGTTGACATTGCCCACGCACTCAAAGCTGTAATCGGCCCCGCCGCCCGTTAATTCCACCAGGTGAGCCACCAGGTCGCCTTCCACCTCCTTCGGATTGACGAAATGGGTCATGCCAAACTTGGTGGCCAATTCTTGACGGTTGGGATTGATGTCAACGCCGATGATTTTGTTAGCCCCCACCATGCGGCAGCCCTGGATCACATTGAGGCCAATGCCGCCGAGGCCAAACACCACTACGTTGGCACCGGGTTCAACTTTGGCGGTGTTAATCACCGCGCCTAGGCCGGTGGTGACGCCGCAGCCGATGTAGCAGACTTTCTCAAACGGTGCGTCAGAGCGAATTTTGGCCAGGGCGATTTCGGGTACCACCGTGTAGTTCGAGAAGGTGGAGGTGCCCATGTAGTGAAACAGCGGCTCGCCACCTAGAGAAAATCGACTGCTGCCGTCGGGCATGAGACCCCGCCCCTGGGTGAGGCGGATAGCCTGGCAGAGGTTAGTCTTAAAGCTGAGGCAGTATTCGCACTGACGGCACTCAGGTACATAAAGCGGAATCACGTGATCGCCAGGTTTGAGGCTGGTAACGCCAGGGCCGACTTCGGCCACCACCCCGGCTCCCTCATGACCCAGAACTGCCGGAAATAACCCTTCGGGATCTTTGCCAGACAGGGTATAGGCATCGGTGTGGCAAATGCCGGTGGCTTTAATTTCGACTAACACTTCACCCTCGCGAGGCCCCTCTAGCTGGACGGTTTCGATAGTCAGGGGTTGGCCAGGGCCAAGGGCAACGGCGGCTCTAACATCCACGGGCGAAGTTCTCCTTTGGTCAATTGAAACTGTGGCGCTGGTGTCGAGCAACAGCCCTATAGGCTGTTGCTCGACACCAGCGCATGTAATCCGAATCTACAATTTGGCTGGTTGAGCAAGGGGTTGAAACCGGTTCAACTGAGCTGTTGCAACACCTTAGTCAGCTTAGCGACTTTGCGCCGCTTAGGCCATCTGTCAGCTTTCTCAGACATAACTCGGCAAAATGGCCGATGTGAGGGTAAATAGTTGCCATACGCCTTAGCACAGGGGCATCTTAGGCGCACCAGGCTATCTGCATCTACGATATGACTCAACTCTTGCAGCGATCGCGTAAACCGCTCTGTGGACAAGCTAATTCTGCTGGGTTTACGCTGATTGAAAGCTTGATTGCGGTGGTGATTGTGGGGTTGATGGCGGCGATCGCAGCCCCTTCATGGTTTCAACTGGTGCAGCAGCGCAAAATCAACATTAGCCAAGACATGGTGTATCAGGCCATGCGGGCTACCCAGGCTGATGCGATGCAGCAGCGCCACGATCGCCGCTTCAGTATTCGCGATCGCAACGGGCGTATCGAGTGGGCCAGCCATCCCGAAACGACGTTATCGAGTCAAGCAGCCGCTTGGACTCCTCTGGTTGAGGGCGTCGTTTTTGCCGCTATTGACAACACCATGCTGAGCTCAGGCGGCACTTACTATGTCAAGTTTGACATGTACGGCAATGTCAAGGCCGGGCTCAGCACCGTAACCTTCTCAACGGGTGGTAGCCAACAAACTCACCGCTGTGTGGTGGTTTCTACCATGATTGGGGCGATGCGCAAGGGCAAAGGGCACACCCAAGTTAATAGCAACGATCGCTTCTGTTATTAACCTCTCCCCCCACTTGGAGCAAAACCGAGTTTAATAGGTTAGCGCCATGACATGGTTAGGAGTGAGTGAATGTCAGAAAAAAATGAGGGGTGGTACGTCGTTCAGGCCGAAGACGGCACCTGCAACGTGCTGTCCGCCGAGAGCATCAGCCGAGAGCGACTTCAAGAGCGTCGCCCCATGTGGGGCCCCTACGCCACCCAGCAGGAAGCCATTGCCCGCCGGGTGGGGTTGATTCGCAGCGGCAAATGCGAGCCCGCCTGATGAGGCACTACAACCCTAGGCGGTAGTTCGGCCTCGCAGTGAGTCGTAGCTCTGCAAAAACCAGGCGTAGGTTTGCTCAATACCAGTTTTGAGGTCGGTTTTGGCCTGCCAGCCTGCTGCGTTGAGGCGTGAGACGTCGAGCAGTTTACGCGGGGTGCCGTCAGGCTTGGTGGTATCAAACACCAGGTCACCTTCATAGCCGACCACAGCTTTCATGGTGAGGGCCAGTTCTTTGATCGAAACCTCTTGCCCGGTGCCGACGTTGACGAAATCTACATCGTTGTAGTTGTTCATCAAAAACACCAGGGCGTCGGCCAAATCATCCACATACAAAAACTCGCGCAGGGGGGTGCCGGTGCCCCACACGGTGACCGTGGGATCACCATTCACCTTGGCTTCGTGAAACTTGCGCATCAGCGCGGGCAGCACGTGGGAGTTGGCTAAATCAAAGTTGTCGTTGAGGCCGTAGAGGTTGGTGGGCATGGCCGAGATAAAGCTCACGCCGTACTGACGGCAGTAGTTTTCGCAGAGCTTGAGGCCGGCAATTTTGGCGATCGCATAGGGCTCATTGGTCGGCTCTAAAAAACCCGTCAGCAGGTAGTCTTCTTTCATGGGCTGCGGGCAAAGCTTCGGGTAAATGCAGGATGACCCGAGGAACAGCAGCTTTTGCGCGCCGTGCTGGTAAGCGCTGTGGATGATGTTGGCCTCAATCATCAAATTGTCGTAGAGAAACTCGGCCCGATAGGTGTTGTTGGCGTGGATGCCGCCCACCTTTGCCGCCGCTAGAAAGACGTAGTCGGGCTTTTCTTGGGCGAAGAACTCATCTACCGCTGCCTGACTGCGCAGGTCAAGCTCTTGGCTAGAGCGCAGCACTAAGTTTTCATAGCCCTGGGCCTTGAGGGTTCTTACTAGGGCGCTACCGACCAGGCCACGGGAACCCGCTACATAGATCTTAGATTGAGTATCCATAGGGTTGAGCTTAGATAAAAATTACACAAGAACTAAATGTAGATGGCCTATCCCCATTGTCACGAGTCTGGCACCGAGGAACCGCCAACGACAACTGCCCGCTCGCCGAGTTTAGCCGTAGTTCACAATAAGAACTGAGGCCCATCTCCAGTTTCCCACTCCTTTGCGCCATGACCCTACCGCCCCTGCCCAACCGCTGGCAATTTTGGATCGATCGCGGCGGCACCTTTACCGACATTGTGGCCCGCTGCCCCGATGGGCAAATTATCGTTCATAAGCTGCTGTCCGAAAACCCCGATCGCTACACCGATGCTCCTATCCAAGGTATGCGCGATCTGCTGGGGCTTGGCCCAGAGGAAATAATTCCTGCTGAGCTAATCGAGGCGGTGAAAATGGGGACAACTGTGGCCACCAATGCGCTGCTGGAGCGCAAGGGCGATCGCACCCTCCTGGTCACTACCCAGGGCTTTAGAGATGCTCTGCGCATTGGCTACCAAAACCGCCCCAACATTTTTGCCCGCCACATCGAGCTGCCCGAAATGCTCTACGAGCAGGTGATCGAGGTCAACGAACGCCTCACCGCCCAGGGCGAGGTGCTGGTTCCTTTGTGTGCAGAGGAAGAAGAACGGCTGATCCAGGAACTTCAGCGATCTTACGGAACTGGGATTCGGGCCTGTGCGATCGTGCTGATGCACGGCTATCGCTACCCTGTCCACGAACTGCGTCTGGGAGACCTCGCCCGTCAGGTTGGCTTTACCCAGGTTTCCCTCTCTCACCAGGTGAGCCCGTTAATCAAGCTGGTCAGTCGAGGTGACACGACGGTAGTGGATGCGTATCTGTCGCCGATTCTCAGGCGCTACGTCGATCGAGTGGCGGGGCAATTGGGAGTGGGTGAGATGGGGGGGATGGGGGAGAACAAGCAGTCCCAAACTTCTTCACCTTCCCCCTCCTCCCCACTCCCTCCTCACCTCATGTTCATGCAGTCCAACGGCGGCCTCACGGATGCGGCGCTGTTTCAGGGCAAGGACAGCATTCTCTCTGGCCCCGCTGGGGGCGTGGTGGGAGCGGTGCAGACCAGCCGCCAAGCCGGGTACGATCGCATTATCGGCTTTGACATGGGCGGCACTTCGACCGATGTCTCCCACTACCGGGGCGAGTACGAGCGCACCTTTGAAACTGAGGTGGCGGGGGTGCGGCTGCGGGCACCGATGATGGCGATTCACACCGTGGCGGCGGGGGGCGGCTCAATCGTCAGCTTTGACGGCAGCCGCTACCGGGTGGGGCCAGAGTCGGCGGGGGCCTATCCGGGACCGGCCTGCTATCGCCACGGCGGGCCGCTGGCGGTGACCGACTGCAACGTGATGGTGGGCAAACTTCAGCCCGAGTTTTTCCCTCACATGTTTGGGCCGGAGGGAGATTTGCCGTTAGATGCGGCGGTGGTGCACGAGCAGTTTGCGGCCCTAGCAGAAGAAATTCGCGAGGCCACTGGGGATACTCGCAGCCCCGAGCAGGTCGCCGCTGGGTTTCTCACCATTGCAGTGGAGAAAATGGCCAACGCGATCAAAAAAATCTCGGTGCAGCGGGGCTATGACGTTTCGGAGTATGTGCTGTGCAGTTTTGGTGGGGCCGGGGGTCAGCACGCCTGCTTGATCGCCGACGCTCTGGGCATGACGGAGGTGTTTCTACACCCCTACGCGGGGGTGCTGTCGGCCTACGGCATGGGACTGGCGGACGTACGATCGCTCAACGAGCAATCCGTCGAATTGCCGCTGAGCGAAGACACTCTGCCCCAAATTCAGCAGGTGGTGGAGTCTTTGGCCAATAAGGGATTGGAAGAACTGCGGCAGCAGGGGTTTGAGGCCCTCTCCCCTAGCCCCTCTTCCGGAGGGCGAGGGGAACCGGAGAAGTCAAAATTGCCCCAGGTTTTGCCTCGGCTGTTGCTGAAATACGAAGGTAACGATTCGGTGCTGGCGGTAGATTTTGCTAGGGTAGAGGCGATGCGATCGCAGTTCACCACCCTGCACCGTCAGCGCTACGGTTTCGCCCAAGAAGACAAAACTCTCATTGTCGATACCGCTGCGGTCGAAGTCATCGGCCACACCCACAGCCCCGACGAGCCCGAGATCCACGGCTCCCGCACTACGCCGCTCATTCCTAAAACCAGCGTGTCTATCTACACCGCCAACACATGGTATGACACCCCGGTCTACCACCGCGATGATCTGTGCCCGGGGAATGCGATCGCCGGCCCTGCCCTGATCATCGAATCGACTGGAACCAATGTTGTAGAACCCGGATGGAGCGCAACGCTGACAGCAAAGGGGCATTTGATATTAAACAAGAAAGCTAAAAGTCAGAAGTCAAGAACTCAAAATTCAAAATTCAAAACTCAAAATTTCTCTGCCACAGACACCAATTCTGCCCCAACCCCACCCGACCCTGTGCTGCTTGAAATTTTCAACAATCTCTTCCGCGCTGTGGCCGAAGAGATGGGGATCACACTACAAAACACCAGCTACTCGGTCAACATCAAAGAGCGGCTAGATTTCTCCTGCGCGCTGTTTGACCAGCAGGGACAGCTCGTGGCCAATGCGCCCCATATTCCTGTGCATCTGGGGTCGATGGGCGAAAGCGTGCGGAGTTTGATTGAGGCTAAGAGCGCTGACCTCAAACCCGGCGATGTTTACCTGCAAAACAACCCCTACAACGGCGGCACCCACCTGCCCGATATCACCGTCATCACCCCGGTCTTTTTGACCGAGCCCCACCCCTATTTCGCCCGGTCGGAGACAGAGGAGAACCCAAAACCCTCTCAAACTCCATCCACCCATCCACCCATCCACCCGCCCACCCATCCACTCTTCTACGTCGCCTCTCGCGGCCACCACGCCGACATTGGCGGCATCACCCCTGGCTCTATGCCGTCGAACAGCACCTCAATTGAGGAAGAGGGCGTGCTGCTCGATAACGTGCAGCTGGTTGATCAGGGCCGGTTTCTGGAAACGGAATTGTTGGAACTCCTGACGACTGCTCCCTATCCCGTACGGAACTCAACGCAGAATATCGCCGACTTACAAGCCCAGATCGCAGCCAATGAAAAGGGGGCGCAAGAGCTGCAAAAGCTGGTGGAGCACTACGGTTTGGCCCTGGTGCAGACCTATATGCAGCATGTGCAAGACAACGCTGAAGAATGCGTGCGGCGGGTGATCGATCGCCTCCACGACGGGCAGTTCACCTACCCCATGGATGACGGTAGCCAAATTGCGGTGCAGGTCACTGTGAACCGCGAGGGACGCCGCGCCACAATTGATTTTTCTGGAACATCTCCCCAACGGCCCAGCAACTTCAACGCTCCGGCAGCGGTGTGCAAAGCGGCGGTGCTGTATGTGTTTAGAACGCTGGTGGATGACGACATTCCCCTCAACGCGGGCTGCCTCAAACCGCTGGAAATAGTGATCCCAGAGGGATCAATGCTGAACCCTCAGTATCCAGCGGCGGTGGTGGCGGGCAATGTGGAGGTGTCTCAGGCGGTGACCGATGCGTTGTATGGGGCGCTAGGTGCGATCGCCGCCTCCCAAGGCACCATGAACAACTTCACCTTTGGCAGCGATCGCCACCAGTATTACGAAACCATCTGCGGCGGCTCCGGTGCTGGCCCCGGCTTCCCCGGCACCGATGCGGTGCACACCCACATGACCAACTCGCGATTGACCGATCCCGAAGTGCTGGAATGGCGCTTTCCGGTGCTGCTGAGAGAATTCTGCATTCGCCAGGGCAGCGGCGGCGCGGGGGAATATACTGGCGGCAACGGCATTGTGCGCACCGTGGAATTTCGCGAACCGATGACGGCCGCCATTCTTTCAAACCATCGACTAGTGCCGCCCTTTGGCTTGGCGGGCGGTCAGCCAGGGCAGGTAGGCGAGAACTCTGTAATTCGTGCCAATGGCCAGGTTGATCCTTTACCTGGGCAGGCTACCGTAGCCCTAAATGAGGGGGACTGCATTCGGATCGCTACACCAGGCGGCGGCGGCTTTGGCAACGCAAAAGAGTAGGGTGCAAAGGAAATCGACTATTCTGCGCCCGCCCTAAAGATGTCCTGCGCGGTCAGCCTTAACCCTTCAAAGGTCGGTGAAACCAGGAGATCATTTCCAGTAAATCGCTCTAGCTGATAGCCATCGGTCCCTAGAGTACAGAGCGTGATCGTGGGCTGCTTCGGTTGGCCAATCACCCGTGCGGCCCCCAAGGCGCGAAAATCTACAATCCAGTATTCTGCGATGCCCATGGCCTCGTAGTCGGCTAGTTTGAGGCCGTAGTCGTCGCGCCAGTTGGTGCTGACCACTTCTACCACTAGTTTGACCGTAGCTCCATCGCAGACAGTAGACGATTTTTCCCACAGGGGTTCGTGCTGGAGTTGGGTGCGATCGAGCACTGCCACATCGGGAATGTAGCCCGCATTGGGCCGCAGAGGTTTCACCACGCAGGTGCGAGGAATCGTTAATAGCAACCCCGACTGGTCAATTAGAACACCAAGCTTGAGGGCGATGAACCCACCAATGTCTTCATGGGCACCTGTGGGCCGCACCTCAACCACCTCGCCTTCAATCAGCTCGTAGCGCCCACCATCGCTGGGGTATTGATCGAGAAAGTCTTCAAAACTGAGGGGTTGCGCTGTGGCCTGCACCATCTAGACACCCGCCGTAATTTAGAACAGATGTGACTACAGCTTACCGTACTTGCCAGCTACCCTAGCCGTGCTGCTTCGTCAGCGGCACGGAGCTTGATTCAGGCCCATAGGGATGTAGTCTGTACAACTTGACACATCAATTTTTCTTGAAATAATGAAGCATCAATATTTTTTGAAATGAAGCTGTGGTGCTTGCGTCACAGCTAGTTGTTGCGTTTGTGCCGCCAAGTTGGAGAGGGTTTAGAGATGGTGAAGGTCGCTGTCAACGGGTTTGGTCGCATCGGGCGACTGGTGCTGCGAGCAGGCTGGGCCTTTCCTGAGCTGGAATTTGTTCACATCAACGAGGTCAAGGGTGGCCCCAAGGCGGCGGCTCATCTGCTCAAGTTCGATTCAGTCCACGGCCGCTGGGCACCGGAAGTCGAAGCCGTTGGTTCTGAAAAAATCACTATTGACGGCGTACCCCTCAGCTTTAGCAGTGGTGCTGCCCCCGGCGAGGTACCTTGGGATGACTATGGTGTAGACCTAGTGCTAGAGTGCTCCGGCAAATTTCGGACACCAGAGCTGCTTGCGCCTTACTACGACCATGGCGTGAAAAAGGTGATTGTTGCGGCTCCAGTCAAAGAGGGCGCGCTCAATGTGGTCTACGGCATTAATGATCATCTCTACAACCCAGCAGAACATCACCTGCTGACAGCCGCTTCCTGCACTACCAACTGCCTGGCTCCGGTGGTCAAAGTCATCCACGAAGGGTTGGGCATTCGCCACGGGGTGATCACTACCATCCACAACCACACCAATACGCAAACCCTTGTGGATACCTCACACAACGACCTGCGCCGCGCCCGCGCTACGGGTATGTCATTGATTCCGACAACAACGGGGTCGGCAACAGCGATCGCGCTGATTTACCCCGAACTCAAGGGCAAGCTGAACGGGTTGGCAGTACGGGTACCGCTGCTGAATGCCTCCCTGACCGACTGCGTGTTTGAGGTCGATCGCCCAACCACCGTCGAGGAAGTCAATGCTCTCCTCAAAGCTGCCGCCGATGGCCCCCTCAAAGGAATTTTAGGCTACGAAACCCGACCCCTGGTGTCCGTGGATTACAAGGATGATCCCCGCTCTGCGATCGTCGATGCCCTCTCCACCATGGTTGTGGATGATACCCAGGTGAAGATTCTCGCCTGGTACGACAACGAATGGGGCTACTCCTGCCGCATGGCCGAACTAGCCCGTAAGGTGGCCCAGAGTCTCCCTCTCGCCTTGGGGTGAACTCTGGACAAAATCCTTTAGATGGTGGGCAGTGCCCACCCTACGCACTCCCCTCACTCCCCCATCTCCCCCACTCTCCATGTCCTCTTCCTTCAAGCCCGAGAGCCTGCGCAACTACGCCATCATCACCGCCGCCTACTGGGGTTTTACCCTCACCGACGGTGCCCTGCGCATGATGGTGCTCCTGCATTTTCACCAGCTGGGCTACAGTCCATTGGCGATCGCCATGCTGTTTCTCTTCTATGAAGTGTTTGGCGTGGTGACCAACCTCTTCGGTGGCTGGATTGGGTCCCAGGTGGGCATTCGGCAAACCCTTTACGGCGGCATCGCCCTGCAAATTTTTGCCCTGGTAATGCTGAGCGGCTTGAACATCGACTGGGGAGTGCCGGTACAGGTGAGCTATGTGATGGCGGCCCAGGCCTGCTCGGGCATTGCCAAAGACCTTACCAAGATGAGTTCTAAGAGCGCCATTCGCCTAGTGGTGCCAAAGGAAGCGGCGTCGCGCCTGTTTAAGTGGGTAGCGGTGCTGACGGGGTCAAAAAACGCGCTGAAAGGGGCGGGGTTTTTCGCCGGGGCGGCGCTGCTGGAATGGGTAGGCTTTCGCCCAGCCCTGCTGAGCCAGGCAGCGATGCTAGGGATGATTTTGCTGTCGGGGGCACTGCTGCCGGCAGGTATGGGCAAAATCGGCAAAAAGGTGCCCTTCAAGCAGCTGTTTTCTAAGAGCAAAGCGATCAATGTGCTGTCGGCGGCGCGGTTCTTTTTGTTTGGCTCGCGGGATGTGTGGTTTGTGGTGGCGCTGCCAGTGTTTTTGTATGAAGTGCTGGGCTGGCGGTTTATGCAGGTGGGCAGCTACATGGCCCTTTGGGTAATTGGCTACGGCATGGTGCAGTTTTTGGCACCGCAGCTGTTGCGCAAAGATGGCACTGGTAAGGTGGTGCCCAAGGCCAAGACGATTTTGTTTTGGACCTCAAGTTTGACTGCAATTCCGGCACTGATTGCGCTGACGCTGATAGCTGGGGTGCGGGGCGACATTGCCGTGACCGGCGGACTCGTAGTGTTTGGCGTGGTGTTTGCCTTTAACTCGGCGGTGCACTCGTATCTGGTGCTGGCCTACACCGAAGATCGCGATGTCAGCCTCAATGTGGGCTTTTACTATATGGCCAACTCGGGCGGGCGGCTGGTGGGAACGATCGCCTCAGGACTGGTCTACCAATGGTTTGGGCTGGTGGGGTGCCTGTGGGTATCGAGCTTGTTTGTGCTGGCAGCGGCGCTGATTACGACGCAGTTGCCCGACCCTAGCCCTGGTAATTCGGTGGTGGTGGTCAGCTAATCAGCAAATGTTGGCTTTGGCTGACCATTCAAAGATTTGTGATGGGAGGTAGGATCTGGAATCCTATTCTCTAAACTGTAGTTATAGCTACAGTTTTTGCAAGGAAATTATGGATAAGCAATCGTCTAGCCAGCGTCGCCAGGTGATCGGAGAGCTGCGCCACCAGCTGCGATTTGCCAGTGTGGAAGAGCGCGATCGCATTCGCCAAGAGCTAAACTTTTGGGAGCAGCGGGGTCGCTAGCCCGCCGACAGCAGGGGCAGCAGCAGGGTGACGAAAAAGTACACCAGTGCCCCCGTAAACACATAGCTATCGGTGCGGTCTAAAATGCCGCCGTGGCCGGGGATGAGGGCTCCAGAGTCTTTGACCCCGGCATCTCTTTTCATCAGCGATTCGGTGAGGTCGCCGAGCAGGCTGGAGGTGCCCACCATTAGGCCCAGGGCAGCTCCGGTAGCGGGCCAGAGAGGCCATTGCAGCCAGTGGCTACCGATCAAGGCCACCACCATACTGCCCAGCATGCCAAAGACTGCCCCTTCAACCGTCTTCTTGGGGCTGATGTTAGACAGCGGGGTGCGACCAATCATTTTTCCAGCGATATAGGCGCCAATATCTGAAGCCCAAATGCAGGCAAAGGCTAGCAGAGTGACAACAAGACCGTAGGGTAAGCTGTCGAGGACGGGGGGCCAGGTTGCAGGCCAGAAGCCGCCTAGGGGCAGGGTGGTAGCGGTGTCGCCCAGATCGCGCAGCCGCACCCAAAAGCTAGGTAGATAGCCGCCGTAGAACAGGCCCAAAATAGACGCGGCTACATCGGCAATGGTGGCCACCTGGGGCTGGAACAGCAGATAAAAGCAGATAAACGTGCCGCTCAGCGGCAGCAGGGCGTCGGCCAAAGGCGGCGACAGATGGGCGGTAATCAGCAGCAGCTGGCTCACTACTAGGGTGGTTTTGGCCGCTGGCAAGATGCCTTTGGCTTTGACCAGGGCAAAAATTTCGAGCTGCCCCAAGAAAATCAGCACCCCAAAACCCAGGGTAAAGTACCAACCCCCCAGCAAAATCATGGCCAGGGCGACGACGATCGCAACTATTCCGCTAATAATTCGAGGCCAGGGCATAGGTGGAGTGCAGAGGGGGTGAACAGAGGGTTGCCCCTAGTTATGAGGCAGCAACTGTCATGCAGCTTATTACACTGTGCCACATTCCCCTAGAGTCCCCGCTAGGAAACCAAGACAGGAGGTTAGCGGTAAGGTGCCCGCGCGGTTAGGCCTAGCCCTGGCCGATAGGAGTGGCAAGCTGGGGATAGCCTGCTTCTATTAAGGCGCGATCGCGAATTCGGCAAGAGTCACACCGCCCACAGGGCTCTGCCCCGCCCTGATAGCACGACCAGGTTTGCGCGATCGGCACCCCCAGCCTTACTGCTCGGCGCACAATATCCGCTTTAGAATCCAGCACCAGGGGAGCGACCAGCTTGGGAGCATGGCCCTCTAGCCCCGCCTTAGATGAGAGCTGAGCTAGCTGCTGAAATGCGGCCAAATACTCGGGCCGACAGTCGGGGTAGCCAGAATAATCCACCGCGTTGATGCCCAGGTAGATCGCCTCGGCCTCCTTAGCTTCGGCCAGAGCCAGGGCCAGAGCAATAAACACCGTATTGCGCCCCGGCACGTAGGTGGAGGGAATGCCCGCCTCAAGACCGTCCTGAGGCAGCGGCTGAGCCAGGTCGGTGAGAGAAGACGCGCCCCACTGGGCTAAATTGACATCAATCAAGTGGTGATCGGCGATCGCAAAATGCTTTGCCACTGCCTTCGCTGCCTCTAGCTCCCGCTGGTGCCGCTGGCCATAGTTGAAGGAAAGAGCAATTAGATCATAGCCATCGGCGATCGCCTGGGCAGCGGCCGTAGCGGAATCGAGACCGCCCGAAAGTAGCACAATGGCTTTAGGAGTAAGGCTTGACTGAGCCATAGGGCAAAGAAGATCTGAGCGACTGTTTGGCAATTTGCACGGTAGCTAGAATAGCCCAATGCTGCTCAAAAACCCGAGGCTTCGGATTTCTCTAATTGATTAGATGACTGCGCGTTGTCGAAGGCTTTGCCTTTTCAATCAATAAGTAATTACTCATAATAGAAGCACTAAAGTCTTGGCCTCTTTAGTCAATAAGTAATTACTCATAGCAAATGCTTAGCGCTGGCGAATCACCATTGTTAACGGAATAAGTTGCGGTCTAGTCTTCATGGCAGTTTTAAAATAGGGATAAATCAAGCTATCGGAAGAAACTGGGTCTTTACTTGGGGTAGATACATTGAGTTCTGTCTAAATTTTTAGTTGACAGGCTCAGTTTCTTGCGCTTAAACTCAGTAAATCGAACAAGTCAGCCTAGTCTGCTAGCCCTGTGCCTTATAGGTTTACGCCTTTAATTGCCTGTGCTGTCAGAGCGGGGGAACCAGTAAAGGGGCGTATTTCCGAGTTCTTAATACCCAATTGAGGGTAATCGGAAGAGGACATTTCTCAGTCCTAGCCCGTCAGCTAACCTCGTCGGCATTGAGGAGAGATTGAATCGTCAGCATTTTTGATCAATGCTTGGCTGTTTCAGTATCCTAAGTCGTGTTAACACGGCTTGTTCGCTGTCCATGATTAACCTCTAGGAGGGTCTCATGCAGCGTAAGTTGCGCACTAGGGCGGCTGCTCGTTCGGGGCAGCCTAAGTCTGTCAAGCCGTCATTTCGCCTGCCATTGGAAAAGATTGTCTTGCCGGCGATCGCGTTTCTCGTCGTGCTGCTGGTTTGGTGGGTAGTTGCCGAATTCTTCACCACACTGATGCCTACCCCTTGGCAAGCATTCGTCGACAACCTCGACTACATTTTTAACCCCTTTTTCCGACGCGGGCCGGGCAACTTGGGCATTGGCTGGCTGCTATTGGCCAGTCTACGGCGGGTGTTGATCGGGTTTTTGCTGGGGACTTTAGTCGCTATTCCCGTCGGCTTCTGGATCGGTCTCTCGCCTCGCGCCATGACGGCTATCAACCCCATAGTGCAGCTGTTTCGCCCGGTGTCTCCGGTAGCCTGGTTGCCCATTGCCCTGTCAATCTTTAACCTGGCTAACCCGTCGGCCATTTTCGTGATTTTTATTACTTCACTGTGGCCCACGGTAATCAACACCGCCCTGGGTGTAGCCAGCGTTCCTAAAGACTATTTAGATGTGGCGCAGGTGCTAGAAATGCCACGCTGGCGGCAGATGACCAAGATTATCTGGCCTGCAAGTTTGCCCTATATATTTACCGGCCTACGGCTGAGTTTGGGGATTGCCTGGCTAGTGATTGTGGCCGTTGAAATGCTCACGGGTGGTATTGGCATTGGCTTCTTTATCTGGGATGAATGGAACCGACTTAGCCTCAGCTCGGTATTTCTAGCAGTGGTTGTCATCGGCCTTACTGGCCTGTTGCTAGACTACGCCATTACCCTAATCGAGCGATGGGCGACCCATCGCCCCGCCAAGGCTATGTAACCTGTAACTTGACTGGCAGATTCCCTCAACGGCAGGTTTGAGTAAGCATTCAAACACTGCTGGCCGGTCTAAAGCACTTCCTGACACCTCACAGACAAAAGGATTAAAGCCATGACGAGGATCAATCGGCGATCGCTCCTTCAGGGGGCGGTTGGGTTTACGGCGGGGCTTGCCGCTTCGGCCTGTAGTCAGGCGTTGCGCCCGAGCGGTTCAGCACCCAGCAGTGGTGCGGCGGCTCAGGCTGCCAACATTGAGCAGGTTGTCGACCCGGCCAGCTTGGAGCGATCCCACATCAAAGTGGGCTACGTGCCCGTCAACGACTGCGCTCCCTTTGCGATCGCCCAGGCCAAAGGCTTTTTTCACAAATACGGGCTGACGGTCACCCTCAACCGCGAGGCCAGCTGGGGTACCTCCCGCGACGCCGTCATCTTTGGGCGGCTCGACGCATCCCCGGTAGTCTCTGGGGCCGTCACCAACGCCCGGGTTGGAGCTGAGGGTGCCCCCCCAGCTCCCATGTGTGCTGCCCTAACCATTCACCGCCACGGCAACGCCATGACCATGAACCGCGCCATGTGGGAGTCTGGCCTACGCCCCTGGCGAGAATATGGCGGCGACCTAGAGGCCTTTGGTCGCGATTTTCGGGGCTATTTTGATGGAATACCCCCATCTCAACGGGTCTGGGCTGCGGTACTCAGTTCAGCCATCTACGAATACTTCATTCGCTACCTCTCGGCGGCGGCAGGGGTCGATCCAATAGAAGCGTTCCGCATCATTATTAGTCCGCCGCCGCAGATGGTCTCCAACATCAGAATTGGAGCGATGCAGGCCTATATGGTCGCCGAACCGTGGAATACTCGTGCCATTTCCGGCAACGAGGATGTTGGCTTTACCTTTGCCCATGGCAAAGAGATCTGGCAAGGCCACCCCGACCGGGTGCTAGCGGTGATGGAAGACTTTATCAACGAAAACCCCAAGACCTACCGCTCCCTCGTCAAGGCGATGATCGAGGCCTGCCGCTACTGCGACGACCCGGCCAATCGAACCGAAGTTGCAGAGATTATTGCGGAGCGATCGTTCACTGGGGCAAAGCCCAAGTTTACAGAACCCGCCCTAGTGGGTAACTACAACTACGGCGGTTTCGACGGCAAAGATCGCACGGTTCAGATGCCAGATAGCACCATCTTCTTTGACCTGCCCGAGAGCCTGCCCCACCCAGCCGGAGATCACTCCACCTTTATGTGGCAGTCTCAGTCGATCTGGCTGATGACCCAGGCCACTCGCTGGGGGCAGATCGAGGAGTTTCCAGCCGATGCGGAGGCCAAAGCTAAGCAAGCCTGGCGCACCGATCTGTATCGAGACATCGCCAATGAAATGGGCATTGAGTGCCCAGCGGATGACTACAAGGTAGAGCCTGGAGAGCTGTTTATTGATGGCATTGCCTATGACCCCAGCGATCCAGTGGGCTATTTGAACGGGTTTGAGATTCGCGCTAACCGTCCCCAGCGAATCTATATGGGGTGAGGGATGACAGGTAGAAGGGCTGACAAGTCAAGATCTTTAGAGCGGCTAACTTTCTAGCTTTTAACCCTCAGTCAAGCCCGTTTTCCCTCAAGCAGTCTTCCTTGCTCTAGATGCATTATTTAGGAGAAAACCATGGTCAAGTCAAGTCAATACTCGCAGCCCTCTGAGCATCGGCAGGCTGAATTTGAAACGGATTTTTTGGTCGTTCAAGACTTAGTGAAGGCTTACCCCAGTGCTGGCGGCGACCCTACGGTTGTGCTCGACAACATCAACCTCACCGTTGGGGCCAACGAGTTTATTGCCATTATTGGCCACTCGGGCTGCGGCAAGTCGACGCTGCTCAAAATTGTCAGCGGCCTGGAGCAGGCCACCTCTGGCGGAGTGTTTTTGGAGGGTTCACCGATTAAAAAACCGGGGGCCGATCGCATGATGGTGTTTCAGCAGTATTCGCTGCTGCCCTGGCTGACGGTGCGCGAAAACGTGCGGTTGGCGGTGAATGAGGTGTGTGACCATCTCTCGCCCCGCGATCGCACTGACCTGGTGGAAGAACACCTGGCGATGGTGAACCTGACCGCCGCCGCCGAAAAATACCCCGACGAGCTGTCGGGCGGCATGAAACAGCGGGTGGGCATTGCCCGCGCCCTGGCGATTCGGCCCAAGATGCTGCTGATGGATGAACCTTTTGGTGCGCTTGATGCTCTGACCCGGGGCCACCTTCAGCGTCAGGTGCTCGACATTTGGGAGCGCAACCCCCAGGCGGTGATGATGATTACCCACGATGTAGATGAGGCGATCTATATGGCCGATCGCATTGTGATGATGACCAATGGCCCCAATGCCCACATCGGCGAAATTTTGGAAGTGCCGTTTGACCACCCGCGCGATCGCACGGCCCTGCGCGAATCTAAAGAGTACTATGAACTCCGCAACCACGCCCTCGGGTTCCTCGACAACTACTTTGAGCAAATGAGCTAGGGCGTTGGGGTGAGCAACGCTGACCACAGCTCACTGGCTCTACTCCGCTAATACGTAGCGGGTGAGCACGCGCATGATTTCGTTGATGCGCCCAGTGGGCTGGGGTTTACTCCATTCGCGCACTTCGGCAAAGCCGAGGCGATATAGTTCGTGGATGATGCGCTCTACACCGTGGGCGCTGCCGACAACTAATATGCGAATGACCTCGCGCCCCGGCTCGGCAGCGGGTTCGATGGTGACTTGCAGTGTGGGGCTAGACAGTGCTGAAGGAATAAACGCTTGTTGCATAGGGACACCTTCATGTAATCGCTTAAGATGACAAGCGCATCATACAGCATCCCTCGCAAAGATGTCATCTCTTGCGATTACATTTACGATGCTCTGCTCCTTTGGGACGATGGGAGCATGGGAAGAGCAGGCAAAGCGCTACGAGAAGTCCTCACACAGTACGGCATTAGCCAAAATAGTCTTGCCGTCAAAATGGGCTTGCAGCGATCGGCTATCTACAAATGGTTTCACGAAGAACGCGATCCTACAGCGGAAACAGTTGTAGATATTACAGAAGCGTTGAAGAGCCTAAATTCTCAGGCTGCCGAAGATTTCGTAAAGCTGTACCTGGGCGACGTACTCTCAGATTCGTAAGCACGCATACTACGCCAATAGGACGTCCCAAATCCGTAAAACTCCTGAGATTGGGCACCCTAGATGAAGTAGTAAACAGGCTTACTCGGTGGCCCCTATGACAGACTCTCTCAAAGCCGCTGCAAAAGCAGGGGACATCAAAGCACTCGAAGCCTTGATGAACAAATCCTTTGAGTCGAAGGGGGTTACAGTTCGAGTGACCAGTTCAGGGGCTTTACTCAAGATAGTTGTGCGGGGCAAGGAGACACTTGATAAAGCACTGCTACCCACTATTCAGAAAGGACTGGCAGGTATTTCCCCTAAGGGCTTTGAGCAAGCTATTGTTACGGCAAGAGTCATTGGAAAAGCTGATGCTTGGTCTCATAAGTGGGAATTGCCTAGAGAGAGACAAGCAGAATCGCCACCTGATGCTGCTATCTCTGCCTCATTACCTGCACCTAAGCCAGCTGTAAAAGTCTTAACTAGCAGCAAAAAGTCAAAGCTTTGGTATCAAAAGAATTGGCTGATTATTAGTCTGCTGATACTATTTCCTATCGCTGGCATTCCCCTTGCTTGGATAAGTAAATGGCCTAGGAGAAATAAAATTGGCGCATCGACCGCTAGCGGGCTTTGGCTTTTACTATCCTTCCTTACACAATTGGTTCCTGAGACACAGCCAAGAGTTGCCCAAGAAGATTCTCAAGCGCCAACGACAGAACTAGCAGTAGCAGCAGAAGAACAAGCGGAAACTTCTGATTCTGTTCAAGATCGCGTGTTTGCAGATGCAGTTAATCAGGCAATGGCAGCGGCAGGGGCTGCCCAAACAGCTCAAAATTCTGATGATTGGAAAAATGTATCAAACCTCTGGACTACAGCTATTGAATTGATGAGAGCTGTCCCAGAGACTAGCCAGAACTACCAGGCAGCTCAGCAGAAAGTATCTGAATATCAATCCAATCTTGCGTATGCTAATCAAAATCAGAAAATTCAAACAAGTAGCGCTTCTAAGCCAGAGGCAAAAGCTTTTTCAAAAGTCCTCGCTAGTTTTGTGAACGAATCTAGCAAAGAGGTCAACGAAATCATAGCTCTTACAGCCCACGTTGCCGATCATGGCACACTAGGCGACTTTGCAGAATTAGATGCTTTAGGAAAGGGCTTTGTTATGATGACAATACTTAATTCTTGGATTGTAGAAGGCAAAACATCTAAATCTCTAACTCTTGAAGAAGAGCAAGAAATTATTACCGACTTAACTTTAGTTTTATCTGAAGCAGAAAAGGCCTATCCTAACGAGTCTATATACAAAGCCGCGAGTGTGGTTGCGGCAGCGTCAGGAATCATCAAGTAGCCAACTACAAATATTCTCTGGGTGGCAAAGTGGTCATTAATCATTATTAAAACTTATGCTGCCCTAGTGAGCCCAATCTTTTTAGAAACCAGGCAAGTTTAGCAGGTTGCATTGGAGCGATCGCCTATTCTCTCGACTAGGCAATATGCTCAAAAACCAAGACCAAGATCAGCTTTAGGGTGCGTAGCACTCAGGCGAGGCTCCGCGATCTCCAACAACCGTAGGGTGCATTCGCGCAGCAATGCACCACTTTGAGGTTTCACCCACCGTTGGGCACCTTGATACAAAGTGCATCCCTCGTTTCCATGCCCAACTACCGACGTTGCTACCAACCCGGCGGCAGCTTCTTCTTCACCCACGTTACCTATCAACGCTATCCCTGGCTCTGTACCAATTTAGGCAGGCAGTCCTTGCGCAATGCCATCATCACGGTACGGAAAAAGTATCCTTTTACCATTGATGCCTTTGTGCTCTTACCCGACCATTTCCATTGCATTTGGACATTGCCTGAGAAGGATGTCGATTACGCTAAGCGGTGGCGGCTGATCAAGCTGATGGTGACAAAAGCTTGCGGCCAGGAGTTAGCGCTGCCGTCTGAGAAAAGCCCATCGGGGGAGCGGCGTAGGGAAGGGAATTTGTGGCAACGGCGCTATTGGGAGAGCTGCATTCGAGATGAGCAGGATTTTGTGAGCCATTGTGAGTATATTCACAACAATCCGGTGAAGCATAGATTGGTTGAGTGCCCAACGGATTGGGCGTTTTCAAGTGTGCATCGGTATTTGCGGGAGGAGCGGTAATCGGGGAGGAATTCGCTCAGTTCAAAGACACTCTCAGTGGTGCATTGCTGCGCGAATGCACCCTACAAGCTTGTTGGCATTTGCCTGATGGCGACCCGGTTCAGGCATCATAAGCACTCTTGTTGCCTCAGATCGCTCTCACAGGCGAAAGGATGCAGAGCCATAGCGCTAAAATGGGAAGCTGCGTTGTTGCTATACCCAAAGCCTAGACCTATGGCCGGTTCTGCTCGTCAATATCACATCACCACCTTCGGCTGCCAGATGAACAAGGCCGACTCCGAACGCATGGCGGGCATCCTCGACACCATGGGCCTCACCTGGACCGACGACCCCTACGACGCCGACGTGGTGCTCTACAACACCTGCACCATTCGCGACAACGCCGAGCAAAAGGTTTACTCCTACCTGGGTCGCCAAGCCAGACGCAAGCACGAAAACCCCGACCTGACGCTAATTGTGGCCGGGTGCGTCGCCCAGCAAGAAGGCGAAGCCCTGCTGCGCCGGGTGCCCGAACTCGACCTGGTGATGGGGCCACAGCACGCCAACCGCCTGCAAGACCTGCTGGAGCAGGTGTTCGACGGCAACCAGGTCGTCGCCACCGAAGAGGTGGACATCATGGAAGACATCACCAAGCCCCGGCGCGACAGCACCATTACCGCCTGGGTGAACGTGATCTACGGCTGCAACGAGCGCTGCACCTACTGTGTGGTGCCCGGCGTGCGCGGCGTTGAGCAGTCGCGCACCCCCGAGGCCATCCGCGCCGAGATGGAAGAACTGGGCCGCCAGGGGTTCAAAGAAGTCACCCTGCTGGGTCAAAACATCGACGCCTATGGCCGCGACCTGCCCGGCTCCACCGCCGACGGCAGGCACCAGCACACCTTCACCGACCTGCTATATTTCGTCCACGATGTGCCCGGCATTGAGCGCATTCGCTTTGCCACCAGCCACCCCCGCTACTTTACCGAGCGGCTGATTCGCGCCTGTGCTGAGCTGCCCAAGGTGTGCGAGCACTTCCACATTCCCTTTCAGTCGGGCGACAACGATGTACTGAAAGCCATGGCGCGGGGCTACACCCACGAAAAATATCGTCGCATCATCGACACCGTGCGGCGCTACCTGCCCGACGCCGCCCTCAGTGCCGATGCGATCGTCGGCTTCCCCGGCGAAACCGAGGAGCAGTTTCAGCGCACGATGGATTTAGTCAATGACATTGGCTTTGATCAGCTCAACACGGCGGCCTATTCGCCCCGCCCCGGCACCCCCGCCGCCCTGTGGGAAAACCAGTTGTTTGAGGAGGTGAAGGCCGATCGCCTCCAGCGGCTAAATCATCTGGTGAATACGAAGGCGGCGGAGCGATCGCAGCGCTACCAGGACCGCATCGAAGAAGTGCTCGTCGAAGCCGCCAACCCCAAAAACCCCACCCAGGTGATGGGCCGTACCCGGGGCAACCGCCTCGCCTTCTTCCCCGGCGATATTGCAGTGCTGAAAGGCGAACTGGTGCCGGTCAAGATCACCGAAGTGCGCCCCTTTAGCCTGACTGGCGAACCACTGCGGGTGCCAGCGATCGCGGGCTAATTGCTGCCAAGCATTGAGCTGACAACTTAAGGACACCATAATTTGCTGAGCGCAGGGGCTGAGGCTGCTGCGCTGTTTTGTCGTGCGATCGCGGCTGGAGCCCGCTTTGGCCAAATTGGGATTGCAAGGGGGAGAGGGTGCGATCGCCCAACTCAGTCCGCTCAAGAGCCTTTAATTTCTGTGCCTTTAGCTACATTTATGTGACCATGTCAGCAAAATGTGACAAAATACTTCCAAAGTATTTTTGCTTATCGACTGCGTCAAGCAGTCGGGCGGTTCAGGGCCAATAGCGGACACCACCATGAGACAGCTTAACTATCGACCTGCGCCTCGAACCCTTAGGCTATGGCGCCCCTCATCCCATCAACCTCGATTCACCCACGGGCAAATTTTCACCTCCTACCTGTGCAGCTTTGTGGGCATTGCCGTCCTGGCCTACCTCACGGCCTACACCGGCTATCCCCTAATTGCGGCCCCCTTTGGAGCCACAGCGGTGCTGGTGTTTGCCGTGCCCGAAAGCCCCCTGGCCCAGCCCCGCAACGTGATTGGAGGATGCGTGATCGGGGGATTGGTCTGCGTCGCCTGCGTTAGTCTGTTTGGCACCGCGCCTTGGGTAATGGCCCTAGCCGTAGCCACCGCGATTAAGCTGATGCAGCTCACCCACACCCTGCATCCCCCTGGGGGAGCCGTTGCCCTAGTAGGCGTTATGAGTAATGCCTCTTGGGATTTTGTTTTTACCCCCGTATTGACCGGGGCGGTTTTGCTAGTGGCCTGTACGGTGGCCTTTAGCCATTGGATGCCAGACCGCCCTTACCCCAAACACTGGCTTTGACAGTGAGGTTGTGCGGCTGCAAATGACTTGAACTTCTATAGATAATTTTGTGTCGCCCGCACCAGCAGCGAACAATTAATTAACTATTTGTACTGTGCAAGTCATAACCACAAACTCTTCTCCATAACCAATTTTGATAAACCTTTCCACCTGTTCAAATCCTAGCTGTGCCCACACCCGCTGAGCCCGTTTGTTGAACTCTGCTATCGTTACCCGCAGCTGATTCGTCCTGTATTGACTCGCCCCGTGCTCTATTACAGCTTGGGCATATTGCTTACCGCGTCCTTGCCCAACTAAGTCTGGACGTATTCCTATTCCAATATCAAGGGCTTCAGTGCTGTAGTCGCCACCTGGTACTTGACCATCTAACCCAAAGGAGCAATAGCCTTCGAGTTCTCCTTGTCGGTTCAAGATCGCCCAAAAGTTGTTTTTTGCATCAATTAAATAGTGCAAATCCCCCTGAACCGTATCAGCATTAAAGTTGTAATAGTCGTATGGGGAACTGTAGCGCCAGTTGACAATAAATGACGCGTGTTTTTTCTCAAGCTGACAAAAAGTAAGCCCCAATCCAATTTCCTTGCCATTGGCCGGTGAAAAGTGCATGAGGCGATTGCGCGTCCGGAGCAGAGGGTTAAACCAAAGACCTATCAGAAGCATAAAATGCCAGGTGGGTAGTGCCGTAGTGCTTTTGGCGCACCAGCTCCAGCCCAGGAATGGCGATCGGAGCCCAAGCATCGGGGCGATGCTCCACGGCAATTTCGCCCGTGGACTGAAGCAGACTTAGGCTCGCCACCCGTTCGAGAACAGGCAGGTACAGCTCGCTGTCGTAGGGCGGATCGAAGTAAATGCAGTCGAAAGGTTGCCCGTGCAGCCGCGACAGTTGCTTCACCACATCGCCTCGAAACAGGCTAAACGTTTGGTCAGGCTGAGCCACTTTTTGCCAGTTTTCGCGGGTAATGGCGTAGGCCTCTGGCGATTTCTCAATTCCTACCACTTCTGCTGCACCGCGACACAGCGCCTCGGCCCCCATCGCCCCGCTGCCCGTGCATAGATCGAGCCAGCGGCAGTCGGCCATACGACCCTGCCAAATGTTGAACAACGCCTCGCGCACTCGCGCCGAGGTGGGGCGGGTGTCTAGACCGGGCAGGGTTTTGAGGGCGCGATTGCCGTAGATGCGCAGCATGGGTTAGGCCACAGCCATAGGGGTTTGGGCTTTGACCAGAGCGACAAAGTTGGCCAGCATGACCAAGCCGGCTGGAGCTGACTTTTCGGGGTGGTACTGCATAGCCAGGATGTTGTCTTGGGCGATCGCCGCCGTCACCGTCTGAGTCCCATGGGTTGTCGTCGCCGCATTCACCGCTGGGTTGCTGGGCTCAGCATAGTAGGAGTGCACAAAGTACACCCAGTCGCCATCGCTCACCCCCTGCCACAGGGGGCACTGGGGCTGGGTCAGTGTTAGCTGATTCCAACCCATGTGGGGAATGGCAATGTCCGGCTCTTTTTGAAACTTCTTAATGCGTCCGGGAATAATGCCCAGCCCTGGCTCTATGCCTTCATCGCTGCCGTCGAACAACAGCTGTAGGCCCAGACAGATGCCAAGAAACGGTTTGCCCAATGCGATCGCCGCCCGAATTGGCTCTACCAACCCCTTCTCTCGCAAGTGCCGCATCGCCGGGTCAAAGGCCCCATCACCGGGCAGCACCAGAGCATCGGCAGCCTCTAAATCTGCCACTACGTCCGTGATCTGCGGTGTCGCCCCCGCCAGCGCCAACCCCTTACAGGCCGAGTGCAGGTTGCCCATGTCGTAGTCAATCACGGCAATATTAGCCATACATGCTCCTGCCCTCTGGCGTCGGGGTTTCTACAGGCTCTATCTTACCTGGGGATGGGGGGGAGAGTGGGAGAGTAGGGGGTAGGGGGTGGATGGGTAGATGGGTGGGGATGGAGGAAAGTTTTGAGGGCTGAGTTTTGGGTTTTGAGTTTTGGATGTACGGAAAGCATGCAAAACTCAACCCTTAAAATTCAAAACTAGCTCATTACTCCCCCACTCCCTCACCTCCCTCACCTTCCTCATCCCCTCACCCTCGACTCCCCCATGCTCCTCACCACCTTCGCTCCCTGGCGGGCCCACCAGCTCTCTAACGCCGCCGATGATCTGATTGCTTACCTGCAACAGCAACAGCAGATTCCTTTGGGCACCACTGTTCTGCGCCACATTCCCGTTAGTTTTGAGCTGGCCCCGATTCGGGTCATCGCTAAGGTGGCCGAGTTGCGGCCGTCGGTGGTCGTCTGCTGCGGTATGGCTGAGGGGCGCACCCACCTCAACCTAGAGCGCTACGGTAAACGGGATGATCTAGCAGTACCCACCTCTCTACCGCTGGAAGCCTTGATGGCGGACACTCACCTGACGGTGATTAGCGACTGCGCCGGCACCTACGTGTGCAATCACTTGTATTACCGGGTGTTGGGGGCGATCGCCCAATACCGCTGGCCTACCCAAGCCCTCTTTGTTCACATTCCACCCCTAACGCCGGCAACGCGACCCGTTTTTGCCCACGACCTGGCCCTCATACTAAAACGGCTGACCGCACTGGCCAGCCGTTCTGCATAGGGTGAGGTGAGAATGATCAGTTCACGGTGGTTTGAAAGCTAATCAATCCAACCTGGTTAGCGTTTACAGGCCCCACCGTTACCACCACAGCGCCATTGTTTTGGTTAGCACCGCAGACCGCAGGCAGAGCTGCTCCCGGCGGAAAGAAAGTCCCAGGGTCGCCATCAGCAGCACTGGTGTAGGTAACCGTCGGCCCCGCTGGGCTAGAGGAGGCGATCGCCTCAATGCCTAGCCCCGGCCCGTAGCCGTCGGGGTTAAAGGTCGTCCCAGCTGGAATCTGGTCGCACACTACTACGTCGGCGACACTAACGGTATCGGTGTTGGTCAAGTAAATGGTGTACTCAATGCCGTTACCAGTCTGCACGGGCGGATCGGCAATGGTAATTTGTCCTTGACCGAGGTTGTTGTTGCGCAACAGGTCGATGGCGCTGCCGGTGCCCAAAACCTGGGTAAAGTCAGGCAGAGTAGCCGGCCCCAGCAAGTCGGTGACCCGCTTCACTAGTGAGAAGCCTCCAGTTCGCCGAATTAAACCAAAGCCACCGGCAATTAGGTCGAGACCACCGACCGCACTTAACCCTGTAGTGTTAGTAGGGAAAATGGTCGTGTCGTTGAAATTGACCAGCTGTGCGCCTGACCCATTCACATCAACGGCAAACAGCGAATACCCAAAAATGGGGTTGGCATTGTCAGGGGCTGTTACCAGGGAATTGATGGGGAAAAAGATACCCTCCACCGCCTGGGTCCCTACCAGGTGAGACGGCCTAAACAACGGTTGCGTAGAATCGCTTTGATCATCCCACCGCATCACGGCCGATGCTACCTGAACGTCGTTACTGGCACCCCAAGTGCCGGTACCAATATCAATTAAAGGGCCATAGGCGGCTGGAGCCCCATTACCGTCTAGAGCTGTGATCGCCGCAATTTTAAAGGCATCATTGCCGCCCCGCTCTAGAATCAAAAACCCTACATTTCCCTGGTCGGCAACGGGAACCGTAATGCCGGGAGCCGTAATGATGTAGTCAATTCTCTCGATATTGTTGGCGGTTTCCTGGCCGGTACCCCCAGGAGCCACCTCCGGCACATTGTTAAAAACGTTGTCAATACCCCGGTTAATGATATTGCTCAGCATGGCCTCTTCAATGCCTCCGACCTGACCAGGGGCTAGGGTGAGCGTGGTGGGGGTAGCGGTCGTTTGCTCAAAGAAGAGCAGTTGACGGTCGGGTAGGTCGGCATCAACATTGCGACGAAACACAATCTGCTGGGCTAACCCTACCGGCGGCAGCAGATCTGTGGCAGGCTCAAATCGAGTGCCGGCAGCAATCACAGCGTTGAGCACAACGTTGTTCTCAGCCCCAAAGGTGAGGTTGGTAACAGCCCCCAGTGTGTCGCAATTGTTGAAGGAGTTGGGATCACACGGTGTGGTGTAGGACGTCCCTGGGAAGGGGCTGGGAACAGCCGGTTGTTCAGTGAAGATCAGCTGATCAACCCCCACTGGGGGAGCAAGCTGAGCCAAGGCCGGGGCTGCCCCGCCAAACACAGTCGCTAGGGCCAGCACGACCCAGACCATCAAGCCAGCTGAGCGAACCACCCAAGGCAGAAGTGTCATAGCGATCCTCGATTGCATCTGGGGTATAGCAAACTGCGGCATGACAAACACGGTTAAAAACGAATACGGCAATTGTGGGTCATCCATGGCTCGGGTTCTACTCAAGCTGGAGGTCGGCCTCTTGGTTCACGAAGATGATATCGAGGCCGCGCACGTCGGTGAAGACAAACTCAACTCGGCGATCGCGGGCATAGTCTACGCGGCCGCTGCCCTGGCTGCGGCGCTGGGTCTCACCAAAGGGCACAATTCGCATGCGCTCTAGGGGCACCCCCTTGCGAATCAGGTACTCGCGGGCGGCTAAGGAGCGGCGTTCACTGAGAGCCAGGTTGTAGGCATTGCTGGCACGGGGGTCGGTGTGGCCGTGCAGTTCCACCGTGAGGAAGGGATATTCCAGCAGGGCGGCGGCAATTTGGTCGAGCACCCCAGCGCTCTCGGTGCTGATGTTGGAGCGATCGAGGGCAAAGTGAACGTTGCGCGGAATCTCAAGCCGCAGGGGCTCCAGCGGCGGCGGTGGTTCAACGGGCGCAGGCGGCGGCGTGGGTGGATCACAGCTGGGCGGCTCCACCGGGGTAGCAGGCAGATCAGGCTGGGTACCGTCGGCGGCGAGCACGGATGCCACGGCGGCGGGTTCGGAGGTGCCCCACTCGGGGTCGGTGGCGATCGCGCTCACTCGCGTCCCTGGCGGCAGCGCCAGACTGGCACTAAAGGTGCCCTCTAGGCTGGCAGTCACGGTTCCCAACGGCTCAGTCAGTGGGCTGTAGGGAGAGCCCGGCTCCGCCACTCGGTAAAGATCGATTTCGCTGCCGGGGTCGGCGGTGCCGGTGAGGGTGACCTCCGCTGCACCGCTAGCAAAGCTGTAGGCGTCAAACTGAGGAGCGTTGATGGCGGCGTTGCCAGTCTCGCGGCGGCGGTGGTGCGAGTTGCGCGGCGGGTTAGGCCCATCCCCCTTTTGAAAGTCTTGGACCTCCGTGTTGCCCTGGGTGTTGAGGTCAATGGCCAGGCCATCTAGCTCAGCGTAGCGGTTGCCGCGAATTTGGTTGCGGTGGCTGAGGGGGTAGGCCGTCACCGCCACCCCCGGCCCGGGCTGGTAGCCAATAAAGTTATCGCTGAGCTGGTGGTCGCTGCCCATCAAATACACCGCCGCTCGCTCAAACCGCCGCCCGTTGTACTGAATGGCGTTGCCCGAGATCTGGGTGGCCCCCTCCGGCTTAAACAAATAGATGCCGCTGCCGTCGTTGGCGCAGATCAAGTTATCGGTGATGGCGCTGGCGGCGATGGTGCCCTCTAGGCGAATGGCGTCGGGCATACCGGCTAAACCGTTGCCGATGATGGCGTTCTCGCTCACCTGCAATCCATCGGCCCGAAAACCCGTAATGATGGCGCTGCCGTCGTGGTTTTGAATGCGGTTGTTGCGAATCGTGGTCTCCACGGCGTTAAACACCGTCACCCCAAAGGCCGAAGGCACGGCGGGGAACTCGCCGTCGGGCGGTAGCCCCAGCCAGTTTTGCTCAATCACGACCCCGCGCGGAGCCAGATCAGGCTGATCGAGACGAAACAGCTCTAGGGCCGGGCTGAGGGGGCTGGCGTCTACCGGGGGCGCCAGGGCGCTGACAAAAATATCCGAAGGTGGCGTGGTTTTGGTGGCGCGATCGCTCGTCCTAAACCCATACAAACTCAGCCCCCGCACCGTCACCCCATCGGCGGCAATGGTCAGGCCGCGAGCTACCTCGCTGCCCTCTGCCACGGTCAGGCTCACCGCTGGCGCAGCCGGAAACTTGGGGTCATAGGTGGCTGACCCGTCGTAGCCTGCCTGGGTAGTACCGTCGATCACCAGCTCTGGAGCGACAATCTCGGGCAGCAAGTCTATCAGCGCGATCGTGGTCTGCCCCACCGGTAGGTCAAAGCCAATCCGCGAGCCTTGCCCCGCCGGTAGAGGCTGCACTAGGGCTTGCTCGGCCTCACTCAGTTGCTCAGGGGTAAGGGTGCCGTTGGCCAGCTCGATCGCCTCTCGCAGCGTCAGTCCTTGGTCGGGCTGCATTGGCCCATCGTCACCACTGGTCACCCGTATGCTGTAGGTCGCCAGGGCCGACTGCCCTAAGGCCGGGGCGATCGCCCAACCCACCGCTGGCAGGCCCAGAGCGATCGCACCATATCCGATCCACCACCGCTGATTCATTCCTCACCTCCTGGGGCAGTGCCCGTTGCGTCGGCCTCGGGCCTGTTGATCAGGGCCGCCTCATCCACATAAGACTCTTGCTGCTGGGGTGGCGACACCGGCTGTACCCCAAAGCGGTTGAACAGCTGGTTGACCTTAGCGGTAATGCCAAAGTAGGGGCCGCTGGCCGACCGATAGCCACCGCCACCCACAAAGGAGCCGTCGCTGGCACCGCCAAAGCTGTAGCCTAGCCCCAGCCGCACATCGGGAGTCAGGTAGTAGCCTGCCTCCAGAGCGAAGCCGGTTTCGTTGTAGCCGACCACCGGCTGTCCTAGCCAGCGCACCTCGGCCCCCACATCCCAGCGGTAGGCAAAGCGATAGGTGGCTCGCGCCTGGGCTAGGTGAATGCTATTCGAGAAGCCAATGTCCTGGGCGAGGTTGGCGGTGCTGTAGCGCAGGCCGTACTTGCCGTAAAACTCCCACCGGTAGTTGGGGGCGTAGATACCCTCCAGCGACAGGGTGTGGTCTTGGGCCTCTGAACTGACCCCCTGCAAGATGCTGTTAGGGGTGCTGCTGGGATTGTTGCGAAACTCGTAGCTCAGCAGGCCGTTAAACTGGTCGCTCACCAGGTTGCGGTAGGCCAAACCCAGCCGCAGGGTGCTCGAATCCCCCAGCTGATCGGTAATCGTCTGGTTGGCAAAATTGCCCATCTCAAAGCGGGCCAAACCGGTGAGCGCATCGGTAATGCGTCCGGCGGCGGCGGCCCCCAGCACCAGATTGCTCGAACCCGGCGAATCGCGATACTCAATGCGGCCGCTAGCCTGCCAGTCAGGGTTGTCGGTGTACTCTAGCCCCACCGAATACACGGTAGAGGCCTGGAGCCCGAGACCCGAGGCCCCTTGACCCACGGCGAAGGGTTGGGCAAACTGCTGGCCGAGCCCAGTCAGGTTGAAGGCATCTCCAAAGATACGCTCAAAGCCAAAGGTGGCCCGCAGTCCAGGGGCCAGCGTCAGCCGGTGGTTCAGGCCAACCGCCCCCTGACCGGTAATGCCGTTGTAGCCCCCCAACAGCGAGTAGCGGTTGGTCAGGGTGGTGTTGTCGTCGAGCTGGTAGTCAACAATGGTGTCGAGGCTGGTGATCGAACTCGGCCCCTGCACCCCCGACAAAAACTGCTGGGCTAGCCGCAGGCTGACGCCGGGCTGCACGGCCCACTCTAGACCAACGGTATTGCGGGTCGGGTAGAGGGGGTCACCGGCGCTCAAGTTGATTTCACTTTGAGCAAGGGCACTCAAAGTAGCGGTCAGCGGCAGGTTGAGTCGTGACACCAGCTGGTTGGCATCAGTGGAGAAGTTGGTCAGGCGGTCTTCGCGGGAGCGATTAACAAAGTCCACTCCCAGAGTGGCGCTGCCGATCTGCTGCACAACACCGGCGCGAATTTCGGTGAGAGTGTTGTCAACCACCCCGCCCCGCACCGGGTTAAAGCCGGGTTGGAACAGACCTATAGCCGTGGTCTGCACGGCTACGGCATTGCCCACGTTGCGCTCTTGATCGACCAGGGCCCGCAGCCGAGTTTGTGCCCCCACCTGGGCCTGCACCTGGGCACCCCAGCGGGTCTGGCCGGGGCTAAAGCTGCTGGTGGCGGTGTTGTTGAACCCGCTGTCGGTAGAGCGGTAGTAGGCTTGGCCGGTGATGCCCTCAAAGGGGGTGGCGCTCAGCTCAACGCGATAGGCATTGCCCTGGTTATTGGTTGCCCCGGTATTAAAGGAGGAGCGGGCATATTCGCCTGTGACCTGGCCCAGATCGCCCAGGGGCCACTGGAAGTCAAAGCCGTAAAGGGTAAAGTCTTGGGCTCCTTGGTTTTCGTTCAGTAGGGTGGCCCCGACTACGCCGCCGTTGTCGCCTTGGGGGCGGTACTGCAAGCGCCCCGCGTAGAGGCTGCCCCGCACCGAGGCATCGTCGACCTGGTAGGTGACCACAATGCGTCGCACCAGGGTGGTGCCCAGGGGGTTGAGATCGACGGCCCGCACCGGCTGGCGAAAGAGCAGAGTGCCGCGATCGTAGTCGATGTCGTAGTCGACGCCGCGATAGAGCGGGGTGCGCTCTAGCACTGTGCCGGGACGATTAAATTCCTCGGCCTCAATGAACACGTTCTCGCTGCCCCGCAGCACCAGCCGCCGCGACAGGAAGTAGTAGCCACTGGTGCCGTCTGGGGCAATGGTGTCGCGCTGGAAGGGCCGCACATTGTCGCCATACATGGCGGTCAGCTGGAGGCCGTTGCCAAAGGTATAGTTGCCCTTAAAGCCGTGCAGCTCTCGAACGGTAGCCGTAAACTGCTGTGACTCGCCGGCAAACTCCTGGGTGCCATAGTCGCCCCACATGAAGTAGTCGGGGTCGGCATCAGGAGCCAGGGAGTCGCGCTGAAAGCGCAGGTAGAGGCTGTCAATTGACTCCGTGAGAAAGTCGGTGGTGGAGCTGTCGCCGTAGACGGGGTAGGTCTGATCGCAAGCCTGCACATCGCGGTAAAGGCTGTTGCCATCGCAGCGATCGTTGAGGCCACGGGTGTTGTTGTAGGCCCCGGTAAAGGACCAATCGCCCAGGGCACCCGTAGCAAACAACCCGGTGGTAAAGCTCACCTCAACGTCTTGATTGAGGGAGTCGACACTGAGAAAGTCTCTGAAGCTGCCCAGCAGGTTGGTGCCACCCCGGCCAATGCGGAAATCGACGACCCCAGAAATAATGGTGGGACGCAAATCGGTAACGAAGCTCACCTGCGTGGTGGCCTCTAGGGCGGGGTAACCGTCTCGCAGCGTGGGGTCAAGCTCGCGCAGGGTGCGAGAGTCAACCATGGCCCGCACGGTAACAGACTGGGCATCGAGGGTCGATCGCAGCCGCGCCTCAAATAACCCCTGCCGCGCCAGCACCTGAAACCCACTGCGATCGCTGTCGTAGTCAGCCCCAATAAATTCGCCAGCGCTGCTGGTCAGGGTCACGACCACATTGTCATTTAGAGGATTGCCCTCGGCGGCAGTGACGGTCCCTACCAGGGTCAGCGCCGATCGCCCGTTGGCGGGTATCTGAATATCGCGCTCGGGCTCGACGGTGATGCTGTAAGCGGCTACCTCCGGCTGGGGCACAACCGGCCGCAGCGGCTGGGTAGGTGGCGGGTTGAGCGGCAGCTGGTCGCCACCAAAGCGAAACTCAAACCGCTCGGAGTTTTCGCTGCGGTTGGCTAGGGGCACCCCACCCTCCCCAGGCAGAGTTTCAGGCGTAGGGAGATCGCCTGAGGGGAGGACGGTGGCGGCGGCGATCGCCGCCGTTGAATCGGCCCAGGGCTGGGCCGCAGTCGTCGCGACAACGGCCTCAGAGTTTGTCAGTGGCGACTGTGGCAGGGGTAACTCTAGCGTTTCGATGGCGCTAGGTTCGACTGCCGTGGATTCAACGACGGATTGCACCGCTGCACCTGGGCCACCAGAGATCTCCAGATCCGCTGCCGTACCCAGTTCTCCAGGGGCGGCATAGCTAGGCAACAAGAAACCGAACGATCCAGCCAGGGTTGTTAACAGGCCCAACCCCAGCGAACGAGAAGACAGAGGCGTCATGACTGCTCCTCCCCAAAGGTTGGCGTAACGGCAAAGTTCATTCGACCCAACCCACCCGGCGACAACCGCACAAAGCGGGAGGCGCTGTTTTCTTCAATGCGGTAAAGGTTGGGAGCTAAGGTGTAGCCCGGTAGGCTGTAGAGATCCAGCGTGCCAACCCGGTAGCCCGGCAGCACGTTGGCCAGTGAGAATAACCCGTCAGGGTCAGTCAAAATGCGGTTGCCATCGTCCATGAAGATGACGGCGTTGGGCACCCCAGCCTCACCGGGCTGCTGCTGCCCGTCGAAGTTTTTGTCGACAAACACCCGACCCAAAATGGTGCCACAGTCGGCCAGAATGCCAGGACGAATGGTCATTTGGTAAGCGGCGGTCACCGGTGTAAAGCCGGGGGCCGAAGCCTGGGCAATGTTCCGCCCGTTGCCGCGTACGGCGTCAGGGGTCAGCAAGACTCCGTAGGCTACAGACACCGACTCCCCAGGGCCTAAGGAGGCAAAGGTCAGGGTTAAGCTGCTGTCGGTGGTTACCGCCTGGGTAGGCTGCTGCGGAGTTGCCTGCACCGAGTTGGGCACGTAGAGCATCCCTAGGGGCAACTGGTCAGTAATGGTGAGCGGTGTGGCCGGCTGAGTCGAGAGGTTGGTGACCAGCAGTCGGTAGATCGCGACATCGCCGGGCTCGGCAGCAGCACGGTCGGCGGTTTTAGTAATTTGCAGCAGCGGCAGCTCTGGTCCTGGTGGCGGCTGGGTTGCTCCTACCTGCGTCTGGTTAGAGACGGTAGTGGCCGGCCCATTGGGACCCACAAACTGAGCTGAAGCTTGGTTAACAAAAATCTGGCTTTGAGCCTGCGCCACCGTCGATGGCGGCACGGCATGGCTTAGAAAATAGCTTAAAACCAGGGCTAGCCAGAACAGCAGCCCCCGGTACAGTCGTCGCTGATTACGTCTCACACCACCCCTCTGAGACCACTCTTCACACCACTGGTGTTTATCTGGCTAGTCCAGAGAAACACCTCTCATCACCCCTGAATGGTTGAACAGCTAGTGTCAACAGTCGAAAGACGGACATTAGCTGTCAAATCTCGGCAAATCATAGCAAGGTCATCCGTGAATACCACAAAGATTCCGTAAAGATTCGTAAAGGTATCCGGATTTCGCTCAGTTCGCCGCTTAATCCTTGATGCTAAAAAATCAGGCAGGTAACAAAAATGCTCTGCCGTAAATTTGAGCTAGAAGGTAGCACGAGGTTATATGGAATTTGTAAAGTCTGTTTCCACGAAGGACTGCTAAGTCTATGCCGCCCACCGGTCGAGTTGTCCAGATCAATATTTCGTCCGGTGGGGTGCCGAAGCTGCCGGTGCCCGCTGGCGAGGTGACTTTGGCTGGGCTAGAGGGCGATCGCCAGCGCAACCTCAAATTCCACGGTGGCCCCGATCGCGCCCTCTGCCTCTGGTCTTTGGAGGTGATTGAGCTACTGCGGCAGGAGGGGCATCCCATCGCCCCTGGCAGCGTCGGCGAAAACTTCACCCTGGCTGGCTTGAACTGGGCCAGCTTGGCTCCAGGCAGCCAGCTGTACCTGGGCAACCAAGTGCGGCTCGAAATTACCGACTATGCCGTTCCTTGCCGCACCATCATGGGGTGGTTTAGCGATCGCCGCTTTAGCCGCATCAGCCAAAAGCATCATCCTGGCAGCAGCCGGCTGTACGCACGTGTGCTCCAGGGGGGATGGGTGAGAACGGGCGATCGCGCCTCTGTGCAGACAAAGGGCGAGTGACCTAAAGCTGCAAACCAGCTTTCCCTTTACAATCATCGAAGAGGCACTATGATTTGGGGTAAGCGGAGTGCTAAACAAGCCCTGCACCCAAGCCCTCAGGCTTTACAGTTAGGTGAGTAGACAATTGCCATGACAATACCAGCGCTATCAAACGACTTTTTACTGGCGGCAGGAGCGTACGCCGGCATTGCTGGGGTCTACCTAGTGGTAATTCCCCTGGCGCTGATTTTCTACGCGCGGCAGCGCTGGTATATCGCCGGGTCGATCGAACGCACCCTGCTATACGGGCTGGTCTTTGTCTTTTTCCCCGGCATGCTGCTGTTTAGCCCCTTCTTAAACTTTCGTGCTCAGCCCCGCAACCTCAAGGCTTAGGGGGTTATGCGACGGATTGACGTAATCGCCATTGGCATTGGCATATTCCTGGCTGGGGGCGGGCTGTTCCTAGGCTTTCGGCTGTTTGGCCTAGACGGCATCAACGCTGGCATTTGGAGCCAGGTGGTGATGGTGGGCGGCCTAGTGGCCTGGTTGGCCAGCTATCTGCTGCGGGTGGTCACCCACAACATGACCCTTAACCAGCAGATGGAAGACTACGAGTCGGCGGTATTGCAGCAACGCCTTGACGAGCTCAGCCCCGAGCAGCTGGCCGCCCTGCAAGACAAGCTCGATGAAGGCAACAACGGGTGAGGCATGACTTGTGTTCTGCGGGGGGTTAAACCTGTGAAAGCCTTAAATCTTGCCTCTATCCCCTGAACCTTAAACCCTCAACCATAGACGTAGTGCCCCTCTTGCCCTAGAGTGCTCTATTGGGCGATTTGCTCAATCTCTTTGGACTAAGTCTTCGGTACCCTGCCATGGCCCTTGTTTCCGATCGCTTCCGTGACCTGCGAGCGCGGGGCGAATGCGCCCTGATTCCCTTTATTACCGCTGGCGATCCTGACCTCGGTACCACCGCTGCGGCCCTGCGGGTGCTCGACCAAAATGGCGCTGACTTCATCGAGCTGGGGGTGCCCTACTCTGACCCCTTGGCCGACGGGCCGGTAATTCAAGCGGCGGCCACCCGTGCCCTGGGCCATGGCGTAACCCTTGACGCCGTCCTGGGCATGGTGAAAGCGCTGCAGCCGCCGTTGCAGGCACCGCTGATTTTGTTTACCTACTACAACCCCATCCTCAACCGGGGCATTGACCAGTTTATGGCCGATCTGGCGGCGGCTGGAGTCGCGGGCCTAGTGGTACCTGATCTGCCCCTCGAAGAGGTCGATGCGTTGTTGTCTGGGGCCGCTGCCGCCAATATTGACGTCACACTGCTGGTGGCTCCGACCTCTCCGCCCGATCGCATTCAGGCGATCGCCGCCCAAGCCCAGGGGTTTGTCTACCTGGTGAGCGTCACCGGGGTTACCGGCGTCCGCAGCGAGCTGCAAAGCCGCGTCAAAGACCTAATTGATAATCTCAAACAATCCACCGACAAGCCTGTAGGCGTTGGCTTTGGCGTCTCTGACCCCGACCAGGCCCAGCAGCTCAAGGCCTGGGGAGCCGATGGCGTAATTGTGGGCAGCGCCTTTGTCAAACGATTGGCCGCCGACACCCCTGAGGTCGCCCTGCACACCATTGCCGACTTTTGCCAAAGCCTTAAGGCCGCCCTGGTCTAGGCACCTAGGCGACAATTTTTGCTGGGAGCCGGGGCACTGGGGTGAAAGGTGTAAGGTTTAAGGTTTGAAGTTGGCCTTAGACCCAATACCCAATACCCCTTCCCCTATCTATTCCAGCCGCCATTTCTGACCATGACTAGCCTGCAAAAAGGGGGATGCCTTCGCCGCTGGCTGGGGGTAGCCAAACAGATAACCCTGCATTTCGGTACAGCCCAGTTCGTAGAGACACAGGGTTTGATCGGCGGTCTCAACCCCCTCCGCCACCAGGTTGAGGGAAAGCCCCTTAGCCATGGCAATAATCGCGTTGACCATGGCCTGGTCAACCGAACTGTGGGGCAGGTCTTTAACAAAGGCGCGATCGATCTTGATGCCATCGAGGGGAAACTGCTTTAGGTGGCTGAGGCAGGAGTAGCCGGTGCCAAAGTCATCCATCGAAATTTTGACGCCGAGCTGACGCAGGTCGCGCAACCGCTCAATCGAGGCAGCCATATCGGCCATGGCCGCTGTTTCAGTAATTTCTAGCTCTAGATAGGCAGGGGGCAGGCCAGTTTCATCGAGCACGGCGGTGACCACATTGACCAAATTGGGGTGCTGAAGCTGCCGGGCCGATAGGTTGACCGCCAGGTTGACCAGGGGTAGACCCGTCCGGTGCCAGGCCATCACTTGGGTACAGGCTGTTCGCATCACCCACTCGCCAATGGGCACAATCAAGCCATTTTCCTCTGCTAGAGGAATAAATTGATTCGGAGCTACCAGCCCCAGGGTAGGGTGTTGCCACCGCAGCAGGGCCTCCATTTGCACCACTACTCCGGTGACAACATTTACCTGGGGTTGGTAGTAGAGCACGAATTCGTCGCGGCCCAGAGCGTGGTGCAGGTAGGTTTCTAGCTTTAATCGCTGGGCGGCCTCGGTGCTCAGGCTCTGGGTATAGAACTGGTAGTTGTTGCGGCCCTGCTGCTTGGCCCGATACATGGCGGCATCAGCGTTTTGCAGCAGGGTGGTCATGTCTTGGCCATCTTGGGGAAATAGGGCAATGCCAAGGCTGGCGGTGACATGCAGCTCATGGTTTTGCAGCAAAAAGGGTGGCGTGAGCTGGTCGGCAATGCGCTGGGCCACCTTGGCGGCGTCGCTGGCGGTGGTCAGGTTGGGCAAAATTAGCGTAAACTCGTCGCCCCCCCAGCGGGCGACAATGTCTTCTACCCGCAGGGCCGCGCTGATCCGTTGGGTTACCTGCTGCAACAGCAGATCGCCGACGGCGTGGCTGAGGGTGTCATTGATGGTTTTGAAATGGTCGAGATCGAGAAAGATGACGGCGAGCATCTGCTCGGCCTGGCTGGTGCGAGCGATCGCCTGGGGCAGATGCTGGTCAAAAAAGGCTCGGTTAGGCAGCCCGGTGAGGGCATCGTGGTAGACCTGGTAGCACATCTGAGCTTCGGTCTGCTGACGCTTGAGGGCACCCCCCAAGCTGGCCGCCACTGCCACCAAAATTGACTCGTCGCTGGCGCTCCACTCCCACTCCTGCTGACAGGCATCAAAGCCGATGTAGCCCCAGAGATGGGCATCAATGAAAATCGGCACCATCAAAATCGATAAAATGCCGTCTCTGAGCAATACCTCCTGCTCGGCGGCGGGCATGTGGCGGGTCAGGGCGCAGATCGATTGGCCCTGCTGTAAAAGGGTGTGCCAGCGCTCTAGTCCCAGGGCGCGGTAGCTCTGGTCTTGCCAGTGGGGCTCGTCAATGCCAGAGGCCGTGGCTGGGGTGGTCCACTCGTAGCGCAAGGTCATAGCCGGTTCCCCAGTAATCGATTGGGGGTGGTGGGTATAGACATAAGCGCGATCGGCGGTGGCCGCATCCCCTAAGCGGGCCAGCACCTGGGGAATGACCTGGTGCACATCGGTGGTGGTGAGCAGACACTGGCTGGCCTCGGCCACCCCTTGCAGCAGGCGATCGCGGCGCAAAATAGCCGCCTCTCCCCGCTTGCGATCGGTAATGTCTTCGACGGTGCCCTCATAGCCGATTAGCGTGTTGCGATCGTCATAGATCGCCCGCGCCGATTCTGCAATCCAGATAATCGCTCCGTCTTTGCGGTAGATTTCCGATTCAAATCCCAGTACCGCTCCACCGGCCTGAATCAGATCGGTAAACTCCTGACGGCGGCCGGGCTGCACGTAGAGCTGCTGATTGATGTCAACCATAGTCTGCATCAAATCCTGGGGCGATTCATAGCCGTAAAGCCTGGCCAGCATCGGGTTTACGGTCAAATACTGACCCTCAGGAGTGCTTTGAAACATGCCCTCAACGGCGTTTTCGAACATGCTGCGATATTTCAGCTCGGCCTGCTTCAGCGACAGCTCGGTTTGGCGACGCTCCAGGGCTAGGGCCAGGTCAGCGGTCACCACCTGAAGGAGATCAATATCGGCCTCGGCCCAGGGGCGAGCGGCAATACAGTTGCTAAACCCCATCACCCCTTGCAGTCGGTTTTGCAGGGTGAGGGGCAGCAGCAGGATCGACTTCACATTGCTCGGTGGGCTGGTGAGCAGCTGGCGCTGCAGGTCAGAAAAGTCTGATTCCAGCTGGTTGATAGTCTGCTGCTGCCGCAGCTGGGCGTGCCAATCGCTAAAGAAGGGGTCTAAAGGCAGGGTTTGAAACCGGGAGTCGCCAGCGGTAGACCCAATGCCCGGGGCCGACCACTCTACCCGCTGGCGCAGAAAAGGGGAGTTGCCCTGGCTTCCTTGCAGCTCGTAATAGTAGACCCGGCTAGCGCCAGCTAGCTCTCCTAGGGCCGCAAAAATCGCCAAAATAGAGGGTTCTTGCCAATCCCACTGCCAGGCCAGCAGCAGGCGCTGAATCTCAGCTAGGGTCGCCAGGGTTTGTTCTCGCCGTTTGAGAGCTTGCTGGGAGGCAAGCTGCGCCGTTACGTCCTCGAAGGTGCAGAGCACCCCCATCACGGTGCCATCGGCATCGCGCATAGGCAGACGGCTACAGTTCACCCAACCTTGGCGACCATCGGGATAGGTTTGGGGCTCAATTGTCTGGAGATCAGCGACGCCCTCGGCCATCACGACGCGATCGCGGGCGGCTCGGTAGGCGGCTTCCTCCGCGTTTAGGTAGGGCAGAGCGGTGTCGGTGCTCCCCAGGATATCAAGCGGTGACGTCAGCCCCATGGCGGTGGCAAAAGCCTGGTTGCAGCCCAGATAACGTCCCTGGCTGTTCTTCCAAAACAGAGGTTGAGGAATACTGTCTAGCACCAGCTCCAGCAGATCTTCCCGCGCTTTTAAGGCTTGCTCCACCTGGCGCAGGGCCGCCTCCGACTGTTTCAGCGGGGTGATGTCAGTAATAAACCCTTCAATGCCGTTGACCTGGCCCTGTCTATCAACGATGGACGATCCCTTCTCCCAAACCCATTTCTCCTCGCCGCTGCGGGTGTGGATGCGGTACTCCACCTCATAGGCCTGGCCTAAATTGACCGCCTGCTGAATTTTTGCCAATACTCGGGGCAGATCAGCAGCGTGGGTAATGGTGTTGTACGACGTTGGATAGTCTGGGCTGAGCAGCTCTTCGGGCTGGTATCCGGTCAAGGCATGGCAGCCAGCGCTGAGGTAGCGCATCGACCAGCCAGCATCGCCATCGGCCTGAAACACAATACCCGGCATCACATCGATTAGCCGCTGAGGGGCCGCTATGCCTGAAGGCAGCGCCAGAAAAGCAGTTTGCCCATCCTTGTGAGGAAAATTCAGCAGTGCCAGGGTAAGCCAGTAGAGGGCAGGGTTGGAGGCGAAAGAGCCGACCGATGGAGGAGAAACTACGGAGTTAACGCGATGGATCTCGGGGTCGTGCATAGGTCATTGGCTTGGCTTGGCGGTTTTAGTGCCCATGGCAGTGGTTTCAATATGCCCAAAGTCGCGCTTAAGAGTGTTGCTCAACTATACTGCACGCGCAATTTGGCCACCGCAGGCCAAAATTAACTGCTTTTGATCAACCTTCGGGGGCCAGGTGGACATGGGCGATCGCCCGCATTAAACTCACCACCGCCTGGGCGGGCGGCTGGGTTAGCACCTCTGGGCAGAGCACTAGGGATAGCCCCAGGGCCGCAGCATCCCACTCAGGCAGGGACGTCAGGGCAACTAGGGGCAGGCGGGCCAGGTCTGGATGGCGGGCCAGAGCCTGAAGGTAGGAGGTAGAGACCGGTACCTTCCCATCCAAAATTACGGCCTTGGGTTGCCAGACCCGGCTGAGCAAGCTGGCCTGTTGCAGATCGTCTACCTGCAACAGGCGACAGTGGTAGCGCTGTAGCCAGGTGTGCACTAGGGGAGTCAGCGCGCTGTCCCCTCCCGCCGGGCACAGCAAAAGCATAGTCAGCCCGTCCGGCAGGGGTAGCGACGGTGATGGCCCCAGGCAAATTTGATCGAGGGTAGGCCGCAACCTCTGAGCCAGGGTTTCCAGGTACAGCGTCTTTGGCGTCGTGGCGTTAGAAGTGGCGATGCCAAAGACCTCTGGGGATGATCGCAGAGCCACTGCTCCAGGGATCTCCAAGTTCTGCAGCAGAGTCATCTGAGCTGCCGTGTCGATCGGAGCGTCGGCCAGCCCTTCCCAATGGATCAGCGTACAACAGGGGGCAAGGCGAGTTTGCATAGCCGCCAGGGTTTGGCAGCAGAGGGCCACCGCTAAGCGGTAGGGGCTGCCCTGCAGATTGCCGTAGACCTGGTCAATCACGGGTTGGCTGGCGCTAGCCAGCAGGATAAGCGTGGTTTCGCCCCCATGGGGTACCCCCGTCTGGGGCAGTAGTAGCGTAATGCGACTGCCCCAGGTAGGGGCACTGAAGCCGCTAAGTTCACCGCCCTGGAGCTGAGTGAAGCGACGGGCCAGGGTAAGCCCCAACCCCTCTAACGACTGGGGGATAAGCTGAATTTCGAGGCCTGGGGCGACTGTTGTTCCCAGGGGTGGGCCAGGGTCAACGATGAAGGTTGAACTCCATAGAGTGATTCCCAGCCACGGTCCCCAGGGCTCAATCACCAGCCCGCTGGGTGTAGCACCGTAGGCAATTAGGTAGCCTAGGCCATAGTGAAGACTCTGTCGCAAGCGCAGGGGATCGGCCTGTACCCAGCCCTTCGCGATCGCTAAATTTACCGTAAAGTCATCGGCCCAGGCGGCCACTGCCCCGCCGCCCTCAGACTGGGCGCTGAAAAAACTAGGCAGTAGCTCATTGGCCAAGGGCTGGAGGTATACGCGCTGGGTGCTCAGACTCAGCTGCCCAGACTCGAGCCGCATCCAGTCGAGCAGCAGGTTGATCAGGCTCATCAGCTTACGAATGGCCTGCCGCATCAGGCTGACATAGCGAAACTGGCGATCGCTGAGCAACCCCACCCGACTGTCGAGCAGCAGGGTCGATAGCCCTAGCAGGGTCGTCATCGGGGTCTTCAGGGCATGGCTGAGTTCCAGCACCCAGGCCTGCGGTTCTAGCCCCAGCGGCGCGGCAGGGCGATCGCCGGTCTCTGAGACCCCCTCTGATTCGGGTTCTGCCAGCCAGGCCATGAGCTTAGCGGAGTCGAGCACCCCCAAATACTGACCATCGGTGCTGATGCCCACCCAAATAGCAGCAGTCGCTTCTAGGGCCAGAGACCTAAGCCGGGTGCTAGTGTCGCGATCGCCCCACTCACTGGCCATTATTTCAACCACGGGTTCTAGCCAAGGTTGGCAGTCGGCCAGCTGTAGGGTAGCGGTCTCCCTCGACCTATCTAGCCAAGTGCCCTGGCTGATCGCCCACAGTTGCCCGACGGCGATCGCCCCTAAGGGCTGCTGTTCGTCGTTGACCACAACAATATGGCTAGGGGTTACTGCCCCTAACTGCCCTAGGTCATCGGCAATTTTGCCCAAGGGAGTCGTCAGACCGTAGGCCGGAACAGGGCTCAAAACATGGTCGAGGGGCGGCAGCGCCATGGGCTTATTCCCCAAGGGGTTTGCTTCCAGGTTTAGGGGGCAGGCTGTATTCTGACAACCACCCTTTACAATTGACAATATCCTGATATCTCCTAGGCCGGTGTAGTACGTTCTGGCCAAATGGGTTCTGGCTGTTTGGCCCTGAACGTGGTTCCAGGCATTTTCCTATCCCGCTTACCCCTGTCGCCCCTTGGTTGCTCCCCTTCAAATTTGTATCCTGACCCATGGTGATCAGGTCGAGCAAGGTCCCGAGTTAAGTCTGGATCCTAGCCGTTACGTGGTGCATCAAACGGCTGTGCTCGGTGACGTCCTAGACTGGCTTCAGAGTCGCCCCGATCTACCCGATTGCTTGGTGGTCGATGGCGAGGTTTGGCAACAGGCTCTGCGTCCGGCGCTGATGCAGCTAGGGCTGACGCTGCCGGTGGTGGTGCTAATCGATCTGCCAAACTCCAGCGATGATCCGTCGCTTGAGACTAACGCGGTACCTATTGCCGGGACTGAGCCCTACCCCGGAGCCTTAGTACACCGCGCTGTCGATGCCTTACCCCAGCTTGACCAAGTCATTCAGAACGCTATCCAAGGATTTTTACGGCTGCCCAATCCCAAGGCTGCGTCGCCAACCGCCGCTAATAGTGCTGGCGGTCTCTCCCATAGTCTCAGCGCCCAGCAACATCGCTTGACAGAAAAACTTAAAGCCCGGTTAGGATACCTAGGAGTCTATTACAAACGCAGCCCCAGCTCTTTTCTGCGCCACATGAGCCCCGATGACCGCACGGCGTTTTTGGGCCAGCTCAAGACCGACTACCGCACTATTGTCTTAGGCTATTTTGCCAAGGATGCCAAAATCAACCTCAATCAGCTGATCGACGACTTTGTCGATCAGGCATTCATGGCCGATATTTCCGTAGCTCAAATCGTTGAAATTCATATGGAGCTGATGGATCACTTTTCAAAACAGCTCAAGCTAGAGGGGCGCAGTGAAGAGATCTTGCTAGACTACCGCCTCACCCTGATCGATGTCATTGCCCACCTGTGCGAAATGTACCGGCGATCGATCCCCCGTGAACCCTAGGGCGATCGCGGTCCTTGCCCCAAAAACTCTCGATACAATCATGCTTGTTCCTGTTTAGCCCAGAGGGTTCTATGAGCTCCATCAAAAAGACTTACATCCTTAAGCTTTACGTCGCGGGCAATACCCCCAACTCCATTCGCGCCCTCAAAACCCTCAACAACATTCTTGAGGAAGAGTTTCAGGGTGTCTATGCCCTCAAGGTGATCGACGTGCTGAAAAATCCCCAGCTAGCCGAGGAGGACAAAATCTTGGCGACTCCCACCCTGGCCAAGATCCTGCCGCCGCCGGTGCGCAAAATTATCGGCGACCTGTCGGACCGCGAGCGCGTGCTGATTGGCCTCGACTTGCTCTACGATGAGCTGCGCGAAGACGACATCTATGGCTAGCACCACGCCCGTCAACCAGCGGCTCTAGCCTTCAGCAGCTGGAAGACATCACCAGCTGTGCTCCGCCCCCGGCGACCCGTGAGGTAACTCTAAATTTTTGGTGCCCAACTCGCTTAAATCCGGTAGGACAACTGGTTCGGGGTATGCTTAATCCTCAGTAAGATGTCCTGTAATTTATTAAGGGCAGTTTTCTGCCCATGACGTTATCGATCTCCCATGACAGATTCTGACCAGACTGATTTGCAGCCCTCCGCCCATCCGGCTGGTGTACGAAAAATCCGTACCCTGATTGAAGGTTTCGATGACATCAGTCACGGAGGCATGCCGGCGGGGCGATCGACCTTGGTAAGCGGCACCTCGGGTACCGGTAAGACCCTGTTTGCGGTGCAGTTTATCTACAACGGCATCACGGAGTTTGACGAGCCGGGGGTGTTTGTCACCTTCGAAGAATCCCCCGAAGACATCATTCAAAATGCCTACAGCTTTGGCTGGGACTTGCAGCGCCTAGTGGACGACGGCAAGCTGTTTATCCTCGACGCCTCCCCCGATCCCGAAGGTCAGGATGTGGTGGGCAACTTTGACCTATCGGCACTGATTGAGCGCATTCAGTACGCCATTCGCAAGTACAAGGCGCGGCGGGTCTCCATCGACTCGGTAACGGCGGTGTTTCAGCAGTACGATGCCGCCTCGGTGGTGCGGCGGGAGATCTTCCGGCTGGTGGCCCGCCTAAAGCTGATGGGCGTGACTACGGTGATGACCACCGAGCGCCTCGATGAGTACGGCCCGGTGGCACGCTTTGGTGTTGAGGAGTTTGTCTCAGACAACGTGGTGATCGTGCGCAACGCCCTAGAGGGGGAGCGCCGCCGTCGCACTATCGAGATTCTCAAGCTGCGGGGCACCACCCACATGAAGGGGGAGTACCCGTTTACCATCACCAACGGCGGCGTCAACATCTTCCCACTGGGAGCGATGCAGCTAACCCAGCGATCCTCCAACGCGCGGGTGTCGTCGGGGGTACCTACCCTAGACGAAATGTGTGGTGGCGGCTTCTTCAAGGATTCCATCATTTTAGCGACCGGAGCCACGGGCACGGGCAAGACTCTGCTGGTGAGCAAGTTCTTAGTGGACGGCTGCAAGAGCGGCGAACGAGCGATCCTGTTTGCCTACGAGGAGTCGCGTGCCCAGCTCTCCCGCAACGCCTACTCCTGGGGGGTCGACTTTGAGGCGATGGAGGAGCAGGGGCTGCTGAAAATCATCTGCGCCTACCCCGAGTCGGCGGGCTTAGAAGACCACCTGCAAATTATTAAGACCGAGATTTCGCAGTTCAAGCCGTCGCGGGTGGCGATCGACTCGCTGTCAGCCCTCGATCGCGGCGTTAGCAACAACTCCTTCCGGCAGTTTGTGATTGGGGTGACAGGCTTTGCCAAACAGGAGGAGATCACGGGCTTTTTCACCAACACCACCGAGCAGTTCATGGGGCTGCACTCAATTACTGAGTCCCATATTTCGACCATTACCGACACGATTTTGATGCTGCAATACGTCGAGGTGCGCGGCGAGCTGTCGCGCGCGATCAACGTGTTTAAAATGCGCGGCTCGTGGCACGACAAGGGCATTCGTGAGTACACCATCAACAGCCAGGGGCCAGATATCAAAGACTCCTTCCGCAACCTGGAGCGGATTATCAGCGGCTCGCCCACCCGAATCGCGGTGGATGAAAAGAGTGAGCTATCGCGGATTATTCAGGGGGTACAGGGAGACTCGGAGTTATAGAGCGATGACCTGACGAAATGGGTGTTGTTTCACTTCACCTATTGCTCCCGTTGATATTGTCGTTGCCGACACGAATGCTCAAGCAGACTACTATTTAAAAGAGTCATGTCAACAGACATTATCCTGATTGGCCCTATAGGTGTTGGCAAATCCACGGTTGGATTGCTTTTGGCCAATCAGCTTGGCTTGGTCCAATGCTCCATGGACGAATATTGATGGAACTATTACAAAGAGATTGGATACGATGAAGACCTAGCAAGACACAAACGAGAAATCGAAGGCTTTTGGGGAATCTATCAATATTGGAAACCTTTTGAAGCCCATGCAGTAGAGCGATTACTGTCAGAGCACAGGAATTGCGTCATTGACTTTGGGGCTGGTCATTCTGTATACAAGGACAATCTTCTGTTCCAAAAAGTTCAGCGAATCTTAGCGGCTTACTCCAATGTTATTCTTTTGCTGCCGTCGTCAGATTTAGATGAATCAGTACAGATTTTGAATGAGCGCAATGGGTATGCACCTGACGGCAGCCTTAACATTAACGAACATTTTGTAAAACATCCCTCAAACTATAAGCTTGCAAAGTTTACGGTATACACGAAAGCAAAAACGCCTGAGGAAACTTGTACTGAGATTTTGCAGTTGATAGGCGCTGTCTAACAATTGAGCTGGAGCAACTTTCTAAATGCTTCACGTAGCGGAAAAGGGCTTACAACCGTTCAGCTGAACCGTTAAATGCTGTAACTACAGTGCCCCTCCCGCTTGGAGAGTCAGAGATGCTTAACCTTGGCTGGCGCTACTGCTGTAAGCACACTTTCCCATGATGTAGGTAGCGGTGACGGCGCGATCGCTCCCCATAATCACTAGCGAGAACAGCACATCTGCCAGTTCCTCCAGGGTTTCAGGGATTCCTTTTTCATTGCGCAGCGCCAGCAGGGATGTAGCCTGGGGGTCAAGCACCACAAAATCGGCCTCTTTGCCAGGGTCAAAGCTGCCCAGTTTGTCCTCCAGACACAGCGCCCTGGCTCCGCCTAGGGTAGCGAGAAACAACGCCTTAAAGGCTGAAAGCTTCTGCCCGCGCAGCTGGGCGACCTTGTAGGCCTCGTTGGTGGTTTGCAGCATGGAAAAGCTAGTCCCTGCGCCCACGTCGGTACCCAAGCCTAATTTGACCGGGTGCTCAGGGTTTTTGGCCTGCTCGATGCGAAACAGGCCGCTGCCGAGAAACAGGTTAGAGGTCGGGCAGAAGGAAATTGCTGCCTTAGCCTCGGAGAGCCGCTGAAACTCCGCATCGGTAAGCTGCACCCCGTGGGCAAATAGCGATCGCTCCCGCACCAGCCCGGTCTGGTCATAGACATCTAAGTAGCCCAAATACTGGGGAAACATCGCTTGAATCCAGGCCACTTCGCTGACATTTTCAGATAGATGGGTATGTAAGTAGACGTCGGGAAATTCATCGAGCAGCTGGGCCGCTAGCTTCAGCTGGGCTTCGGTAGAGGTAGCCGCAAACCGAGGGGTGACGGCGTAGAGCAGCCGCCCCCGGTTATGCCATTTCTCAATCAGCGCCTTCGACTCATCGTAGGAGGACTGAGCCGTATCGCAGAGATAGTCGGGAGCGTTGCGATCCATCATCACCTTGCCGCTGATCATGCGCAGATGGCGGCCCTCGGCAGCTTCAAAAAATGCATCCACCGACTGGGGAAACACGGCCGCAAATACCAGAGCGGTAGTCGTACCGTTTTTGAGCAATTCATCGAGGAACAACTCGGCCACCGATCGCGCATAGTCAGCATCCACGAACTTGCCCTCAGTTGGAAAGGTGTAGCGATTCAGCCACTCCAGCAGCTGCTCGCCGTAGGCGGCGATCATGCCCGTTTGGGGGTAATGAATGTGGGTATCGATAAAGCCGGGAGTAATCAGCTTGCCGGTGTAGTTGCGGATGGGGATATTGCCCAGAGTCGGAGCCAACTCCTCGTAGGAACCCAGGGCTGCAATGTAACCGTCCTGCACCACTAGCAGCCCATCGGGGATATACCGCATGGCTTGAGCTTCAGGGGCGTAAAAAGGATCGCCTACGCAGTCTAATAGCGCCCCTCGTAGAGCCACCGTGCCGCCGGTGGCTGATGTTGACGGTGTTTGCCCCATCGCCTTGCCTGTCCTGTAATTGTCCGCAGGCCACTATAGCACCCCGATCCAGAGCGCTAAGCGTACAGGGTTACTGCCACGGCTGACTATTCTGCGCGGCTTATTGGGCTCCATCCACGAGCCGTTTAAAGCGGGGGTGGTGGCGCATAGTGTCGAAATGGGCGTCAATTTGCACCATCACCCGATACATGTAGGGGCTGAGGACAAAGGTGCGGTAGAGGTTTTTGAGGGTTTGCTCTAGGTCGCCGGCCATAGCATAGGCACGGGCCTTGCCATACCAGGCGTTGGGGTTGTGGGTCTGGTGGCTGAGGGAAATATCAAAACTTTGAATGGCCTCGCTATAGCGCCCCATTTGAATCAGCACTGTACCCTGCTGGTTCCAGATATAGTGGGCATCGGGCTTCTGACCCAGAGCCTGGTGGAGCACCTGAAGGGCGTCTTCGTAGCGGTGCAGGCCGCAGAGGGCGACCCCCTGGTTATAGCGAGCCCGGTGGTCTTGGGGGCTGAGTTTGAGGCTGTGCTCAAAGCTGGTGACGGCATCGCGGTAGCGGCGCAGCTGGTTTTGGGCAGTTCCGAGGTTATACCAGGCTTTGTTGTCGCCGGGGCTGAGCTTAACCGCTCGCTCTAGGTGGGTAACGGCTTCTTCAAAATGGCTGAGCCGGGCCAGGGCGTGCCCCTTGCCGTGCCAGGCCAAGCCGTAGTCGGGGCTGCGGGCGATCGCCTGGTTAAAGCTTTCGATTGAGGCCTCAAACTGCTTTAGGGCAGCCAGACAAAAACCGTGCAGAGTCCACACCTCATAGTCGGTGTCGTCAAGGGTAAGCACGGCCTGAAACCGCGACAAAGCCTCGCTATGACGACCGATGGCGTAGAGGGCATCTCCCTGACCGCGGAGGAGCTTGGCGCGAGTGAGCTGAGGTAGGGTGGCGTCAGATCCAGCAGACATTCATTCAACAGGCACCGTTTAGGGCGCTGAGTGGTAGACCTATCCCCAAGCTTGCCCATTTCCGCAGGGCGATCGCTAAGGTCAGCAGGGCTGCCACACATCAGCTTTACATCCGTCAAGCAACCGTCAATTCAATGCCGCTTGAAGGAGCCTTTGTAGTCTACGCTACTTATGGCGCACGTACTCATACAGGTCGACGTAGGCCTGCCCCGGATGATTCCACGAAAAGTCGTAGGCCATGCCCTGCTGAGCAATTTGCTTGAAAATCGCGGGCTCCTGGTTCCAAACGTCAAAGGCGCGGTTCATCGCCGACTCAAGCGCCACCGTGTCATTTTGGAAGAAGACAAAGCCGTTGCGCTCCTCCGGCCCATGTAGGGTGTCATAGTCCCAATCAAAGACGGTGTTTACCAGGCCGCCCACACCGCGCACAACGGGCACAGTGCCGTACCGCAGGCCGATCATCTGAGTAAGGCCGCAGGGCTCAAAGTTGCTGGGCACCACAATCATGTCGGCCCCGGCGTAGATTAGGTGGGCCAGCTCTTCGTTAAAACTCAATTCGAGGTGCACGTCGGGGTTGTCGTTGAGGAAGAGTTTTTCGTGCCAGAACCAGTCGTTGATGCTCTTCTCGGTGGCCGAGCCCAGCAGCACAAACTGTGCCCCCCGCTCCAGGGCGTAGTACATGGCGTGGTGGACGAGATGGACGCCCTTTTGATCATCCAAACGGCCAATGAAGGCCACCAGGGGTTTATCGCTCTGGCTCAGCAGTAGGCGATCGCGCAGTTCCTTCTTATTTAGCGCCTTATCCTCAAAGGTGGTCAGACCGTAGTGATGGGGAATGTAGCGATCGCTCTCCGGATTCCACACCTCTGGGTCAATGCCGTTGAGAATGCCCGAAAACTTATGCTGATTGGTGTGCAGCGTGTGCCCCAGGCCAAAGCCCTGGTCGGTGTGCTGGGCCTCCCAGGCGTGGTAGGGCGACACCGTGTTGACGTGGTTGGCGTAGGTGATGCCCCCCTTCATAAAGTTGATCGCAAAGGGGTTAAAGTCGTCGCGCAGCCGGTAGGGCTGAAAGTAGTACTCTGGCCGGTTGAGCCCCGTAGCCGCTAAAATCTCGTTGCCGCCAAAGCCCTGGTGCTTGAAATTGTGGATGGTGTACAGCGTGCGCTGAAACTCCATGCCGTTGTACTTATAAATTTCAAATAGCATCACCGGAATCAGTCCGGTCTGCCAGTCGTGGCAGTGAATCACATCGGGGCGCTTGTTGCTGCGCAGCAAAAACTCCATGGCCGCTTTGCTGAAGAAGGCAAAGCGCATCGGGTCATCATCACAGCCGTAATAGCAGCCCCGGTTAAAGAACATCTCCCACGACTTGGGCTCAATAAAAAAGCACAGCCGACCGTGCACCCAGCCACACAGCACATCGCAGCGAATGTCGGTACCGTACCAGGGCACGATCAGGTCGCGGTAGGCCTCGTGCAGCCCCCAGATGTGGTCGTACCGCATGCAGTCATACTTAGGCAGAATGATCTCGACGCAGTGGCCTCGGTTTTCTAGCTCACGGCTGAGGCCGTAAACCACATCGCCCAGTCCTCCAGCCTTAATAACTGGGGCACATTCCGAAGCAATCTGCACGATATACATAGGGCCTTCCCGTCATAAAACTTCATTTTTAATGCCCCTATTCAATCAGGATGTTGGGGCATAGGCAAGCGTCTGAGGATAGGGAGTAGGGGTAGGCAAGTAGGGAGTAGGAGGTAGGCGAGTAGGGACTGGGGAATATGCACTTAGGCGGTCAACCCATTCACTCGCCCATCTACCCATCTACCCATCTACCCATCCACCCCTCACCCCTCACCCCCCTCCGACTGCATCTGCTGCAACGCCTGCCAGCGGGTTTCTAGTTCTTCGCGTTCGTGTTTCAGGCTGCGCTCTAGTTCTTGAATTTCGTCGCGGCGGGCAGCGGTTTCGAGGGCGCGGCGATCAACTTCCTGGCTTTTGAGGGTTAGCGACTGCCGCCACCGTTCGGCCCGCTCAATTTCTTGCTCTAGGGCTTCGGGAGTGACCCCATAGGCCAGATAGTGCTCGACTAGGCCCAACACCCAGGGAGTGGCGTCTTGCACCGCTACAATCTGGTTCAAGTTGTCAAGGTCTACCAGCACCAGATTGCCCTCTTGAAAGGCAAGCAGGCGAGTCGTTTCGACAATGCGTTCCGAGGGCAGCCGCGCCCAGGTCGATTCAGAGGTCTGTTCGGCCAGCAGCAGCAGTTCTGCACCGCCCAGAAATGCTTTTTTTTGAACCTTTGCCAGGTATTGCATTAGCTGTTGACTCTATACCCCTATGGCACGAGTATACCCGGTGAGCTCTTGATTTCAGAGTAGTGTCGCGACGGGAGCCACCCAGCAACGGCTCAAGGTTATCCGTGAAAATACGGAGATAGAACTTTCCGGACGTGCAACTTTAGCCCAATAGATAAGTTATCCCGCCGATGTGGCCTCTCTGGTTGCCCAGTAAAATCGGGTTACTATACAAAGCGTTATAGTTTTCGGGGGTAACACTCAAGTTGTGTTATATATTCCCCGGAATAGCCACGGTTCGACCAATCAGAGTGCGTTACCATGTCAAACCTTGAGCAGACCATCGAACGAATGTTTGCCGCCCGTCGCCTAACCCGAAACGACCAACAGCAATTGATGGCCATGTTTTCTCAGCGTGACCTAAGCCCTAACGATGCCGCCTTAATCAATCGGGTTTATGAAGCGCTCAGCCAGGGAAGACTGCGGGTCGTCGACTAACTTTTTGCCGCTGGCTGGCATTAGCCCCCTCGGGTAACCAGCCATTGAGCGTTAAGCTCCCTCAGCTTATGGAAGGGAGCTTTTTTGTGAGCCTTTGGAATTGCCAATGCGATCGGTGCCGCTGCTGGCTAGATCGAGATTGGGCCAGAGCCAGATTCGGGGTAAGATCTCCACGACGTTAACTACTGTAAAGTCATGTCAGACACGCCGGATGCTTCCCCTGAGAAGCCCAAGAAAAAAATTATTACCGTGGGAGTGAAAGAAGACGGCGGTGGTGGCGAGGAGCGCCCTAGAGGTCAGGGCAAGCGCTCGGGCGGCGGTGGTGGTCGGGGTCGCGATCGCGACGATCGCGATCGCAAGCCCTCGGTTCCGCCCGCGCTCATGCGCGGCCCTAAACCCAAGCCTAAGGTTGAGGCGGTCGAGGAACCCGAAGCAGCACCGGAAGAAACGGTAGCAGATGACGTTGCGGCTGAAGGTGACGCTGCGGAAGGCGATGCTGCTGAAACTACGGCAGATAGCCCCGCCGCAGAGGCTGATACTGAAGTCTCGCCAGCCTAGTTGGCGACAAAGGATGACTTGCAGGCCCCGGTTGTTTAGTCTGCCGGGGTTTCTGCTAGCTCTAAAAACTGGCTATCGACGAGAAAAGACCCTTTATCGAATTTGATGCCCCAATAGCCACCGGGGCGACGATTAAGAATCACCCCTTCCGCCCCTAACGGAATCGTATCGGCGGGACGCAGCATGGGCATGGGGTCGGCGGTCTTGAAATAGGGGGGCAGGGCGGCGAGGCGGACGCGATCGCCGACGGCAAATTCAGATGTCATGGCCACCTCTGGGTCAACATAAGGTTAAATGTTCCAAACCTAGGGCCAAGGCGCTCTGAACTGGGCCAAGGGCTGGCGGTTAGGGGCAGTTGTGATACCTGGAGTGTAGTCTACTCTACGGGTAATACAGAGGCGCGATCAAGGGCGTCGGGCTAAGGGCTGGCGTTTCGCTGGCTCCTAGAGCGACTAAGGCCGATTTTTGGGCTGCGGTCAAGCCAGTGATCCCAGCGATCGCCATGCCTTCGTAGGGACGGGGTACCCGTAGCGTTTGGGCATGATGGTAGATAAAGCCGTCGGGAGTTGGCAGTTTTTGCCAAACCTGAATGGTTTCGTCTTGGCTACAGCTAATCAGGCGATCGCCGTCGGCGCTAAAGGTCACGTATCGCACCCACTTGTTGTGGCCGCAAAGGGTTTGGTGACACTGCCGAGTGCGCAGGTTCCACAGCCTGATGGTGGTGTCGCCGCCACAGCTAGCCAGCCACTGGCCATCGGGGCTAAAGGCTACGGATAGCACCAGGCTGGGGTGGGTGCCAATGACGGTGCGGTGGCCCAGCTTCAGATCCCACAGCATGACATAGCCGTTAGACCCGCCGCTGGAGAGGAACCGACCATCGGGGCTAAAGGCTAGCCCTCGCACCCAGCTGCCCTCGCAGGGTAGGGTTTGCAGGCAGGTTTGGGACTCAAGATCCCAAAGGCGCACGGTTTGATCTTGGCTGCCGCTGGCTAGGCGGCGACCGTCGGGGCTGATGGCCAGCGTCCAAACGCCGCTAGTGTGACCTGTGAGAATGCCACAGCCCGTCTGGCGGTCGATATCCCACAGGCGAATGGTGCCGTCAAGACTGCCGCTGGCTAAGCGATCGCCCCCAATTGCACCCCGAGGGCAAAAGGCTAGAGCCCAGACCTCATGGCTATGGTCGGTCCAGGTGGCGCGACAGTTCCCAGTTTCGCTATCCCACAGACGCACGGTGCGATCTTCGCCACCGCTAGCAATCCAGCGGCCGTTGGGGCTAACCGCGACGGCAAAGACCCAGCCATTGTGCCCAACAAACTCTCGGGGAGCGGCTGGGGTAGTCAGGGGCCACAGGCGTACCTGGCGGTCCTGACCACCGCTGACCAGGTAGTGACCCTGGGGATGCAGCGCTACAGACCACACACCGCTGTTGTGGCCACGCAGCACCCGTAGGGGTTGGTGGTTTTGGCTATCCCACAGGCGCACAGACTGGTCTTCGCTGGCGCTGGCTAGGATGTAGCCGGTCTCTTCGGCAGATGTTTCCCCCAAGGGGCTAAAGGCGACGTTTGAGATCCAGCTGCTGTGGCCCTTGACCGCCCAGTTGATCTGCCCGGTCTGCCAGTTCCACAGGCGCAGGATCTGGTCATCGCCACCGCTGGCCAGGGTGCGGCCGTCGGGGCTAAAGGCGACGGAGCGCACCGCTTGATGCCCTTGACTTGCAAGTCCCGCTGAAGCGGGCTGAGGCGATCGCACCCTGGTCTGAGTGCCGACATCCCAGATGCCAATGCTGCCGTTGTGGTGACCACTGGCCAGGGTTTGCCCGTCAGGGCTAAAGGCGATCGACCACACCGGTGACCCAGCGGCCATTACGGTGCTGTCGCCACTGGCCACATCCCACAGGCGCAGGGTGCCGTCATAGCTGCCGCTGGCCAAGAGATGACTGGCCGAGCGATTCTGAAACGAGCCACTGTGCAAATCGCTCAAATTCGGACCGCCGCGCAGATAGCTTTGGGGTGAAAACGCCACCGATCGCACCTCATCGGTATGGCCCACTAGGCTGTAAACCAGGGTCTGAGTCCGCACATCCCACACGCGGATCTGGTGGTCTTCACAGCCGCTGGCCAAAAAGCGCCCGTCGGGGCTGAAAGCGAGGGAAAAAAACCGGCTGGAGAAGTCTTTGAGCTGGCCGTAGCGATCGCCGGTTTTGAGATTCCACAGGTCGATGGTGCCATTGGCGCTGCTGGCCAGAGTTTGGTTATTGGGGCTGAAGGCCACCGCCCAGCACCAGCCGTCTTGGGCATGCAGGGTGAGCATCGGCTGGGCATCGCTGACCCGCCATAGGTGAATTTCGTAGCTGACATCGCTGGCTGCTAACAGCTGGCCGTCGGGGCTAAAGGCAATGGCTAGCACCTGGCTAAAGGTGTCTTTGAAAACCGATCGCGACAGGTCGGCCTGGGCAAAGTTGGCGTTGTGCAAGGTGCTGTCTTGCAGATAGGCCTGCCAAATCGTCTGCTCAGAAAAATCCCAGCCCGCCAGCGAGATGTCAGCCTGCTGAAGCAGATTGAGCAGGTTGCCGCAGGCGTAGCTCTGCAAGCTCTGCCCGCGCCAGATGTCAAGGTGGTGGCGCAGGCGCTGGGCTAAACTGTCAGGGTGCAGCCGTAGCCGTTGCAGCACCGGTTGCAGAATCAGCCGAGTTTGGCCGTCGCGAATGTAGTCTTTAGCCTGGGCCAACATCAGGGCGTGGGTGTGCAGTGGGCTGGAGTCGACCGTCGGCGGTGCCAGAATGGCCTGGCTGATCTGCTCTACCAGCCAGTCGGTCATGTATTCCATTACCACGGGCTGGAGGGTGAAGCGCGTGCTGCGAGCATTGGCTCGTAGGATGTCGCGCTCAATCAGCGATCGCCGCTCCAGGCTGGTGAGGGCTTCGATCAGCTCGCCCAGGGCCAGGGGAGCCACCAAGTCAGCGCGCACCTGCGCTAGGGTAACGGGCTCACGATGAATGGCGAGCCAGGCCATCACCTGCTGCTCAACGGTCGTGAGGCGATCGAGCTGGTGGGTCAGCAGATCGCGAATGTCGCCAAACACCGAGTCTCCCTGGGCCAAAATTTGCACAAACGGCCCCAGCTGCCCATCAAAGAAGTCTTGCACCACGGCCGCCACCATCTTGAGGGCCAAAGGATTGCCCGCGTAGTGGTTGACCAGGTGCTGCCAGTCGCTGGGGGTGCCCATAAACTGGCCCCGAGTCTGGAAAATGGACTGGCCGACCGGGGGCGGCAGCCCACCCAAACGCAGGGAGCGAATCGGTAGGGTAGCCCCTTCCTGCTGGGCGATCTCTTTAATTTTTTCGCGGCTGGTGAGCACGATGGTGCTGGGGTGGTCAACATTGCCCAGGCTGTAGAAGAGCTGGGCATAGTTTTCGTAGCCCGGCTGATAGGTGCCGGTGCGATCGCGCGGCTGCAAAATGGTCTCGCCATTGTCGAGCACAATCAGACTGCGGTGCCGGCGCAGCTGGTCAAGCAGCGATCGCAGCAGGCCATCAAACTCAGCGGCGGTGTTGGCTCCCGGCGACAGCAACCCCAGCAGATCTTTGAGCAGGTCATTGACCGGTGGGGCATGGCGCAGCGATCGCCAGATCACCACTTCAAATTGGTCTTGCACCTGCTGGGCCAGCTTCACCGCCAAAGTGGTTTTGCCGATGCCCCCCATGCCAAACAGCCCCACCAGCCGACAGCCATCGGCAACCACCCAGTCTTGCAGCTGAGCCAGCTCGTCAGTGCGGCCGTAGAACACGGCTGCGGTAGCGGCGTCGCCCCAGTCGCGGCGGCGACGAAAAGGCGCTGCATTGGGGTTGCCTGCCGCCAAATCGGGGGCTTTGAGCTGGCGAGCCAAGACCGTCCGCAGGTTGCGCTTAGTGACTTTTTCTCCTAAATACTCAGAAAGGCACTGCCACAGGTCAGACCCCATTTGCTTGATGTAGCCCACCTCGTAACCCAGAGCCAGGGCCGTGTCTTGGTAGGTGCGATCGCCCCAGGCCTGCTGAAATAACGTCACCTGAAGCTGACTGAGCGCCACCCCACGCTCGGCGAGAACCCGTTCAACCAGTCCTAACGCATCGTCATCGGTCATCGGGGTGTATCCAATGCTACTTGCTGCTCTAAAACCAAAGTGGCATGGGGCCTAGGGGAAATTCTATGGGGCTGATCCTAGCCAAGCCTTACCCCCAACTTTGTACCTTGGGTAACATTTCACCCGCCAAGCCGGGTTCTACCCGCTCAGAAACGTACTTTTGGCGAACTTTCCTCGCACCTCCCAGCCCAGCCTGTGTTGGTAGTCTCTCCTTAACATTCAGCGCTTCAACCTGACTATCTTTCACCCTCACTAAGGAGAGTCCCCATGCGGAAGCCCACGTTTCAGGTGACCCGTCGCCAGGCGATTCGGGGATTGCTGGCCACCGGTGCCTTTGGCCTGACGGTAAAACTCAGCGGCTGTAGCAACGCCCCACGGCGGGGGGCAGCGACACCCTCACAGCCGGGTTCATCTACGTCGGCCCCAAGGATGACTATGGCTACAACCAGGCCCACGCCGAAGGGCGCGCCAGCCTCGATGCCCTCGATGGGGTCAAAACTTCCGAAGAGGCCAGCGTGCCCGAAACTAACGCGGTGCAAGAAAGCATCCGCAGCATGATCGACCTGGACGGGGCCACGGCGATTTTTGCCACCTCCTTTGGCTACTTTGACCCCCACGTGCTGGCGCTGGCCAAAGACTTTCCCGAAGTACAGTTTTTCCACTGCGGCGGGCTGTACCAGGAGGGTGTGCACCCCGAGAATGTCGGCAGCTACTTTGGCTACATCGACGAAGCCCAATACGTCGCGGGCGTTGTCGCCGCCCACGCCTCGACCAGCAAGCGGCTAGGGTTCATCGCCGCCAAGCCCATTCCCCAGGTGCTGCGCAACGTCAACAGCTTTACCCTGGGGGCTCGCAGCATCGACCCCAGCGCCACCACCCAGGTGATCTTTACCGGCGACTGGGCCGATCCGGTGCGTGAGGCCGAGGCCGCCAACAGCATGGCCGACCAGGGGATAGACGTGCTCACCTGCCACGTTGACAGCCCCAAGGTGGTGATTGAAACCGCCGAGCGGCGCGGCATTTTTGCCACGGGTTACCACGCCAACCAGGCTGAACTGGCTCCCCAGGGCTACCTCACCGGGGCCGAGTGGGACTGGTCGAACGTGTACAAAAACTACGTCAGCCTGTTGCAGGGGGGCAAAACCCTGATGAATGGCGGCATTCCTCACCTGGTACGGGGCGGCTTTAAAGATGGCTTTCTGAAGCTGTCGCCCTTTGGCCCGGCGGTGAGCGCCCAGGCCCAGCAGGCGGCAGAGACCGCCCAGGCCCAGCTGATATCGGGAGAACTGGTGATTTACAAAGGCGAAATCAAAGACAACAAGGGCAAGACCGTGATCGCTGGCGGTAAAGAGCTGGGGCAGACGGCGATCGAGCTGGAGCAGATGAACTGGCTGGCGGAAGGGGTGATGGGAAGTGTGGGGTAGACGGGTGGATGGGTAGAGGGTGGATGGGTGAATGGTCGTAGGGTGGGCATTGCCCACCATTCATCTGCGGCTCCTACCTACTAGCTCTTAGGTTGCGCCACCTACTTGCGCGTTCCACCGACTCTAAGGCCGCTTCACCGCAACGTTATCTCTGATAAAGGGATTGAATATCCAGTGAATTAAGGAGCAGAATCATGAGCGATCGCTGGCGGAGTCTTCTCGAAAAAATCTGTATTCCCATTGGAGCGCTGCTGGCGGCCCTGGTGATATTTGGTCTGTTTTGCGCCCTGGCAGGGGCGAACCCGTTGGGGGTGTATTACTCCATTTACCGCGCCGCCTTTGGCAGCTGGAGCTCGTTTCAAAACACGCTGATTCAGGCGTCGCCGCTGATGCTGAGCGCTCTGTGTACGGCGCTGCCCGCTCGGTTGGGCCTGGTGATCATCGGCAACGAAGGAGCGCTGGTGCTGGGTGGGTTGGCGGCGGTAGCAGGTGGCCTTACCCTAGGGGGCTGGGGCTTGCCCACCCCGGGGGTGCAGCTGGGCATGGCCCTGGCGGGCATGGCGGCGGGCGGCATCTGGATTGCCATTGTTGGAGCGCTGCGGCACTACCGAGCGGTAAATGAGACCATTAGCAGCCTGCTGATGAACTACATTGCGATCGCGCTGCTCAACCACATGGTTAACGGCCCGATGAAGGATCCCAGCTCGCTCAACAAGCCCTCTAGCTATCCCCTGCCCGAAATGCACATGCTGGGCAATCTGCCGGGCAGCCGGGTGCACTACGGTCTGGTGCTGGGACTGGTGGCCTGCGGTTTGGCCTACTTCTTGATTCAGCGGACAACCTTTGGCTTTGCGGCGCGCACCGCTGGGGGCAATGTGCGAGCGGCGCGGGTGGCGGGGCTACCCGTCGGCAAGCTCACCCTGGCGATCTGCTTTTTGGGCGGGGCCTGCGCGGGCCTGGCGGGGATGGTTGAGGTGGCCGCCGTCCACGGTCGAGCCAACGAATCGCTGAACGCGAACTACGGCTACGGCGGCGTGCTGGTGGCCTTTATTGCCCGCCACAACCCGATCGCGGCTAGCCTGGTGGCCCTGCTCTTGGGCGGCATTCTGGCCAGCGGCGGCATTCTACAGCGCAGCCACGGCCTGCCCGATGCCACGGTGATGGTGTTCCAGGGCATTGTGTTTCTGTCGGTGCTGTATAGCGATTCGCTCTACGGGCGGCTGCCCATCTTCAAGGAGCGCGGCGTGCAGCCCAGTCCGCCGATGGCGACGGCAACCCCAGTCTAGGTGTGTTGGGTTAGACGGTCGCAATGGCGCGCAATGCCCCAGTCCATAAACGTCTTCAACAGTAATCTACAGAGAGTTTAGAGCCATGGCCAGTGAAGCACTAGGGTGGTGGGGTGTTCCCCTCGCAATCATTGCTGGAACCCTGCGGGGCAGCGCTCCGTTTCTGTTGGTCAGCTTGGGGGAATGCCTGACCGAAAAAAGCGGCAAGATCAACCTGGGCCTGGAAGGTACTCTGCTGATGGGAGCCATGAGCGCCTACGCCGTGTCGTACCTGACTGGTTCGCCCTGGCTGGGGGTGATTGTGGCCGGTGTAGCCGGTATGTTCTTAGGGGTCATTCACGGCTGGCTGGCCCAGCAGCCCCGGGTCAACGATGTGGCGGTAGGCATTGCCATGATTATCTTTGGCAGCGGTCTGGCCTTCTTCTTGGGCAAGCCGTTTATTCAGCCCTCGGCACCTCAGCTACCAACTCTATCCCTGGCGGGGTGGACCCAAATTCCTCAGCTCGAGTCGGCCCTGAGCATTAGCCCACTGTTTATTTTGGGGGTAGCGATCGCCCCGCTCATGCAGTGGTTCTTTCGCTCTAGCCGCTGGGGTCTGCTGGTGCGCGCCGTGGGCGACAGCCCTGATGCCGCCAAGGCGATGGGGATTTCGATTTTCAAGGTGCGAATGGCCAGCATTGTCGCGGGCAGCTTTTTGGCCGGCATTGGCGGGGCCTCTCTATCGCTGTTTTATCCCGGCAGCTGGTCAGAGCGAATCTCCAGCGGTCAGGGGTTGATGGCCGTGGCCCTGGTGATTTTTGCCCGCTGGAACCCGGTGCAGTGTCTCTACGCGTCGCTGCTGTTTGGCGGTGCCCAGGCTATTGGCCCCGCCCTGCAATCGGTGGGCATTGACGCCTATTACTACTTGTTCAACGCCTCGCCCTACATTTTGACCCTGTTGATTATGGTGATTACCTGCTCGCCCAAGCGGACCTTAACAGGTGCCCCCGGCTCCCTCGGACAGGCGCAGGAGTAACATTGGCCACTGTTCTTTAGAGCACTTTATGGCGATCGGTTGAACGGTAGGTTGAGTGAAACACAGTGGAACCCACTCAGCTGCCGTTGGGGTCGCTAACGCTGCCCTCGCCTGACCGCCCAACTACCAATAAAGCGCGCTAATACCCGTTAGCTATCCAACCGGAGAGAACCCATGGGAATTTTCGTTGAATCCGAGCCGTATCCATACCCCTACGACGGGGAGCTGCGGCCCGAAAATACGGCGCTGATTGTGATCGACATGCAGACCGATTTCTGCGGCATCGGCGGCTATGTAGACAAGATGGGCTACGACCTGTCGCTCACCCGCGCCCCGATCGCACCGATCGCCAGGCTGCTAGAAGTGCTGCGCGATCGCAACTTCACCATCATCCACACCCGCGAGGGCCATCGCCCCGATCTGTCAGACCTGCCGGAGAACAAACAGTGGCGATCGCGCCAGATCGGCGCAGGCATTGGTGACCCCGGCCCCTGCGGACGCATTTTAGTGCGCGGCGAGCCTGGCTGGGAACTCATTCCCGAGCTGCAACCCCTGCCCGGTGAAGTGGTGATCGATAAACCCGGTAAAGGCTCCTTCTACGCCACCGATCTGGATTTAATTCTGACCCGCAAAGGCATTCGCAACCTGATTTTGGCGGGCATCACCACCGATGTGTGTGTCCACACCACCATGCGCGACGCCAACGATCGCGGCTACGAGTGCCTGCTGCTGTCAGACTGCACAGGCGCTACCGACTACGGCAACCACTTGGCCGCGCTGAAGATGGTCAAAATGCAGGGCGGCGTGTTTGGTGCAGTAGCCCATTCCGAAGCCCTGATCGAAGCTTTGGCCCAATCCGAGATGAGTTTTGGGGAAATGGTGGGCAGTGCCCACCCTACGGTTGTTTCGCAAGCACAGCCTACTTTCTCCTAATCTCCCCATCACTCCCTACCCCCTACTCCCTACTTCCCTATGAAAACCGCGATTGCTGCACCGCAGATCAAAACCGCGCCCCCCGAGCTAGAGGTGATTAACCTCACCAAACGCTTTGGCAGCTTCACTGCCCTCGATCAGGTCTCGATCAAAGTTACCCCCGGCAGCTTTCACGCTCTGCTAGGAGAAAACGGAGCGGGCAAAAGCACCCTAGTGAAATGCATCATGGGCTTCTACACCCCCACCTCGGGGGAGGTGCTAGTCGATCGGCAATCTCGTGCGATCGATAGCCCTAAGGATGCCCACCACTTTGGCCTGGGCATGGTCTACCAGCACTTCACCTCGGTGCCCGCCATGACCGTGGCCGAAAATCTGGTGCTCTCCCGCTACGACAGCCCCCAGTGGATCAACTGGAAGACCGAGTACGATCGCCTTGACGCCTTCATGGCCACTTCCCCCTTCCAGATCGACCTGCGCACCCCCATCGCTCAACTAGCGGCCGGCCAAAAGCAAAAGCTCGAAATTCTCAAGCAGCTCTATTTGAATAGCCGGGTGCTGATTCTCGATGAGCCCACCTCGGTGCTCACCCCCGACGAAGCCGACGAGGTGCTGGGCCTACTGCGGGAAGAGGTCACCGCTGGCCACCTCAGCGTGCTGATGATTTCCCACAAGTTTCGCGAGGTGATGGCGTTTACCGACGAGGTAACGGTGCTCCGCAAGGGGAAGCTGGCAGGCCACGGCTACGTGCGCGATTTGACCGTCGATGACATGGCCCACATGATGCTGGGCGAAAAGACCGAAGCCACCCCAGTGGAAAAGGTCGCGATCGCCGACTCGCAGCCGGTTCTAGAGCTCAAAGACCTGTGCGCCGATCGCGACAACGGCCTGCCCGCTGTGTGCAGCGCTAATCTAATCGTCAACAGTGGCGAAATCGTTGGCATTGCCGGCGTCTCGGGCAACGGCCAGCGCGAGCTAGTGGAGGTGCTGGCCGGACAGCGCCCCCGCCACAGCGGCGATATTCTTGTCAACGGCGAGCCCTATCAGTCGACCCGCAAAGAAATGGCTCGTCACCAGGTCTACACCCTGCCCGAAGAACCGCTGCGCAACGCCTGTGTCCCCCACATGAGTGTGGCCGAAAACATGGCCCTGCGCACCTTCGACTGCCCGCCCCAGGCTCGGCGCGGCTGGCTGCTCAGCCTGCGCAACATTCGGCGCATGGCCGAGGGCTTAGTCAAGGTCTTCTCGGTCAAAACCCCGTCGGTCGATACCCCGGTAGGTCATCTCTCTGGCGGCAACGTGCAGCGCACCGTGCTAGCCCGAGAACTGTCGTCAACCAACATCAACCTGCTGATTGCCGCTAACCCCTGCTTTGGTCTCGACTTTTCGGCGGTCGACTATATCCACAGCCAGATCCTCGCTGCCCGCAATCGGGGCGTGGCGGTGCTGCTGGTAAGCGAAGACCTCGATGAGTTGCTGAAACTGAGCGATCGCATCGTTGTGATCAGCGGCGGCGAACTGGTTTACGAAAGCCCCACCGCTGCTGCCGATATCAAAACCCTAGGTCACAAGATGGCTGGGCACTAGTGGATGGGTGGATGGGTAGGGGGTGGATGGGTAGGGGGTGGATGAGTGAATGAGTGGGAGAGTTAGTATGCAATCGATTGTTTTGCCTGACCTAAAAGCTATGGCGGCTGACCCAGAACTGGATTGGGAGCCGTTTCGGTCTGGAGTCGAGATCCATTGGCTCTACCCCGCCGAACCCGGTGGGGCCGCCGCTGCCCTGCTGCGCTACCAGCCTGGAGCCTCGGTTCCCTACCATCGTCATACCGGGTTTGAGCACGTTTTGGTGCTGTCAGGCTCCCAAACCGATGACAACGGCACCTATGGGGCGGGCACCCTAGTAGTCAATCCACCCGGCACCTGCCACACCGTCAGCAGCCCCGAGGGCTGCATCGTCCTCGCCATCTGGGCCAAACCCATCGAGATCGAACCCTAAGGCAGACACGCTCTACCCCTACCCATCCACCCCCTACCCATCCACCCACCATGCCCCTACCCGCCCTACCCTACCCCTACCCCCTACCCGCCACCGGCCTCGCGCTGCTCATTATCGACATGCAGCGCGATTTCATTGAGCCCGGTGGTTTTGGCGATGCCTTAGGCAACGATGTCAGCCTGCTGCGATCGATCATTCCCAACGTGCAGGCATTGCAGGAGGCGTTTCGGCGCTACCATCTGCCGATTTTTCAGACTGTGGAGGGGCACCTGCCGGATCTCTCGGACTGTCCGCCGTCGAAGCGCGATCGCGGCAATGGATCGCTCAAAATCGGCGATCGCGGTCCTATGGGGCGAATTTTGATATTGGGCGAACCGGGCAACGGCATCATCCCCGAACTCGCACCCTTGCCCAACGAGGTGATCATTCCCAAACCCGGCAAGGGAGCCTTCTATGCCACTGAGCTAGAGGTCCACCTCAAAGCCCAAGGCATCACCCACCTAATCATTACCGGCGTGACCACCGAGGTCTGCGTGCAGACCACCATGCGCGAGGCCAACGATCGCGGCTACGAATGCCTGCTGGTCGAAGACGCTACCGAGAGCTACTTGCCCGAATTTAAGCAGTCTACCCTCGAAATGGTGCGTGCCCAAGATGGCATCATCGGCTGGACGGGGCACACCGAGACGCTGCTCAACGCCCTAGCGGCTCAGTATGAAACTCCGGTAATAGCTTAGGAATGGAGCAGGTGTGAGTCCAATTGCACTGTTGGGGAGTTTTTGGGAGCGATCGCCGTCTCTTGGACCCCTTTAGTTGTCCTGCGCAACCTTGTCACTCTGTCAAATCGAGGGTTTTCGGGTTATCCCTTCTGGCAGACTACATCACTTACCTTTAATCGTTAAGGTCTGTAACGAAAGCGTTGTTAGCCTAACCTTTTCAAAACTTCAGTTCAGCTTGAACTTAGGTTTTGACAGGAAAGCACAGTGCAGAACCTTACACAGGAAGTCCCCATGACTAACTCAACTCTAGACGCAATCAAAGAGCCTCTAAAACAGTTTGAAGCCTTCGATGCTGACACCCAGCTAGCGCTGCTGTGGTATGGCTATTTAGACATTAAAGATCAGCTCAATCCTAACCCCGACAGCAAAGTAGAAGGAATGGGCCAAACCCTCTACGATCACATAGTCGTTCTGTCCAAAGAGGACCAGCTTCAGGCTCAGCGCGATATCGCCAACCGAGCTGACACCGACATCAGTAAACAGTATGGTGCCCTCAGCCCCTCGTCGAAGCTAGAGACTTGGCTACTACTGGCCCAAGGTATGGAGTCGGGCGAGATTATTAACGTCCCCAGCGACTACTCTTTGCCTGAGCACACCCAGGGATTTGTTGACCAAATCAAAGCCTTAGACTTCGAGCAGCGGATTACCTTTACCCGCGACGCCGTCACCGGTATGGGCGCGTAAAAAGTCACTTTCGGGTAGCAATAGATGCCCTCAGTAGGTACCGGCGAGTAAACCCTTCGGGGCTAGTTATTGCTGGTCTAATAAGTATCAATAGCTGAGATGCTTATAGCCGGATTAAATAGGTTGTGACCAAGCCACAACTGGCTTTGCGGGGTTCCACTATTAGCCGACCTACACGTTTAAATTTGACAGAACAATAAATCTTAGGAGTTAGCCCGCTAGTGGCTGGCTCCTTTTTTTGTTGGGCAGTTCAGCTATTGGTATAAAAAGTCGTCAGACGATGTTCTAGAGTTAGGCACTAGGGATCGCCTATTCGTTAGGCACGAATTTGACGAGATGCTTGACCGGTGCCCCTACCGAGCATCTTATTTTGAATAGGGTTTAAGTAAGATTCAGCATCACCTATCGATTAGATCGTTTCGAAAGGGAGCAAGTGGTGAATAATCAGAATTTTCCATTGATTCCCTAGTAGCTACGCTCTCCCATTATTTTCAAGAAGGTTTCGAACAGTTCGAAAAACAACTGTTCTGCCTATGGACAGAACAGCAAAGATTTTGACAAAACCATTGACAGGAGTGGATTCGACACGATACACCATGGGGGCGTAGGGCAATAATAGTTGACAGCATGCAAAGTTTGTTTAAGTTTCGGCGATATCTGCATCAGAAGAGGTGGACATGAATGCCAACTTGATCGTGTCCAACATTCTGAATCCTCCAGTGCTATTTTTCTTCTTGGGAATGATAGCTGTTTTAGTTAAATCTGATTTAGAAATTCCGCCGCCAATTCCAAAGCTATTTTCTCTGTATTTGCTGTTGGCGATCGGGTTTAAAGGTGGGGTTGAGCTAACGAAGAGTGGTATCAACCAGCAGGTAGTTTTAACGATTTTGGCGGCGATCGTGATGGCCTGCGTCGTGCCGCTATATACGTTTTTTATTCTACGGTTGAAGCTCGACACCTACGACTCAGCGGCGATCGCAGCCACCTACGGCTCGATCAGCGCCGTTACGTTCATTACAGCCAGCGCCTTCCTGACCGAGTTGGGCATGCCCTTTGACGGGTTTATGGTGGCCGCCCTAGCCCTGATGGAGTCTCCAGCTATCATTGTCGGGCTGATTCTAGTAAATTTCTTCGCTAGGGACGAAAAGCGAGAATTTGTTTGGTCTGAGGTCCTGCGAGATGCGTTTCTCAACAGTTCAGTCTTTCTGTTGGTCGGCAGCTTAATCATCGGTGTGCTCACCGGTGAGCACGGTTGGGAAGTCTTGTCGCCCTTTACCCAGCAGATGTTCTACGGGGTGCTGACCTTCTTCTTGCTTGACATGGGTCTAGTCGCGGCCCGACGCATTAAAGACTTGCAAAAAACCGGCGTGTTCCTAATTTCCTTTGCCATACTGATCCCAATACTGAATGCAGGCGTTGGATTGCTAATCGCCAGGGCGATCGATATGTCCCAAGGTAATGCCCTCCTTTTTGCTGTGCTGTGTGCCAGCGCATCCTATATTGCGGTGCCAGCGGCTATGCGGTTAACGGTGCCCGAGGCTAACCCGAGCCTGTACGTTTCTACAGCTTTAGCGGTCACATTTCCGTTCAATATTATCGTCGGAATTCCGCTCTATCTGTACGGCATTAACCTGTTGTGGAGCTAAGCCATGCACCTCGTCAAAAAAATCGAGATTATTGCCAATTCCTTTGAGTTACCCAAGATTTTAGACAGCCTCAAAAAGTCAGGTGTTCATGGTCACGCGGTGATTCGCAACGTAGAGGGCGAGGGGCTGCGGGGCGGGAGCGAAGACCTCGACATGACTATGGACGACAACGTCTACATCGTCGCGTTTTGCATGCCTGACGAAATCAAAACCGTGGCCGAGAACGTGCGGCCGCTGCTGAACAAATTTGGCGGCACCTGTTACATCTCCGATGTGATGGAAATCCGTTCTGTGAAATGTGTGGCGTCGCTGTAAGGAATTGAGTTATGGACCATAGCGATAGAGGTATTGATCGCCGCCGGGTGCTGACTTTTGGCGGTGGATTACTTGGGTTAGCGGCGCTGGGGCCAGCGCTCTGGCCGACGAAATCAGCGGCGGCGGCGACTTTAGCACCGTCATCCCTCAGCCCTGAGGAGGCGCTGCAGCGATTGCTAGACGGCAACCAGCGGTTTACTGGGCACCACCTCGAACACCCCGACCAGTCGGAGGAGCGGGTGCTAGAGCTGACCCAGTCCCAGCATCCCTTCGCCACAGTGCTCAGCTGTGCCGACTCGCGGGTGGCGGCTGAGATCATCTTTGATCAGGGTTTGGGCGACATCTTTGATGTGCGGGTGGCGGGCAATATTGCCACGCCTGAGGTGGTGGGCAGCATTGAATATGCCGTGGGACTGCTGGAAACTCCGCTGCTGCTGGTGCTGGGTCATGAGCGCTGTGGCGCAGTGACAGCAGCCGTGAAAAATGAACCGCTACCGGGAGAGATCGGCACCTTTGTCCAGGCAATTTTGCCGGCGGTGAATCAGGTGAAGGGGCAGCCTGGAGATGCGGTAGACAACGCCGTGACGGCCAATGTCCGCTACCAGGTCGAGCAGGTGTTGAGGTCATCGCTGGTGCGCGATCGCCAGCGGTCGGGCCAGCTTCAGGTGGTGGGTGCCCGCTACGACCTCGATACCGGCACCGTCACCCTAGTCACCTGAGGCGCTTACCGCAGCCGCTCCAGCAGATGCTCGCCCACCCGCAGGGCATTGGCAATCACCGTCAGCGCTACCCCCACGCTGGCGCTGGAGGGCATAAAGCTGCTGTCTACTACGTAGAGGTTATCGAGCGCGTGGGCGCGGCAGTTAATGTCGAGTACGGAGGTGGTGGGGTCAGTGCCCATACGGCAGGTGCCACACTGGTAAGCCATCACCGACTGGGGCACCTCGCCCCGCGGGTGCAGGCCCGATCGCGAGAACAGGCTGCTGTCTTTCTCAACCGCCTTGAGCACGTCGAGCCAGCGATATACGAGGCGATCGTGAGCCTCAGCATTGTTGGCGGTGAATGCCACCGAGAGCTTGCCGTCCTTCACCGTCACCCGGTTTTTGGGGTCGGGCAGCACCTCAGTCATGGCCCACCAGGCGATCGATCGCGTCGCCAGCTGCTTTAGCCCAAAGTTGGGCAGAAACTTAGTCACCAGGGAAAGCACCGGGGGCGACTCGGCAAAAATGGCGTCTTGCAGTACCCCGCCCATGTTTTGTATGTGGCCCATGGGGTAGTCAACCTGGCTGTCGCCCCAGTAGTAGTCGTTGATGCCTACAGAGCGCGGAAATTTTCCAGAGTTGGACTGGGCCGTGACCTGCACAATCGAACTCAGCTGGGTCTTCATCAGGTTGCGACCCACCTGATCAGAGCTGTTTGCCAACCCGTTAGGGTGCTTCTCGTTGGCCGATTGCAGCAGCAGCGCCGCCGAATTCACCGCCCCGCAGGCCAGCACAACAATGTCGGACATAAAGATATAGAGCTGTCCGTTGATCTCGGCCTGCACCGCTTTGACCGCTGTCCCCGCCGGGTTAGTGAGAACGCCGGTAACTTTAGCCGAGGTCTTGAGGGTAACGTTGCCAAAGTCTAAAGCCGGATTAACCCCAAACACCTCAGCATCCCCAGTTGGGTCATCCTCCCGCAGCGACAGCGATATCGGCAGCGGGTAGGGGTGGCAGCCCTGGTTAGCAATGCCCTCTACCACGGGCTGAATGGTGGGGTCGTGGGCGATCGCCGGATAGGCATAATCGCCACTGCGACTTGGCTCAGTAGGATCTACTCCGCCCTGACCATGCACCTGGTACATCGCCTCCGCCTCAGTGTAGTAAGGCTCAAAGTCACTGTACTTCAGGCACCACTCAGGCGAAGGGCCGTCCTGGTGGTTCACCATTTCAAAATCTTTTTCGCGCATGCGCTGCAGGGCAGCCCCGTAGATCTTGGTGTTGCCACCGATCGCATACTTCATCTGCGGCGTAAAAGGTTCACCATCGCCGTCGTACCACTGTTCGGGGGCGTGGTAGCGCTGCTTTTGAAAAATATCCACATCGCTAATGTTTTGCTCTTCGAGGGGCATCGCGCCGCCCCGCTCCAGCAGCAAAATCCGCTTACCTGAGGGCGCAAGCTTGCGGGCCAAAGTACCGCCCCCCGCCCCGGTACCGACAATGATCACGTCATAGTGCTGGTCGTCGATAATCATAAAGAATTCTCACTAGGGGGCTAGAAAAATGAACTGGCTTAAACCAGTTGGGGGTAGAGAAAGTTGAGAGGGTGCAGCACATCGCTGCTAAGCTACCGCAAACCCTGTGTAGGGTCTGACCGAAGGTTCTTGAAACCCGAGAACGATATCTGTTTCAGGTATTCCTGCCGCCACTAGTTCATTGGCAATGCCGTCTTCAGTGCCATCGCGTTGTACCCAAACTTTGCCGTCGCGAACTTCAATATGAATCAGGCACCCGTGGTGGTGGCGTTGGCCGTTCCAGCCTTCAGAGAGAATAATGTATTGGTCGGTGTCCGCGTCAAAGGCGGCGAGATTGCGGACATCGACATTAGCGTAGGCAAGACGGGTGTAGGGATTCAAAACCTTGCGAATAATCTGGCGATAGCTCTCTAAGGTATCCATCGAGTGATTACCTCCTGCTCAGGGTTAAACGACACGAGTTTGATAATATTTCGCTCTAAAAGCATTTTGCCAATCTCTGCTTCGAACAAATCGAGATACACTGCTTCTCGAATCGCCAGGTAGAGAGTTCGGTCTGGTTCGGTGAGGCTCAAAGCATTTTCGTAAAGCACGAACTGACCTAAAGCATTTTCTAAATCACGGATTTCTGAAGGACCAACAAAGCTCTTAATTTCAACAGCGATTTTATCTGAGCCTTTCTCTGCTGCCAGCAGTTTTTCGGCACCTAGGTCAATAAACAGGTCCTTTTTACCTATGCGTAAACTTAGAGGATCCTGGGTAATTGTCCACCCATCCTTAATCAAGGCAGTTTTGACAGCATCATGGTAAATATCCTTTGCGGGCATAGTGACTTTTGCTAATGCAAATCTTGCTGGCAGCGATCCTGGGGTTCTTTAGAGGAATGGTAAGCAAACTAAAGCGGTTCAAAAAACCTTGGGATTTGAGACAACAACCTACTGCCAAACGTAGATCAAGATAAATAGGATGATCCAAATTACGTCGACGAAGTGCCAGAACAACGAGGTTGCCGCCACACCGAACTCGCCTCCAGCATAATTGTTGGGCAAAAACGATCGCCCCAGCATAATCCCCTGCAAGAGCACGCCGGTCATCACGTGCAGGCCGTGGAAGCCGGTCAGCAGGTAGAATGTGCCGCCAAACACACCGTCAGTAAAGCCAAAGGGCAATCCCATCCACTCCACGGCCTGACCGTAGAGAAAGAAACTGCCCATAGCCATGGTCAACAGCCAAAAGGCGCGAAAGCCCCAGAGATTGTCTTTACGCAAAAACCGCTCGGCAAAGTAAATCACAAAACTGCTCGACACCAGCACGATGGTATTGATCAGCGGTTCGCGCACCTCTAGCCCCTCTACACCTGCCGGCAGCCAGTCGGTAAGATTGGTTTTGTAGACGGTGTAGCCGACAAAAAAGCTCAGAAAAATTACGCTTTCTGACAGCAGAAAGATGATGAAGCCAAACATGCGATGGTCTTCTTCTTCGTGCTCGGCGGCGTGGGCGCTGTGGGTATTGAGGGTGGGGTCGAGGTTAGCTGTGCTCACTGATCAACTCTCCAGCGGGATTGTTGGCAACTAAAGATTCATCGGAGCCGTAGCCGTAGGGGCCAGACACCACAATCGGAATTTCTTCAAAATTTTCGACCGGCGGCGGCGAAGGAATCAGCCACTCCAGACCGATCGCATTCCAGGGGTTGGCCGGAGCTCGCTTGCCCAGCACCCAGGAACTCACGATATTGAGAATAAAGGGCAGGGTCGAGACTCCCAGCAAAAAGCCGCCCAGACTGGCGATCACGTTCCAGTAGGCAAACTCGGGGTCGTAGGAAGCCACTCGCCGGGGCATGCCCATCAGCCCTAGAGGGTGCATAGGGAAGAAGTTGAGGTTGACGCCAATAAAGGTGAGGACAAAGTGCAGCTTGCCCAGACCCTCGTAGTACATGTGGCCCGTCATTTTGGGGAACCAGTGGTAGATGGCGGCATAGATGCCCATCACCGTAGCGCCGTAGATCACGTAGTGGAAGTGGCCCACCACAAAGTAGGTGTTGTTGACGTGAATATCGAAGGGCACAGCCCCCAGCATGACGCCGGTAATGCCCGCGAACAGAAAGCAGACTAGGCCGCCCAGGGCAAACAGCATGGGAGTATCGAGTCGCAGTTTGCCGCCCCACACCGTGGCTACCCAGGCAAACACCTTCACCCCGGTAGGCACCGAAATCAGCATGGTGGAGAACATAAACAGCATCCGCATCCAGCTGGGGGTGCCGCTGGCAAACATGTGGTGCACCCATACCATGGCACTGAGCACGGTGATGATCAGCGAAGACACTACAACAAACCGGTAGCCAAACAGGGGTTTACGGGCGTAAACCGGAAAAACCTCCGAAAACGTGCCGAAAATCGGCAGAATAATCACGTAAACCGCCGGGTGGGAGTAGAACCAGAAGAAGTGCTGATACAGCACCGGGTCGCCGCCCTTGGCTGGGTCAAAAAAGCTGGTGCCCGCCGTCAGATCTAGCAGCAGCATCACGGCGCCCGCTGTCAGGGAGGGCAGACCAAATAGCTGGATCATCTGGGCGCTGAGCACCGTCCAGCAGAAGGCGGGCATTCTAAACCAGCCCATGCCGGGGGCCCGCATGCGAAAGATGGTGGTGACGAAGTTGACCGCCCCCATGATCGACGACACCCCCGAGAGGGCCACCGCCAGCAGCCACAGCACCTGGCCGTTGATCAGATTGCCGGTGGGGTTTTGCAGGCTGACCGGGGGGTAGGCCCACCAGCCCGACTGCGACGGCCCGCCGGGGATAAAGAAACTGACCATCAGCAGGGTGCCAAACACCGGCACCAGCCAGAAGGCGGCAGCGTTGAGCCGGGGAAAGGCCATATCCCTGGCCCCAATCATCAGCGGTACCAGGTAGTTGGACAGCCCGTTGAGCATGGGGAATGTCCACATGAACAGCATGATGGTGCCGTGCATGGTGAATAGGGCGTTGTAAACGGTGCGATCGACCAGGTCGGCCTCGGGAGTGATCAGTTCGCCCCGCATAACCATAGCTAGCAGCCCGCCGATCAGGAAGAACACAAAGGCGGTAACCATGTACTGGATGCCAATCACCTTGTGGTCGGTGCTGAAGCTGAAAAACCGTCGCCAGTTGTTGGGGGCTCCAGGAAACGGCTGATCGCTCTTGGCGGCGATCGCATCGAGCGACGCATTACTCATAGCTATCTTCCTCAGAGCTGGCAAAGTTTACACGGGGAGGCGGAGCCGGTTCGACGGTTTTCCAGCCGGCGCTGATGGGGCGATCGCCCAACTTGGTGAATTCGCGAAAGGCGCGATTGTCAGCTTCGGTAAGGGGCTGCTGAGCGGCGGTGGCTAGCCACTGCTGGTAAGCCTCGGCTGACTCAACCACTACGGTGCTCTGGTTGGCGGCAAAGTAGGTACCGCTGTAGTCAGAGTCGCGCAGCCGGTAGCGCCCCTCGCGAATGGGCATAAAGCCAAAGTCAATGGTGCTGCCAGGAATCACATCCTGCTTGACGCGAAAGGCGGGCACGTAGAAGCCGTGCAGCACGTCTTCGGAGATCAGCTTCAGCCTGGCCCGCTCGTTTACCGGCAGATGCAGTTCGGTGCTGATGATGTTTTGGTCGGGGTAGTGAAACTCCCAGGCCCACTGGCGCACGTGGACTTCGATTGGGGTCTGCTCAGGCACGGCGGGCAGGGTCGCGGCCTCGGCGGAGGGCATCAGGCTCAAACTAGGCACGTGGTTCATGTGCTCCATGGGGCCGAGAATCGCCATCTGGTCATAAATTTGGTAGCTATAGGTGGCAATCCAGATCACCAGCCCTAGGGGAATTGTCGTCCAGAGAATTTCGACTAGCAGGTTGCCTTCGACCGGGGGGCCATCGCTGATGTCGTACTTGTCTGCTCGCTGAAACAGCACCGAGTACAGCAGCGCGGCGGTGACCCCTAAAAAGATAAAGCTGCCAATGGTGGTCAAAAAGCCAAACAGATCGTCAACTAACAGCGCCTCAGCCGAGGCCTGAGGCGGCATCCAGAGGTAAGCCTGGCGACCCACCCAAACGCTGATTGCGGCATCGGCGATCGCTAGGGCGACCAGCTGCGCAACGGTGCGAAAGGAAAGACTGCGGGGTTTTGTCGGTGTCGTCGGTGTCGTCATATCGCTGTGGTTCCTCTAGATCTGGTTGGGGTCGCCCCCCGATCGCAGCAGTTGATCGGCCGTGACATGCACCCCAAAATCACCCCCCAGGTGAGCGCCCAGGGTGCCCTGAGCAAACATCAGCCCAAAGACAACTAGACCCAACAACAGGTAACTCCACTGCACCTGCCGGGCCCGGTCTTGCCGCCACACATAGCGCTGAAACCCTCGCCAGACGGTCATAGCTACAATCAGCGTCAGGATCAGCACGCCTCCCAAACCGTGCCAGACCATGGTGTCTTTAACTCCCAGCCCCCAGGCGCTGACCCCAGGCACCGACATGTCGGCTAGCAAAATTTCGTAAAAGCCAGCAGCGACGGTAAAGAAGGTGACGATCGCGGCGGCCACCATGTTGTACCAGCCCACATCAAACAAATTGGAGCGGGTGGCCGGAATCGCCAAAAACTTAAACACCCGCTTTTCTAAGGGAAACAGCGCCCCCACAATATCAAAGCCAATCGCCACAATAAACAGACCCAGCGTCAAATGCACCAGGTTGGGGTGAATGGGAATGGCGTACGGCAGGTCGTTAGGCCCCGTCTCAGCCACCAAAGACCAAACCATCACAGTACACCTCCCCGGGTGGCTTCTACTAAGGGCGCGCTGTGCAGCCCATAAACCCAAACCAGCTTGTCACCCAAATAAACTTGGAAGAGCACAATCCCAGTCAGCAGCACGTTTAAGCCCAGGTAGGGCATGGGCAGCTGGTCAGGGGTGCGAATGCGAATGATGTAGCGCCAGCCGGTCAGAGCGGCGATAATGCCCGAAAGGGACCAGCCGATTAGGGTGTGTAAGTTCAGGTCATTAACGGCGGCGGCGTAGGGTTCTGCTAGACCGGCTTCGATCTGGCCAAAAATAATGGCGATGAAGATAGACACTGTGGCGAATACCATGTTCCACCAGCCCACTTCAAACAGGCGGGTGTTTTTGGTGAAATAGCCAATTAGATCGCAGAAGACGGCAAACAGCACCATCGCAATCACGAAGTGCACCACGATGGGGTGAATGGTGTCGGGGTAGGGAAGGTTGTGGTCGTTGAGAGGGGGCAGGTACTCAAACACGGGGCTTTCCTTGGGAGGTAGGGGGCCTGAGCGACGAGGGGAACAACACGGTTAGAGTTTAGCGTCTGGGCAACTTTTGTGCTGACCGCAGATTGAGCATAACAAGCTGCTCTCTACAGGGTAGGTATCAGAGCTATCAATAGCTAGGGGCATGTTAGATGTGGGCAGATTCTCTCACTGGTGAGGCAGGAATCAGCTGTGTTTTTATGAAATGTTAGTTTCTGTCGAGAGAATTTTGTTCTGCTTGTCGGTAGAGCAGGGGAGGGGGCGAAATATTACTTGGGGAGGAGGTGGGATGGGTCGAGCGCCCTTCTGTAGGGGCAAATGGCGTTTGCCCAGTGCAACGTCTGTAACGTTGAATTTGAGAATATGGCACCAGCGTCGCGGCGCACAACTGGGGTCAAAAGCCAGATCTACCGCTGGGGCCATTTCGCAGGCCCCAGACCCCCGTCGAGAATGGCGTTCCGCCGCCCTTCACCCCACGGAAAGGATTGGCCGATCATCGGTTTAAACCTCTGCTCTGCAAATGGGCCTGTAGGTGGGGGAGACGGGCCTCTTATTGCATCCCCATCTCTCTCACCTTCCCCATCTCCCTTACCCCTTTCCCCCTACTCGTTCATGTTCTTATAGGTCGCTACCGCCGAGGGCGAGATCCGGTTCAGGTAGCGGAAGATCCAATACTTGAAGATGGTGTCGAGGATAACGGGGAAGGTGGCGATGAATAGAAAGATGAAGTCGCGGTTGGCGGGTAGGCCTAGGTGTCGCGAGAGTCCTTCTAGGATAATTTCCCAGCCGTGGGGCGAGTGGAAGCCGACGAATGTATCGGTGAAGAGAATGATGATGAAGGCTTTGGCGCTGTCGCTGAGACCGTAGACGATCTCGTCCATAAAGGCTTTGATGTTGGCTACGTCCTGCTTGCGGTAAATCAGCAGGAGGGCAAAGGCGATTGCCGCCAGAATATCGGAAAACACGTTTTTGACGGAGCTAGCGCTGCGATCGCGGTACTCTTCCTCGACTTCGGCAGCTTTAGCGCGGACTCGCTCTTCAATATTCAGCTCAGACAGGGCTGGGACTTTGCCAATCAGCACTTCAAAGCGCAGGCGCTCTTCAAACTGCTGTAGCTCGTGGAGGGCTTCTTCCTCCATTTCGGGATTGAGAAAAACTTCAATTTCTTCGCCCCCGGCCCGCACCCGATCGACGATCGGCCCGACGATAAAGGCTTTGGTAAACTGCTGGGTCAGCAGCGGCACAATCACCAGCAGCAGCACAAACCGAATAGCGGCAGTGGTTTTGGCTTTGGAATTGCGGAACTCCTTGACCACTTCTTGCTCGGCGTTGGGGTCGAGGTCTTGGCGAATGCGATCGACGGTGCGGAGGATGGAGCGGGGCAGCACGTTGGCCCGGTCGGAGAGGCCCGCTGCCCGGGTGCCGTCTTTGGGAGGAGTGTTGGGCGTTGACCCGTTTGGGCCAGTCAACAGCTGCCCATCCCGCGCCTGGTTAGTCTGCGATCGCAGCACCGGGCTTGAAGGAGCAGGTTCTAAGCTGCCGCTGGCTCCGTTGGCAAGGGTGATCACCCGTTCTGGGTTGGTGTCGAGGCTGGCGTAGCGGGCCAGCACGTCGTCGATCAGCTGGAGTTTGCGAAAAAACATCGCCTGCTGGTCAATCACGCTGACGGCCAGCTCATCGGCCCCAGCCGCAGGTAGCTGCACCTCGGTCACTCTAGGGTCAGTGACCCGCACGAGCGATCGACTGGCTCGGAACACAGCCATGCGAACCTTGATCAGGTTCAGGTATTTTTTTAGCTCGCCCTGAAAGTAGGCAATGGCGCTGTCGCCGTAGCTGCCGTAGCGAGGTGAGATCGGGTTGCCACCAAAGTACTCACGCTCGATCGCCTCAATCATTTGGGCGGCTTCGTAGGCTTGGTTAAGGGCACGCTCGGGGGTGCGAGAAACCCACCGCTGGGCGCTGCGAAAAAAGCCTGAGTTCTGCATTGGGTTGGGTATTGGCGCTGAGATGTCCCGATCCTACTACAGTCGGTTGAGACCAGGGGATGAGGGGCGGCAGACAAAGCAGCATATATATTTATTGATATATACGTGTGCTGAACAACGCAAACCGCTCTTAAGGAAGTCATCGGCAACGCTTTTTGGAGCTAACTAGAAGATTTCTTGCGGCTACTAGCTAAGCAAAGCTGCAAGCAAACGTGAAATATCTACGCGCAACATTCGTGCCGCTAGCTATTCCCAAAGCGCTAGCTCGTTTCAAACTGCCAAATCAGAAAAGTCACGGTCCATTGAGGCCAGACTAGTTTGCACACCACTGCGGCGGATGCCGCCCGTTTGAATATCAAAGCCAATGATTTCACCGTCCAATTCAGGCACGATACGACAGGCATAGAGCCCTTGAGTCTCTGCGACTAGCACATGGATAGCTTGGGTAGATAGAGGGAGTGGAATACGAGCGCGCTCCTGCATCCAGAGTTGGGGAATCGTTAGGCCCTGGAAGCCACCTACCCCTCCTGTAACGGGTGAGAAATCGTATTTTGCCCAGCACGAAAATACCAGTTCATAGCCACCTTCAACATGTCGATAGAGCTGTGGCACTTCCATTTCAGAGTAGCCGCCAGGTTCTAGCAGCGGCGGGAGGTATTGCCATTCGCTATCTCCGCGCACAGCTTGGGCAAAGTTGTCGTCGGCAACTTGCAATAGGGCGACTACACCACGCCTGCCCATCGGTCCATTCAATGCCTTAGCTGACGCCAGCATAAAAATTTGGCGGCTGGCTCGATCCCGAAATAAAAATGGATCTCGCCAGGCGTGAATGGTTAAATCCTCAGCAACGCCTCGGGTTTGATAAAAGAATTTTGGCTTTAGCTGGGTATCAAAGAAATGCCACTGATTCAAGAACAAATCGCTGGTGTAAGCAACGCCTATGCTTTGGGTCATGCCGTCGTCTTGACGGCAATCTCGCGATGTAAAAAACATGAGATAGCCGTTTTGGAATTTAATAATATCGCCGCTCCAGATGCAGGTATTTGCCCAGTGCTCTATGGGAGGCTTTAGCACGTCAAAATTGCTCTCGTTGCCCCAGTCAATCGCGACAAAATTTGTGGTGGTGGCGTGGCCTACGCAGGAGGCGTAGTGATGCTGCTCTGACGCTACCAGCGCCCGATCGGCATTTAGATAAAAAATATGAAAGAGTTTGGTTCCTGGGTCAAAATGATACCAAAAATCCCACACATGGCGACTGGGATGCTGCATTGGAAAGGGCATTTTGCCACCTGTACAAACGTCGCGTAAACCCCTACCTAAAATACCGTAGAATCCTCTCCTATCATTGCTTCTAGCGATTCTTCAAAGTCTTTATCATAGGGATATAGCGGTAGTAGACGTAATACGCAGTATGAAGATTCAATCATCGGTATTAGTACACTTAGGTTTTGGCAAATATGTGCGATCGGATCAGGTAACATCGCTGCAGCCAGTTGAGGAGGAGCGCGGTCCAGGGCGGCGAACATTTGTTTATTTAGAAGGGCAAACTGACCCCGTTGTGGCCTCGCGGGCAGAAGATACTATTGTGCGCGATTTGGTGCAGGAACCGCGTGAGGTAATTCAGTCGCGGCAGCAGCAGGAAATTTTAACTGACCTGCTTCAAGATTTGTCGAAGGTCAACTCGACGGTGCGCCGCATCAGCCGTGACGAAGGCGGGCTGGATCTCGATCAGCTAGAGCGCCGCATTCAGCGGGTGCTGGAAGCGTAGGTCTAGCATTTTTCATTTGTGAGATAGTCAAATGCTCCCCCTCTGTCCTCCTAAGAGGGGGTTACGGAGCGTAGGTTGGTATGAAGGGGCGTCATGGCGTAGCAGTGTGTAATCGATCGGCAAGCTCAGCAATTTGCTCGCCCATAGCGAGTCGTTTAAGCCAAGACGTCGGTATGCCCGATTCTCCGTAATAAGCTCCAGCTACTTGACCACAAATAGCGGCGGTTGTGTCGGCGTCATCACCAAGGTTGGCTGCCGCAAGAATGGCTTGTTCGTAACTTTCCGTTGTCCAAAAACACCACAGCGCTGCTTCTAAACTGTCTACGACATATCCTGTGCCCCGAATATCACCGACTCGCTTGCTTTGATATTCCCCATCGGCAATGGCTTGAATGGCGGGAGATGCAATTGTCTCTAGGTTGTGCTCAAAGAGAATTTCGGTTTTGCTAGCCCCTGAGAGCGCTCGGAACAGCATATTCCCAAAGAGACGAGTGGCATCAATACATTCTGGTGCCCCATGGGTTGTGCGAGAGCTCTCGCCTGAGAACTGGATGGCGCGATCGCGATCGGGAAAATAAAACATTGGGATGGGGGCAAGCCTCATCAAGCAACCATTTCCGGCAGACCTTGGATGGGTAGAACCGCTGAACGGATTGCCGGAGGTTTTGTATTGAGACAGCGCTTGACTGACAGTATTACCAATATCAAAACAGTCTCCGGTGCTGCTGAGATAACCGTCGTCGCGCCAGTCACAGTAGCGATTCATTTGGTCAACGGCATCAAAGGCACCGACCTCGACTAGGCTAGTGGCCAGACATAGCGCCATTGATGTGTCGTCGGTCCACTGCCCTGGCTGGAGGTCGAATGGGCCACCGCCCACCATGTCTGTCACCGGTGCAAACGAACCACGGGGCTGAAACTCGACCGTGGTGCCGACGGCGTCGCCTGCCGCTAGCCCCAACAGGCACCCTCGAAATCGCTGTGATGAATTCATTGGAATGATTGTTTCTCCAGCCACTATTTCTTGGTCTTCTGATTCTATAAAAGACTTTTTTCTAAAAATGTTGTATTCCTTCACAAGCTTTTGGTTTGAGATTCGATCAGGAAACTGACCCCAAAGCTTAGAGAAGTTCTTTTTCAGTGCTGCTAGCAGATTGAATAGCAAGGCTACCAATCCCTTGGTGTTCGCCCCTACAGTGAACCTGTAGCGTTGTTTGTGTAAGCTCCATGGGCGTGCGTGGCGCACAATTGGGGTCAAAATCCAGATCTGCTGCTGGGGCCATTTCGCAGGCCCCAGGCTCCCGGCTTCGTGTGTCCTCCGACCTACGAGCAGGACGTTCCGTCGTCCTGTACCTCACGGAAAGGATCGGCCGATCATCGGTTTAAACTTCTGTTTTGCGTGGCAGATGAATGGGTGTTCTGGTAGGGTTGTCGGCGATGATTTGACCGTCGCGAAAGGTGATGGTGCGATCGCACTGCCCGGCCACCTCCTGGTCGTGGGTCACCAGGATCACGGTCATGCCTTCGCGGTTGAGATCGGCGAAGATTTGCATCACGCTCTGGCTGGTTTGAGAGTCGAGGGCTCCGGTAGGTTCATCGGCGAGCAGGAGTTTGGGGCGGTTGACGATAGCGCGGGCGATCGCGACTCTTTGCTGCTGACCACCCGATAGCTGGCTGGGGCGGTTGTGAAGGCGATTACCGAGGCCTACTCGTTGCAGGGCGCGGGTAGCGCGCACCCTGCGCTTGGTTTTGGGCAGGTTGGCGTAAACCATGGGCAGCATCACGTTCTCTAGGGCGGTAAGCTGGGGCAGCAGGTGAAACTGCTGAAACACAAAGCCCAGGGTGCGATTGCGTACTTCCGCCAGGGTATCGGCTGCCAGGCTGTTCACAGGGTTGCCATTGAGGTGATAGGTGCCCTCGGTGGGGCGATCGAGGCAGCCGAGAATGGCCATCGCTGTCGATTTACCTGACCCCGACGGCCCCACAATGGCACAGTACTCTCCCGCCTCAATGGTGAGGCTGACGGGGTGTAGGGCATGGACAGCCAGTTCGCCGCTGCCGTAGGTTTTGCTGACGCGATCGAGTTCGATGAGGGCCATGGGTTTAGCTCCGCAGGGCAACGATAGGGTCGAGCTGAGCAGCGCGGCGGGCAGGCAAAATGCCAAAGACCAAGCCAATGCCGCCAGAGACCGAGAACGAGAGGGCGATCGCCACCCAGCTTACCCCCGCCTCCAGCGGGCTCAGCAGCGCCACCAGCCCAACGCCACCAGCCCCAAACACCACGCCCACCAGTCCGCCAATCACCGCTAAGATCACTGCCTCAATGGTGAACTGAGCCATCAGATCCGCGCCCTTGGCCCCGATCGCCTTGCGCAGGCCAATCTCTTGAGTGCGCTCGGTGACCGACACCAGCATGATATTCATGATGCCAATGCCCCCTACCAGCAGCGAAATGCTGGCCGTAAACCCCAGCAGCAGCACCAAAATGTCGGACACACTGGCCGCCGTAGACAACAATTCTTGCTGGCTCTGCACGGTAAAGTCGTCGGCTCGGTTGCGCAGCTCGTGGCGCAGGCGCAGCAGGTTAGTGATCTGGTACTGGGCGGCGCTGGTATCTGCCTCGCTGCGGGCCGACACCGCGATCGTCTGCACCGTGGGGCTGGTTTGGCCCGACTCCAGCCCTGTAATCTGGTTCACCATCGCCTCAATGGGAATGTAAATCGCCTCATCCTGGTTTTGACCAAAAGAAGACCCCCGCGGCGACGCCACCCCCACCACCGTAAAACCCACCCCGTTGATGCGAACGCGCTGATTGAGCGGGTCTTCGCTGCCAAACAAAATCTTCGCCGCCTCGCTGCCCAGCACCGCCACAGCCAGCCCCCCCTGAGCATCCACTGGGTGCAAAAAGCGCCCTTTATCCACCGTCACATTCCGCACCACCGGATAGTCGGGCGTGGTGCCAATCACGCTGGCCTGAGTCTCAGCCGCGCCCTGCGTCACCCGCAGCCGCTCACTCTTTTCCGGCGACACCGCCTGAATAGCCAAGACTTCCGCTGCGATCGCCCGCGCATCCGCCAGCGTCAGCGTATCGGCCCGCGCCACCCCCGCCTGCGGCCCCCGCTGCGCGTCCCCCGGCGTAACAAACAAAACATTCGTCCCCAACGCCTCAAACTGCTGCGTCACAAACCTCTGCGCCCCCTGCCCCACCGCCACCATCGCAATCACCGACGCATTGCCAATCACAATACCCAGCATCGTCAAACCGCTGCGCATCCGGTTGGCGTTCAGAGTTTTGACCGCCATTGCGGCGTTTTCGACAATGTTGAGAGACATAGGGGTGGATGGGTAGGGGGTGGGCGAGTGGGTGGGTAGATGGGTGGTTGGGTAGATGGGTGGTTGGGTAGATGGGTGGACGAGTAGGTGGGTAGGAAAGGGAGATGGGGAGGATGAGGGAGATGGGGGAGGTGAGGCCGATCGCAGTTGCTCACAAGCCCGTTTGCAGAACAGAGGTTTAAACCGATGATCAGCCACTCCTTTCCGTGGGGTGAAGGGCGGCGGAACGCCATTCTCGATGGGGGTCTGGGGCCTGCGAAATGGCCCCAGCAGCAGATCTGGCTTTCGACCCCAATTGTGCGCCGCCTCCCTAACCCGGCGGCGGCGACGGTGGACTAAACGGCGATCCCCCCTCCTCCCTTGGCATATCCAGAAAAACGCGATCGCTCCCCTCCACCCCCGTCAAAATCTGCGTCTTCCCATCCTGGGTCAGCCCTACCGTCACCGGCCGAAAAACCGGATTGCCAGCGGCATCCGCCACCCGCACCCCCAGCTGGCCATTCTCAGTTGCGATCGCAACCGTCGGCACCAGCAGCGCATCCGCCACCGTCTCGCCCACAAACGTCGCCGCCACCGTCATCCCCGATCGCAGCCGATCCAGCCCCGTTTGCAGCTCCACCGCCACCTGAAACACCGTGACGTTATTCTCAATCAGCGCCTCCGGAGCAATCCGCTTTACTCGGCCTTGAAAAGTCTCCTGCGGAAAAGCATCGGCCACAATCTCCACCATTTGCCCCACCGCCACCTGGCCAATGCTCGCCTCCGACACCTCCACCTCCACCTCCAGCCCCGAAGACAGCGCCAAAATTGAGCTAGAGGTCGCCGAAGCCGTCGCTGAGGCGCTGGTCGTCGGCGTCACGATCGCTCCCAACGTTGCATAGGTCTGCGTCACCACCCCACCAAACGGAGCGCGAATCGTCGCCTCGCCCAGCTGAGTTTGAACAATCTCGACCTGGGCTTTCGCCGCCGCCACCGCTGCCGCCGCCGCCGCAATCTCCTCTGGGCGAGAGCCACTGGTGGTTTCGGCCAGCTGCTGCTGCACCTCGTTCAGACTCGCTGCCGCATTGCGGGCCTCGGTTTCATACTGATCGAGCTCGTTTTGAGAAATTGCCCCCTGGGCCGCCAGGTCACGAAAGCGATCGCGCTGGCTCACCGCCAACTCCACCTGCGCGTGGGCCGAGGCCACCTGCGCCTCAACCCGACGAATCGCTTCGGGCCGATTCCCCGCCACTGTACGATCGTATTCAGCTTCAGCCTGGGCCAGTTGGGCGCGACGCTGGGTCAGCTCGGCCTCCAAAGTGCCTACCTCCATACGAGCTAGCACCTGCCCAGCAGCTACTATGGCCCCCTGGTCTACATAGAGTGCCTCCAATCGTCCTGCGGTCTTAGGGCTGAGATTCACCGTAGTCACCGCGACGACGCTGCCCCGCCCCTCCACCCGCACCGTCAGCGCCGCTGTTTCGACGGGTTGAGTCAAGGCGTTGAGGTTACTGCTAGCCGCTGGGCGTTTAGGAGACGGTGGCAACAGCCCCACCCGAGGGCCGACGATCGGCACTAGCCCCAGCAAGCCCAGCACAGCGAGCAACCAGAACCACCGAGGCCAGCGTTTTGGCTTTGCCTCAGCATCTACAGGGTCGGCATCGGGCGATCGCTCCCCCGATAAAGGAGCCGTTGAAAAAGACTCTGCCATAGGTTCTCTATCTGCAACCGTAGTGAGGAAAGCTTCTCTTGGCCCCGGGGTTGAGGCCAAAAGAAGCAAGGAGTGATGTTCGGGAAGTGAAAAGTTGGAACACACAACCAACCCAGTTGGGTTAGCCCCATCCTACGGAGCTGACCTTGCCCCGCGCCTGAAGCAAAGCTCCCAAACCTTGTAGGGCAAATGTCGCTGTGATGGTGCCCCAAAGCTAGGAGATTTGTCCTACTAGAACTGGGCCGCAATGGGATGTCAGCCCCTAGTCACTGCCAATTGGCGGCTTGTACAGTTGAAGCAGCAACCCTTTTTGGACGCTAACTTTGGTGAAATCTGCGTTTCTGCTAGGGTCAAAGCCCGCCCCCTTGAGGGAATTGCCTAGAGCCGACCTAAGCCACCCCTCGCCGCTCCGACAGCTGCTCTACGTAGAGTGGGTGCTGCTCGGCATTGCCATCTGCCTAACCCTGCCCTCCTTTGTGGTGGACTTTGAAGCCGGTATAGCCTGGCTAGAGGTGTTGACCATTGCCCTGCTGGGCCTGATGGGCCTGTGGCGACCGCCGCAAAGGTCCCAAAAACTGCTCTACACCGCTATAGAGTTGGGCTTGCTGCTGCTGCTGGCAATGGCCACTAGCCATGTTCCCGCCATGATGCGCATTTTGCCGCTGCTGGGGTTAGTCGTGGTGGTGCGCAGCTGTCAGCGCTTTGGGCGGTGGGGGCAGGCTGCGGTGGTGGGCGTTATTTTTGTGCTGCATGGGGCGATCGCCATGATCTACGCCGGCACGTCTCTGCACGAAGACATCGGGCAGCGCATTATTCCACCCCCAGAACAACTGCACCTCCACATCTTTCAAACCAACGCCATGATTGTGTTTGGTTTGGTGCTGGTATTTGTGTCGCTGCTGGTCAATGCGCTGCTGTCGGTTTACCAAAGTCAGCAGAAGCTCGCGATCGCCCACGAGCAGCTACGCGCCTACGCCACGCGGGTCGAAAACCAGGCCACGCTGCAAGAGCGCAACCGCATTGCCCGCGAAATTCACGATTCCCTCGGTCATGCCCTGACAGCCCAAACCATTTTGCTAGAGAATGCCCTGCTGTACCTGCCCTCCCAGGCCGACCAAGCTAGAGGCTACCTCACCAGCGCCAAAGACTCGGCCTACCAAGCGCTGCGAGATGTGTCGAAGTCGGTTTCGGCCCTGCGCACCAGCCCGTTGCAGGGGCAATCGCTGACCACGGCGGTGCCCCTGCTAGTGGATGAATTGTGCCAATCGGCGGGCATGGGGGCCGACTGCTCCGTCGAACTGCCCGAGCCGCTGCCCGACGACATCAAGCTGGCTCTGTTTCGGATTGTGCAGGAGGCGATTACTAATGTGGTGAAGCACAGCCAGTCCACCGCCGTGCAGGTCAAGCTGGCAGCCAAAGCCAGCCGCGTTTACCTTCAGGTGCTCGATAACGGCCAGGGTTTTGACCCTAGCAAAAACACCACGGGCTTTGGCCTGCGAGGCATGCGCGAACGGGCGATCGCCCTTAGCGGCACCTGCCAAATTTGGAGCGCCCCCGGTGCGGGCTGTCGCATCAGCGTCATCTTGCCCTTGCCTGGGGCGATTGAACGTCCCGCATAGGGTTGGTGCAGTCCTGTCCCGACTGCACCCTACTCGATCCACCCCTCAATCATCTCATCCCCCTTAGCCTCCCCATCTCCCTCATCCCCTCACCCATGATCCGCCTCCTGCTTGTCGACGACCAAACCATCATTCGCCAGGGATTGGCCAACCTGCTAGAGGCTCAGCCCGATCTCACCGTGGTGGGCGACGCCGAAAACGGCCAGCAGGCGGTGGAGCAGGTCGCCGCTCTCTACGCCACCCCCCACCAGCCCGACGTGGTGCTGATGGATATCCGTATGCCTCAGGTAGATGGGGTCGCCGCCACCCGTCAGATCTGCGATGAGTTTCCGAAGGTAAAAATTTTGGTGCTCACCACCTTTGACGATGACGACTACGTGCAGCAGGCTATGCGCTATGGGGCTAAGGGCTACCTGCTAAAACAGACTCCCATTGAGCAACTGGCGATCGCCATTCGCGCTGTTCATCAGGGTTATACCCACATGGGGCCAGGGCTGTTTGAGAAAACCCAGTTCCCCGCTGCCGAACTGCCCGAGACCCTGATTCCGCCTGAGCTAGCGGCGCTGTCACCCCGTGAGCAGGAGGTGCTGAGGCTAATTAGCAACGGCCTCAGCAATCGTGAAATTGCTGCCGCTCTCTATATTGCTGAGCGCACGGTGAGGAACCACGTAACCAGCATTTTGAGCCAGCTGCGGCTGCGCGATCGCACCCAGGCCGCGCTCTATGCCAGTGGGTTTTGGCCCAGAGTGGGGAGGTAGGGAGTGGGTGGGTGGATGGGTAGGTGGGTAGATGGGTGGGGGCAAATGGCGTTTGCCCTTAGAGCATGGGGCATAGCCTAGCAGGACTCAGATTATTCGTACTTTTCGCCGCTGAGAATGAAGATCGGGTCTACTGCCGTAAATACCTGGTAGTTGCCCTTAGTCTCTAGCCGGTTGACGGCAGGTTGAGCGGCTTCAATGTTGCGCACCCTCAAATGGGCAAAGGTCTCAGACACCACGTAAAGGGTTTCCAGGTTGCCCGCCGTCACCACTACCCGCCCCAGCGATGGCAGGTAGTCCCAGGCAGCTAGCAGAATGTCTTTGAGGTTGCGCCCGCCTTCGACAAAAATGCAGTCGGGGTGGTGGGGCAGCTCGCTCAGACAGCCGGGGGCGCTGCCCTGAATCACCTGCACGTTGTTAAGGCCAAAGCGATCGCAGTTGCGCCGAATCAAATCGGCCACATCCTCGTCACGCTCGACCGCTACTACCTTGCCACCGGGGCACATCAGCGCCGCCTCAATGGCTAGAGTGCCGGTGCCTGCACCAATATCCCACAGCACATCCTTGGGCTTGAGCCGCAGGTAGCCCAGCAGCAGCAGCCGCACCTCCCGACTGCTGAGGGGAATGCCGGGCAACTGCTCGAACAGGTGATCGGGAATGCCGGGGGTGGCATAGGGCCAGAGTTTCGCCATAGAATTGCCGGGAATAGCGCTAGCTCTATTATGGCGGGGGGAAAGGAAGGGGCGATCGCGCAGACTCTAGAACGGAAGCCGAGTAGGTATTGTTAGAGGAGCGTGATCGGCATCAGACCGCGAAGTGTTTAGAACTTCGAGTAATTAGTTTGTGAGGCGTTTTAGCTTGTACTAAAGGTTCGGCTCTTCCTCAACGCGGCTCAGCCCCCATTGCGCTCCTCCAACCCTTTGGTTAGTTCATGAAAGCCTTCTACCACCACGAATTTGTTGTGCCAACTGAGGTTGTCGACGGCAACGGCCATGTCAACAACGTCGCCTACGTGCAGTGGATGCAAGATATCGCCATTGCCCACGCCACCAGCGTCGGCTGCACCGCCGAAACTCAAGCCCTAGGGGCTACCTGGGTAGCAAGATCGCACCAGATCACCTACCTGCGCCCAGCCTTTGGGGGCGATCGCCTGCGCCTTACCACCTGGATCACCACCCTGCGCAAAGCCCGCAGCACTCGTCAGTACAAATTTTCGCGCCTCAGCGACGACACCGTGCTGGCAACCGGCGCAACCGAGTGGGTCTTTGTCGATGCAGTTAGCCATCGCCCCCGCACCATTCCCGTCTCCGTGTCAGGCTGTTTTGAATTGGTAACCGCCGCAGAAGCTCTCTAAATCGCTTCAATGTATGACTACCGCAGCCGCTGTTTGAGCCAAAAATCGAGCAGCGGTAGCGCAATCCGGTAACCGAACTGGGGGCCGTAGATTAAGCCCTTTTGCTCCAGGCTGGTGAGTGCCCCCTGGAGGCCACCGCCCCTCGAGAGCTGGTGTTTCTTGATATAGGCGTTGGACTGAGGACTGTCGGTGGGGTCGAGGGCCAGACTTTCGAGCACGCGGGCTTGGGTAGAGGGCAGCAGCAGCAGCAGAGCTTCGAAGACAACCGCCATATCCTGGGCCAGACCCAGCATGGTGCTGTGCACCAGGGGCGCCTGAATTAGCTCTGGGGTTGGTGAGGCGATCGCATTGCAGCCCAACCACAAACGCTGGGCCAGGGTAATGGCATCCTTCATGTGACCCTGCACGTAGCTGAGAAATAGCTCCAGGGCCTGGCTTTCGGGGTCAAACTTGAGGCCCGCTGTGGCCATGGTGCTAATCACCCAGGGTTGCAGCTCGCGATCGCTCAGGGGGGTGAGCGCAATCACTGGCAGCTGGCTGGCGGTCATCCAGGGTTCGGCCACGGTGGCGATCAGGGCGTAGCTAACCCGGTTCTGCCGCTCAATCTCCTGGCGCAGGTGGCTTTCCCACTTGCCCTGACGATCCCACGAGCGAATGTGAGGGAAGTTGTGAAAGATGATTACCACCTGGCAGTTGAGCCATTCTGCCAGGTACTGCGGCAGCGACAGTAGGTCTTCAAACAAGGGCCACTCTTTGCCCAGGGTCTTGGGCCACACCAGTCGTGCTTCGGCTTCTAGGGTCTGATCGACGCTGAGGGGCTGATTCTGGCTCCACCGCTGAATCTGGGCAATTTCACTTGGTTCTGAGAAGGCGTCGACAATGCCATCGGCCAAAAACCGCAGAAATTGACCGGCATTGCGGCAGCGCAGCAGATCGATTTCTAGACAGCGCGAGCCCTCCTGATAGGCGGCGCTGCGAATTAGGGTGCGGCGGCCAATGCCCGGCACGCCGGTGACGACAAAATCGCTGTCTTGACGGAGCAGGGCGCAGACGCGCTCTAATTCGCTTTCTCGGCAAATCAGCGACTGCGGCACAAACGGATTGAACATTGAGGCGGAGCTGCACTATTTTTTAGTGCTATAAATATAGGCTAGATACTGGCGAATAGTAGCACTTGATTTTTGAGGTAAATTGCACCCGTGGCCCAAAGCACCATCCCCAGCAAAAGCGCGTCTGCTAACCTTTGGCATACCCTCACCCCGGAGCGGGCGATCGCGCTGTTAGAGAGCAGCCCCGAAGGGTTAAGCCCCAGCGAAGCCGAGCACCGACAGCAGGTCTATGGCCCCAACGAGCTTCAGGAGGGGGCCACCCGTAGCCCCTGGGAAATTTTGTGGGACCAGTTCAAAAACATCATGCTGCTGATGCTGATCGCGGTGGCGCTGGTGTCGCTGGTGCTCGATCTGCGCGAGGGGGGCTTTCCTAAAGATGCGATCGCAATCTTTGCCATTGTGCTGCTAAACGGCATTTTAGGCTACCTGCAAGAGAGCAAGGCCGAAAAAGCCCTGGCCGCCCTCAAAAACATGACCTCCCCCCGGGTGCGCACCATTCGCCAGGGCCAGGAGCAGGAAATCGACGCCAAAGCCCTGGTGCCAGGCGATGTGGTGCTGCTAGAGGCGGGGGTGCAGGTGCCCGCCGACGGCCGTCTGCTCAGCGCCGCCAATTTGCAGGTGCGCGAAGCCGCCCTAACTGGCGAAGCCGAAGCGGTAATCAAGCAGCCTGAGCTGCTGTTAGAGGACGAATCTGCCCTGGGCGATCGCCTCAACCTGGTCTACCAAGGCACCGAAGTTCTCCAAGGACGCGGTACCGTGCTGGTCACCCAAACGGGAATGACCACCGAGCTGGGCCGCATTGCCACCCTAATTCAGTCGGTGGAGTCAGAGCCCACGCCCCTCCAGCAGCGCATGGCCCAGCTGGGGAATGTGCTGGTGACCGGCTCCCTGGTGCTCGTAGCCCTAGTAGTAGTGGCGGGGCTGCTGCGCACCGGCGATCTCAGCCTGTTCGATGAGCTGCTAGAAGTCTCCCTCAGCATGGCCGTCGCCGTGGTACCGGAAGGTCTACCTGCCGTCATCACCGTCACCCTAGCCCTGGGCACCCAGCGCATGGTGAAACGCCACGCCCTGATTCGCAAACTGCCGGCGGTAGAAACTCTAGGCTCGGTCACCACCATCTGCTCCGACAAAACCGGCACCCTGACCCAAAACAAAATGGTGGTGCAGCAGGTTAAAACCGTAGAACACCAGTATGAGGTGACCGGCGAGGGTTATGCCCCCGTAGGCAACCTCTTGGAAAATGGGTCCGCTATCTCCCCTCAGTCTGACCCGTCCCTCCAGGCGTTGCTGATGGCTTGCGCCCTGTGCAACGATGCCAACCTCAGCCAGTCAGGCAGCATTTGGACCCTGCTGGGCGACCCCACCGAGGGAGCCCTGCTGGCCGTAGCGGGCAAAGGTGGCTTTGATCAAGAGAAGCTGAGTCAACAGAGCGATCGCATCGGCGAAGTGCCCTTCACCTCAGAGCGCAAGCGCATGAGCGTCTTCGTGCAGGCCCATGGCGATGCTGCTTGGCCTCTGGCCCCCCAGGTGATGTTCACTAAAGGCTCCGCCGAGCTGGTGCTAGAGCGCTGTAGCACTAGCCAGGGCGAGGGGCAGCCCGTGCCGCTCACTGAGGCTCAGCGACAGGCTATTTTGGCCCACAACGACGCCATGGCCTCCAGTGGCCTGCGGGTGCTGGGCTTTGCCATGAAGCCTACGAACGTAGCCAACCCTAACGGCAACCTAGAGCCCGAGGAGCAGAACCTGATCTGGCTGGGTCTAGTGGGCATGCTAGATGCCCCACGCCCCGAAGTGCGCGACGCCGTAATCGACTGTCGGCGAGCCGGCATTCGCCCAGTGATGATCACAGGTGATCACCCACTGACCGCTAAGGCGATCGCCGAAACCCTTGGCATTGCCCAACCCGGCGACACTATCCTGACTGGGCGCGAGCTGAGCCACCTTTCCTCAGAGGAACTAGAGCAAACTGTTCCCCACGTCAGCGTCTACGCTCGCGTAGCCCCAGAGCACAAGCTGCGCATCGTGCAAGCGCTGCAAAAACAGGGCGAATTTGTCGCCATGACGGGCGACGGCGTCAACGACGCTCCCGCCCTTAAGCAGGCTGATATTGGCATTGCCATGGGCATCACCGGCACCGACGTCAGCAAAGAAGCCAGCGACATGGTGCTACTCGACGACAACTTTGCCACCATTGTGGCGGCCACCGAAGAGGGCCGAGTCGTCTACGACAACATTCGCCGCTTCATCAAATACATTCTGGGCAGCAACATTGGCGAGGTGCTCACCATCGCTGCCGCCCCGATTATGGGCTTGGGTGGCGTGCCCCTTTCGCCCCTGCAAATTCTGTGGATGAACCTAGTGACCGATGGTGTGCCCGCCCTGGCTCTGGCTATGGAACCTGCCGAACCCGACGTGATGGAGCGTCCGCCCCACAATCCGCGCGAGAGCATCTTTGCTCGCGGCCTGGGTTCCTACATGGTGCGGGTGGGTATCGTGCTGGCGGTGCTGACGATTGGCCTGATGGGCTGGGCTTACCGCTATACCAATGCCCCCGGCTATCCCGGTCATCCCGACACCTGGAAGACGATGGTATTCACAACCCTCTGCCTAGCCCAGATGGGCCATGCCCTGGCGGCTCGCTCAGACACACGCTTAACAGCTCAGCTCAATCCTTTGTCGAATCCTTACATATGGGGTGCGGTTTTACTCACCACCGGCCTGCAAGTGTTGTTACTGTACGTTCCAGTCCTGGCGCAATTTTTCGGCCTTCATCCCCTGTCAGCCTCAGAACTGACCATTTGCTTCGGCTTTAGCGCTCTCATGTTTGCCTGGCTAGAGCTCGAAAAACTGGTCATTCAACTGTCGCTACGGCGCAAGCAGCCGGGTCTGCCCAATGGGTCTAAACATGTGCTTTAATCCCACCCAACTTCCTCACCCCTATGGATTCTGACTCTCCTCAACACAGCTTTTCCCAGGAAATCAAAGTCCTGCTAGAGCGCGTCGCCGAGCAGCCGCTAACTATCTCCCACGTGCTCAATGAAACCGCCGAGCGGGGCTTTTGCCTGGTGATTGGGCTACTGGTGCTGCCGTTCTTGTTCCCCATGCCACCGGGGTTTACCACCATTCTGGGGTCGGCCTGTCTGCTGCTGTCGTTGCAGATGGCGGTGGGACGACGATCGCCCTGGCTACCCCGACGAGTCGCTCAGTTTCAGTTCCCGTCGGTGCTGGCCAAAACGGTGCTCAGCAACCTCAAACGGGTAACGCGAGTCACCGAGCGGTTTGTGCGGCCTCGTCTACCAAGGTTTGCCAACCGATCCACCATCTGGCGCATCAACGGGTTATGTATTAGCTGGCTGACGCTGCTGCTGATGAGTCCAATTCCCTTTACCAATCCCATCCCTACGGTTGGCATTTTGATCTTTGTGGTGGCCACCCTCGAAGCCGATGGCGTAGTAATGATTTTGGGCTATGTAGCCACAGGATTGATTACCAGTACCTTTGGCTTGGTGGGTTATCTGCTGTGGCGATCGCCCGAACTACTCCAAAATTGGTTTCAACGCTAGAGCCGATTCTATTCCCTGCTCTCCCGTAGCGGCATTCAAACTCCAGGAGACCTTCTCCAAACTAGCGGTGGCTTTGACTTCGCTATCCACCAGCAGCCATAGACCTTAAAAAAAGCCCTTTGTTTACCAAAGGGCTTTTTTGTAATTTGTAAGCTAAAAAGCAGTTTAAATCAGCTTCAGCTCTGGGTATTGAGAAATTAGCTCATCGCTGCTGAGGGTTTCCCCTGACTGCTGTGGCGTCCAAAGAACTTCCACCGCTAGCAGGTTTTCGCCGGAGACTGCACCAATCTGGCTCAGGGCCTGGCGCAGGTCGGCCGAGGAGTAAATATCAGGCAGGTCAAGCTTGCCCTGGGTGGCCACAACTACCGTGGCAAGAATATATTCGCCGGGAGCCTGGTCAGTGTCGCCCGTTAGCAGAGCCTGGGGCTCAGCCTGGGTAAGCTGGTTGTTGACGTTGGACAGGGTTTCGGCACTGAACCGGCTGCGGGCCGAGAGGGTATAGCGGTTAAACTCTTGCTCAGCGCTCAGCAGACGGGTTTGCTTGTCTTCGCTGGCGGCGTAGGCCCAGTAGTCGGGATGGCGCAGCAGAGCCAGGGTAGTTTCTTGCAGCAGTTTGGCCAGACCCTGAGAGGTACCGGTGTCTGCCGTGGTTGCTAAGCGGTTGAGGTCGTCTTGCAGAGCGCGAGCGTCGGCCAACAGCCCTACCTGGAGCTTAGCAATAGACACCGGTGGGTTGCTGCTAGCAGGAGCGGCATAGTCGTAGTCGTCACCAGCGGTTGCGCCCCTGAGACCGCGCACCACTACATTGGCGATGGCAATAAAGATCAGCAGGGTAAACAACCCGCCAAAACCACCCCCAATGCCAATAAAGGGGAATAAAAACGGAAAGCCAAAGCCACCGCCGGGATAGTAGCCGCCACCGCCACCGGGGGCATAGGTGCGAGGGGCCGGACTCATGCGAGGAGCCGGAGCCCGGAAGCTACCGCCTCCTATACGGCCACCCGCAGCGGCCCAGGCACCCTGAGCGGTGCCGAACACCAACACTACGGCCAGGACCATGGCCATCAGAGGCTTCAAAAACGGCTTAAGGCGTTGAAAAAGTTGTTTAACCATCGCGTAAAACCGGAGTGCTAACGTGGATTGCTTTATGTCTTTAATGTAACGCGAAGTGTTGCTGCTGCTTGGCCAACTAACGGCGGAAACCCGTACCTAATGGCCCTAACCGCCCCCGACAATGGTGACAATCTCTAGCCTGTCATCAGGACGCAGGTAGGTAGTTTCCCACAACTGACGATGAAGAATTTCGCCGTTGTACTCTACTGCCACCAGGCGAGGATTCAGACCTAATAATTCTAGAAAATTGGGCAGCAGCGTACCAGGAGCGCAGGGCTGAGATTCGCCGTTGACGAGAAGATGAAAGTTGTCGGTGGTGGGGTCGTTCATGGGGAAAGTCGGGTATAGGGTGTAGGGGTTCAAGGTTTGGGGTTGAGGGATGTATGGCAACCTTAGACCCTATACCTTGCACCCCAAATCCCATTGTTTGCGACAGTTAATCAACTTGATAGCGGCTCAACCAGTGGGGGTAGCGACGGTGTGAAAGGTTCGACGGTGGTTGGTTTGAGCAGCAAAGTATTGGGCGATCAGGGTGGGATTTTCGGCTTCGAGCAGCGCCCGCACGACGGCGACTCGCTCAGCTCCAGCCTGCAACACTTCGCTCAGATTTTCGGTGTTGATGCCGCCGATCGCATACCAGGGCACGGTGGCGTGCTCGGCAGCGTAGCGTACGTAGTCAAGGCCAGCGGCTGCTTTGCCGGGTTTGGTAGGGGTGGCATAGACCGGGCCAACGCCGATGTAGTCAGCGCCCTCTGCGATCGCCCGCTGCATTTCGTCGGGGTTGGTGGTTGAGCGGCCAATGATGCACTGACTGCCCAGCAGTTGGCGGGCGGTGACGGTGGGCAGGTCGGTTTGGCCCAAGTGGACGCCGTCGGCCTCCACGGCCAGGGCAAGATCGACGCGATCGTTGATTAAAAATAGCGCTCCATAGCGGTGGCACAGATCCTTCAGCTTTTGAGCTAGATCTAGGCGCAGGTGGTCGTCTGCATCTTTGTCGCGGTACTGCACCAGGGCAATGCCTCCCTGCAGTGCAGCTTCAACAATGGGCAGCAGGCGATCATTTGGCGATGTCACCAGGTAAGTCAAGCCCTGGCGCAGCCGCTGCAGCCGATGACTACCCAAAATTTCGCTTTCTAAAGCGTAAATCTTGTAGCGCATGACCTTAGACCCTGCCGCTAGATCATCACGGTAGAGCTTGCCGTATTCTTCGAGGGCTCGCAGGGCCTCTTGCACCCGACAAAAGTTGGCTTGAAGCACCGCTGTCACACTGGTGCGCTCCGCCTCCTGGGGGTGGGTGAGGGCAGTACCGGGGTCACCGGGCGTATCGCGGCACAGGCGTAGCTCAGGGGTATGCCACTGGGCCAGGGTTTGCCGCAGGTGCTTAATCTGCTCGGTTTGAGCTGAGTTATTCAGCCCGAAGCGGCACCACTCTTCGATAACGCGTAGCCCTTCGCGGGCGCGATCGAGGTTGGCATCGAGAATTCGGTAAACGGCAGCATCGGCACGAGTGGGCAGCACTGGCAGCCCGGTTAACTCCGGCATGGAAACACTGTGGGGCAAAGAACCTCCACATCCTACCAGGCAAGGGCCAGGCAGAGATTAGGCAAGGGTGCTACTGCTTAGGCTGCAAAATGTCGTGAATGCCTTCTACCGCCGGGTCAGAACGCCAGACATCAAAAGCCTTCCAGGCCACGAAGCCAAAGGCCAGCAGCGCCAAAATAGTCACTAGCGCTGAGAAAAACCGAGTAAGCGGAGTACCAGTATCGAGGCGCATAACCACTCCCTGAAAAACAATGAAGAGCAGAAAGAGGTAGAGTATCGGTGCAATATCCTGCCATAGCAGGATCCCTATACCTACTTATATACCCTGCAGATTGTATTTTCATAACGCCTGCTTAGAAGAAGGCTTAGCCAAAGGAGGTTTAGCCCGGCAGCTATGATTTTTCGGCAGGAGAAACGCGCTTTTTGAGCGAGTCGAAGCGGCGGCGGGCAGTGGAATTCTTGGGCTCAAGCGCCAGTGCGGCTTCGTACATCTCCAGAGCCTGGGTGGTGAGCTGCTTGCGCTCGTAGCTGTGGCCTAGGTTGTTGAGGGCGGTGACGTACTCAGGCGAAATTTTGAGCGCTTCTTTGTAATTGCGAATGGCCAGGTCGTACTGGTCTTGGGCAAAGTAGGAGTAGCCCAGGGCGTTATAAACCACGGCGGCGTTTTCGGCTTCGTCGTTACCCAGTTGCTTGATAGCCTGCTGGAGGTAGAGGGCAGCCTGGGTGTAGAGCTTTTTGTCGAGCAGTAGACTGCCCAACTCGTAATACTCCTGAGCGGTGCCCTTTTCTTTGGTTAACCGTGACTGAAGTCGCCCCAAAGTGCTTTCGATGCGGCGGGTCTTGAGCACCTGGCGCACCACAAAAAAGGCGGCAACGCTCAGCAACGCCAGCAGAATACCCAGATAAATAAGGAGCAGGTTGCTGTTTTCCATGCGGTCTTTGTCTGCACTTGAGAACTACCTTATCTTGCCATGGCTAGGGCAACCCCCAAAAGGTGGTCCGTTCTTCTAGCCAACCGCTTTGATGCCAATCGATGACGGTCTGATTGACCAGGCTACGCAACTCATTGTACTGAGTGCCCTTAGGCAGAGCGATCGCCAGGGGTTCAGCCGACAGCAGGCTGGGCACTAAATAATAGTCGCTGTGGGCCTGCTGCCACCCGCTCAGCACCGTCACATCGCCAGCAAAGCCGTCAATTTGGCCTGTGCTGAGGCGATCAAAGGCATCTTGATAGCTATTTAGAGGGGTGAGGATGGCCAGTGGCAGCAGATAGCGAAGTACCGCTACGGTACTTGCCCCTTGCAGCACCCCTAGCCGCTGGCGCTGGAGATCACTCAGGCTCTGCAACTGGGGATCGCGTACCAGCACGGCGGTGCCATCGAGGTAGTAGGGTGGGCTAAAGCTCACCAGCCGCTGGCGACCCGAGGTCAAGGTGAGGCCAGCGATCGCCATATCAGCTCGATCTTCCAGCACCGCCGGCAGTCGCTCGCTGTTGGGCACGACTACAAACTCAACCGCCGCGGGGTCAGCAAAGATAGCTGTCGCCAGTCCGTGGGCTATGTCAACCTCTAAGCCGACTAGGTCGCCTTCGCGATCGCGAAAACTCAGGGGTCGCCAGCCATCTCGCACCGCCACTACCAAGTGGCCACGGGCGTGAATGGTGTCAAGATCCGCAGCAAAAACTGGGAGCACAGCTAGCTGCGCCCCCAGTGCTAAACCAAACCCAAGCCAGTTCCATGTCATGGCGCGGCCGTGCCTAAACTACGACTGCTCCTACTGTCTGGGCCAATCCTTAAGATTGATTGGCAACTTCAACTACCTTGGCAAACCCATCGGGGTCAAGCACGGCCATTTGGGCCAGCATTTTGCGGTTGATGTCGATATTGGCTTTCTTGAGCTGGCCAATCAGCTGGCTGTAGCTCAGACCATGCATGCGAGAAGCCGCGTTGATGCGGGTGATCCACAAGCGGCGAAAATCGCGCTTCCGGTTGCGGCGATCGCGATAGGCGTATCGCAGCGCCTTCATCACCTGTTGGTTGGCTGTGCGAAACAGTTTAGAGTGCGACCCTCTAAACCCTTTTGCCAGCTTGAGAATTTTGTTGCGGCGCTTGCGTGCTACGTTGCCGCGCTTGACACGTGCCATGACTGTTTAACCCTTGGAACTATTAATGACTACTAGCAGACTCAAAGCCCTTACCTAGAGGTAGGGCAACATTAGCTCCACGTTGGGAGCGTCTTCTTCTGACACTAAGGCAATCTTGGACAGGCGAGAACGACGCTCAGCATTTTTGTGCTGCAACATGTGATTCTTGAACGCCTTGCGACGCATGATTTTGCCGCTGCCACTGCGACGAAAGCGCTTAGCGGCAGCTTTGCGAGACTTAAGCTTGGGCATGGTTACCACAATTTCGACACAGTCTTTGACTATACCATGAGTGGCCCGCTATGGAAGCACGAAATTCAGCCATAGCGCTGCAGCGCGAAGCCACCCTTAGAGTGTCCGCTAGATAGCTGAGATCGGGGCCAAGCCAGAAATTTTCACCAAAGGGTTGTCAAGGTTGCACACTTATCGTTATTATTAGCTTCGCGGCTTCGCGATTAATCCTCAGTAGCTCAGTGGTAGAGCGGTCGGCTGTTAACCGATTGGTCGTAGGTTCGAATCCTACCTGGGGAGTTTCTAAACTAATAGTTGGTACAAGCAGTGGTTTTTCTGCGTCAGTAGATCTCTAGGGATCTGACGAGCAGTACCTAAGTTTGCTCTAGAACCTAAAGAAAAGCTTAAGCTCGGCGAGCTGTAATCCGGTTTACTTAGGAAAATTTAAGGGTTCTGCTTATAATTTATCGAGGAATTGTATTATTCCGACACGGCTCTTTACGTTGTGATGCTAGGCTACTCAAAGCTTTGTGGCTTGCCTCTAGCTGAGTGAGTGTTGTTTTAGGGTTTCAGGTCTAGTTGGTAATGCCTCGTATTCTTGTCATTGATGATGATCCCGCGATCGCGGAGCTTGTTTCCGTCAATTTGGAAATGGCAGGCTACGACGTCAACCAGGCTGGAGATGGTATCAAGGGTCAGGCTCTAGCTGTGCAGCTGCTGCCAGATTTGATCATGCTCGACCTGATGCTGCCTAAGGTGGATGGGCTAACCGTGTGCCAGCGCCTCCGCCGCGATCGCCGCACCGCCGAAATTCCTGTGCTAATGCTCACGGCCCTATCGCAGACCCAGGATAAGGTCGATGGTTTTAACGCTGGGGCCGACGACTATCTCACCAAACCCTTTGAGCTAGATGAAATGCTCGCTCGGGTACGCGCTCTGCTGCGCCGCACCGATCGCATTCCCCAGGCGGCTAAACACAGCGAAATTCTCAACTACGGCCCTCTCACCCTAATTCCTGAGCGCTACGAAGCGATTTGGTTTGACGGCACCGTCAAGCTCACCCATCTGGAGTTTGAGCTATTGCACTGCCTGCTTCAGCGCCACGGTCAGACGGTATCTCCTAGCCAAATTTTGCAAGAGGTGTGGGGCTACGAGCCCAACGACGATATCGAAACTATTCGAGTTCACGTACGGCACCTGCGCACTAAGCTAGAGCCTGATCCTCGGCATCCTAAATTTATCAAGACCGTCTACGGAGCCGGCTACTGCTTAGAGTTGCCTGCTGTCACTGTAGAGTAGGGCCAGCCTAAGGGATACAGGACGCCCGGTCTCTGTTTAATGCTTGTCTACTACTCCAGGCTCCAACTGAGGTGTAAAAGGCTTGTATATAAGTAGAGGCCAAAAAACAGAGGGTTCCAGCAACCCTCTACTTTTTATATCAATCTGAGAGTAATCCCAATCCTGGTTGCCCGCTTTAGTCTGACAGGGCAAACAATGTTGACCCCTACGGTGGCCTTTTTTACTGGCGTTAAGCCTCAGTCGGCAGAAAACTGAATGGTGCCGCTGTCAAAGGCTAGGTCTACGAAAAGATTGCCGTCTTGGAAAAAGTAGGTGCCAGAGTTCCCCAGAGCCTGCACAAATTCGTTGCCAATTGACCCCTCGGGGCAGGCGGCTCTGGTGGTTGCAATGGACGAGACTTGAAGGGTGCGATCGTCGGTGGTTGTGAAATCGGCCCGACCTCGGTTACAGTCGGCTCGCACCAGCAGAGTGCCATCGTCTAAAAACTCAGCAGTGTAGTGATCGGGCTGATCGGCGACCAGCAGCTTGCCATCGCTGAACTGAATTTGCTGCAGCTTCCATAGAGTGCCAACCAGGGCTGGGGTAGGGGTACTCGAAAACTGCATCGTTCCGCTGTCAAACTTTAGCTCAATAAATAGATCGTCGTTTTGGAAAAAGAAAGAGTTAGCGTTGTTCATCGCCTGCAAAAACTGAGAGCTGATGCTTGCCTCTGGACAAGCGGCTAGGGTAGTTGGCCCCATAGAAACCGTAATTCGTCCGTCGGCGAATTCCGTAAATTGACCGATCGCCCGATTGCAGTCGGCTTTGACAAACACCTGTCCGTCTTCAGCAAACTCCGCCGTGTAGTTTTGCGGCGGATCTGCTGTTAGCAGTGTGCCATCGTTCATCTGAATTTGCTGGAGTTCCCAGATGCTGCCCGTGAGGGGTGGCACACCAGGACCAGAGGATGGAGTTACACAGGCCGTGGCTCCCCAGAAGACTGCAGAGGCTGCCGCTAATACCGCAGCAGAGCGAGATGAAATCATAAAATCACCCAACGTTTTTAATGAGTCGATCAGGAGCAATAAAGCCATACAGCCGTGGCTGACGACGAAATTTTGCTCAGCCAACATGGTCAGCTCACCAGGATTTATGGCCCAGATAATCGTGCAGCCCTAGTTTTGAATAAACTCAGCTTGGCTTGAAACATCTAGTTGATGCCTAATTTTAAGCGGGCTACAAGCACCCTAATAATTGCAACATCCTCTAAAAAACGTCAACTCTTAGATTGCAAAATCCATAATTTTTAATGTTATTCAATCTCCAAAACAGTAGATTTAGAAACATAGCATCCTATAAATTTCATATTTTTATTTCTACTCAATTCCCTGTAAAGTCGCTTCTTTCCAAGATCTATCAATGTTGTTTTGTGGCTTGACTAAATTCACCAGTTAAATTAATCACTTATACATTGAAACTTTGGTTGCTGTGTTGGATGTTTAATAGTCTTCTCAAAAAAGAGCCCGCCCGTTTAAACAGGCGGGCTCTTTTTGGTAGGCAACCGCAAGGACTAATGTGTTGGACAGCCAGTGAGGTCTTTTCCCTGAACTCTTCACGGGTGCATTAACCCCTAATGGCTGCTAAGGGAAGGCTTTTGCTGCCCAGCCTAACTCCAGGCTGGGCAACAGAGTCAGGGCTCTTAGCGCTTGCCCAGCCACTTGGCGGCGATCGCTCCCACAGCCGCACCCACCATCGGATTGCTCAAAAACTTGAGAATAGTGGGTTGGTCAGCCAGCACTTCCTGAAAGACATCGGGGTGGTTGTGGTAAGCGAAAGCGGCCAGCTTAGAGACGTCATCTTCATTCATGCGGCCGGTGTGGTGGGTCGATAGCCCCAGCTGTCTCTCTAGATCTCGATCGTGGAGACCACGCTCTTTGAGATGCTTGAATAGATCGCGAGCAACATCGTCTCGTTGCTGGGGCTTGATTTGAGCGATCGCTTTGCGCAGCTCAGGCTCCATTTCGCTGGTGGGGATGCGATCGGGGTGAAACCCGCGCCCAAATAATTCCCGGCGCTCGTTACGAGACGAACGATTGGCGAAATCGTCAAAGTTGGCATACTCTTTCTCGGGCTGGGTAGCTTTGGCATCGATGCCTTCAACATTGCCACCAGCCAAGTCATTCATGATTTCACGTTTGTAATCTTTGCTGCTACTCATAGCGTAACTCTCCAAATTTTTGTTTTTTGATTCCAATCTGACCGGTCTCTACAGCGTTTCAGAGCTGAAAAAAACCGCTACTCTCAAAGCTCCCCTTCCTCAAGCAACTTATGAACGTTGCAGTGATTAGCACTTTCGAGACTGATATCTCGGTTTAGGCGAGCCATTAGGGAGCGTCGTCACCTATTGGTATTCGACCTGCCGAGTCGTATCGTCATATTTGGCGGTTAAAATTAGCTCTTTGTCAGGTGCATAGACCAAGACGCTCAGATCCCGATTGGGAAACTTTTTGTGGAACCCCTGCACCAGCGACTGGGCCAAGGTTTTTACCTCCCGGGGCTGCACATCTGGTGAGATCACAACGCCGAGTTTGTTGTTGTCACGTACAAAAGCATCGCTGACCAATCCTTTTGCAGTCTGCATGACCCATCGCCCGTAGCTTTCGCCACTAGCGGTGTCACCCCGTTCGAGCTGGGTATAGGCACTGGTAGGCGATAGCCTAGGGGCGGTGCTGGTTTGAGTAGCGCTACCACAGGCGCTGGTGGTGAGCAAGATTACTCCCAAACACAGGGCGATTACGCCAAGACGGATAGACTTTAAGAAATTCACGGGTTTTTCCTCAATAACGACAGCATGTTTAGCAGTGCTAGCCATGGGCGCGGCCAAACGGCCCTCCCAACTCAGCTGCTAACTTTCGAACGTTTTAGGGCTCCAAGGGGTTGGAGGCATGGGGTAGTCCAGCGGCCTGGGGCACCTCCCCTCCTCGACGAGAATCGTCGTAAGGGTAAGCTTCATCCATGGGATGATCGACTCGGTTGTAGGGATTGCCTCGCCCCTGGACAACGTCAGCGGTTCCATTGAATGTGGCGTTGGGAGAACCACTTCTGGCGTAAGATGCATCGGCTGGAGTCTCGTAAACTCCCCAATCTTCAATGCCCGCCGCCCTGAGGGTGCGTTCTGCCCGAGCGATTTCAGGCTCAGTATCCTTGAGCATAACGAGGTATTCGCCTCGGGCTATGCGATCGCGGTATTGCTTGGCCCGGTGCTCAGGAATGCCCAAACCAACCAGGGCACCTGCCACACCACCGGCTGCTGCTCCAGCGGCCCCGCCGATCAGCGTAGACACCACTGCGGCAGCTTCTCCCGCCAGTACGGCAGGGCCAACGCCAGGAATAACTAATGTGCCAAGGCCCACCAGTAGACCGGTGACTCCTCCCAACACGCCACCTGTCACCGCGCCGACGGTGCCAGCTTTGTCGGCGTGGTTGCCAGCCTCGTCGGTGACTTTAACCCCTGCGATCGCGCTTTGTCGCTCGGAGTCTTTAGCAATCACCGACACGTGACTCAGGCTTCGCCATGAGTCACTAAGGGCTTGTAGAGCCGATGCTGTTTTAGGACGGTTGGAGAAAATACCTACCGCTCGTCTGTGTTGTGAAGCCATGTCGTGCTTCCTCCTTGTTGTGCGAAGCCAGCAGCTATTGCAAAGCTGACGATCGCTGCTTTGGTTAATATCCTAAAGGTTGCGCTCGGTTAGCCTTATCGCTCATTGGAGGGATCAAAAATTGTAGAAAGGAGGAGATCCTATAGTGGGTACCGTTCACAAGCGTTGCCCTTTAGGGGGTTAGGTCAAGTTAGCGATCGCTAGCAGCCTGCATCTTCTCAGCCACCTAAACTACTGAAGTCGATTGATGAATGTTCTTAGAGCATCGATTGACTTCTCAACACTTTGTGGTCAAATACCCTGTGGGCTAGGGGATGTAGAGTTTAGTCGGCCTGATAGAGATAAGGCGGAATCATTTAAGGTGTTCCGCTATTTCGATTGGTATTAGTCCTTGTGGTAGAACGTCGTTTAGATTAAATCACTCATTGAGTAGAGGGTAGTGCCTAGAGCTGCCGCTAGACTGAAACCTGAGTAATTTGACTACTGAGGTTAATCCTATGACTGATAAACAGCACAAGTCTTACGCCGAAAAGAACGAAGAGCGCATCACAGAATTTGTTGATAACATCAACGAAAAAGGGGAAAAGAAGCGGGAAGAGAAGAAGAAGGAAGCTGAGGCTGAAGTTTCTGAGTAGCAATAACGACGTAGTTAACAACAACCCGCTATAGTTAAAGTGCCGCTAGATGGATTAAATTGATCCAGCGGCACTTTTTGTGATAATGCTAATTTTGACGAGTGCTATAGCAGCGGCGATCGCTGCTGCAAAACAAAAATTTTAGGCAAGAGAATGGGAACGCCTGCGCTCCTTCGCGAGAACTGCCGCTACTTAGAAGCTCGTGAGGTCATTAATTCGTTGGGCTAGGGTTAATTTGATGATTTCAGCAGCGCCTTTAACTGCAAATAAGCCTGCTCTGGTGTGAGGGGCTCGTGATGCTCATCGGGAATATAAAATTGCCGCGTGTCGGCAAAGTGACGCACGACAAAGCTGTGGATTAACCCCTGCTGTAAAGCTTGGTTGCCAAGGTCTTCTGCTGCGTCTGCCAAGCTTTGTTCATCATGAAAGGTGGGTGGGTTAGTAGTCATAATTTATTCCTAAGTAGGACGTAGAGATTTTGGGTTTGAGTGCAGTCAATTTGAGATTTAATTAGCTTCATCGCTCTAGCTATCCTCTGGGCTAGCCGCATGGACAAGGTCAGCGTGGTCTGCATTGGCTGGGCGAACCGTGATTAGGTCAGCTGTCGGGTGCTGGACAGAATCTATCTGGTCGAGAACGACGGGTTTGCCCTGCCGAATCGATTCATGCAGGGCACAGATGATGCGGATGTCGTTAAGCCCTTCTATCCCCGATGGTTCCGGGTCTTTGTTCTGCATAACGCAGTTAGAGAAATAGGTAAACTCAGCTGCTAGCTGACTATGGGGGCCAAAGGTCTGCTGGGAGGATTCGTTATTGATGGTTAGGTGGTGAGTGATTTCTGTATCCCACGCATAGGCTGGTTCTAGCCGTAGATCGCCATTGGTGCCGATGACGTGGTAAGTCGAAACCGGACTGGCCCCAAAACTGACGGTGAAATTTGCCAGTTGCTGATCGGGAAAGCGGAGTATGACACTGATCATTTCATCGACTTCACGAAACCGCTCTTCGCCGTTATTGGCGGCTGTAGCAAACACCTCAACGGGTTCAGCTTGAAACAGATACCGGGCGGCGTTAATGCAGTAGATGCCGATGTCTTCTAAAGCACCGCCACCAGTGGCCTTCTGGAGCCGAATATTGTTTCCCTTAACTTGTTGCGAAAAGACGGAGTTGAAAATGCGAGGTTGCCCAATTTGCCCTGATTGGACAATTTCAACCGCCTGCATATTGGCTGGGTCAAGGTGGAGGCGGTAGGCAATCATTAGCTTGACGCCGTTATTTTGGCATGCCTGAATCATGCGCTCACCTTCGGCTACGGTTGTGGCCATCGGTTTTTCGCACAGCACGTGAATACCGTGATTTGCCGCCCGCACGGTGTACTCACAGTGCAGATGGTCGGGCAACGCAATATAGACGGCATCTACCGCTCCACTTCTGAGGCAGTCTTCGTATTCTTCATAGCTGTAGGTATATTGAATTCCGTAGTTCTGGCTAAGCTCTTGCAGCTTGGTGGGGTCATCAGAAACTAAGGCCACGACTTCGGAGTTTTCAGAACTGGGGAAGGAGGGCAAGGCTGCGGTCTGGGCAAACCAGCCAAGCCCTACTACGGCGTAGCGTATGCGATTCTCTGGGGAGGATTGAATCTCTTCAGAGACAGCGCGATCGCTAAGTGAATTTTGAGACGCAGTCATGGTGGGAGCTCCAAGAAGACTGACACGATCGCAGCTGCTCTCCACAGCAGTGCAATCCGTAGGGATCGATGCCCTTAGGCTAAACACTAGAGCTGAGTTTGGCCTCTGACAAGTGAGGCAGATTGACCATGGCTATAGCTCTGCCTTTAGTTAGAAAGAAATCAACATATTGCCTTGGAAGCGACTGAGATTGACGCTTAAAAAGCTTAGGTGGAGATTTAAGGTAACGAGTTGTATCAAACTAGCTAGATAGCGGTAGTTGAGCGATCGCCAAAGGTTTTAAAGAACCACTCTCGAACCAGAAAAAATACTGTATCTGCGGGCTGATGAGGATTATTGGCAAAAGGCGAAGGATGGAACTAGGCACACACGTAACGCCCTGCATCCGGTTGGCTAGGAGACCCTAATGGCAGCACAACTTACCCATAGAGGCATTGGTTTTTTCGCTCAGGAAGACCAGGCAGAGCAAGCGGCTAAGGCTCTAGAATCGACTGGCTTTGCCATGAATCAGGTATCAATTTTAGCCAAACAGCTAAAAAAAGATGTGGTAGCAGGGGGGGCAACCACGGGCCACCGGGTTAAAGGCCAGGATATTAATGCCTCTCAACGCTGGTCAGAGGACGCTTTGACGGGTGCCCTCTGGGGCGGATTGTTGGGTGGGTTGAGCAGCCTAGCGATACCAGGCGCTGGAACTGTGATTGCTGTCGGTGCCCTTGGAACGGCTTTTCTAACTGTTGCGGCTGGGCAAGGGGCAGGGGCTGTTGCAACCATGAATTTAAAGGAGGGATTAAAGTCTTTAGGCCTTCCTGAAGATCAGATTGGAACTGCTTGCGATCGCCTCCTTGGCGAAGATTTTATGGTGGTAATAGATGGCACCCAGGACGAAATCAACCAGGTCGAGCCACTCCTGATAAAACACAATATTCAAGCCTGGGGCATCTACCCTAAGCCTCAGTCCTAAACCGAAGAGTTGTCTTAAGGTTACTTTAAGCAACCAAGTTGCCTTTTCTAAACTTTGGTATTTCTCCAAGTTTTTCATCTTGGAAATCATCAAAGCTTAGAAAATCACCGGCTTGAGTTCTGAGTTTAGACTTTGAACAAAAAGCTTGAAACTGAGCGATGAAAAGTAAAAACTCTCCGTTTTTCATCAACCCTAAACTTTAAACCCTAAACCCCAGCAAACCCATGAACCCAACACAATTGAGTTACGAACTCCGCAAAGGCAGCAGCCCCGATCTAGAGAGACGCCGTCAGATCATCGGCTTGTCCATGTTAGGAGCGGCGATCGGAGAAGTCATCACCCTATATCAAACGGGGGTAGTCAAAGAGCTACCTAGCCTACCTGGCCCACTTTTTGATGCCAATAAAGTCGATGCTTCTAACTACGCCTACAGCCGGTTCAATAGCCCCGACGGACCACTAATGACGGTTAACTACGGCATTACCGCTTGGCTAGCCTCGATGGGCGGCGAAAACCGAGGGCGAGAGCAGCCGCTGATTCCTTTAGCGATGGGGGCTAAGCTCTTGTTTGACGCCTTTCTGACTGCGGAATTGGCACGAGAGGAATGGGCAGAAAACAAGGCTCTATGTGAGTACTGCCAAGTAGCAACGCTGGCAACGTTTGCGTCACTTGCGATCGCAATACCAGAGATAACCACCGCCGTTCAAGCCCTGCTCGCAAAGACTGACTAAACCAGTCTCTGGAATGATCCCATCATGCCGTGCCACATTGGCCAACAGTGTAAGCACGGCTTTAGGCCAACACACAATTACGGTAGTTGGTACCAGTTGCCTATTTCAACTTCAGGAAAACGAGACACCAGTAATTTCTGCCCAAGGATAGGTAAAAAACAGAAGCTTTAGCATCAAATTAAGACACACTAAGAAGAGAAAGGTGTGGTTATGGTCTCTGTTGAGTTTAAGCTGTTCGCTCCCTACAACAAGGGCGCAGTTTTGACTAGTTCCTTTACCAAAGGGAAAGACATCCCTATGGAAAAAGGAGAAGACGGCTATTTTCGCACCCAAGTTGACTTAGATGATGGTCACTACGACTACAAGTTTCGGGTTCAATCTAAAAGCTTTTTTCTAGAACCCGATCAGTGGATTGAGGTCATTGATCCAAGAGCTAGTCACGTAGACGAAAGCAATCAAACCGCTGTTTTGCATGTTAAGGACGGCGAACCTATAGTTGACGATTATGTTTGGCATCACGATGATAAAGCACTGCCACAAAACGAAGAGCTGATCATCTACGAGGTTCTGGTTAGCGATTTTTCTGGCGGAGAGGATGATTCCGATCTGCGTGGGCAGCTTAAGCATATTACCGAAAAGCTCGACTACCTCTGCGATTTAGGGATAAATGCCATTGAGCTGATGCCGATTCAGGAATTTCCTGGTGAGCAGGGCTGGGGTTACAATACTCACCATTATTTCGCAGTAGAGTCGGCCTATGGCAGCAGCAAAGACTTTAAACATTTAGTAGATGAGTGCCATGCTCGAGGCATTCGAGTCATTCTAGATATTATTCTCAACCATTCGGGCTCTGAGGCTCCGCTGACAAAAATTGACTATAACTATTGGTACCGAAGCGAACCTAAAGACCCTGAGCAAAGTTGGGGACCAGAATTTGATTACGATCACTACGACGAAAACTTGAATCTATGTCCCGCTCAGGAATTCGTCAAAGACGTCCTGCATTTCTGGATTACGGAATACCACATTGACGGCTTCCGATTTGATGCCGTCAGCCAAATGGGCCACTTTGACTTTCTGGGACAGCTTACTGAAGAAACAAGCAAGCAGGCTCAGCCCAAACCCTTCTACAACATCGGAGAACTCATTCCCGAATCTCCCGATGCCACCAATTTAGAAGGCCCCCTCGATGCCTGCTGGCGCGATGGATTTCTGCACCAGCTGCTGCCTGTGCTGTGGGGAGATGAGACCAGTATAGATACCGTTAAGGAGCTAATTGATGCCAAGCAGTCAGGCTATTTAGGGGCTGTCAACGCCATTAACTATCTCAGCAACCACGACCACGATCGCTTAATGGTGCAGCTCGCCAACCATGAAATCTTTGACGAAACCGCCTTTAAGCGAGCGAAACTAGGGGCCGTTTTGGTGATGACTGCTATGGGCGTGCCCTTGATCTGGATGGGAGAAGAGTTTGGGGCCCACCAACCCAAAACCCTGGAATCAGCCAAAATTGATTGGACACTGCTGAAGAACGATCGCAACCATGACCTGATGCAGCACTACCGAGGTCTGATTAATCTTCGCAAAGACAACTATGCCCTGCGCACCGAAAATGTAGAGTTTTTCTACGAGGATCCAGATTCTAAAGTGCTGGCCTATATTCGCTGGAACGATGAGGGATCTCGTGTTGTTGTTGTCATCAATTTCTCAGACCAATATCTAGCTGACTACGAAGTTAAAAACTTTCCCCAGGGAAATACCTGGCACGAATGGATTAGCGACTACGATATCGAAGTGCATGATGGTGTTTGGATAACAGATTTACCCGAATACGAGGCAAAGGTACTGGTCTAAAGAGTTGCCGTGAAGGAAACGACTGTGGTCCGAGTGACTGATTGAGCCTCTCTGACCTTGACAGACACAGTGACAGACTCAAGGACTTAGATTTTAGTAGAGGGTACAAGGGTGTGGCAAAAAAGATCTTTTTTGCCACACCCTTGCCAGTGAAGCAGAACCTTGAAACCTACGCCTGAGGTGTGGCATTGCTGCTGCTGCTTATTCCCCCTTAGGAAATAGGCAGATACTTCTTAAGGAAGACGAAATAGGCTGGGCTAGTCACTAGACTCCTGGTAGAGCAAGTGTTCCCTGGTAGCCATTCCACAGAATGCTTTGTGCTGAAGGCTCTAGTCAGATCTTGATCAAAGTGCCATAGCAATGACTATCAATCTCTGGTTGAGAGGCGGCCCCCATTTGCAAAATTTTGGAAGCTGAGCATTGTGCCTGTGTCACAACGGGCAAGAACGGAATGGCGATTCTCTAAGTAGCAACGGTGACGCCTTGTTCCAACGCTAGAAAATATGGCCCTTAGCTTTGACAACCCATGGGTTTTTCCCGTTTCCCCTTAAGGGACGTACGTGCAAGGGCAACATTTCAGTGGTTTCGAGCAGGGTTAGGCGTTGGGGACCGGTAGAGCGCTAAGGGTTGACAGTATAGTTTTGTACCTAAGAGGCAGTATGGAAACACGAGAAACTCAACAAAATCAGCAGGGTGGTGATGTTCCCTATCCAAATATTCCACCGCTGATTGACAGTCGCGCCACCGAATATCATGGCACCGGTATCACCAGCACCGTAGCTATTTTGGGCCACCCAATTCATCCGATTATTGTAATTTTCCCAGTTGCATTTCTCAGCGGCGTAGCTGGTGCTGATCTGGGCTACTGGCTAACCAAAGGCGAGTTTTGGGCACAAGCTTCGATTTGGCTGTTGGGGGTGGGTCTGCTATCTGGGGTGGCCGCCGCTATCACTGGCATGTTTGACTTCGTTCGTATTCCCAGGGCGCGCAAACGTCAGGCGGGCTGGTTGCACATGGGGCTAAACGTGGCAGTGCTGGTATTGAGCATTGGCAACTTTGCACTGCGGTTGGGCAACCCAGAAACGAATATTTTGCCAACTGGCTTAGTGTTGTCTTTGGTGGTGTCGGTGCTACTGCTGGCCAGTGGTTGGTTTGGCGGTGAGTTGATGTTCCGCCACAAGGTAGGGATTGTAGGACCAGGTGAAACCCACTTGTCCTGACGGAGTTGATATCGATTTATCTCAAGCTTAGTTTGACTGCCCCCAAATCCTATTGGGGCAAACCCCGTTTGATTTTAGAACGTTGCCTCTTTTGGTGTTGGGGGTGGTTGACTTCAAGATTTGGTCCGAGGCCCTAATTTAGGAAATGTAGAGATTTTTCATGGAGCTTAAACCACTTAACCAGCAGGTTGTCGTTGTAGTGGGGGCCTCTAGCGGTATCGGTCGCGATGCCGCCCTAAAGTTGACCCAGCGCGGCGCTAAAGTTGTCGTGGCGGCACGCAACGAGAGCGGCTTAGCGTCGCTGGTAAAAGAAATTCAGCAGCTGGGCGGAGAGGCGATCGCCGTCACAGCCGATGTCGCCCAATTTGAGCAGGTCAGCGCGATCGCCGATGCTGCGATCGCCAGTTTTGGCCGCATCGACACCTGGGTGCACTGTGCCGCCGCCGGCATCCTCGCCCCCTTCGAGACCATGACCATTGAAGAGTTTCGTCGGGTAATTGACGTTACCCTGATGGGTCAGGTTTACGGGGCCAAGGTGGCCCTGCCCCACCTCAAACAAGCGGGACGAGGTTCGCTGATTGCCATCTCGTCTATGGAGGGGCGACGGGCACTGCCGTTGCAGAGCGCCTATTCCACAGCTAAACACGGGCTGGAGGGCTTTCTCGAATCGCTGCGGGTAGAGCTGGAGCACGAGGGGTCTACCATCAATGTCACCAGCATTAAGCCAGCGGTGATCAACACCCCCTTCTACAACCACATGCGCACCAAAGTCGGCGTTAAGCCCACAGGCATTCCGCCCTACTACGACCCGAGCCTGGTCACCGATGCCATTCTCTATGCTGCTGAGAACCCAATCCGCGACTACATCGTGGGTGATGTCGGTCGCCTGCTTGACTGGGGCCAGCGGTTGTCGCCGGGGCTAATGGATGTTGCCCTCAACTACGTGGGCTTTCGCGGTCAGCGCACCGACGATCTGAAAGCTCCTCAGGCTCCAGACGGACTGTTTGAGCCAATGCCGGGCTATGAGCAGGTGAAGGGAGACTTTAATCACCTCACCGTGCCCAGTCTGTCGGACTGGCTGCTCAAGCTTATATTCGGGAACCGCGTCTAACTGACAGCAGAAAGCCCTCCGAGACAACGCTGAGGGACGGGTGGGCTGGTTGGCATAATCTGAACCCGTCCTCAGACCCAGTTTTATGGGGGTTCTGTTAGTCGCCCAGCCCCGTCAGCTCAAGCCCAGGGTTCTAGATTTTGTCTCAATTTAACCAATGAAGGAGATTTAGGATGAAATATCGGCAGCTGGGGGATAGCGACCTCACCGTTTCGGAGCTGGCCCTGGGGTCGTGGTTGACCTACGGCGGTGGGGTAGAGCGGCAGCAGGCGGAAGCCTGTGTGCACAAGGCCTTTGACGTCGGCATCAACTTTATTGACACGGCCAACGTCTACGGACGTGGAGCTGCGGAGTCATTTTTAGGAGAGGTACTGCGGGGGCGCGATCGCAGCTCCTACGTGCTGGCCACTAAGGTCTTTTTTCCTATGTCGCCAAGCGATCAGGGACTGTCGGCAGCGCAAATTCACAAACAGATCGACGCCTCTTTGCAGCGCCTGGGCACCGACTATGTTGATCTCTACCAGTGCCATCGCTACGATCCTAACACGCCGCTTGAAGAAACTATGGCCGCCCTCACCGAGGTGGTGCAGCAGGGTAAAGCCCGCTATATCGGCTTTAGCGAATGGAGCCCTGCCCAGATTCAGGCGGCGCTGGACCTGCCCAACGTCGAAAAGTTTGTCTCTAGCCAGCCCCAATACTCTATGCTGTGGCGGCAGCCCGAGGCCGAAGTCTTTCCCCTCTGTGCCGACCACGGCATTGGACAAATTGTTTGGTCACCCCTAGCCCAGGGGGTGCTCACGGGCAAATACAAGCCGGGGGCTACACCGCCTTCAGACTCCCGCGCTGCCAACGACAAAATGAATGGGTTTATGAACGAGCTGAAAAGCGATCGCGTTCTTAGTGCCGTGCAAAACCTCCAGCCCATTGCCCAAAAGCTCAACCTCTCCATGGCCCAACTAGCCCTCGCCTGGATTCTGCGCGATCGGCGGGTGACATCGGCGATTATCGGTGCAAGTCGTCCCGAACAGGTGGCCGACAATGCCGCTGCCTCTGGGGTGGATCTCAGCTCTGAAGTATTGCAGGAGATCGACGGAGTACTGGCTCCGGCCCTGCCGCAGGCAGCCAGGTCGTAAAGCGCTGAGTTTAGCTGCGATCGCCCCAGATCACTTCGCCCAACGGGGAATTGCGAATTCCTACCAAAGACTGACGGCGACGCCCAAAAAAGCTGGAACAATTCGTTAATAGATGGGGCTTTTATTAGTGCTTGATCAAGCCGATGGTAACGGGGTGACGGGATAGGGTTTAAGGTCTAGGGTTCAAGGCAGGTCATGAACCCTAGACCTTAAACCCTCTAATAACCTGTCACGTTTAGTTCGGCAGACTACTGGCCTCAAAAAAGTCTTATGCCGTTTAAATCCCGACCCTAAAATGCACGATAGCTGGATGATAATTGGGGGAATAACCTTCCTGGTTGCCCTGGGTAGCAGTTTTATTAGACCTCGAGATATCTCCTGGGGAAAGCGCCTCGATCGCCCCAGGTGGCTCTTCTTTGAACCCGCTATTCCGCTGATTTGGACGGTAATTTTTGCCTGCGGAGCATTCTCGGCCACCTACGTTTGGCAAGACGATCCGGGTAGTTCTAAAACCTGGCTGTTGATGGGTTTTTATCTATTGGTAGAAGTCATTACCGTCGCCTATATTCCTGCCACACTGTGGTTTAGAAGCCTGAAAGTCGGCACTGTGCTAGGTGGACTGGGGGTGGTTCTAGGCGTTGTGCTCACACTCATAGTTTTTCCGATCTCTGAGTTTGCTGCCCTGCTCCTTCTGCCCTACGTGCTCTGGAGCCCAGTTGGCACCTACACCACTGGCCAGATGATAGACCTTAACCCCAGCGCTGGCTAGTCGAGTAGTACCCTATGCAGACCTACGACATAATTTTGATCGGGGCTGGCCACAATGCCTTGATCTGTGCAGCCTATCTGCTAAAAGCGGGCTACTCGGTTCTACTGCTAGAAAAAAACTCAATCCCCGGTGGCGCCGCCACCACTGAAGAGATCATGCCAGATCAGGCACCAGGGTTTCACTTCAACCTCTGTGCGATCGACCATGCTTTCATCCATCTCGGGCCTGTTGTGCAGGAATTAGAGCTGCATAAGTATGGTCTGGAATACCTCTTTTGCGATCCGTTAGTATTTTGTCCCCATCCCGATGGCAAATACTTCTTTGCCCACAAATCGGTAGACAAAACCTGTCAAGAAATTGCCTATTTTAGCCCCAAAGATGCCCAGCGATATCGGGAATATATCGACTTTTGGCAGCGCCTAATTTCGGCAGTTGGACCTATCTTCAATGCGCCGCCTAAATCCCTGATCGATATTCTTGCCAACTACAGTCTGACCAATGTCAAAGACTTAGTTTCACTGCTTGGCTCCGACCGCAAAACCCTGGATTTATTTCGCACTCTGTTTACCAGTGCCGAAGATGTCATTCAGGAGCACTTTGACGCCGAATTTCTCAGGGCTCCTCTAGCCCGTATGGCCTCGGAGCTAAGTGTGCCTCCTTCCCAAAAGACCAGCGCCATCGGAGGCATGATGATGGCCATGCGCCACCATCCCGGTGTGGCTCGCCCTAAAGGCGGCACCGGCGCATTAACCGCTGCTCTGGTGCGTTTAGTCACCAGCCTAGGCGGCCAAATTTGGACTGAAAAACCCGTCACCAAAATCCTGATCGACCAGGGCAAAGCGGTGGGGGTGCGGGTGGCAAACGGCGAGGAGTATCGCGCCCAAAAGGGGGTGATTTCTAGCCTAGATGCCAAGCGGGTGTTTCTCCAGCTAGTTGATGCTGCCGATGTCGATAAGGCTGATGAAATATTGCGCGATCGCCTTCAGCGGCGGGTCACCAGCCACAACGACGCCATTATGAAAATCGACTGTGCCCTGTCTGAGCTGCCCCGCTTTGAGTATCACCAGCACCGCGATGACTACTGGACTGGGGCCGTTTTGATTGCCGACTCGATTGATCACGTGGAGCTAGCCCACAGCGATCCCCACATTGGCCGCATCCCCGACGAAAATCCCTCGATGTATGCGGTGATTCCCTCCCTGCTTGACCCCTCCCTGGCTCCGCCCGGACAGCACACCCTTTGGATTGAGTTTTTTGCGCCCTACGCCATTCAAGGGGCAGAAGGCACTGGCCTGATGGGCACCGGCTGGACCGAAGACCGCAAACAGCAGGTGGCCGATCGCGTACTAAATAAGCTGGCCACCTACGCCCCCAACCTCAAGTCGTCCATTATTGCTCGCCGGGTCGAAAGCCCCGCCGAAATTAGCGATCGCCTTGGTGTCGAAAAAGGCAACTATTACCATTTCGATATGACGCTAGATTTGATGATGCCTTTTCGCCCCCTGCCAGAGATTGCCAACTACCAGACCCCTATTGAGCAGCTCTTCTTGACTGGGGCAGGCACCCATCCCGGAGGTTCCATCTCGGGCATGCCGGGCCGCAACTGCGCCCGCCAGTTTTTACAGCAGCAAAACCCCTTAGGTATTTTCGGTCAATGGCTTTCTGGAGCGTGATGCTAGATCGCCTAACAATGGCATCCCTTCCCTGAGGCTCTACCCGAGGTAAAAAAGCCTGCTGAGGTTTTGACTCAGCAGGCTTTTTTACAAGAATCGCGGCTGTACCCGATGGTCCCTATGGACGGCGTTACCAGCTGCCTAACCACAACCATGCCCAACATTCATATAAAATTTGGGGAGTTGATGGCAGCACGCGTTATGAAAGTTGATGTAGTTGGGCATGCTAAAGCAACCGTTTGTCAACTACCGAAATGTTTATTCAACGCGAAAAAAATGTCATGCTGTGGGGCGCTACCCTAGTAATCTCAACCGGTATCCTCTTGGGCGGCGGCGCAGCGCGGGCTAAAAATCAGGCCTGCGCCCAATCACAGATAATGCCTGGGCACTGCCTCAGCGAATCCCCCAAAATGCAAGTGGCACAGGGCATGCTCGCTGGCGCTTTTGCCAGCGGTGGCGCGCTAATGATGATCGAACTGGGCAAGATTGCCAAACGTTAGACGGTCTAGATATTCACCTTTACAGAACCCTAGCCGTTTGGTAGCCAGTGAGCCAGCGACAGAGCCGCACCCAATGCGGTTGCCGCCAGTTGCCGCCAGGCCCATCATCGCTAGGAGCATAGCAACCGTAGCTGCCGCATTGTTGTAGAGCCAAGCGCTCTGCATAGGTTGCTAGATGCCGCCCCGCCCCTTTGGGTTGGGGCGCGCCCCGTCATTTTTCGCTATTCTGTTTTTTTGCCATACCGTCTCCGCAGACGATCGCTCAGCTAACACGCAGAACATTGCGCTGCGAAGATTGCCCATCACTAAAAACTTTGTGGCCATGAGCCCGTTGAAGGCTATCTGAGGCGCTCAATTCGGCAACTAACTTCAGAGGGTAGCTACTATATCTCAGCAGTTATTTAAACAGCGGAATAAACAGAAAAAAACTCCCGGTAATATCGTGGGAGTTTTTTGATCCGTCATACAGAGGAAGGGCACGATCGCATCCTTCCTCTAACTAATCTATGCGGGGATAAGCACAGTATCGATAATGTGGATGACACCATTATCGGTGGGCACGTCGGCGGTGGTTACCGTCGAGTCATTGATTTTTACGCCGCTAGAAGCATCGATTTTAACATCGGTGCCCTGGACGGTAGTAGCGGTCTTGAGCTTAGAGACATCCGCAGCCATCACCTTACCGGAGACGACGTGGTAGGTGAGAATTTCTTTCAGCTTGGCCACGTCTTTGAGTAGCCCGTCGACAGTGCCTTCTGGCAGTTTAGAAAAGGCTTCGTCAGTGGGTGCAAAAACGGTGAATGGGCCTGCACCTTTGAGGGTATCGACTAAGCCAGCGGCTTTAACAGCAGCCACTAGAGTAGTGAATGAACCGGCGTTTACGGCGGTATCTACAATGTCAGCCATGGGGTTGTTCCTAGATTTGTTACTAGTTAACTAAGGTCATCTGTCACGGATGAGCGGCTAACACTTCGAACTATAACAGATCTAGATCTAACGTGCCGTGGATTCAATGTTTTAGACCTAAACTTAGGCAGATTTTTTTCCTTAACCGTGATTTAAAACAAATTGATAAAGCGCGATCGCTATACCTGGTCTAGGGTCTGCTAGTGGGTAGGGCAAGTATAAGCGTGCTGTAAAAAGGCGTGGATTTGAATTGTTCGTATAGCCTGACCCAAACCATAGCGGCCTTAAGGGACGTTTAAGTATTCCTGCTCCTTATAGCAAAAGTGAAGCTCCGCTTAAATTCTCTTTAAGAAAGGGAATACCTACTCTTTTTGAAAGGAGCAAGGGAGATTATTAGGTGGCCAAAGCTACAACAAACTGCTCTTTAAACGCCCTTCTAGGAGAAAGCTGAACAGCGACTACCCCTTAGTCAAACAATCCTTCTACAGTTTGGCGAAAGACAATGAGAGCGTGGGTATCTTGAAAAGGTTTCAGGGCTTCGATCAGCTGATCGGAGATGTCAGCAGTAACAAGGGTTTTAAGCTCAATGTTGGTGTTATAGCCAGCGATATCGCCCATGCGTCTGCCATGGCTGCCAGCGCCCTGGGCAGGCACCAGGGTGTAGCCCGAGACCTTAAGCTCCGTAAGCAAACTAATCAGCCGATTTTGCAACACGGCTTCGCCAATGATAGTGACGAGGGTGCCTTTGGTTAGAGAAGATGACATATTCACCTCTTAAAAATGGTGTTTGGAAACTGGAGTAGAGAGTTAGGGGAGAAACCCTAACCCCCGGTGCAAGCTAATGAATGCCTATCAAGCTGGGCTGGCTTGATCGAGTAGATGGTGCAATGTCTGGCCTTCGATCGCCTCGGTTTCCAGCAGCTGCATGGTGATAGTCTCCATCAGGTCGCGGTTGTGGCGAATGGCTTCTAAGGCTTGCTGGTGAGCGGTTTCGACAATGTCTTTGACCTCGCGATCGATCGCCTGGGCAGTTTCTTCACTCATGGTGCGGCGACCGCTGGCTCCCTGGTCAAGAAACATCGGGCGTGACCCCTGCTGATAAGCCAGTGGCCCCAGCACCTTGCTCATGCCAAAGGCGGTTACCATCTGCTCAGCTAGATCCGTTGCCCGCTGCAAATCGTTGGAAGCTCCGGTGGTGATGCTGTTGAAGACAATTTCTTCCGCCGATCGCCCCCCCAGCAGAGTAGCAATCTGTCCCCGCAATTCAGCTTCATCCATCAAAAAGCGGTCTTCGGTGGGCAGTTGCAGGGTATAGCCCAGGGCCGCCATGCCCCGCGACACGATAGAGATTTTCTCGACTTTGCCGCTGCCCGCCATGAGAGAACCCACCAGGGCGTGGCCGACTTCGTGGTAGGCCACGATTTTCTTCTCTTTGTCGTTGAGCACACGGCTTTTTTTCTCTAGCCCAGCGACTACTCGCTCGATCGCCTCGGCAAAGTCGGCTTGGGCTACAGCCGGACGATAATTACGGGCGGCCAGCAGGGCGGCTTCGTTGACCAGGTTGGCCAAGTCGGCTCCGGCAAAGCCGGGGGTGCGGGTGGCGATCGCCTTCAAATCCACATCCTCCCCCAGTTTCACCGTCTGGGCGTGGATGCCGAGAATGGCCTCACGACCGGAGAGGGCGGGGCGATCGACTAGCACCTGACGGTCAAACCGACCGGGGCGCAAGAGAGCTGGGTCGAGAATTTCGGGCCGGTTAGTGGCTGCCAGCACAATCACCGTGGCATCTTCAGGGGCAAAACCATCCATCTCTGAGAGCAGCTGGTTGAGGGTCTGCTCGCGCTCATCGTTGCCGCCGTACATGCCGCTGCTGCTGCGCGACTTGCCGATCGCATCCAATTCATCAATAAACACAATGCAAGGGGCTTGTTTTTTAGCCTGCTCAAACAGGTCACGCACCCGCGACGACCCTACCCCCACAAACATCTCCACAAACTCAGAGCCTGAAATGCTGAAGAAAGGCACCCCGGCCTCCCCGGCGACGGCCTTCGCCAGCAGAGTTTTGCCGGTGCCCGGTGGTCCGACCAAAAGAACACCCTTGGGAATGTGCGCCCCAATTTGGGTGTAGCGCTCCGGTGTTTTGAGAAAATCGACGATTTCCACCAGCTCGGTCTTGGCTTCGTCTACCCCGGCTACATCAGCAAAGGTGATTTTGGCGGCTTCGCCCTCCACATAGACCTTGGCCTTGCTCTTACCGATGGAGAGCATGCCCTGGGGGCCACCGCCGCCACCACTGCGACGGAGGAAAAACTGCCAGATGCCCACAAAGATCAGCGGCGGAATCACCCAGCTCAGCAGGCTGCCCACCCAGCGATTTTTGGGCGGAGCCGTGGCGGCAAACTCGACACCGTTGGCTTCAAGGGTTTTGGGCAGGCTCAAATCAAAGATGGGAGTGGTAGAGAAGACCTGCCCGGCCTCCTCGTCAGCCACGGGCTTGAGCTGATACTGAATCTGGTTTTCGCTCACCTGCACCCGCGCCACCTCGCCCTCCTGCACCTGGTGAATAAACAGGCTATAAGGCACACCCGGAATCTTCGGCCCGAGGATGCTGGGCAAGATGAAGCTGGCCGCCAGAAACACGACGCCCAAAATCAGAAAAATATTGTTGAAGAGGCGAAACTTTGGCGGCGTCGGCTTGTCTTTGATGGGCATTTTGGCAACCTGGCAATAGGACGGAGGGCTCTTTTAGAATGACGGTCTGAGGTTTGATTTCGAGTTTGAATTGATGAAGAGGGACACTAAAGTTTAGGCACCCAAAAAACCATCACCTCAAAGGTTAGAGTGATGGAAGCATGGAAAGCTTTAGTGTTGCCCAGCTGTGTAATCTTTCTTTGTTGCCTTAGAGGTAGGGTGGGCACTGCCCACCGCTAGAAAATAGGGTTGTAAAATCCTGCACCAAATAGCAGACTAGATAACCAAGTACGCGTCCCAACTAGTTTTAAGGCTGAGCTAGGCGAGGGCGACAAGTTCATCTGTCAAAAGAGTGAAATAACGCCGACCACAAAAACTTATGCAGAAGAGTCACAGCGTTTAGAATCTTTTTTGGACTTCTTAACCCCGCTAGAATCCGCCTTCGGTTTCTCTATTGCCTTTCTTTTCCTTACCCACAACCATTACCTAATCTAAAGACTTAAACATCACTATCCAGGTTGATATTTGCAATCTCCACAGGTTCTTGCCCGCACAGGGCAAAGGCTAACCCTACAGAATTTTGCAATTCACTTAAAAGCGCATGGAATTTAACGGGGTGTTAAAACCTAGTTCGGCACCTACGCTGGTTGCCTCGCAACGGGTAGCGTTGTCGCCGGATAGCTTCAGTCTAGTTGGTATTGACTGGCTTTAACCGATCGCCAATCAATCATTGAGAAATGCCAGGGCTCAAACCTCCACTCCAGGGCTCTGGCTGAGCGGGATCGTAGGTGCACCTGCGATTGCCCACGTAGGCCTTAGCCAGGCGCGCAGATCCATGCCCCAGGTCAGCAAAATCGCGCTATATAGAGGGGGTTGAGCCGTCATACTGACCTAGACCCGCTCAGCGCAGTTATTAGACCGTGGCTTACCCCAGGTATGGCTCTCCCGCAACCCTTCCCCACCGACGACGATTCACCAGCCTCTGCCTTACCAGAAGAGATGTTTCCGGTGGTGGCCATTGGGGCGTCAGCGGGAGGGCTAGAGGCTTTTACCCAACTGCTGCGCCATTTGCCCACTACTACGGGTATGGCCTTTGTGCTGTTGCAGCATTTAGACCCTAGTCAGCCTAGCCTGCTGAGCGAGATCATGGGCCGCACCACCGCGATGCCGGTGCTGGAGGTGGTCGATGGGGTGGCAATCGCCCCTAACCACGTCTACGTCATCCCCCACAACACGGCGATGACGATTGTGGGGGGCGAGCTGCGGCTGCAACCCCGACCGCGATCGCGCACCGGCAACCGCCTGATCGACAGTTTCTTTAACGCCCTGGCCGAGGAGCGGGGGAACAAAGCCATTGGCGTGGTGCTCTCGGGGGCCGATGCCGACGGCACCCTGGGTCTAGAGGCGATCAAAGCGGCGGGGGGCATCACCTTTTCGCAGTCAGAGGCATCGGCACAATTTAGCAGCATGCCCCACATGGCGATCGCGACTGGGCAGATCGACTTCATTCAAACGCCAGAAGAAATTGCCCAAACCCTGGCCGGCCTCAGCGCTCACCCCTACATCACCAGCCTCAGCCCAGCAGAACTCGTGGCCCAGGACAAGGACCCAAACGCCACTGGGCTAGACACCATTCTCACCCTGCTGAAGCGGGTCACCAAAATTGACTTTGCCCAGTACAAGCCCAACACCGTCAAGCGGCGCATCTCTCGTCGCATGGCCCTGCACCACCTGGAGAGCCTAGAGAGCTACAGTCAGTACCTCCAGGCCAACTCCGAGGAGGTGCAGGCCCTGCACCAGGAAATTTTGATTGGCGTGACCAGCTTCTTTCGCGACGGGGAAGTGTTTACGGCCTTAGAGCAGACCGTGTTTCCAGCGCTGCTTAGGGAGCGCAACCCCGAACTGCCCCTGCGTATCTGGGTGGCAGGCTGCTCGACTGGCGAAGAGGCCTATTCCATCGCCATTTGCCTACTGGAGTATCTGAGCCGCCACAACATTAGCCCGCCAATTCAAGTTTTTGCCACCGATGTCAGCGAGCTGGCCATTGAAGTGGCCCGCTTGGGTTGGTACTCGCCCGTGCAGGTGAGCGACGTATCGCCAGAGCGGTTGCAGCGGTTTTTTGTGCCCGCCGACGGCGGCTACCAGATCAACAAAGTGGTGCGGGAGCTGTGCATCTTTGCCTGCCAAAATCTGATCACTGACCCACCCCTTTCACGCCTGGATTTAATTAGCTGCCGCAATGTGTTGATTTACTTCAGGGTGTCTTTGCAGAGCAAGGTGCTGCCCATGTTTCACTACGGCCTCAAGCCCGAGGGTTTTTTGCTGCTGGGGTCGTCGGAGACGACGGGGGAGTTTAGCCACCTGTTTTCGCTGGTTGACAGCCGCTACAAGCTCTACGCCAAGCAGTCGACGTCGCTGCCCTTGAACTTTGACTTTGACCCCACCACCTACACTCCCAGCCCCCAGCCCCCCCGACCCGAGCCCCCGCGAGAGCACACCTCAGAAACTGACCTCTATGCCCTGGCCGACCAAATGGTGCTCAACCGCTACGGCCCAGTGGGGGTATTGGTAAATGACCGGCTGGAGATCTTGCAGTTTCGAGGGCAAACGGGGGCTTATTTGGAGCCTGCCCCCGGTCGCGCCAGCCTCAATTTGCTTGCCATGGCCAAGGAGGGGCTGCGGCTCGACCTGCGCACGGCCCTCTACCAGGCCCAGCAAACCAGCCAGGAGGTGCAGCGGCGATCGCTGCTGATCGAAGCGGGTGATCGCCCCCGCCCTATTCAAATTGAGGTCGTGCCCCTCAGTCCTCAACCCGCTGACAAAGCCTACTATCTGGTGTTCTTCGCCGATTTGGGGTCAGACGGCACCGCCCCAAAAGCCGCCGTCCCCGTCACCGACATGGAAAATCAGTACCGGCAGGAAAACCTTGCCCTCCAGCAGGATCTCAACACCACGCGATCGCACCTGCAATCGATTATCCAAGAGCAGGAAGCCACCAACCAGGATCTGCGGGCCGCCAACGAAGAGATTCTCTCCAGTAACGAAGAGCTCCAGAGCACCAACGAAGAGCTGCAAACCGCCAAAGAAGAAATTCAGGCCACCAACGAAGAACTCAGCACAATCAACGACGAGCTCTACCGCCGCAACTCCGAGACCACCCGCATCAGCAACGATTTTCAAAACCTGCTCAGCAGCATCCACATTCCCATTCTGATGTTGGAGGACGACCTCAGAATTCGCCGCTTTACCCCCACCGCAGCAGCCCTATTTAACCTGATTCCCGGCGACGTGGGCCGCCCCCTGGGCGACATCAACCACCGCCTGGCAATCACCGACCTCGAGGCCCGCATCCTAGCGGTGATCAATACCCTAGAGCAGAGCAGCCAGGAGGTACAGGATCAGGAGGGCTGCTGGTACGACCTGCGCATTCGCCCCTATCGCACCCTCGACAACCGCATCGATGGGGCGGTGCTGGTGCTGGTGGATATTGATAACCTCAAGCGCAGTGCCGAGCAGCTGCGACAGGCCCGCGACTACGCCGACGCCATTGTGCAAACCGTGCGCGAGGCCCTGGTGGTGCTCACCCACGACCTGCGGGTGGTGACGGCGAATCGGCAGTTTTATCAAACTTTTCAGGTTAGCCCCGGCGATACTGAGGGCCAATTGATTTTTGAGCTGGGCAACGGCCAGTGGGATATCCCGCAGCTGCGATCGCTGCTTCACGACCTGCTGCCCCAAAACATGCAGATCGACGACTTTGAAGTGGTGCATAATTTTGAGACCATTGGCCCCCAAACCATGTGGCTCAACGCCCGCAAGATGACTCAAGTCAATGGTGACGATTTAGTTTTGCTAGCGATTGAAACCGTGCTTGAGCGCGCTGCCAATGAGGACTAGATGAAAATGGTTTGATTAAAGGTATGAAATGTATGGGTAAATCGCTAATAGAGCTCGAATGACAGCAAAATCCAACCTGCCATATCTAGTCGGCAGTAAAGTCTGCGAGGGTGGGCTGCGCCCTGAGAGCAGTATTTCTTCAGAGAAAATTAGACCTAATCCAAGCCCAGAAATAGAGTTTTTCCTAAGAGAAATCTACAGCTCCCGAGCTAGGCTGGCGATTGTAGAAAGACCGTCATGAACGCCTGACCTTATCCTTGCTGAAGAAGGCAAACTCAGTCCACCGGAGATTATACTCAGCAAAACATTTTGGTATGATATCTCCGACAGCAAGCGCTTTTTAGGCTGAAATCAAACCTCTGAGGAAGGTGCTGACAGCTACACTTTTTGGGATGACCGTCCATCCTCAGGGAGACTGACCCATGAGCATCTCTCACCAAATCGAGGCAGTCTACCAACGCGCCCTGCGGCTGCGTGAGCAGGCCACCACCAACCCGATCGACCCCGCCCTGCTAGAGCTAGCCCTCAAAGATCTTTACCTCGTGCTTGAAGAGCTCCAGGCCGTAGATGCGGAGCTGCACGAGCAAAACCAGATACTCAACAACACTCGCTATCAGGCTGACCTTGAGCGCCAGCGCTACCGCACCCTATTTGAGCTGGCCCCCGATGGCTACCTGGTCACCGATGCCAGAGGCAAAATTTACCACGCCAACCGAGCAGCAGAAGCCTTATTTGCGCTACCCCAGGCGGGGCTGGTGGGCAAACCCCTAGTGGTGCTGATCGATCAGGGCGATTGGTCAGACTTTCAGCAGCGGCTAGCCCAGCCTACCGAGCCCTGGGAAGCCACCCTCAAATCACGCCAGGGGGATCCGGTTAGGGTAGCGATCGCCACCAACTTCCTCAAAGACAGCCGCCTAGGCGGCACCACCATTCTTTGGTCGCTGCGAGATATTTCTCAGCAGCGTCGGGTAGAGCAGCAGCTCCAGGCGGCCCACGCCGATCTCGAAGATCTCGTTGCCGCCCGCACCGCAGAACTCACCCAGGCCAACGCTCAGCTGCGTCAAGATCTCAACGACTGCCGTCGGGGTGGGCCGCAATGAGTATCATGTTCAAGCGCATTGATGCCGTGCAGCAGCGGGCACTACTGCTGCACCAGCACGCCAGCGCGTCGCCTATTCAGCCCGAGGTACTGGCCCTGGCCCTAGCCGACCTCAGCCTGGTGCTTGAAGAACTGCGGGCCGCCCACGAAGAGCTGACTGAGCAAAATTTGGTCCTGGCCGACTACCGCCAGCAGTTAGAAATCGAGCGCCAGCGCTACCAAGACCTCTTCAATCTCGCCCCCGATGGCTACCTGGTCAGCGATACCAAGGGCATTATTCAGGCGGGCAACGTGGCGATCGCAGCCATGCTGCACCTACCCCAGGAGTTGCTGGTGGGTAAACCCATGGTGCTGTTTCTACCGATTAAGCACCGCCGCGCCTTCTATGCCATGTTGGCCCAGCTCAGCCGCGCCGCCCAGGCGTTGCCCACCAAAGCTTGGGAAACCAAGCTTTTGCCTCGGGATGGCCCGAATATTGATGTCGCTATTACTGTCTCCATCAGCCGCGAGGGCCGCGAAGCACACCTGCGCTGGCTGGTGCGAGACATTACTGAAAAAAAGCAGGCCGAGGCCAGAATTCACCACCAAGCCTTCTACGACCGGCTCACCGGCCTACCCAACCGCGCCTTTCTCGACACTTACCTGCCCAAGGTGCTGGCCCAGGCCGATCGCCAACATACTCAGGTAGCGGTGGCCTTTTTAGACCTCGACAAATTCAAAAACATCAACGACAGCCTGGGCCACGAGGTAGGCGACCAAATGCTGCACCGAGTAGCCCAGCGCCTAGCCCAATGCCTGCGCAGCGAAGACCTGCTGGTGCGCTGGGGTGGCGATGAGTTTGTTTTGGTACTCTCTCGGCTCACTGCGGCAGACTCGGTAGGGCGCACCTGCGATCGCATTTTAGAAAGCCTGGAACTCGCCTTCGAGATTGATGACCACCAGCTGCACATTGGCACCAGCATCGGCATCGCCCTCTTTCCCCAAGATGGCACCGACCCCACCATTCTGCTGCGCCACGCCGACCATGCTCTCTACCAAGCCAAAAACCAGGGCCGCAACACCTACCGTTTTTACCAACCGGGGTTGACCATCAAATGCTTTGACAATGGCGAACAAAGCCAGGAAAGCCAGTAGTTGCATCGACCCTAAACCCACAGACGTTTGCGATAGCTAGAGCTATTGCTTTATCCCTCACTTACTTGAAAAGTTCTGCACTCAGATCGAGTTATTCGAGCCCCATTGGGAGAAGGCGAATGAATTTCTAGGTAAGATTCTGAAGAAGCCTCGAATAAAACCCTCTCCTCTGGAAAGACAACGCGTTCGAAGCGGTATACCGCCTCACTTACTACCCGAATAATTTGTATATCTGTCGTATCGTTAATGTAATAACAAAGGATGGACGAGGAGACTTCACTTCTCAGCTGAGTGGGCAGTTTGGACTTTAGCAAAGACAGTATATAGGACATGGCTTTTAAGAAATCATATTCAACGTAGATGATTACCCATAAGCTTCTCACCAGGCTGTCTAAGTAAACGCATATTTTGTTTGATAACGTAGCTAATTTTTACATCTAAGCAAACAGTTTAATTAAACTCGGTCAGCTTAAAATGCAGGAAGTTCTTTTCACCCTGATCTCCCTCTTTTGGGAGAAGACTTTGGAGGCTTTCTCGGTTCTTTTTCTTGACACGAAGGTCTGAAGATATAGTTGGCTTTGCTCCCTTTATAAGTAAATTTTTCTACGGCTACACACTAGCAGTAAGCTGCTTTGCCCTATCTCTATGCTTGATAACCCAATCTTGTATGCCAGCTTTTTCGGTTGATTTTGCTAGACGAACCAAATTCCAAACTTCGTCAACCAACTTCTCAACATCGATAGGTTTGAGCAAGCAGTCTTCAACCACAGGAAACATTTTTTGGACAAATTTAGCCAGATAATAAGCAGAAACCACAAGAATGGGGATCGTCCGCTCTCGGTCTAAAGCTACAGCTCTAATTCTTTGAACCAGCGATGATGTATCTTCGTTAAAAAAACTAGATTCACAGATCAGAATATCGGGAACCAAATCGTCTAAAAGAGCTATGGCGTCGGCGATCGATTCAACAGGCGTTACCTGTGCACCGCAGATCTCAAACAAAACTTTGTAAAGATATCGGCTGTCAGCATCATTATCAACGACAAGGATCTGAACATCCTTGAGTAGACCAGGATTTGAAAGAGCTTGGCTTGAATCAGACATGCTATTGCCCTCTGTAATAAATAACCAAAGTGCAAAAATCGCCGAAAAATGCTGATTGATCTAGACCATAAACGCTACCGCATCTCCCAATAAAGGCATAGCTTGATGGCAATGGCTACAGCGCCAATACACCTGGTTCGATCGAGCATGGCGAAGTGGTGTATTTGAGCAGCAGGGGCACGATTGTCTAACCCCCACAGATCGCCTTTGAGCGATCGCGCTAACTTTCTCTAGAGTAGAAACCGATTGAGCAAGGGGGGTAGTCATAAAATTGTTCGTTCAGGTGAGTTGGCCTACTCAAAGACCCGAATTAGGTAGTCGAAATAAGCGCCCACCTCACCACTATCTTCGGCGGATAAGAGTGCGATCGCAACGGTTTTCATGGCGCGAATACTTTCAGCTATTCCTTCCATGGGGGTACCGAGGGAGTTGTACATTTGACGCACGCCAATCACGCCAATCTCTTCTAGGGGAGTGGTGTCTCCAGCGGCAACCCCGTAGGTGACCAGACGCAGGTAGTAGTCCATATCGCGCAGGCAGATAGCAGTCATATCTTTGCCGTAGGCGTTGCCGCCAGGGGCAACTAAGTCGGGCCGGTTTTGAAAGAGCTGGTTAGCCGCCTGTTTAACGATGCGATCGCGGCCATCGGCCAATGCCTGCACTAGCCGCACTCGCCGAGCACCGCTAGCGACAAAAATCTTGATCTGCTCCGATTCCCCTGGCGTGAGGTAGCGGCATTCAGCATCGGCATTAATAATTAATGTTTTAACAATGCTCACTTAATCACCTTTTTAATCTGCTTAACCACGGACAGCTTGATCTTGCGATAGCTAGGTACGGATGTATCTAATAGTTGAGGGATGAGCCTGGCTCGGAAGTGCAGGGAGGCCTATCAAAACCTCTCTTGCAATTGTGTTAGACAGAGGTTTTATTTCATGTGTGAGTTGTTTAAGGCTAGGGGATAAGCAAAAAACTTCAGTAAGCTTAGATTATTTGAGGTATAAATTTGTTGTTAACGGGCATAAAGCTGTAGCAATTCGAACAAATTGTCTGCGCTGTAGCCAGTGAAGCTTGAGTTAGAGCCGCCCAAGATTTAATGACCTTTTTTGGTGACTTTATAGTGCGGCAATTCTTGGTTGAGGTGTCCCAAGTCTTCTGGGGAGAGTCAGAGGTTCCCCGTCTGAACCCAGTTGAGTAGCAGGTTGAGCACCCGACCTGAATCTGCTCACCGGTACTGGCGCTGGCGCTTTGGAGGCGATCGCCTGCTCCGGCCCCGGCGCTGCTAAGTCCCTTGCAGAACTGTCCATGGATATAAACTCACCGCTTGCAGCAGTCAGTGCTCTCGGTAACAAAGCTTGGCCCGCTCAATCACCGCTAAAGTAACAATTTGCCCAGTGCCGCCAAAATAGAGTCCGCTTCGTTGCGTACCGAGTGCCGCACTTTCCACCCCTCGGTCTGCTCGACCATAACACTGTCCACCGCCTCATCCGACCTGGCCGACACCGTCCAACTGCCCCCCACGGCGCGGTAGAGGTTGTCTAAAATGCCTATAGCATTGGCGGCCTCGGCGATTTCATGGGTGATAGGCTGCCCCTCCAGCGCAAACAAGCTGCCCCTCAGAGTGAGCACCTCACGATGGGGAACTTTGCCGGTGACATAAGCCTTTTGCGCCGCCGGGTCAAGGATGGCACTGGTCAAGGCGGTCGGAGCAGTGCGGCCCAGACCGTGCAGGGGTTGGGTCATTTCGCTAGCGTAGTGGCCTAGGTGCTGAAGGCGCTCGTTGGTCAGTTGGACGGTTTTGGTTGTTTCCCCAGCGTCGTAGGAGACGATAGCTTTACCGAGCATGTCTCTACCTTTAACCATGGTGTAGAAGTCCTTTCTTAAGGGGGCGTTGATTAAACGAAGCCTATCCCTCTTTAAAGAAGGGTTAATGGCTAAAATTTTTGCTGAGAAACATTGGGGAATTAGGCCTACTCACGACAGAACTTATCTGCTGCTAATTCCCTTTTCTCGTAGAAAGGGGTCGATGAGATTGGGTGTTTAAACGCAATCGCGCTGCAAAAGCAATCAATCAAATCGCGATCGCTACTTGCCAAAACTATGGATAACCTTAGTCAGACTGGGATGATTTAGAGGCCCAGCCGCAATCGCCAGAACTGAACCAGCATCACATATCAGCTATTGATTGACTATTTGCCAATTAGATATGGACATAGGCAACTTTCTCACGGTTCTGCAGTTGATGAAGCGATATCTAAATTATGTCGCAGCCGTGGTCGAACTACTGTTTAAGCCCTGTTTGAATCGATTGATTTAATCAAATATCTATCTAATTCCCTCAATTTCTCCACCGTCTTCCCCATCTCCCCCACCTTCCTCATTTCCCCACCTTCCCCATCTTCCCGCTTCCCTACTCCCTCTGCCACTCCCGCTCCTCCAACTCCTTCTGAGGCAGCAGCAGCGTCGCTTCAATCTCCTGCCGAATAGTTTCGGTTACTTCACAGTTGCTGTTCAAACAGTCCACTAGCAGCTGATTGGCGTCGTAGTAGCGCTTTAGCACCTGCTCTTGCTCAGGGCTAAACTGCCAAGGGTGGTGAATATTGCGGTATTCAGCGATCGAGCGTTTGATCTGCTCGACCCAGGCTGGGTAATTGTCTTGCCACCAGGCTTGCAACCGCTCCTGGCTTTGGTGCGAGGCGGGCAGCTGATCCTTCAGCTGCTGGAGCGACTTATAAAATCCGGCATCGAGCACCATGACCAAAATATTGCTGAGCGCCTCACTACAGGCGTGTACATAGGCAAAATCTTGGCTGCGATCGACAGCAAACTCCACCAGCAGGTTTTCCAGGGCGGCATCTAGAAAAATCCCCTGATCGAGGGTGCTGGCCAGGGCAAACTGGTCGGCGGTGTGGGGGCTCTGAGCCATGGCCAGATAAAAGGCGCGGGTAGTAGCCAACTTGGGCTCAGGAGGAATAGTCTGGGATTTTCGGCTAGCCCACATCAAAAAATCTTGCAGGTGGGGGTCTTGGGCCACCAGGGCATCGATCTCCTGCTTCATCAGCTGCACCAGCGAGTCGGCGCTGCGCAGCATGGCAGCGGTGAGCAAAAACACCTCATGCCAGTGAGGGTCGGTGATGTGGCTAACCAGCCCCCCCAGCGCCTGGTCCAGCGCCCGCAGGTTGTGGGTAGCGACGATTTTACGCGCTGTTAGATATTCTTGAAACGCCAGATACGAGAACGAAAAAATGCCTCGCGCCCGCTCGATCAGCAGCCCGTGCTGAGCCTCGATCGCCTTCAGCATTGCCTCGCTTTCGAGCTGGAGTTCTTCCGGTTCGAGGGCATTGCCGGGCAGGTTTTGCAGGTAGTCTTCAATGTATTGCTCGATGGTGCGCTGCTCAAAAAAGTATTGCCCCTGCTCAAAGGTGACGGCAGCCAGCTGACTCAGCAGCTTCATTTTTTGGGGCAGCAAAAACCCGCGATAGATATCGTCGCGCGCAACGCCTTTGGTCTCATCCCACTTGCCCAGCAGCAGGTCGAGGCCTTGTTTGTAAAAGGCCGTGCGCTTGCTGGGGAACTGCCCTTCCCCTTGAAATACCCAGCAGGCCAGGTGCAAAAATAGGGGCGTCACTACTAGCTGGCGAAACTGCCAGTTTTCGGGCTGCTCAAGCTTAGTGACGAATGCCATTGCCCTGGTCTCGCCCTCGGGGGTGGCCGCTTTACCCAGGGCGACAAACCACTTTTTGGCAAAGGTGGCAATCTGCGTTTGGCTGAAGGGGGCAATTTCTACATCGGTAAAGCCGTGCAGGGCCAGCTTTTGGGCCGCCGTGCGGCACGACACCACATACCGATTGCGGTGATACCGGTCCGAAAAAGTGCGAATTTCTCGAATAACGGCGTTGATGTCCTGATTTAGCACCTCATCGATGCCGTCCATCAGCATCAGCACTCGTCCCTCAGTGAGCAGCGTTTCGAGTTGGGCGGGGTCGGCGATGCCAGCGGTGAGCAGGGTCTGGTGAATGTAGCTGAATAAGCTAAAGTCGGCCTGGCGTTTGGCGGCCTCGGCAAACTCCCGCAGGACGATAAACAGAGGCATCTGCTCGGGGGCAAACTCGCCCTGGTTACACTGCACGGCTAGGTGCCGCAAAAAGGTGGTTTTGCCCACCCCCGGCTTGCCCAGCACCCGCAGTTTGCCGTGGGTTTTAACCGCTTCCACACCAGAAATTTGGGGTTGGTCAACATCCCCTAGCCCCACCCGGTCAAACTCGGTTGGGGCCAGACTATTCAATTCAGCAATCTCTAGCCACTGCTGGTTAGCGACCGCTTCGAGAATGTTGACCTCGACATAGATGTCGTCAATGTTGACCGGGCGGCCAATATCGAGCAGTTGCAGAATGCCGCACTGGTGCTGAATGGTGTCGTAGTGCTGCGATCGCACCTCTGCCACCAGCTCGTCCACCGTCAGCGGGCGCGGCCCCAGCAACTCTCCTGGCTCCGAAAAGTCAGCGGGCGGATCGGCGGCAACCTCTCGCCAGTCGAGGTCTAAAACCTGACAAACTTCCACAAAAATTTGGCGATCGACCGGGCGACCGGTAAAAAACCGCCAGATTGGCTGCCGAGTTTTGAGGTTCACCTCCCCGGCCAAATTTTCCTGAGTCCACCCCTTGAGCGCAAATGCCCGCTTAGCCCGCTGAATGCCAGCGGGGGAGGCCTTTAGCGATCGCTTGGCCATACTGTAAAAAGAGCATTCTAAATTGTGAATTTAAACAGCGGAAAAAAGTGGTTGTCTTATATGAGGCTCATACTAACGCCTTTTTCCGAGACTTCAAGGTCTAGCAGCATCCCATGAGCGCATTCAAGCCCAAAATCCCCTTCCCAGCCATAGCTATCGCCAACCAGCTCCAGCCAGTAGGCATTCCAGCCATCGTAGGTATTTACAGTATGCGTCCAGCCCAACTAGTCATCAAAGGCAATGTTCAACATCAAAATACCTACCACGCCAGTTGTTGCATCAGCATCATGTCTAATCAATCACCCCTAAGCTAAAAAGTTCAGCATGCCAGTCCCAGCAGCTCAGGGTGATCGCAGGCCCCAAGACCGCCAAGGTCGCGACGTAGTTCGGCAAAGGGTGGAGTAGATACAAACACCAGGATTGATTCCCACTAGAACCTGCTGAGTCAGGCAAGCGCACCGCCGTAGCAGCCAAATCTTCTCCAACCTCTAGCCGATCAAATTCCCAAGCTTCCAGCTGATTAAAAGGTCTCAACAGCCCTTCTCCCGTAGCTTTGACATAAGCTTCCTTACCCGTCCAAAGCTTAAAAAAGACAGCGCTTTGGGCCTCTGGTGGCAGCGCCGCCAACATCGCCCGCTCCTTTGGTGAAAGCGCCAGATCACTGACGGCTTGCCAAGGATAGTCAGGCTGAATATGTTCTAAATCGATACCCACGGGTTGCCCTTGACCAATGGCGACCAAAGCCCACTCGTGAGTATGAGAGACATTAAATGAGAGTGCTGTTGCAGACGGTAGCTGAAGGGCAGGCTTGCCTTGAGGGCCATAGCAAAATTGCACGGTCTCCGGTTTTACCCCTAGATAATGACCTAGCAGTAGTCGTAAACAACCCCGAGTGGCCGTAAAGCGATCGCGATCGCGCTGAAACCGAAATTTCCCCGCCCGCATCCGTTCATCGTGAGAAAGCAGTAGCTGAAGCCGTTGCAGATAAGCTGGAGGTAGCGACAAATCTATGCGCCAAACATGAACTTCATCCCCTCGGCAAAAAAGCGGGACAGTAGCCGGAAACCGCCAGTTTTGGCTCAGCCGAGTAGTTACCATACGCTCTCAAATGTAAACGGCAGCGCTTTGGTACTGCTGTCAAAACGCTACTCAGCAGGCAAACATTTGAGTATAAAATCTTTTTGAGAATCAACAGCAGAAAGAAGAGTTCCAATTTCTCCCAACATGTCTCGGCTCGACTTTATCCATTTAGGTAGCATGGCAGAGTAGCTCGGTCCAACTGCCCAAAATAGGGCGAGGGCCTTTCACATGCTCAGAGTCGTCTAGTAATGTTCGAAAAAGTCGGAAGCCCACAAGTGGCACCGGACACAGGCCAAGGTTGGATGTTGCTTCACGTATCAGGCAGTTTGAGGCAGGGAGCACGTAAATTGCGGGTGCAGCGCTGAGTGAGGAGCACGACAAGGGAGAACAGGGCCAATATGGCAGGAGCCGCACGTCAGATCGCTATACGGGAGCGCTTGAAACGACAGATAGCATGTTAACGATTAGTCAAAACGCTTCGCCGTCACTAATCTATTAAGACGACAGCTAAACTGTTATCCGACAAGGGCAATGTATGGGCGATACTGGACTCGAACCAGTGACATCCTGCTTGTAAGGCAGGCGCTCTACCAACTGAGCTAATCGCCCGTGCTGCATTTGCAGTTTCATATCTTAGCAGAGGATAGAGACGTTTTAGCCGTTTCTGTGAAATTTGGTCGATTAGCTGGGGTCACACCGCATGGACTAGAACTGGACTATCCCATTTACCCCTGTGACCCCACCTACCACCCGTGACTAAGTCACCCCAAGGCCGGAGACAAAGACATTCTTGAAGCTTGTCGCGGCAAGGCAAGGGGTCAGTTTAAGCGAACTGCTGTCCACAGCTGCAGAGGGAAGATACTTAGTCTTTCAGAAACCTTCCGAGTCGTTGGGTGTCGTAATTGACTGGCTGACCCGAATAGAAGAGAAGAGAAGCTGGCTTTGCTGAGCGCTACACCTGAGTCCGTTTCTCCACCACCCAGCCTACCAACTATCCCCCTAACCACCCGACAAGCCTCAGAAGAAACGGTGGGGGTCCAGGCTTAAAGTCACAAGCTACGCCGGGCTCGGGCCAACCTTAGACATACCAAAACCCAATGTAATGACCAGTCCCCTTCAAGGGATTGAGAAAGAACTACCTGTCCATGTCAATCGCTAGGGATTCTAAATTCTGGAAACACCGCCTCCAACAATGGCAACATCCACATTTTTCTACCCCTAATGAAGTTAATCAATACCTTTCAGCGTTTGGGCGACAATAAAATCAACGACATCCTCCAAGCGTCCAGTACGCTGGTAAACTTCCCGCTGTCGCGCTGCGCCATTACCTTGCTGCATCGTCTGCCGCACGAGCAATGAAACTTCGTCCCAGTCGCCATACTCCTCCAGCGATGGGCGCACGAAGGCTAGAAACTTCTCAACGAGTTCGTGGGCTGGAACAGCACGCATTGCCTCAACATCGATCAGCTCTGTATCTAATCCGTAGCGTGCAGCACGCCAGTGCGCGGCGCGTATAATTTCGTGACGAGTGGCTGGAAATGGTTTATCTCCTTGAGCTTGTTCGTAACACGTTCGCGCCAAAGAGCGCACCAGTCCTGCAACCATTACTGCTTCATCCACCGTCATGCAGACATCTGTAATGCGAAACTCTACGGTTGGGTAACGCTCTGATAAACGCGCATCCCAGTAAATCTTCGTCGCTTCTTCTACAGCTCCAGTTGCGACCAAATCTTTTACAAGCCTTTGGTATTCAGCGTGTGAGGAGAAAATTAGCGGTGGGCCGGATATGGGCCATCGGCCCCAAATTTCCGTGCGATAGCTGGCATATCCCGTATCCGTACCGAACCAAAATGGCGAGGAAGCAGCAAGCGCCAGCAGCGGTGCCAGCCACATTCGCGAACGGTTCATAACCTGAATTGCCATCTCTCGATCGCTGATGCCAACGTGTACGTGACAGCCAAAGATCATGAGCTCGCGGGTCAGTTGTTGATAATCTCGCATCAGCCCTTGATAACGTTCTTTGGGCGTAACTTGCTGTTCTTTCCACTCGGAAAATGGGTGCGTTCCAGCGGCAGCAATTTGATTGCCGTCTTTGGCAGCGGCAGCAATAAGTTCCCGGCGCAAGCGGACAAGTTCTGCACGTACTTCAGAAAGCGAGTGACAAACAGGTGTACCGATCTCTATCTGCGAAAGCTGAGCTTCCGGTTGTACTTCTTCACCAAGCGCTTTTTTGGCGATCGGTAGAATTTGCTGTTGACGCGATCGCAGTTCACGAGTCGCAGGATCGATAATTTGATATTCCTCTTCAACCCCAATGGTAAAGTCTTCTGTTGGAAGTGACATTGTTTATGTTTTTAGTAAGTTTTAGAAAATGTGTAACGACAAACTCTTTTTTAATTATTGCTGCAACAGCTTCAACGGGCTTCTAGACATTTAGCCTGCGCTTCTTCCATCTACTCAGCCTTCACTGACTCATCCCACCGAGTAGTAAACCTGGGCGAGGCTCTTTCAGAGCGACTTTGCCAACGCCATTCAGCTCGCGTCCTCCACCCGTGCTGCCATCCCTCCGTCGAGAGTACAGTCCCCACCCCAAACCGCTAACTCAGCGAGTCCACAGCATCCATCAGTTGCCAAGCCGTCTCGCGCCTGCTCTCATCCACGAACAAGCTGCCTTGAGCGATGCTAGTAGGGTCCAACTCCATCAGCATAACTCCGGCCTTGTAGTACTGGTATCCAGGCTCATACAGCTGCTCTGTAGCCCTTGGCGCTGCCTGTACTACCGTTGGGGTATCGCCCCAGTGTCTCTGAGTTGGCATACTGCGGTTCCTAGGAACGAAAGCGGCCGGTGGTAATGAAGTCAGTCATGGCTTGGGCTACTCAACTCGCATTAGCTTTGCCACCGCTGTCGCTCCATCACAGGCGATCGCCTCCACCGCGGACTACTTGAGCCACTGAAAGGCCCGCTCTAGCTCCGCCACCCCATTCTCTGAAAACCAGCGACCGTGAGCCAAAATAATCTTCTCGGGTGCCCAGGCTAACATCTGTTCGTAGCCTTTCCTCGCCTGGGCTTTACGATTCCAAAACGTCATCCTTAAATCTAGGGGAGCCTTGCCGTTGGGGTCGGCTATACCAACCAGGTGAATTAACCAGCGAAAGGTTTTGTCTATCTTTGAAGGTTCAACGTTTTCAATCAGGTCGGTCAAGATCAGCGTTTTGCTCTGCCGATGGAAGAACACCACTTCATCTAAAAACCGACTGCCGCGAACGATCGCTTGGTCAATCTCGGTGGCCCACTGGGGCGGTGGCGTATCGTCTAGGTCAGCGTGGAAGGTCGTTGGAATGTGCTGGCTGTCAGCTCGCTCTCGCACCCCTGGGGATGCCCAGGCGATCGCCCGAGGGTAAGCATCTACCCAACTCTGAATGTGGGCATAGTGAATCTTGTTGGGCGATACCAGATGTTCGACGAGGCCAAGATTGTCGATTTCGGCTTTGAGAGTAGACGTTAGTTCTATGGGGGAATGACACCACAGCCCGCCGTTGCCCAGGCGCACAACCGTCATTCGAGTGGTGAAGGGAATAGCCATGCCGTACATCGACATCTTGACAATAGGGCCATCCACGAGCCAGATGCCGTTATCAACAGGCTTGAGTGTGTTGATGGGTTCGTACAGCGTCAGCAGGTCTTTGACCATGGCCAGTCAAGGGATAGCGACTCTACCATTTTGAGGCCAGTTGCTAGTCTTAGTAAAGACGACAGCGGCTAAAGTCGATCTATAACCCAGTGGAGCATTGCACTAGACTCTAAAATATCTTGGTTAGTCGGGTAGATTTCGCAATCGCTAAGGGTGGATAGTTCAGGAGCAATAACCCATCAGCGATGCCCCGTGGCATGGCAATGAGTGACGGCCACAATCCAACCAGAAGTGGCAATGAGTTGAACTAAAGAGTCTCCACCATGTAACGTCGGCTATGCCTATACCGGAATTGATGTTTAAAGTCCGATGATGGATAAGCTACGTTAGAAGTCTGAGATTAAGGCCTATCGACTGACGTTAGTCACTAATCAATGCTGATACGACCGCTCTATCCTTCATTGAAGAGGCTAAAAATGGGTAGCGTTTTAGGGGCCAAAGGATTCAACGTCGATGTAGTGTTTCCCGCCTTTCTTGAGTCTGTGGAGACAAAGCCGCTATGGACATTCAAACAATTCAAGGCAACTCCGCCAGCATGCTTGGACTGGCAGTACAGCAGACCATGGAGTCGGGATGTGTTGATCTAGCTTGGCAAGCTGGCATCAACTACTTCTTTTCCTATGGCATTGGGAATAGCCCTATCGTCAATAATTTGAAGCAGCTATTACAGCAGCATAGAGAATCCGTCATTGTGGCTACAGGAAGCGAGAAGCGAGAGATTGGCCACTGGCAAGAGTACGTTGAGCAGGTACAGCAGACCCTCGGTATCGACACAATAGACATTCTCTTTGCCGAATATGTCTCCCCTACCGATGATTGGCAGCAGGTAAAGGCCCTGGCGGATCAACTCTATCGTTGGAAATCTGAGGGAGTAATTCGGTATGTGGGTATGACAACCCATAATCGAGCGATCGCCCAACAGCTCATTCAAGAATCCCTCTGTGATGTTCTAATGCATCGCTACAACATGGCTCACCGTAAGGCTGAAGAAACCGTGTTTCCCATGGCAGAGGCCGCTAAGATCCCGGTCGTCGCCTTCACTAGCACTCGTTGGGGAACGCTCCTTCAAAAGCCTACAGACTGGCCTACCGCCCCGCCAACAGCTTCTGATTGTTATCGCTTTGGATTGTACCAACCAGCTACTCGGTTAGTGCTAACGGCCCCAAAAACCCTCAAGTTATTAGGAAATAATCTTGCTGCCCTCACTTCCCCGCCCATGTCCGAACACGAAGTTGCGCACTGGCGGCAGTTTGGAGATTTAGTCTATGGCAGTGGCCAGGACAGTTTTGAAACGAGCTGGCCATAGCTGAATCTCTCCTGGGGAGAATTGCTGTGAGTAGACGATTTGACAGGAAGCTAAGGCTGAGTGGCGAGGCTGACTAAATCGAGCTGAATCTTCGTGTCTGTCAAAACGGTCTCACTTAGGGCTATACGCTCTCCTGTAATTCAGACTGCCTGGGGCTGAAACCGATAAGACAGCCGGTTTCTCCAGTTTTAAAGGACTTCTTAGCTTTAGCTAAACAAGCATAATGCTTTGACAACATCAGTTTTTTTGTTTGCGTTCTGCTCTAGCTGCCTTGAGTTCTCGGCTCTTTAATTCGGCTGCTTGATAAGCATTCACGTAGTCTTTTCCCCCTAGCATCACGTCACCGTAATACTCGTAGGGCGGAGCACCGTAAATCGGCAGCGGAGGATCGTCTGGGTAATCTTCTTGGGCCTCTTCAACAGAGGCTTTTAATGCCTTGATGCTGAGGCTTTGGGCGGGAAAGTAATAGATTTCTTGCTGGGTCTTATTGATATGCGGTAGCGTCGGGTCGATAATATCCTCACCTAGCTCAATCCAGGCGTGTTCGATAGGCGCATACTGCCCGTTATTCAAAACCACAAACCCTTGGACGTAGGTTGCTCCAGTCAGTGTCAGCACAGCTCGATGGGTATTGTCAAAGGGAGCGCCTGCTTTGCTTTTGATTTGTTCAGAAATTTCGAGGGAAAGGGGTTCATTCAGGGTTGGGGGCATTGGGCGTGAATTTTGGAGTCGCTACTACAGATCGTAAGCATCTGCGCTGCGTATGTCTATTGCCGCTAGGCTGATGTCCAGGTCGTTTGGGGAACAAGGCTCCGCTGTAGCGGGTTGGGGGGCGATCGCGCTTTGGATGTTAGGTAAGCTTGCTCATGGCTGAGGGGTGGTTCAATGAGCTGCCCTCGGCCTTCTCCACTTGCTGGGCTGCGGTCGTGGGATGCTCTATCCTGGTGCGCTTTATGCCCCCGGGACCTGGGTCGTTCGCGGCTTCCATTCCCTGCACCGTTCCTAGCGACCAGGTGTCTTTAGGGCCAGCTTCTCGCGGGTCACGAGTGCAACTGCGGGGATAGTTTCTGAGGGGCTTCGGCCCCCCTGTTTTTGTTTTGGCTTGAAGGGCGTTCTTGCCTCCCATCTCCCCAGAACACATCCCCGTTGGAGCAACACAGGCCGATCTATCACGCCGCCCTTACTCCTAGCCAACTTTCTCTCCAAAGCCCCCGCCCCAATTCCGAGTTGAGCGGACAAGCGTTCAAACCTGCTTCAGGTCTGCGATCGCACTCAGCAGACTTACTCCACTTTGTTGCTTAGCCTGCCCTCTACACGCCATTCCAAGCAACCTACCCTCCATAGAAATAGCTCCTCTGCAACCTTTGGGTTAGCCTGCTTGTTGCCATCTTGGTTTGGGATGAGGCTGCTTTGCTTATACCCTGTCTCTCCTCTAGCCTGCTGTTTTCTTTTCACGACAGTGGAGGCCAGCGTGGGTAAGCATTAGCTGATGGCCTTGAATATGGTGAAGCCTGCCGCTTACGATGCCCTCCCAATAGTCATACTCCATAGTCTTCTCAATAAAGCGCTTGAACGTTTTGGTTTGATATTGGCTAAAACAATATAGCCGTTACAGTACATTTCGATTTTAGTAACTCCACCAGGAGCAGCAGTGGCTATTGGGATACCGCTAAATTTAACCGTAATGTCGATTTCACCTTTTGCAGGCATGGTCTAAAACCCAGTTAAGGCTTGAACAATGACAAACTCAGCAGGATAACGCGATCCGTGCATCAGGACAACCTGATTACTATTGTTTCAGCGAAGAGGGGCATCGCTCCAAATTCCCCACACCGCCCTTTCCTATATCTAAGGTTCCTAAGAAAGCCCCACCCTACAACCCACCGAGCGGTCAGGTGTTCAAACAGCCTTGATATTACCAATTGTTTCCAAAGTACTTCCTCAACCTCTTCATCCTGTCAACAATTAAAAGGCAGGTTTACGATTTTATTAAAGCAGTGACGACTCAACACTGGATGATTGTATACAGTGAATTGAAGGGGTAGTCGGCATGGTTGAAATACAAGGTTTAGCATCAATCTTAGGTTTGGCTGCTATAGGGGCTGGTGGATTAGGATGGCGTTGGCGACAGCAAGCGAAGCAGCTTCAGTCATTGAAAGCGTTGCCCTCACCGTCAGGTCATTGGCTCAGCGGTAATGCCTCAGAATTAATTGCCTTAGCTAAAGACGGTAAGTTTTCACAGAAGTTTTTGGAATGGACTCAGCAATATGGCCCCCTGTTGGTGGTTTGGGTCTTTAACAAACCAATCTTGGTGGTGTCAAAACCTAAGTTAATCGAGCAAATTCTCACCCAAGGTCAGAGTGACGGCATCTTTGCCAGGAGCCCTAATTTTTATGGGGCCTATCAAGATGTCTTTGGAATTCACATCGGCAATCAAAAAGGGCAGGAATGGAAGTGGCGGCGACAGGCTGCTGCCCCATCATTCAAACCCAGCCAGTTTTCGCAGAAGCTAGACGTGATTGTTGATAGCTGTATGGGCGTGATAGATGACATCCATCAACTCGCGTTAAAGCAGGAGGTTATCCATGTCGATTCACTTTTTGTCAATTTAACCATGGGAGTAATTGCCCATTTCCTGTTGGGGGTGTCGCTGGATGGCAAGCCAAATTTTGAGGGTGAGCCCTCCTTTGAGCCGCAGAAATTATACAAAGCCCTAGCCGTGCTGGAAAAGCAGGTGTTGCTTCAGTCTGCGGGCACAAACAAATGGCTGAAGTATTTGCCGACTCAGGAAGGGCGTACCTACAAAAATGCTCAACAATATTTGGAGGAATTCCTCGCCCCTCGCGCAGCCATGGCGCTACGGTTGGCCAAGGAGTCGGATACTCAGTCTATACCTGAGGTCAGTCAGCAGTTTCGAACCTCGATGCTGATTCAATTCGCAAAGAGTCCTCAGCACAATTTAGAGACTTTGGTTGCTGAAGCGAAAGCCTTCCTCTTTGCCGGTCACGATACCACCGCTCACACCCTATCGTTTGCTGTCGGAGCTCTGGGGTTGACCCCGACAGTACGCCAGAAAGCTCAGAATATTGTTGACGAAATTTGGCAGCAGGAAGGATGTCTTAACGCCTCAGCCGTTAAGGACCTGACTTATATTGAGGCAATCGTTAAAGAAACAATGCGGCTATATCCCGTGGCCCCTGGCATTCCTTTAGTAGCCACTCAAGACACCGAGCTTGACAGCATACGAATTCCTCAAAGAACCGGTATAGAGCCCTTTTTCCTGGGCGCGGGCAGAGATCCTGAGATGTATCCTCAACCGGATGAGTTTCGCCCGGAGCGCTGGCTTCAAGCGGATAAAGTAGAGAACATACCTGGGAAACAGCCCCTTCATCTTGGCTTTTCCTTGGGACCACATTACTGTCTTGGGGCTCCCCTAGCGCTCCTAGAAGCCACGATCATGCTTTCGGTTTTGCTGCACTACTTTGACTGGGAGTTGGTCAATGGCTCTGCATCGTTGAAACAGTTTGATCAGAACTTGACTATCTTTCCGCGCGATCGCATGCCAGTGAGATTTCAGGTGCGCTCATTCGTCCAACCACGGGCGAAATCATTGGTTAACTAACAGGACCAGCACAGCAGTGATCACACACTTGAGCCACTTTAAAGCAGTATCGCCATCAGGTGAATAAATTAGTTTATGCTCTTAAAACTCCCTAGTTAGATAGAATCGTAAGGGAAGATGATTAAAAAGCTCCAGAGACTCTTTTCTGGATCATCGCATATTTGATGTTTACCCTGTGGACAATCCAAACTATGGCAGTGAAAAGTAAAGAACCCCTGTCAGGGAAAGAGCTTCTGGCCAAGGTCAAGGAGAACGACGGCCTCACTAAGCGGGATCTTGCTAAGGAATGTGGTTACTATACGGTTGGTAAAGAAGGGCAAACCCGTGTGAACCTGGCTGACTTTTATGATGCTCTCCTAGCAGCTAAGGGCATTCAGCTTGAGCCAGAGAAGGCGGCTGACGGTCGAGGCCGGGAAGCGTCTTACACTCTCACTGTCCATAAGAATGGTCAGATTGTGATTGGCGCAGCCTACACCCAGGAAATGGGCTTGAAGACTGGAGATGAGTTCAAGATCAAGTTGGGCTATAAGCACATTCGCTTGGTCAAGTTGGACGCTGAAGGCAATGAAGAGCAAGCCTGACGAAACTAGTTAATGAACTAGAACTTTTAACTCGTACCCTTTGGAATTGATCTTTCAGAGGGTTTTTTACTATTGGGACAACGCTAGCTGCTCAAAGAACTGTTTAAATTGACGCACGACCACTCCGCAGACTACTTCCACCCTAGGTTTAAGCCGATCTTCCTCCATCTGACCATGTCTGCACCCAAGCCTCAAGTCCAGAGTTCTAGATTCTCGGTAGCTTTCGTAATAGGCATCTACAAATCTCACTGTCGACTTAGCGGTACGAAGAGCTATCATCGTCTTTACCTTGCTCTCAGCCCTTATTGCAGTCGAAGGTGTAATTAGGACAATATAGAGGGAAGTGCGTCTACTGTACCCCCACGTCTGATGCCAGCCGCTTATAGTGATGACCTCCGTAACAAAGTGCTTGCTGC
>NZ_JACJOF010000024.1 GCF_014695395.1 Nodosilinea sp. FACHB-131
ATGGCGTCGATGACCTTTTGCCTCAAATCGAGGCTGTAGGGTTTGGGCATAGCACTTGGAGGAAAATGTCTCTGCTTATAGCTTACGTCCTAACTCACATGGCTGTAGCTATATTTGAAGCGCCATCTTTCGTTTTTGGGTGCCTAACAACGAGCAGGGTTTCTAACCAGTAATCAACATTACACATTTATCTGGCAAGAGTGATTTAAGAGCGCTAGCCTTGACTATGGGCTTAAATCAGGGGGCGGATAAGCTCCACCCTGCCCGGTATCGCCTCACGGTAGACAAGACCGGGAAGACTAGGAAGAGCATTCAATTTGACTCATCCGATGATTGAGCTGCCTGGATACCAAGTCTTAGATCAGCTGCACGTCGGGGTTAAGAGCTTAGTCTACCGCGGGCGGCGGGTGGCTGATGGCCAGACGGTGGTGATCAAGGTGTTGCGCAGTGAGCGGCCAACGCCGGACGAGCTGATGCAGTTTCGTCATCAGTTTGCGATCGCCCGCAGCCTCCACGCGCCCAACATCGTGCGGCCCTACGAGCTGCGGCCCTACCGCCAGAGCTACGCGCTGATTTTAGAAGATTTCGGCGGCATCTCCCTCAAGCAGTGGCTGGAGCAACGCCGGGATGAGGGTAGGGGCGAACTGGGGCTGCTAGAGTTTCTCGACATTGCCCAGCAGCTCGCCGATATCCTGAGGCATCTAAACGACCAGGGCATTATTCACAAAGACATCAAACCTAGCAACCTGCTGATTCATCCCCAAACCCGGCAGGTGAAGCTGACCGACTTTAGCCTCGCCTCTCGCCTGCCGCGCGAGGCAATTTTCGGACAGCGCCACAGCCTGCTAGAGGGCACCCTGGCCTACATTTCGCCTGAGCAGACCGGGCGCATCAATCGCGGCGTCGACTACCGCACCGACTACTACTCCCTCGGCATCACCCTCTACGAACTGTTGACCGGACAAGTGCCCTTCAGCGCCGACACCCTGATGGGCCTGGTGTATTGCCACATTGCCAAGGCCCCGCCGCCGCTCGCCAGCGTGAACCCGAGCGTACCGGCGGTAGTAGCGGCCATAGTGAGCCGGCTGATGGCAAAAAATCCGGAGGATCGCTACCAGAGCGCAGTGGGCCTACACCACGACCTCGAACGGTGCCGCCACCAGCTCGAGCAGACGGGGCAGATTGTTGCCTTTGCGATTGGGCAGCGCGATCGCAGCCATCGCTTTCTAATTCCCGAAAAGCTCTACGGTCGAGGGCAAGCCGTGGCGGCGGTGCTGGCCGCCTTTGAGCGCGTCAGTGCGGTTGGGTCGACCGACAGCGAGATTGTGCTGGTTGCGGGCTACTCGGGGGTGGGCAAAACGGCCGTGGTCAATGAAGTGCAGCGGCCGATCGCCCGTCAGCAGGGCTACTTCATTCAGGGTAAGTTTGATCAGTTTAAGCGCAATACCCCCTTTGCGGGCTTTTTGACCGCTCTGCAAGCGCTGATGCAGCAGTTACTCAGCGAACCTGAGGCACAGCTTCAGGCCTGGCGCACCAGCATTTTGACCGCCCTAGGCCCCAACGGCCAACTGCTGATTGACGTCATTCCTGAGCTGGGACAGATTATCGGGCCTCAGCCCCCCGTGGTAGAACTCTCCGGCCAGGCGGCACAGCATCGCTTTAATCGGCTATTTCAGAACTTTGTTCGGGTGTTTGCCGCACCTCAGCATCCCCTGGTAATGTTTTTAGACGACTTGCAGTGGGCCGATCTAGCCTCGCTTCAGCTGATGAACCTGCTGGTCGGCGACCTCCAGTGTCCTCACCTGCTGCTGATTGGGGCTTACCGCGACAACGAGGTGAGCCCGGCCCACCCGCTGATGCTGACCCTAGACACCCTGCGCCAGGGCGGGGCCACCATCAATACCATTACCCTAGAGCCGCTGTCGGCTCTGAGCATCAACCAGTTGGTGGCCGATACCCTGGTCTGTCCAGTGCTTCTGGCCCAGCCCCTGGCCAATTTGGTCTACCAAAAGACCGGCGGTAACCCGTTTTTTGCCACCCAGTTTTTGCGGGTCTTGCACCAGGAGGGCATCATCGTTTTTGACCCGGTACAGGGGGCCTGGCAGTGCGATCTGGGGCAGGCCCGCCGCGCGGCCATCAACGAGGATGTGGTGACATTTATGGCCCAGCAGCTGCAAAAGCTGGGGCCTTCCACCCAGGCCGTGCTGAAGCTGGCGGCCTGCATCGGCAACCCGTTTAATTTGGGCACGCTGGCGCTGGTGTCGGAGCTGCCCGAAACTGACGTGGCGATCGCCCTGTGGAGCGCCCTAGAACTGGGGCTAGTGCTGCCCCAAAGTGAGCTCTACACTCTGTTTTTAGAGCCGGAAGGGAGCCTAGAGCCAGCCCTGCTGCCCCTAGACCGATCGAATCTGAACTACCGATTTCTGCACGATCGCATTCAGCAGGCTGCCTATTCGCTGATTCCGGCCGATCAGCGCTCCCAGACCCATCTCACTATCGGTCGGCTGCTCTGGCACAAATCGTCCTTGGCCCAGCGCGACGAGCAGCTGTTTACCATCGTCAACCACCTCAATGAGGGGCAATCGCTGCTGACGGCCGCCGCCGAACGGGAACAGCTGGCCCAGCTTAATTTGCAGGCGGGTCGTAGAGCCAAAACGGCCACGGCCTACTCGGCAGCGCTGGACTATCTGCGCCAGGGTATTGCCCTGCTGCCAGCCAATACCTGGGGGCAGCAGTACGATCTGACCCTGACCCTGCACCAAGAGATCACCGAAGTCGCCTACCTCTGCACTGACTTTGAGCAGATGGAGCATTGGGCCGACCTCACTATTCGCCACGGCTACAACCTGCTCGATCAGCTGCCTGCCTATGAGATGCGGCTGCTGGCCGACCGCGCCCAGGGCAACTATCTGGCTGCGGTGCGCACCGGGCTACAGGTGCTGCGTGTTTTAGAAGTTGACTTTGCAGAACAGCCCACTCCGGCTGAGGTGCAGCAGGCTCTGGCCAACACCCGCCAGCTCTGGGCCGGGCAGGACCCCCTCAGTCTGCTGGCTCTGCCGAGGATGGCGGCGGTGCAGCGGCTGGCAGCCATGCAGATCATGACCAAGCTCACCGCCCCGACCTACCGGGCGCTACCGGCCCTGATGCCCATGCTGATGGCCAAGCAGGTAGAGTTTTCCATCCGCTTTGGCAACAGCCCCATCTCAATTTTTGCCTACGCGGGCTACGGCATGGCGCTCTGCAGCATGGGTGAGATCGAGCTAGGTTATGGGTTCGGCCAGCTGGCGCTGGGGCTGCTAGAGCAGCTCCAGGCCACCACTGGCGAGAGCCGAGCCGGGTATCTGGTGCACAACTTTATCTGCCACTGGCGTGACCCCCTGCGGCAAAGCCTGCCCGCCTTTGTGCAGGCCTACCAGAGTGGGCTGGCGACGGGCGATCTGGAATGTGTTGTGCTCAACGCCCAGGCCTATAGCCACTATGCCTATTTTGCCGGGCAGCCCCTGGAGGATTTGGCAGCGGAGATGGCCGCCTACCGCCAAACCCTGCGTCAGCTCAAGCAGGTGTCGCTGAAGTGTTTAGAAATTGTGCAGCAGACGGTGCTCAACCTGCTGGGGGAAGGGAACCCCTGGTGCTTGAGTGGGTCGGTATACGATGCGGAAGCGTCGGTGCGGTTTCACCTGGAGCACAGCGATCGCACCTCCCTTTTCCACTACCACTTCAATCAGACGGTGCTCTACTACCTGTTTGGGCAGATTGAGTCGGCGGCCCAGGAGTCCGATCAGGTAGCCGCTTATCTGGATGGGGGGCGGGCTCAGTTTCCCTTTGCCCTCTACGCCTTCTACGATGCCCTGATCCAGCTAGCGCTTTGGGACCAGACCGCTGCTGACCACGCCACCCGATGGCCGCGCATTCAGCAGCAGCAGGAAAAGCTGACCCAGTGGGCCGACTCTGCGCCCAGCAACCACCGCCACCGCTGGCAGCTGGTTGAGGCTGAAATTGCCCGAATCGAAGGCCGCTACCTGGAGGCGATGGAGGCCTACGATGGGGCGATCGCCACCGCCAAAACCCACGGGTTTATTCAGGATGAAGGACTGGCGAACGAACTGGCGGCTCGGTTTTACCTGGCCTGGGGGCGAGCCAACCTAGCCCAGCCCTACCTGCGTGCGGCCTACCACGCCTACGCCCACTGGGGGGCAAAGGCCAAAACTCAACAGCTCGAAGCCCTCTACCCCGAGGTGTTGCAGGCGACGGCGGGGCTGCCCGCGCCGGGGGTGCTCAGCGCCAGCGATGAGATCAGCAGTTGCACTAGCGATACCGCCGCCCTTGATTTGGCCGCCGTGGTTCAGGCGTCCCAGGCTATCTCCCAGGAGCTGCGGCCCGATTATCTGATCGTCACCCTGATGCAGCTGGTTCTAGAAAATGCCGGGGCCGAGCGCGGAGCCTTAATTTTGCGCCAGGCCGATCAGCTCGTGGTGGTAGCCCAGTGCCTCAGCGGCGAAACCTGCCGGGTGGATCTGGTGCCCCTGCAAACCAGCCGCCGCCTGCCGGTGAGCCTGATTCACTTTGTCGATCGCACGGCTGCCCCTCTGGTGATTGACGACATGCGAGTTGAGCCGCGCTTTGCCGCCGATCCTTACCTGGTGCACCATTCCCCCAAATCGGTGTTGGGGCTGCCGCTAATTCAAAAAAACCAGACGATGGGCGTGCTTTACCTGGAGAATAGTCTAACTACGGGAGCGTTTACCCGCGATCGCATCCAGGTGTTAGACATTCTCTGTGCCCAGGCGGCCATTTCCTTTGAGAATGCCAATCTCTACCAAAACCTGGAGCTGAGCAACCGCACGCTACAGCAGTCGCTCGAGAATTTGCAAAAAACCCAGGCGCAGCTGATCCAGGCCACCGATAAGCTTCAGCATGACGCCCTCTACGACGGCCTCACCAACCTGCCCAATCGCGCCTGTTTCCTCAATCTGCTCAAACACGCCATTCAGATGAGCACCCAACACCCCAAACGGCTCTATGCGGTGCTGTTTATGGATCTCGATCGGTTCAAAAACATCAACGACAGCCTCGGCCATTTGGTCGGCGACGAGTTTCTCAAGTTGGCCAGTCAACGGCTGCAACACTGTGTAGGTGCCGCCGCCGTGGTAGCGCGGTTTGGCGGTGACGAATTTGCCATCTTGCTCGAAGATTTGCCGCACCCTGACGATGCCCTGGCGGTCGCTCAGCGCATTCAAGACCAGTTTTCGCTGGCCTTTCGGGTGAGCGATTACGAAGTCTTTTCTACCGCCAGCACGGGCATTACCTACAGCACCCTCAACTATCAGGTGGCCACCCACGTGCTGCGCGATGCCGACATTGCCCTTTACCAGGCCAAGGCCAAGGGCAGAAACCAGTACGTGGTGTTTGACCCCGCTATGCAAACCCAGATCACCCAGCGGCTCCAGCTGGAGAGTGACCTGCGGCGAGCCATTGAGGCCCAAGAATTTTGTCTCCACTACCAGCCGATCATTTCTCTAGCTACCGGTCAGGTGCGCGGATTTGAAGCCCTAGTGCGCTGGCAACACCCCACCCGAGGGCTAATTTCTCCCCTAGAGTTTATTCCAGTGGCCGAAGAAACCGGGCTGATTGGCCCCATCGGCTGGTGGGTGTTAGAAACCGCCTGTCAGCAGCTCAAGCATTGGCAGGCGAACTCCCATGCGGTGCCGCTAACCATGAATGTCAACCTGTCCGCCATGCAACTGAAGCAGCCTGAGCTGATCGAGCGTCTCGAGGCAGTGCTCCAGGCCACCCAAATTCCCCGCCATTGTCTCAAATTAGAGATTACCGAAAGCTGCATCCTCGACACCTTCACCTCCGAGGCTCAGTCGCTCAAGCACCTCAAGGCTCTGGGCGTGCGGCTCTGCATCGACGACTTCGGCACGGGCTACTCGTCCCTCAGCCGCCTGCATGAATTTCCCATCGACACCCTCAAAATTGACCGCTCCTTTGTGCAGCGCCTGAGCCCCGTGGGGCTAGACCCCCAAACCTCCTTGGAGACGGTGCAGATGATTCTCACCCTGGCCCACAGCCTGGGTATGGACGTGGTTGCTGAGGGTATTGAAACCGCCGCCGAACTCGACATTCTCAAAGCTCTAGGGTGTGAATCTGGCCAAGGCTATTGGTTTGCCCCGCCCCTAGCTACAGCGTCTGCGGCACAGTGGCTGCACCTCGGCTGAGGGAGAGTAGTAGTTTGCTAAGCTAAAGGTGACCGGTTAGTAGGGGCTCAAGGTTCAGGGTCTCAGGTGCAAGGCAGGTCGTGAACCCGACACCCAATACCCTAAACCCCGGCTGTTAGAGCCTGTCACAATCAGCTTGGTCAGGAATTAGGGGCATAGTTGAGGTGATAGTGGCCTAGGGCCATCAGCGGAAAATGGTGGCGGTAAAGGTGATAGCGAATATAGAAATGGCGGGGAAAGCCGGTGCCGGTAAACTCCTGCTCGTCCCACGTGCCCTCAGGGGTCTGAGTTTGAATCAAGTAGCGAATGCCCTTGTGAATGGCCGACTTGGCGGCGGCACTAGAACTATCGGCGTCGATTAACCCTAGCAGCGCCCAGGCCGTTTGAGAGGGCGTGCTCGGCCCCTGGCCCTTGAGAGCGGGGTCATCGTAGCTGCGGCAGGTTTCGCCCCAGCCGCCGTCGGGGTTTTGGCAGCTGACGAGCCAGTTAACCCCGCGTGCGATTGCCCCTTGACAACGCTCTGGCGCAATTAACGCTAGGGCCGATAGCGCCCCGCTGGTGCCGTAGAGGTAGTTGACACCCCAGCGGCCAAACCAGCTGCCGTCGGCCTCCTGTTCGTCGAGCAGAAAGGCTAGGCCTCGTTCGAGTCGCTGAGCGGTGAGGTCGCTGGCGTAACGGCTGGCAAGGTTGGGTTCACGGCAGAGGCGACCGTGCATCTCCAGCACTCGGGCGGTGATGTCGGCGGTGCTGGGATCGATCATGGCCTTGAGGTCGCCGTAGGGAACGGCGTTGATCCAATCCTGATCGTTGTTGATGTCGAAGGCGGCCCAGCCCCCGGTTTCGCACTGCATGGTGGCTACCCAGCGCACGGCGCGGGCGATCGCCTCTCGCTTCAGCGCCTCGTCGGGCAGGGTGACGTCTTGCAGAGCCATAGCGACCACCGCTGTGTCGTCCACATCGGGGTAGAAGCGGTTCTCAAACTCAAAGGCCCAGCCCCCCGGCTTGCCCTGGGGATTTTTCACCACCCAGTCGCCGTAGTCAAGAATTTGCTTGTCGAGCAGCCATTCGCCCGCCTGCACCAGGCTGGGGTGGTCGGGGGCGAGGCCCGAGTCGGTGAGCGATCGCATTCCCAAGGCCGTGTCCCACACGGGGGAGACGCAGGCCTGCACCCAGTAGGTGTCGTCAGTCTCCACAGCAAAGTTGTCGATCGCCTTCAATCCGCGCCGCACTACCGGGTCGTTTACGTCGTAGCCGAGGCAGCGCAGGGCCAGCATCGAGTTCAGCATGGCGGGAATAATGCCGCCCCAGTCACCGGTGGCTTCCTGCCGTTCTAGAATCCACTGCTCGGCTTTGCGAAGGCCCTCGTCGCGAAAGGGGGTGAAGTTGATGGATTCTGCAAACTTAAACGCGCCATCCAGCCAAACAAAAATATCGCTCCAATCGCCAGCTTTAGGCAGTTCCCAGCGCACGTTGGCGATGCCCTCAGCGTAGAGTTCGTCCAGGTTGACGGCGGGCTCAATGACGTAAACCGGCTTTTGGTCAAAGACAATCAGCAGCGGCACGGTGCTGCCCCGAGCCCAGCTGGAGAGTTCGTAGATGGTGAAGGGCGAGGGTGACTCTAGCAGCATCACCCAAGCGGGCAGAGAGGGCAGGCCACGCCAGTCGTAGCAGCCGATCAGCGCCAGGTGCAGCTTAGTGAAAATGCGGGTTTTGCTGATGCCGCCGCGCTTGAGAATAAAATCTTTTGCCTTTAGCAGGGCCGGATCGCTGGCGGGCACGCCCAGCACCCGCAGCGCTGTATAGGCCTCGACGGAGGTGCTGAGGTCGCCACCGTCGCCGTAGAACAGTTCCCACCCGCCGTGGTCGCGTTGGTGCGATCGCAAATAGTGCTCCGCCTTGGCCAGGGGGCGAGCACTGTCGGTGCCCCAAATCTTGTGCAGCAGAATGATTTCGGCGGTAATGGTGACGTTAGACTCTAGCTCGGCCCACCAGTAGCCGTCAGGGTGCTGTAGGGCCAGCAGGTAGTTTTGCGCAGCGGCGATTCCCTCAGGGATCGCGTCGCGAGTCGCCGAATCAAGCCCGGTTAGCTGCTGCGGTTCTTGCGTCTGCATTCACACCCCTCACGTTAGAAATCTGCGGTCAAAACGCTATGGTCACTGGGGCAGCATAATGCAAATGCTCCCGCCAGGGAAAGATCAGGGACTTGTAACTAGGCTGTGGCCCGACATGCGCAGCAATTGACTAAGCCATTTAGAAAAAGCTGCCTATTTGACAGGAAAACCCTGGCAGCAGCGGTGATTCGAGATTGTCCGTTGCCAGTAGCGTGCCAATTCGCTGGAGCTGAGCGGCTTGACGGCGGTAGACTTCAACCTGTCGCAGCCGCCAGTTGGTAATCCAATATTCCTGCACGCCCTGTTGGGAATAGAGTTTGAGCTTGGCTTCGCGGTCGCGCCGCTCGTTGGTACTGCCTTCAGAGAGCACTTCCACAATTAGCTCGGGTGCACCGCGCAGATGGCCCTCGTCATCCATTAGGGCGGCTAGGCGATCGTGGGAACCCCAAATCACATCGGGAATGACGTTGTCGGTATCGGTAAAAATTAGTCCTGGAGTAATCAGCGGCTCACCCAAACCACTCTCGTCTGAACAACTCAATAACTGAGCATAAATTCGGCCAATGGCGCGTTGGTGACCAGAATGAGGGGCGCGAGTCACGAACAGCTCTCCATCAATGATTTCATAGCGCTTCCATTCGTCGGCGGCCAAAACCTCCAGATCGGCAGCTGTCCAGCGAATTTTGGGAGTGGCCTGAGACATGGGAGCCTCCTAGAGTTGCCTTTTGCTTTAGCTTAGCGTCGTCAGCCAGCGCGATCGCCTCTATGATGCGTAAGAATTAATCGCAGACAATGGGAATGGCAATCTTAGCGTTGAGCTTGACGAGTCTGGCGCTCCTGATCTGGATTGGGATGCTGCTGTTCTGGGGGCAGTTTTGGCGCGCTGACCAGCGGCTTGATGGTGATCTGGTGCCACTGGCTGCTTGGCCCAAGATCGCGGTGGTGATTCCAGCCCGCAACGAGGCGGAGCTAATTGGGGTGGCGGTGCGATCGCACCTCAGCCAAACCTATCCCGGCAGCCTGCAAGTATTGCTGGTGGATGATCAGAGCACTGATGGCACGGCAGCGGTGGCGCAGGCAGCGGCGACTGCGGTAGACCAGTGCGATCGTCTCACGGTGCTCTCGGGCGCAGCCCTTCCCGCTGGCTGGGCTGGCAAGCTTTGGGCGATGGAGCAAGGGTTTCGCTACCTAGCGTCGCAGCCTACCCTACCCGACTACGTGCTCTTTACTGATGCCGACATTGAGCACGATGCTGCCAGCCTGCAACAGCTGGTGGCTAAGGCCGAGCGCGATCGGCTTGACTTGGTATCGCTGATGGTGCAGCTCCGCTGTGAAAGCTTTTGGGAACGGCTGCTGATTCCGGCGTTTATCTTCTTTTTTCAAATGCTCTACCCCTTCCCCTGGGTGAACAATCCTCAAAAACAGACGGCGGCAGCAGCGGGAGGTTGCGCTCTGATCCGCTTCAGCGCCCTTCAGCGCATCAACGGGCTTCAGTCCATTCGCCAGGCCCTGATTGACGACTGCGCGTTGGGAGCAGCGGTCAAGGCCAATGGCCCAATCTGGCTCGGCCTCAGCACCACCATCCACAGCCTGCGCCCCTACCCCGATCTGCACAGCATCTGGACGATGATCACCCGCAGCGCCTACACCCAGCTCAACTACTCACCGTGGCTGCTGATCGGTACGGTCTTTGGCATGCTGTTGGTCTATCCGGTCGCTCCCCTAGGGGTAGTTTTGGGAGTGATCTGGGGCGACCCTGCCCTGGCGCTGACGGGGTTGGCGGGATGGCTGCTGATGGCTCTAGCCTATTGGCCAACGCTGAAGCTCTATGGCGGCCAGCGATCGCTGGCGCTGGCGCTGCCGTTGATTGCTCTGCTCTACACGCTGATGACGTTAGATTCGGCACGGCGGCACTGGGCGGGGCAGGGCGGGGCCTGGAAGGGACGGGTTTATAGCGATCTGGGGTAGGGGTTAGCTTCGGTAGTTTACGCAAGGCGATGATCGAAGCTACTAGCTTAGGATGGTGGATATGGTTAAGTAGGGGAAATATCCTGCCACAAACTAGCTGTAATAAACCTAGATAGATGACCTATGTTTGTCGTTGCAATCACCACATCTGTAATGCCTAATGTCATAGCCTGAGCGATTAGAATCATGTCACCATCAATCGTTTTATCGCCTGCTGTCGGCTGTCCCTGCTGCCGAGCCTGTGCCCAGAGTTCAGCTCCTTGACGCATAGAAGCGGTTGTAATCGGCAAATATTCAAGCAGCTGGGACAAACTATTTAACCGTGCAAGCCCTTTCTTTTTGTTCGCCCGTAGTAGCTCACGACGAACTTCATAGTCCGCAATTTCTGGAACAATAATACGGTTTCCTGCCTTGATATGAGATTGAAGCCACTGATTACAAGCGACACCCTGAGGGGAGAACCTTGGATTAGTAATTAGCCCAATTGGGCCTGTATCTAATACGACGGCCCAATTCACCAAGTAATACCTTTCATCTCAAGCGGGAACAACTTGCGACCGGAAAGTCGATCTTCATCTAGTACCTGGAGCAAATGTTGACCTGTAGTCTGTTGATCTTCAACATCCTCATCTTCGATCCAGGACTGAAGTATGTCGACAGCTTCAGCCCCTTTCTGTTGGAGCAGAATTAATTGGGTCAGAAGTTGCAGCGTCATAGCCTCAACCGATAGACCTTTTTGCTCGGCTTCCTGTAAAAGGTACTGCTCTAGTTCAAAGGGAAGGTCCAGGATTAAGGTCATAGGTCTTTTGAGACACTTTCATTAATTAATTTTAACTCTGCTTAGCTGAAGCAGCGAATCCATTCCTGTCTCAGCCTTGAGGTTGCTAACTCGGCATCATAGGCATTGGCCATAATTATCTTTGGATCCTCTACTTTAGAAGCGGTCTTCACTGTTGAAATAGGAGCAGCGTGACCTGCTCCAGGGCTTTGAGCGCTTGGATTGAGCCGCTAATAAACTTTAGAGCCGCAATGGGGCGTTTCAAAAAGCTGCGGGCAAGAGTGTCAGCGCGAAGGCTACCGTCCGGGCCGATCGCACCCGAAATATCCGGCAAATCGTGGCTACAATCGTCGCTAATTACTCGTAGAACGGCGACTTTGGCCTGGGGCATGGCCTCCAGCAGTACGGCACTTTCCATATCGACTACATCGGCCTGGTAGCGATCGCCCAGCTGCCGTTTTTCATTGACTGTGGTGATGACGCGATCGCACGTTACCCCCTTCCCCACTGGGGCACCAAGGTGTTGGGCTAGCTCATCGGTGAGGATGCGATCGCACTGATAGCCCTTCGAACTATCCCCCTCAGCAGCATCCCAAACCTGCTCAAGCAAAATGGCGTCGCCGACCGAATGCTGGGGCGACAGGCTACCGCCCAGGCCCATCAGCAGAATCTCCTGGGTAGCGAAGCGAGAGTTGTCTTCCCAGCTTTCTAAAAAGGCCCGAAACGCCACTGGTCCCGCCGGAACGGCAACCACCGGGGGTGCATGGGGAACCGCCTTCAGGCCCCGCATCACCGCCTGATATTCGGCCCCAGCGGGCACAAGAATCACCTGAATTGGCATTAGGCTGACCGTTTAGTGAGCTTGAGCCAGCCATCTTCGAGCAGGGTGTAGAGCACCGGCACCACCACCAGACTCAGCAGGGTTGAGGTTAGCAGCCCGCCAATAATGGCTACGGCCATGGGCTGCCGCAGCTCGGCCCCCGCCCCAAAACCGAGGGCGATCGGCACCATACCCAACACCGACGAAACGGTGGTCATAAGAATGGGGCGCAGCCGCACCAAGCCCGTTTGTTTAATGGCGTCAGTGCGCTCAAGCCCGGCTCGGCGCAGTTGGTTGATGTAATCCAGCAGCAAAATCGCATTTTTGCTGAGCAATCCCAGCAAAAATAGCAGGCCCAACAGCGAGACAATGCCAAAGTCGCTGCGGGTGATCCACAGGGCCAGCGTTGCCCCAACTACCGAGAGCGGCAGTGACAAGCCCACCACCGCCGGTTCTAGCAACCGCCCAAAGGGCACTAACAGCACCAGCAGCATGCAGATCACGGCCAAAATTAGGATACGGCCAAAACTACCCAGTACTTCCCCAGCCCGGGCCGAGTCGCCCGCCAGGTCGATGCGCACACCGGGAGGCACCACCGATTCCGCAATTTCTACTACCTGGGCGGTAGCGTCGCCCAGGGCATTGCCGTCACTCAGGTTGGCGCTCACGATGGCGACCCGCTCCCCATTCTGACGGCTGATCTCTACGATCGCATCGGCGGTGTTCTCGGCTCCCGAAATGCGCACATCGGCAAAACCGGGTAGCGCTTTCATCTGGGCCTGAATTTCAGCGGCGGCGGTTTGCAGCGCCGTCAGGTCTTCGCCCACTAGGGCCACCTGGAGGGGTTTTTCGCCGCCGGTATCGACAAACTGAAGGTCTTCAACGCTGGTTTCCAAGCCCGCCCGCGTGGGCAAATCCTGGCGGAGCTGAGCCTGCACGGCGGCGGTGTCGCGATCGCGCCCCTCCCGCAGCTGAATGTATAGACTGCCCTCGTTGGGGCGCCCCCGGCCGCCTACGGTAGTCAACACCGACTCGACTTCGGGCAGCTGAGCCACCGCCGCCTCCAGGTCATCAGCCTGCTGGAGGGTCCGTTGCAGGAGCTGCGATCGCCCTGCTGCTGCTGCCGCCTCTGCTGCTGCCGCCGCCTGTGGTGCACTCAGACCCGTTGGTAGCTGTCCGGGCGGTGCTAGCTGAGCTCCACCGGGGCGCTGGGGCAGGGGCACCCGGTAGTTCAGCAAAAACTGCCCCTGGTCGAGCTGGGGAATAAACCCCTGGGGAATCAGCGGAATAATTGCAATGCCTGCGACCAGGCTGGCGATCGCCAGCCCCACCACAATCCAGGGATGGCGCAGCGACCAGGCGAGCAAGTGGCTGTACTGCCGCTCTAGCCAGGTGCTCCTCCCCGTCTCCGCTAGGAGTGCGGCAACTGCGGGATTCGCGGGCTCGGGAACAGCGGGCTCAGGAACAGCGGGCTCAGGGGTAGCGGGGGCAGCGGCCTGGGGCGAGCCAGCGGCCTTGAGCCAATACACCGCCAGCACTGGGTTCAGGGTGCGCGCCACCAGCAGCGAGAACAGCACTGCCGCCGACACCGTCAGGCCAAAGGGTTTAAAGAACTGTCCTACGGTGCCGCCCATCAGCGCCACGGGCAAAAATACAGCCACGATGGTCAGCGTCGAGACCGTCACCGTCAGCGCAATTTCGTCTGTTGCCTGCAGAACTGCCTGTTGCGGAGTCGCCCCCGCTTCCAGGTGGCGCATGATGTTTTCGACCTCAACGATCGCATCGTCGACAATGATGCCAATCACGATTGCCAGCGCCAGCAGCGTAATGGTCTCCAGGTTAAAGCCATAAATGGCCATCACGATCGCCGTGCCCAGCAGCGACAGCGGAATCGACAGCGCCGTAATCACCGTGGCCCGCCAGCTGCGCAAAAAAGCCAAAATTACCAGCACCGCCAGCACGATCGCCTCCACCAGCGCATCGATGGTAGCCTCGGTCGACGCGCGAATGAATTCAACCTGGGTGGCGGCCAGGGCAATTTCTATCTGGGGCTGCTGCTCGCGGATCTCTGCGATCGCCGTCTCAACGCGATCGACCACCTCCAGGGTGTTGGCCTCGCCCTGCTTCACCACCTGCACCGCCAGTGCCGCTTCCCCGTTAAACCGAATTAGCGTTGGCGGGTTTTGTAGCTCTGCCAAAAAACTGCCCTCACCGCTGGCGGCGGCTCGGCTGCCAGTGCCGCGCAGGTCTACCCGCAGCACCCCAGGAATATCGCGCAGCGTCGGCAAGATTTCACCTTCAACCAGTGCCGCCAGCTCAGCCGGGGGCAGCTCTTCACTGGTCAGGGCATAACTAATCGCTGTCGCCTCGTTCAAGTTGAGCGGAATAATCTCATAGTCAAACCCGGCCGCCAGATCAGTCTGGTCAATGGCCTGCTCGACTGCAGCGGTGGTCTCCTCCAGCGCGGCGTTCACCTCAAAATTTAGCCGCAGAATCGCCCGCCCCGGCGAGGTGGTTGAGTCGAGGCGAGACAACCCGGCCAACGGTTGCAGCTGGGCCTCCAATGGCACGGTGAGCTCGGCTTCTGTCTCAGCTGCCGTCTCAATGGGGGCAGTAGCGTTGACGAGCACCACCGGAAAGGTGATGTCGGGAAACAAGGCATACTTCAGAGAGCTAAACGCAAACAGCCCAGCCACCCCAATCACAATCCAGCAGAAGAGCGTCAGCCCCTTGTTGCGCAGGGCAAATCGAGAGAGATTTAATCGTTCTCGCAGCTGGTTGAGGTTGAGGCGGGGCATCACTTTAGATCGGAGAGAAACGCAGATATCATAGCTTGTTCAACCGGTTGATCAGCCCGGGCTTGGGCCTGTCGCCCGCAGCGCCGATCGCCATCCAGGCTCCCAAACTTTGGGTGCACCACCATTTGCGAGACTGCCATGAGCTTAGTTTTATTTCTCTTGCAAACCTCTGGGCCAGCCCTGGGAATTGCCCTGGTCACCGGCCTGGTGAGCGGCGGCTGTAGTGCGGCGCTGATTGCGCTGATCAGCTACACCATCGCCCAGGGGGTGACCGGGGGGGGGGTAGCGGCGGCGTTTGTGGGATTGGGCGCGATCGCCCTGACCACAGCGATGGTGTCGCGCATTTTGCTGGTGCGGTTTTCCCAGGCGGCGGTGGTGGAGCTTCAGCTCCAGCTCTGTCGCCAGATTTTAGCGGCGGAGCTGAAGTCTTTAGAGAGCCTCGGATTGCCCAGCCTGCTGGTGCTGCTAACGGAGGATATTCAGGCGATCGCCGCTGCCGCTGGGGTTTTGCCCGTTTTGATGATCAATATCGCGGGTACTATCGGCTGCATGGTCTACGTGTCATGGCTGTCGTGGCAGGTGCTGGCCCTGGTGCTGCTGATTACCCTGGTGGCTTCGTTTAGCTGCCGCTGGTTTTTGGTGGCGGGGCGGCGCGGTCTAGCCGCTGCCCGCGACCACCAGGAGCGGCTGTTTCAGCATTTCCGCAGTCTGATTGAGGGTATTAAGGAGCTGAAATTGCACTACCTGGGCCGCCAGGACTTCTTTGCGATCGACCTCCGACCCACGGCGCTTCAGGTCAAGCGCTACAACCAGCAGGGGTTGAGCTTGTTTGCTGTGCTCGACAGCTGGGGCAAGTTCATCTACTTCTTTGCGGTGGGGCTGGTGCTGTTTGCCCTGCCCAATTGGGTGGGCATTAGCCCCAACACGCGCATCGCCTACGTGCTGACGTTTACCTATCTGCTGGGGCCGATGGAAAACCTGGTGAACAAGCTGCCGCTGCTGGGCCAGGCCAGCGTGGCCCTCGATAAGCTCAAGACCCTGGGCCTGAGTATTGATGCCGCGATCGCTGCCGCTACCGTGCCACCTATCGATCCAGACTGGCAGCGGTTAGAACTCAAGGGCGTGACCCACAGCTATCGCACCGATCAAGAGGGCACCGAATTTACCCTGGGGCCGGTGAATCTAACTGTGCACCCCGGTGAACTAATTTTCATTATTGGCGGCAACGGCAGCGGTAAATCGACCTTGGCGAAAGTGCTCACTGGCCTTTACCGCCCGCAAGCGGGGACGATTTGGCTCGATCAGCAGCCCATTGATGAGCAGAATCAGGAGTGGTACCGGCAACATTTCTCAGCAGTGTTTGCCGATTTTTACCTATTTGATCGGCTGCTGGGGCTGAGTGGCGAGGCCGACGATAGCAAAGCCCAAGACTATCTAAAAAAGCTACAGCTCAGCCACAAGGTGAGCATCGACCAGGGCCGATTTTCGACGGTGAATCTATCTCAGGGGCAGCGCAAACGCCTGGCTCTGCTCAGCGCTTATATGGAAAACCGGCCTATTTATCTATTTGATGAGTGGGCTGCCGATCAAGATCCAGCTTTTAAGCAGGTGTTTTATACCCAGTTTCTGCCCGACCTTAAGGCCCAGGGGAAGACGGTTTTCGTGATCAGCCACGACGACCACTATTTTTATGTGGGCGATCGCATCCTCAAGCTCAACTACGGTCAGATCGAGTTCGAGCAGAGCCCCACATCTGCAAAGCTAGGCGTTATTCAGTCAGGCGGTATGACAGAGTAACACCGCACAACTGTTGAAGATCAGGCGAGGACTTCATTAATAGGAATGCTTATGGTTGGCTGATCTGAAGTGCGATCGCAGCAAGTCTATCTTTTCTAGGAGTACTATATCGGTAAAGCATTTCCACTCCGGATATAACTATAGGCAGTTCGCAAAGCGTTCACACTAGCTCAATCAGGACGAAGTCTAGCAAAATATCGCTGCCGCATTTCCGCCGAAGAGATGGAGTTAAGGAAAGACGACTACCGCAATTGAGTCCGCCATCATAAAAGTATTTTACGTTCACCCATTCCCTAACAGTAACGCCGATGATCTCACCCCAGCTCATTGCTACCCTCGATAAACTTCCTCCCAATCTTCAAACTGAAATTCTCCACTATGCAGAATATCTAGCAGCCAAATACACTCCTACTCCGCAGGCAGAGACTGCCCCAAAGATCTATCGCCAAGCCGGAACTATGAAAGGGATGTTCACCATGGCCGAAGACTTTGATGCGCCCCTAGAAGACCTCAAAGACTATATGTAGCTATGACGCTTTTGCTCGATACCCATACACTCATCTGGTTTCTCGATAACGATATCCGGCTTCCAGCTAGCACTCGCCGCCAGATCGAGACTACACCCGCTGTCTCGGTCAGTGTTGCCTCGCTGTGGGAAATCGCCATTAAAGCCAACATTGGTAAACTCGACTTGTCTGCCCCATTTAGCAACATCGAGCCAAATATAGTCACTCTTGGCATTACTCAACTGTCCATCTCCTTCAAAGACCTAGAAATTTATCTGTCTTTACCTTTGCATCATCGCGACCCTTTCGACAGAATTCTTATTGCCCAAGCTATAAGTTATTCTCTATGTCTCGTTAGTAAAGACACTCAAATGGATGCCTACTCTATTCAACGTCTCTGGGAGTAATCCAAAAAAAGGATGGTTTTGCTAAATTGCCTGCGATCGCTCTCTTCCCAGCAAAACTTTTACCTTGAGCGGCATCTTGGCTAATGAAAAGTAAGCTTCTTTAAACCGTCTCTAGACTATAGCCCCACTGTTGAATGTAAGAATTCCAGGCATTCTCGATCGCACTAACCTTTTCAGGCTCTAGAGAATACTGGTTTTGCTGGTAGTCGTCTAGACCCGCCAAATAGGTTTCAAAATAGGGGCGCGCCGCCTCAAAATCGGGCAGCTCTAGCTGCTCAAACAGGCGCTTTAGCACCGGCAGTGGCTCGCTCTGCAAATCCTCAAAGCGCACCTCGGCAAATTGCTCTGGGGGCAGATCGGCCATATCGGTTTTCAGCGCTTCTAACAGAAACGGGTAGCTCTCTAACACCAGCGATTCAATCGGTAGCTCGCCGTAGTCTTGTAGGGCCAATTCGGGCAGCAGCCTCGTAAAATAGTGCCGCGCCGAGGGAAACACCCGGTAGGGGTTGCGGTAGATGTGAATGAACTTGGCCCCCGGCCACAACTCCCGCAGATGGCGAATGTAGCCCGTATAGACCGGATTTTTAATCAGCAGCGGCCGGTGCCCCTGGTGCACCGAGACCTTTCGCAGCAGCAGGCGATGTAGGCGTTTCCACCGCTCCACATCAGCGGGCGCACCGCCAAACACTTCCCGCCGAAAATGCGCCTCAAACTGCCGAGGAAAATACATGCCGTGGTAGTACGACTCCGCCCCCATCGTCGCCAGGGGAATGGAATCTTCCTGGGGCGAGGTGGGTGTGACCGCCACATTGTCGACGTAGCGATCTTGGGGCAGAGCCTGCTCTAGTAAGGGTTCCAGCGATCGCACAATACCCAAAATATCCCACGGCATCCCTGTTGCCAGCGGAGTGATATAGCCAAATGCTGGGCCCTGTGCCATGACATTGTGCAGGTGGGTAGTGCCCGATCGCCAGTAGCCGACAATAAAAACAGGGTCGGGCATCGGCTGCTTTTGGGCCAGGGCAAACGCCACCTGTTCTACGGTCGAAAAGGGCCAGCGGGCCAGTGACACCGCTAGGGCTAGAGCCACCTGGGGGCAGCGGTTAGCAGCAGGAAATCCATTTTCGAGCAGCAGCCTAAGCAGGGTGGGTGGGTTGCTGCCGCACAGCGGATGAAACAGGCTGGCCATGGCTGGGGCTATCGGGCTCCGGCTTTGGTTTTCATCGCCTGGGTGGCCAGGGTTTTGCCAAATTCCCAGGCGGCACCCGGCACCCGGTGGGCGTCGGCCACTACATCGGTAACGGCCTCGACAATCCAGCGGCGATCGCTCTCCTGCAGGGTCAAAGGCGGAATAAACTTGACCACATTCATGCCATAGCCCGCCACCTGCGACAAAACTCGGTGGCGGGTAAACAGCGGCACCGTAATGATCTGAGAAAACAGGCCCCGGTTGGCGGTTTCGAGCATCTTCCACGACATTTTTAGGGTCAGGCTCTTGGGTTCGCCAAACTCCAGCGCCATCATCATGCCCAAGCCCCGCACTGCTTTCAGGCACTCGTACTGGCCCACCAAAGGCTGCAAATCGGCCACAATCTGCCGCCCCATCTGGGCCGCATGGTCAATCCAGCCCTCGGTTTCGAGCACCTCTAGGGTGGCTAGACCAGCGGCCATGGCCAGGTTATTTTTGCCAAAGGTGCTGCCGTGGACCACGGCGCGATCCATGCGGTTGAACACTTTGTCGAAGATCCACGACCGACAGGCCACGGCCCCCACCGGCACAAACCCGCCTGAGAGGGCTTTGGCCATGCAGAGCAGATCGGGCTCGACGCCAAAGTGCTCGACGGCCCACCATTTGCCCGTGCGGCCCAACCCGGTCTGCACCTCGTCGGCAATGAACAGGCTGCCGTATTTGCGGCAGAGCGCCGCCGCCCCCGCTAGGTAACTAGCCTCCGGAATCCACACGCCGTGGCCCTGGATGGGCTCGGTGATAAAGGCAGCCACGTCCTTGCGAGACAGGGCCTTTTCCAGAGCGGCCAAATCCCCAAACGGCACTTCGATAAAGTCGGGCAGAAAGGGGCCGAAACCCTCACGAAAATGCGGATCCCCGGTGGCAGATAAGGATCCTAGAGTGAGGCCGTGATAACCCCCTTCGCAGTAGACAATCTTGCTGCGTCCGGTAGCGTGGCGGCTAAACTTAATCGCCGCCTCAACGCTTTCGGTGCCGGAGTTGGCGAAGAAGATGCGGTCTAGTCCCGGCGGTGTGATCTGCTGAAGCTTTTCGGCCAAGAGCCCCGACAAAACCGACACATCCAGCTGCACTAGGTTGGGCAGTTCGGCGCTCAGCACATCCTGCAACGCTTGGACGACTTTGGGATGGTTGCGCCCCAGGGCAAAGACGCCAAACCCGCTGAGCAGGTCGAGGTAGCGATCGCCCTGGTCGTCAAACAAATAAGGCCCCTCCGCGCGCACGTAGTGGCGATCGAACCCGATCGTTTTGAGTACGTTGACCATCTGCGGGTTGAGGTACTGCGCGTGCAGCGAGAAATTGTCTCGCTGCCGCTCGGCGATGCGATCGAGAATGTTCATGCACTAGCGGGGTAAAGGGGGGCGGTATGCGGTCTAACTAGACTTTAGTCATAAGTTCGACCGATTTGCCAACGCCGAGCAGCGGCGTTACGATCGCCATCACATCGGCCCGGCTGAGCTTTTCTCGGCCCTGGGCCAGGGCATCGATTGTGGCCGTAGCCAGGGCGAGGGGAATGCGGCAAAACAGCAGGGCTGGCCCCTTGGGCAGGGCTTGAGTGTAGGCATCGGCCATCTTGAGGTTGCGGCGAGCGTAGTGCTGCATGTCATCCGCCGTCCAGCCATCCGGGAAAAAGTCAACGCCGCGATCTTTGTCCTCCAAGTGGTTGCGCAAAATATTCACCGATTGCAGGCCGCGCCCAAAGCCAATTGCCTCCATTCGGCTGGTTTCGGTGCCGTCGTACCAGGCCCAGAGGTCAGACAGCATCAGCCCCACGGCCCCGGCCACGCTAAAGGTGTAGCGATCGAGATCGGCTTCGGTTTTGATCCGCCAGTTTTGCTCGGCCCAGTAGGCCATGCGATCGGCCATCGCGGCAGTGGCGTCCCAGATCCGGGGGGCGATCGTGTCGGGGGCCAGCAAGGCCCACTCGCCGATGCGCAGGGTCACCTCTTCGAGCTGTTCGCCATGACCTTCTAGCCCAGTCGCAAAATCAGCCACCGCTGAGGATTCTGTGCCCGCTTGCAAGTTGAGGCTAATTTGGCGCAGCAGCCTGATCTTGGTGCTGCCGTCTAGGGTCGGATGGTCTTCAATCTGGTCGATCGCCCGCATGCACAGGTACGCAGATGCCACCGCTTCCTGAAGCCCAGGAGGGAGTAAGCTGATCGGAATAAAGAATGTTCGGCTGGTCTCCTTCAGCAGGTCCAACGCAGATTTAATCGACGGCATTGAGCGCTCTCCTCACGTTGCTTGGGCTTTCAACCATACTGGTTGACTTTGATTCTGTAAGCTTTAACAGAGCATTAACGGTGAATCAACCCGGATGGATGGTATCTGGGGCTACTAAGCATCTAGGGTACCTGTAGTCGGTTACTTAGCCACGGGCAGAATTACCCGCATCTTACACCGTCGGCCTCAGCGGCATGCCCTGAGCCAAAACCCCTAATGAAGATCGGGGTCTAAGCGGGCACAGTATGGGGCCAAAGACAACCGTTTTTGCCAAAATGAATTACGGTAGTTGGGTATCACCATCAGGGTTCGACGCATCAGCTGCCGCCGTGACCTAGGCTACTGGCCCAGTTAACGGTTATGCTGACGAATCCTCACCAATCGAGGAGTGAAGAGACATGGCAATCAGTTTGCAGCAGGCCCTAGGCGTGGGGCAATATCTTGTCACCCAGCGCCTCAAAGGGCGCAAGCAATATCCTCTGGTGTTGATGCTAGAACCGCTGTTTCGCTGCAACTTGGCCTGCTCGGGCTGCGGCAAAATCCAGCACCCCAAAGAAATTTTGAAGCAGAACCTGTCTCCCGAAGACTGCTTTGCGGCGGCGGAAGAATGCGGTGCCCCGGTGGTTTCGATTCCCGGTGGGGAGCCGCTGCTGCACCCTCAAATTGACGAGATTGTGCAGGGCCTGGTAGCGCGCAAAAAGTTTGTCTACCTCTGCACCAACGGCCTGCTGCTCGAAAAAAGTCTCGACAAATTCACGCCCTCGCCCTACCTCTCATTCAGCGTGCACCTCGACGGCATGAAGGATCTGCACGATCGCTGCGTCGATCGCAATGGCGTCTTCGATATTGCCATCAGCGCCATCCGGGCCGCCAAAGCGCGGGGCTTCCGCGTCACCACCAACACCACCGTGTTTGAGGGCACTGATCCCCAGGAAATCCAGTCTCTGTTTGACTATCTCACCGAGCTGAAAGTAGACGGCATGATGGTGTCGCCGGGCTACAGCTATGATTGGGCCCCCAACCAGGAGCACTTCCTCAAGCGCGACCAGACCAAGGCGCTGTTTCGAGAAATCCTGGCTCCGTTTACGGCGGGCAAAAAAAAGTGGGAATTTAACCACAACCCGCTCTTTTTAGATTTCTTGACGGGGCAAAAAGACTACGACTGCACCCCCTGGGGCAGCCCCAGCTACAGCGTGCTAGGTTGGCAAAAACCCTGCTACTTGCTAAACGAAGGCCATTACGAAACCTTTCAGGAGCTCCTCGACAATACCGACTGGGAGAAGTACGGCCACAAGAGCGGCAACCCTGAATGCGCCGACTGCATGGTGCACTGCGGCTACGAGCCGACGGCGGCAGAGGCGGCCATGCAGCCGCAGAATATGCTGCGCGCTATGGGTAGCCTGTTCTAGCTAGTAGCAGAAGAGCGAACTGTATCCCCCTGAGTCGCACCGGCGGCTAGCCTTGGCCTTGGTTTAAGGCTGCTCGGCTACCTCTCGGGGCGAGCGGGTGAGCCAGAAGTGTAAGCCGCCCATGGCGATCGCCAAAGGCAGCATCAACAGGGGAATCACCCCCAGGTCCGACCGACTAGCTACCCAGCCCAGCCCGGCCGGAATCAGCGCCGCCCCTACACTGGCGGCACTGGTGGCAAAGCTCACGGCAGCGGGCACTAGAGCCGCTGGCAAGCGCTTGGGAATCAGCCAAATAATGGTGGGAAAGATGGCTGCCAGGGCAAACCCAACCAGGGGCAAGCTAATCAATGGGTTGGGCAGCTGCCACCAGCACAGCAGCCCGACCAGGAGCAACCCCAGGGACAGGGTGATAGTGCGGATAGCGCCCAGCGATCGCAGCCAGTAGCCCAGCCCAAAGCGCCCCACCGTCAGCCCCAGCCAGTAGGCGCTAACGCTGTAGCCCGCTAGCAGCGCTGGCGTTGAGCGATCCATCACCTGCACGCTGTAGGCCCAGTTGCTCAGGGAGGCCTCAATTCCCACATAGACAAACAGAAACGCTCCAAACAAAAAGACGAGGGGGGTACGCAGCGCTTGCTTTAGGTGTGCCCCCGCCGGGGACTCCTGTTCGGCAGGTGGTTTCACCAGGGAGGGGTAACGGTAGACCAAGGCGGCGAACAGGCCCACCATCAGCAGGCTGATCAGGCTGGCCAGCACGCCGTAGACCTGCCGCCAGCTCAGGCCCAGCGCTAGCAGCGTCGTCGCAATGGCCGGGCCGGAGAAGGCCCCAATGCCGTAGAAGCCGTGTAGAGCCCCGAGCAGATGGGCGCTGCGAGCATCTTGCACCATGGCCGTGTTGATGCCCGCATCGATGAAGCCAATGCCCAGCCCCAGCAGGGTGCCCGCCGCCACCATCAACAGCCAGAACGGAGCCAGGGCATAGGTGAGCAGCGCTAAGGTCAGCAAACTGGCCGCCCCCAGCAGCATGCGCCCCAGTCCCAGCCGCTGACTCACAAGGCTGCTGGTGAGGGCTGCCGTGATGTAACCGCTGATTTGACTGACAAAGAGCAGCGTGACGGTGGCTGGGGTCAGGCTGTAGGCCGTCAAGATAGAGGGCAGCAAAACCCCTAACCCTGCTTCGGCAATGCCGATGGCAATAAAGGCGTAGAAGTAAATCGCTACGCCAATCCAGAGGGGCGGCAATGGCTTTTTAGCAAGGCGCATAGACAATCCTCCAGAGATGCAGTAGGGCCAGGAGCGGCGATCGCAAGGTTTCAGGTTAGTCGGGCGCTGACGGCAACGACAACTGGGGGGATGGTAGCGATCGCCTGAGCGTCCTGGAACCATTAGGAGATTGCTGCCTTTTTTTCAGCAAAAAGCCCCACCGTCTGGGGCCGGGTAAATCGCTCCTGAGCTGAGTCACTATCTCGGCGCGAGCTGACTTCGGCCTACTTCACCCGTTTGTCTGAGCGGGTGCAAGAGTAGGCTGAAGCCAGCCCCACCGCCTCGGCCCTAATCGTCACCGAAGACGGCCACTCGGTTGCCAACGCCGACGTGATTTCTTCAGAGCAAGGCAACATCAAACGGCTGCTGGCCGACAGTGCCCTGGCGGAAGTAGCTGCGACCATCTCTACCCGGCCGAACGGCTCAGTACGTTGATGTTGAGCCGATGTTGAGCCGCTAGGGAAAGGGCTTATTAAGAGACGAAGCCAATGTCCCTAAACCTGAACTCGATCGCACTCATGCAGATACTGGGCGATCGCCCGATCCAGATTTGGCAGCAAAATCCCACGTTCGCTGCTGAGCACACTATAGGCGGGGCGAGATGCCGCATAGCCAAAGCTGTCGATGGAGCAGGATTGAATGGCGGAGGCATCTAGTCCGGCGAGCTGCGCTGTTTGACGAGCGAGGTCAACCCAGGCGATCGCCCCTGGATTGGCTAGGTGCCAGATACCATGCTCTCCATCAATCAGCAAGTCAAGGCTGGCATTCACCAGATCGGGAACATAGGTGGGGGACACGATCGCATCCTCCGCCGCTAAAAAGGGCTGTCCTGCCTTCAGGGTGCGGAGGGCAATCGTCAGGAAGTTGTAATCGTCCCAGGGGCCAAAGAAAGCACTGGTGCGAATGACTAATGAATCGGGATGGTGGTGTAGCACCTGCCGTTCTGCCTGGGCCTTGCTGTGGCCATAGACGTTCAGCGGCGCGACGGGATCGCTCTCCAGGTAGGGCTGTTGGCGATCGCCATCAAACACCAGATCCGAGGAAAAAGTGATCAGCCCAATATGCCGCTGCGCACAACTCTCCGCCAAAATAGCGGCCCCATCGGTATTAATGCTGCGGCACAGGTGAGACTCCCGCTCTGCATCATCGACGCGCACATAGCCCGCCGCATTGATCACAGCCCACGGCTGCATCTCCGTCAGCACCTGCTCAACCATGGCTGGATTGGTAACATCCATATCCTGTCGACTCAGCAGGCGGTAGGGAATGCCCCGTACGTCACAGATGCGAGCAAAGGCTTGACCGAGCGTGCCGGTCGCTCCGGTGATCAGGAGGGGGGAGGGGGTGATGGGTGGATGGGTAGATGGGTGGGTGAGTGGATGGGTGGATGGAAAATTAGCAGAATCTTCTGAGGTGTGGGTATGGAAACAGGAAATAGGGGGATAGAGAAGCCGATCGCTCCGCTGCCACCAGCCGGGAACTTCCAGGAGGGGGTGATTGTAGGGCTCGCCGTGGGAGAGGTGGCGGAGCATGGTGGCGATCGCTGTGGGGCGGGGTGAGGGCGATTGCAGCGTGCTGTTGCATGGGGGGCGCACGTCAAAGACACCCGGCTCGTAAAAGCACTCGTCGCGGGTAACGAGGCTGTTCCAGTCGTAGGCACCAAGAAGCGACCAGGCGGTGACGGCCCGCAGGTCTACCCCCTCCTGACGCAGGTGCTGAGCGGCATCCCAAATCTCCTTCAGCCAGCGCAGTTGTTCCTCCCGAGTGCAGCCCAGGTGAACTTCGGTGATGGCGATGGGCTGGTGGTAGCGATCCCACACTTCTTTCAGCAAAACATTGGGGGGACAAATGCCTTCCTCGCAAACCCGCACCGCTTCCACGTCAGCATATTGGTGCTTGCCGTTGCCGCCGTGGGTGTGGGGCGGGTAGCGATCGAGGCGTTCATCGAGGAAGCGATCGCTGGTCAAATAGCGATTAATGCCAAAAATGTCGGGCGGGCAGGGATGATCGAGAAACCAGTCTAAGTCCGATTCCTCAGCTCCGCTCTGCCGCAGATAGTTCCATAGTTCATGGCTACGATCCACCCGACCGCAGAGTAGATCAAAGGATAGCCATCGCCGCTCATTTTCAAAGGCAATTTGATAGCTCAACAGCGGCGTGCCAAACGTCTTGCCCAGATCTTCGGTCTGCACCAGTTTTGCCGCCGGGTTGATGCGACGAATGGCCTCCATGGACAGGGCAACCCCACGGCACTGATTGATCAAAGCTCGAATAAAGCTCTGATCGTCCTGGGCATGGGGATACCAGTGGCCATACAGCCCGCTAAAGCGGGCGGTGGTCAGGGGTTCGTTGACTGGGGTGTAATATTCCAGCCAGGGGTAGCGGGTGGCAACGGCCTGGGCAAACTGAGCCAGGCCGTTGGCAAACTCCGGGTCTAACAAGCTGGTGTGAGGCGGGCCGCTGCCGTGGTGTACCAGGCCAACAATGGGACGAATCCCGATATCGTCCAGGTACGCTAACCGTTGGTCTGCCCAACTCCAATCGGCTAGCTCCGGGCCATTGGGCGCAGTGCGCTCCCAGAGGACAGGATAGCGGATGGCTTCAATGCCTAAGGTGGCAAAGCAATCGAGGTCTTCTATGCGGCTATAGTGACCGTTGCGCTGAAGCTGATCGAAGTAGCGATCGCCCACCCGGTTCACGGTACATTCAACACCACCCCAAAGTTCTAGCTTGGGTGAAACTTGGTCTACACTCATCACACGCTTACTATTGCTCAACGAGATTTGCCATTTTGTTCGGGTTTGCCTGCCGCTACAGGGGTAGCAGAACGGCTGGCACCATTGCTGGCAGCAGCTTTGAAAGCGCCATTGCCATTGGAACCGTTAGATCCGTTAGACCCATTGAACGTGGGGGTGACTGGTTGCTTGGTGGTCAAGCTTTCCTCCTTGGGGTGCCAGCTAGAGCGATTAGACAGTTGGGCATGAAGCGCCAGTGCCTGAGCCACCACCTGATCCATGTTGTAGTACTTGTAGGTGGCGAGCCGCCCGACAAAGTGAACCCCCGGCTCGGCATCGGCTAAAGCTTTGTATTGCTTATAGAGTTCGGCATTTTCGGGGCGCGGTACGGGATAGTAGGGATCGCCCTCGGCTTGGGGATATTCGTAGACAATACTGGTTTTGGGATGTTCCTGCCCGGTCAAGTATTTGAACTCGGTAACTCGGGTGTAGAGGTGTTCGTTGGGATAGTTGATGACGGCCTGGGGCTGATGCACATCCTCATTCAACGTTTCATGTTTAAAGTCGAGGGAGCGATAGGGCAGCTTGCCGTAGCAGTAATCAAAGAAGCCATCCACCGGACCGGTATAAATCATTTCCTTGTAGGGAATGACATTCTGAATTTCCCGGTAATCGGTGTTGAGCATGATTTTGATGTTGGGATGCGCCAACATTTGCTCAAACATGCGGGTGTAGCCGTGGAGCGGCATGGCCTGATAGGTATCGGTGAAGTAGCGATCGTCCCGGTTGGTGCGGGTGGGAACGCGAGCGGTAACGGATTTATCCAGCTCGGAGGGGTCAACGCCCCACTGCTTGCGAGTGTAGTTGCGGAAGAACTTTTCGTAGAGTTCTCGCCCCACTTTGCTCACCACCACATCCTCAGAGGTGCGAATGTACTCTTTAGTCTCGGCTAGGGAGGCTAGAAATTCCTCAACCTCAAAAGCGGTCAGCTTCAGTCCGTACAGCTTGTTAATGGTGTCCAGGTTGATGGGAATTGGGACTAATTGACCATCCACACTGGCTAAAACTCGGTGTTCGTAGCGTCGCCATTCGGTAAATAGAGACAAATATTCAAATACATCACGGGAGTTGGTATGGAAGATGTGGGGGCCATATTTATGAACCAAAATCCCGTCTTCATTGTAGTGATCGTAGGCATTGCCACCAATGTGGTTGCGAGTATCTACAATCAGAATTTTCTTATTTTCCTGAGTTGCTAAGCGCTCTGCTAAAACACTGCCAGCAAAGCCAGCACCAACAATTAAATAGTCAAACATGAGGTCACTCCTTGCAGTGAAAGTTAGATCGCTAGCTGGTCAACGTTGGCTGCGATCGCCGTTGGATACTTGGTCTTGGACGGGGTGGTCTGGCGGGCGTTGGTGGCGATCGCCTCCTCAATCCGGTCATTCATGGCCTGCCAGGTCAAATCCCAAGAGGTTTGAGCTAGCCGGGCATCAACTCGGTCGAGCCAGTCAGACGGGGTCTGGCTCTGGCTGAGAGCAGCGGCGATCGCCTCCACAAACTCCGGCACCGTATCGGCAATGTGAACCAGGCTCTCGTCGCCGTAGGGCCGCACCACATCTTTAATTGAGGTGGAGACCACAGGTTTTCCACCAGCCAGGTATTCTGGCGTTTTGGTCGGGCTGATGAAACGAGTAGACTCGTTGCGGGCAAAAAGCAGCAGAGCCACATCCCAACCGGCTAAATAGTGAGGCAACTCCTGATAGGATTTGCCTCCTAAATAATGAATGTTGGGCCGTTGGGGAAGAGATGCCGCGTCAATTTTGACAACCGGGCCAACCATGACCAAATGCCAGTCAGGCCGAGCCTGGGCGATCCCATCCAACAACTCCAGATCCAGCCGTTCATCGATCACCCCGTAAAATCCCATACGGGGATGGGGGATCTCTGCCTGATCGTGTGGCTCGGGCAGGGGCTGTCGAGCTTGAGCAAAGTGAGCGGCATCAATGCTGCTGGGGAAGGCATGGACACTTGAATGTTGGTGCTGCTTAGCTTCGTAAAGGCTGTGTCCACCGGTGAATACGAGGTCGGCCATCTCAAACAAACGAGCTTCCCAGGCTTGCAGTTGGGGATGGGCGCCTTTGAAAGCGGAAAGCTCGTCCATGCAGTCATACACCACAGCAGACGCGGGCAAATGATGGGTAAACGGCACTGCCATTGGCGTGTAATACCAGAGGATCGGCTGTTGAATTTGAGCTTCCGCAAACAGGGCATTCAGTAGCTGTTGTAGGGAGAGCGTAAATTCCTCGTCGCTCTGGCTTTCGGAAATATGGGGAACAACAATCCACACTCCAGAATCACGCCTGCTAATGTCGAGCCAGGAAGTCTCGTCGGGAACGGCGATCGGCTCCTCCACGATAAAGACGCGGCGGGCCTGAGCACAACGGTTGAGCAGATGCTGGGGCCGCTGATATACAAAATCCCACCGCAGATGGGAGAAGCAAACTAAATCTGGTGTTCCAGGTACTGGGGGTGTTAACTCCGTACCTTCAGGCCACCGTAAACTAAGAGATGCGGCGCTTTGCTCTAAATAAGGTTGATCTTCTATCAGTTTCTTCTCTGACAACCTTCTATTAAAATAGCTCTCCGAAATATAGTGGGTTGACATCTTCACCTCCCAATTCACAGGTTTAACAAGCTGGTATTTTCAAAATCGAGGTTCGTTTTTGGAGCTAAGACAGGCGAAATTCAAGGTGAAATTCCATGGCTTGCACAGCTATCTATTGAAAACAACCATCATTTTTTTCAATTTTGAAAAGTATTCGCTCCTAACCGCCACTTCAGGTTTCACTAAGGATCTACAGTAGGGGCTGTCACCTTCAGAGTAGGGGGTTTGTTTCCATTAGGAACATCCCTTTCGGTAGAAGTTTGTGAAACCAAAAGTAGTGTGTCTACGCTATTTCTGGAGATAACGGCTCAACTAGGTTGACGAGAGTTGCCATCTGCGGGAATTTTTGCGATATATCTGTGATACAGCGATGTGCTGATTTATCAACAGTTGCAGCAGTTACAGCAGTTGCTGGAGTGCGATCTGCCAAAAAATGATCCGTAGTTTTTCGCCCCCAGCGAGGAGCTAGAGTTTTCGCCCAGATGCGATCGCTTGTCAAAACGTCGAGGGATCCTTGCCTTTGATGGACTTTTGCTGTGCCCTTACCCCACCTCATGCCGAGTGGCTATTGAATTAAGTAATTACTTCTAGAGTTAGAGGAATAAGTAGCTGGTTTTTATTACTCTATCGAGCTAGGGCTAAGGGCTGGTTGGTAATCTTTAGCAATGATTGATAAACATTAATAGCATGTTCATTTTTTAAAAGACCTTAATCAGTTTCTTTAGATTGTTTTAATGCCAGAGAACGAAAACAAAACACTTGCGCGTTAACTTCCGCTCTCAACCCTGAATTTTTCTGAAGATTAAGCCGGACTTAGTTAAACCAAACAGATACTTTCTGGGTATAGAACTTAAAAGCACGATTGAAAACGCCATTTCCATTTAAATGTAGGAAACACCATGCCTGAGAAATCGATGATTTTAGTGACAGGAGGGGCGGGATACATTGGTTCCCATGCAGCCCTGGCTTTGCAACAGGCGGGGTATGACCTGTTGGTGTTAGATAACTTGTCGAATGGGCACCAAGAGCTTGTGGAACGGGAATTGCAGGTGAAAGTGGTGGTGGGCGACATCAGCGATCGCCCCTTCCTCGACCACCTTTTTTCTACCTACCCTATTGCCGCTGTAATGCACTTTGCTGCCTACATTGCCGTCGGGGAATCGGTCACCGATCCGGGCAAGTATTACCGCAACAATGTGGCGGGAACATTAACGCTGTTAGAGGCGATGGTTGCAGCTTCGGTGAAGCAATTAGTGTTTTCGTCTACCTGTGCGCTCTATGGCACTCCTAAATTTGTGCCGATTACCGAAGAGCATCCTCAAGAACCCATGAGTCCCTATGCCACCAGTAAACAAATGGTGGAACGGATGCTGGCAGATTTTGATGCGGCTTACGGGTTAAAGTCGGTTCGCTTTCGCTACTTCAACGCGGCGGGAGCTGATCCGGATGGACGGTTGGGCGAAGACCATGCGCCGGAAACCCACCTCATTCCGCTGGTGCTGCTGGCGGCGCTGGGCAAGCTAGAGAGCATCGCTATCTTCGGCACAGATTATCCAACCCCTGATGGTACCTGCGTTCGCGACTATATTCATGTTGCAGATTTAGCTCAAGCTCACGTTTTAGGTTTGCAATATTTGCAGAACGGTGGCGACAGCGATGTGTTTAATTTAGGAAACGGCAGTGGTTTCTCTGTTCGCGAAGTAATTGAAGCGGCTCGTCAGGTGACGCAGCGGGAGATTCAGGTGGTGGAGCGCCATCGCCGCCCCGGTGATCCCCCTATTCTGGTCGGCAGCAGCGACAAGGCCCGCAGCGTTCTGAACTGGCAACCAAAATATGCTGATCTCAACGCCATTCTCACCCATGCGTGGCAATGGCATCAGCAGCGACACGGGAGCGATCGCTCCTAGTAATACCTACTAGCCCTAATTCTAGGTTGACGCCTCGTAGGGGCATTGCATGCAATGCCCCTACAAATTGGAGGTGTATAGATAGGATTTATTACAAAGTTCCTAACAAGGGGGTTTTTACCACCGAACGGTCAGCACCACGGAGTCTGCTTCTGCTCGCCAGCAGTGGGCAATGCCGGGCAGCCAGAGGGCATAATCTCCCTGGGTGGCCAGCATCATCTCGCCATCGGGAAACTGTAGGCAAAAGCGACCGCTAATCAGAACAGAAAGGGTCGTAGTTTCAGCGGGTTCTGTCCATTCGGAGCGGCGATCGCCCTCCTTATGAACGCCCCATTTTACCTCCACTGTCGAGCTTGAGCGGGGACTGATAGATGGGGAAATAAACGAACCGACAAACCATCCTCGCCGTTCTTCTCCATCGCTATAGGCGTTGCCCGTGGTTACGTTCCTTAGCATCCCAATACCCTAGCTAATATTCCTGGTTGAACTGTGTGAGGGTATAGAGTGCTCACTGCACAATTCCACCAACAGTGTCTTGTGGTGTCCAGGTTGGCCCGTGACAGCGCGGTCCTTCTGCTGTCCAAAGCAACCGATCGATGCACATCCGTCGTGCCGTCATTGCTGGATCCCAAGCATGGTAAACCATGTACTCAGTGGAGCTGTCAGGATGCAGGGCGATCGAGTTATGGCCCGGGCCTAAAACGTAGCCGGGATGCGATCGCAACACCCGTGGTCCCTGCTCATTCCCACTATCTGAATATGGCCCTAAAACGTGATTGGCAACGCCATAGTCAACCCCGTAGCTCTCGGTTTCCCACCGTCCACCGCTGTAAAAACAGTAGTAGCGATCGCCCCGTTTACGCACACAGGGGCCTTCTAGGGTATGCCAGTCGTAGGTGCCACCATACATGGGGCGATCGGCCAAAAACCGTTGCCAGTCGTGGCGGGCTCGCAGAACGACTTTGGGTGCTCCGGCGAGGGTTGTCATGGTTGAGAGGCGATCGACCATCAAGGCTGTGCCTGCCCGCACCCCCTGTTCCGTATCCAAAAAATCTTGGGCATAGAAGAGATACCACTGCCCATCGTCATCCTGAAACGGGCTGGGATCAATGGCAAACGCACAGGAATTGGGATTGATTAGCGGCTCGCCCGCATCCTGATAAGGCCCGAGGGGGTCAATGCTGGTGGCTACCCGCAGCTGATGATTTTTATCCCCATGCCCAACGGAGTAGTAAAGATAGAAGATGCCTTCGTGATAAGCCACTTCCGGTGCCCAAAAGTTATCCCCCAAAGCGGGATCAGGCCGCAGCAGAGCGTTTTCGGCAGGCTGCCACTGGATCAAATCCTCGGATGTCAGTAGTGGAAAGACTCGCCGCTTGTGCAGCTCATCTACCTCTCCAGCCGCTTCCGCTGGCCCCGTGCCGATCGCATAATAAATCCCCTGGTATTGCCACACAAACGGGTCGGCAAAATACTCTGGATAGACCGGATTGGTATAGGTTTGCGGAGCCATTGTTGAACCGGGGCTAAGGTTAGCGATCGCAGGAGGCAGCGCTCAACAACCTCCTGCGATCGCCAAACTCGCGCTCCCCGCGACTAATATTCGAACTTTACGTAGGTTTCCGTGGCGTTGTCGGCTAACTGTTCTACGGTGTTGCACCGGAGCAACTGCTGCTGTTGCGGTGACAACTCATTGTAATAGCCTTGCTCCAGGGTTAAATCTACCTTATGGGTGTGAAGCCAGTGCATGACGTACCCCATCACTATCATGGGGCGGGGTTCGGGAGTGGTGTTGGGAGTGCCGCGGTGGAGAGCTAAGGGCGATCGCACCATCACATCTCCCAGCTGCATATGAAATTGCTCCATCTCAATTTCGCCCGCTCGAAGTTTGACTAGCCCTTCTTCGCGAGACATCACATGGGTGCCCCGGGCCATCTCAAAGGGGCCGTTGTCGGCGGTAACTTCGACCAGGGGAAAGTTGACCGCCAGGGCATACAGCGGTGTCACAATCTGGTCGGAAAATAGGGGGCGAAAGTCGCGGTGAATGTCCTGATATTCAGACCCCTGCATGGGAATATCGGCGGCCAGCTGTACCAGCTTGTATTCCTGATAAAAGACGCGATCGAGGATGCCTAGAATGGTTGAGTTAGCGAAGACTTCAGGATTGGCAAAGGGGGCAACCCAGGGCAGAGTCACATAGCCGCGCGCAGTGCCTCTAGGGGCGACGCCACCCGGCTGTTGCTGCCGCTTCTGAAATAAGGCATCGAAGGCGGCTTTCCATTCGTCAATCAGGGCGCGATCGAATAGCCCGCGAATGATGCAAATTCCATCTCGGTTTAAGTCTTCTGCAAGCTGATCTAAGTCGGTTGTGCTAAACGTTGTTCTTTGAATGCTCTGAATCATTGCGCAATCCGCTAAATGGGGGAGTTAGGGATAACATCGTGCTGCCAAAGATCCACAGCAGAACAAAATGTAACCCTTGTTATATTTCTATTCTCCCCATTGGTAGAGGCGAAATGCCTGTGATTTTGACGATCTTCAAAAATCTCAATTTCTACTGCGGAAAAACCCGATAGTCTACGATTTTTACGGTGGGGATTGTATAAAATGTTCCTACCGTAACCTCAGTTCGGGTTAGGCATAGTTAGCAATGTTTCCCGGCAGCCCTCTCCCCCAGCCCCTCTCCCACGAGGAGAGGGGAGCCGGAAGCGCTCAAAGTCCCTCTCCTTGAGGGAGAGGGATTTAAGGAGAGGACCACAACGCTAGCCAGGCAAAGGCACGCAGCGGTTGCAATGCCAGGCTTATCCCGAACTCAGGTTACCGTAACGAAAACTCTTGGGGTGAAGCCTGAACGAAGGCGTCCAACTCAACGGCATCATGGCTACAGAAAAGGCGGACGTCGTTGTGGTGATCGCACGACAACTGCCACAGCCGATCCTGATTCTGTAGCCGGGCGGTGCGATCGGCTTCCATCATCCACTGATAGGCTCGCAGCCCTGGGGTGCAGTGTCGCTGCGACGGGTTCATTTCGTCCCGATAGAAATAGGCGTCGCCAGCGTGCAGTAACCAGCCTTCAGCGGTTTGAACGGCAATTCCCGCATGGCCGTGGGTGTGCCCTACTAAGGGAATGAGCAAAATTTCTGGAGGGAGTCCGGCTAGGTCACGAACAGCCTCAAAACCAAACCAGGGTTCTCCTACCGCTCTGTAATGTTGCCAGTGCTTGACCTCATCCCACTGGTTGGGGCGATAGCGCCGACTGGCGATAAACCCCTGGCGATCGCGGGCCGTTTCTATCTCGCTTTGCATTACGTGAACGGTTGCTTCGGGAAAATCTTCTAGGCCACCAGCATGATCAAAATCGAGGTGGGTCAAAACAATGTGACGGACATCGCTGGGGGAAAATCCGAGGTGCTGAATTTGCTCGATGGCGGTATATTTGCGGTCAAACTGGATGTTGTTGAAATGGATGAAAAACGGGCTGAGTCGGGAGTAGGGAGCCTGCACATCACGCAATCCAAAACCGGTATCAATTAGAACCAGTTCGCGATTGGTTTCGATCAGCAGACAGTGGCAAACGAGATGGGCGGTGAGGCTGCGACTGAAGCCGTCGAAGAGGGAGCCGCCGAGGGGACACATGCAGCCACAATTGAGGTGATGAACGCGCATAAGCTTTTCCTCCAGTTGGTCACATTGAAATGAGGGCATTGGGCGATGTGGATTTTTGCGCAGGGTTTGGCTTGAGGGTCCTTCGTCCCGCAGGCTCTCGGCTGGGAGACGGTAGCCCGTCCCTCAGCCCTTTTAGCCAAAGCGGTGAGCCGGGTCGGGCTGCTCCGCATCGGTAGGGTGATCAGGTTTAGGCGGTGTTATGTCGTGGACGTCGATGAATTGGACGAGGCGTTGGCGGAGGGTTTCCAAGCCCAAGCGTTCAGTCGCAGAGATGAAGAGGGCCTGAGGGTAGGTTTGTTGGGCCAGGGCGAGGGTCTCGCTATCGGTGCGATCAACCTTGTTGAAGACGAGCAGCACATCGTCGGGGGATGAGGGTAATTCGTCCAGAACGTTTTGGACAGACTGGATGTGGCGTTCCCAGGCGGGGTGGGACAGATCGACGACATGCAAGAGGGCGTCGGCTTCAGTGACTTCTTCTAAAGTGGCGCGGAAGGCATCCATCAGGGCGGGGGGCAGGTGGTGGATGAAGCCCACGGTATCGGTGAGGAGGAGATCGCGGCGATCGCCCGTGTCGGGGTTCATGACGGTCAGGCGGCGAGTGGTGGGATCGAGGGTAGCGAACAGCTGATCAGCGGTATAGACCTCGGCCTGGGTGAGGGTGTTGAGCAGGGTAGATTTGCCGGCGTTGGTATAGCCGACAAGGGCGATCGCCGGCATAGCCTGCTGCTCGCGCTGATGGCGCAGGCGGGCGCGGTGGGCCTGAAGCTGATCGACTTCTTGCTGAAGCTGGTTAATGCGCCGCTGAATGGTGCGGCGTTCGGTTTCCAGTTTGGTTTCGCCAGGGCCACGGGTACCGATGCCTGCCCCCAGGCGCGACATGGCCTGGCCGCGCCCCCGCAGCCGGGGCAGCATATATTCCAGCTGGGCCAGTTCTACCTGAAGTTTGCCCGCCTGCGATCGCGCCCGCTGAGCAAAGATATCTAAAATAACCTCGGTGCGATCGACGACAAGTAAACCAATCTGTTCTTCCAGGTTGCGAGCTTGGGTGGCAGAAATATCACGATTGAAGACAATCAAATTGGCTCTAGAACGCTGGGCTTCTAGGGTCACCTCTTCCACTTTGCCCTGGCCGATCACCGTTTGCGAGTCGGGGCGCGATCGCTTCTGCTGCACCATGCCAACCACTTCCCCCTGGGCGCTTTCCACTAAACGCACCAGTTCGCTAATACTGTCCTCAAACTGTTGCTCAGTCATGCCGTTGGCCATTACGCCCACCAGCAAAACGCGATCGTGATCGGCTTGCACCGCTGGCGCGTTGGATAGGTCAAATCCGGCCTGCTGGATGTCGCGTTCCCATTCATGAATGCGATCGCCAAAATCTTCTTCAAACAGGGTATCGGGGGCGATCGTCTCTACGGTCCAGGGCTGTTCTGGATCGGGGACGATGTGGGCCAGGTGTACCTGCTGGATGGCGGCATCGACGTTTCCCTTGCGGTGTCCTTTGGGGTCGGCCACGGTCAGCACCACCAGGGCATCTAGTCGTTGGCGCATCAGGGCGACAAATTCGCGGGTGTCTGGGGGCTGAAACTGAACCGTGATGCAACGGATGCCGCTGAGGCGATCGCCACTGCGGCGGGGCAAATCGGTTTCGGAAAGCGGCGTTTGCACAGGCGTGCCGACGCCCACCCGGATAATTTGTCCTCGGCGGTTAACGTAGCCGCTGATGGGATGGTGAATGGTCTGGCTGAGCGTGGTAAGTTGCTCGGCGATATCGGGGGTGAGCAGGCGATCGCCCGGTAAGCGTTGCTCATAAAGCTTTTCCAACTGTTTAATATGGCTGGATTTGATCCCTTGAAGATTGCCGTGAACAGTTGCCATGGTGGTCCTCGCGGTTGGTGGCTAAAGTGTTGGTGGGGTTAGAGCCAATCGGTCAGGAAGGTGTCGTCTTCGAGGGACGATGGTTGCTCGTCGGCTGGCATGAGTTCGGTTTTGGCTGGAGCCGTGCTCCCCAGTTTGATTTGCTCTTCCAGAAAAGTGAGGAACAGATCAGCTTCTTCGATGGCCTCTTCAATGGCCCCTTCGATGAACTGATGCCCAGTTTCTAGGTGGTTTTGAGATGGTTCGCTGCTCATGGCGGTTTAGCTAACGAGAAGACGGCCGTTGTGTCCAGTGTGGTTGTAGCGTTCGAGGGTGGAGTGGGCGATCGCCCCCCCTTTTCCCTTGGCGACTAGGGCAACGCAGGCGCCGCCAAATCCGGCGCCGGTGAGGCGAGCGCCAAAGACATCGGGGGTGGTTTGAAGACTATCTACCAGCGCATCGAGGGCGGGGACAGAAACTTCGTAGTCGTCTCGCAGACTGGCATGGGAGGCGTTCATCAGCTCCCCAAAAAGTTCTGGGGTGATGCCCTCTAGGGCTTGCAGTACCCGGTTGTTTTCGGTGATCACGTGACGGGCCCGCTGGCGGAGTGGATCAGGCAGTGACTCGGCTTGCTGGGGGTCGGTAATATCGCGCAAGGCTTTGACGCCGAGGTGTTGGGCAGCGGCTTCACACTCGGCGCGGCGCTGGTTGTAGCCGCTGGTGGCGAGCGATCGCGCCACACCGCTGTCGATTACGACAATCTCTGCGCCTGTGGGGAAGGGCAGAATGCGGCGATCGAGGGTGCGGGTATCGAGGAACAGCATGTGGTCGGTATCAGCCAGGCTGGAGGCCATCTGGTCGAGAATGCCGCAGCTGACCCCGGCATACTGAATTTCGGCCTGCTGGCCGAACTGGGCGATCTGTACGTCGTCCAGGGGGAGGTGGAGGAGCGATCGCAGCCCCCGCAGGGTGGCTACTTCCAGCGCTGCACTACTAGATAACCCGGAACCGATAGGGACGGACGACGTGACGAAGATATTTAAAGGCGGAATTTTGTGTCCAGCCGTTTCTAGGACACGAATGCAGCCGTCAACGTAGCTGGCAAAGCCTTGGGGAGCGGCCCCAGCGGGGTCGAGGTCAACCTGCTCCTCCAGTTCAGCGGAGTAGAAATGGTGGCGATCGTCGGGACTCAAGCCGATGGCAACGGCAGTGTGTTGGGGAATGGCGGTCGGCAGCACAAACCCATCGTTGTAGTCGGTGTGTTCACCCAATAGGTTTACCCGTCCGGGGGCACGGGCTTCAACCTCGGGGGCAGTGTTGAAAATTTGACTGTAGTCCATAATTAACGCTCCAGGGGAATCGGTCGGAGTCGTTCGGCAACGTCCTGGTGGGGAAAATGAGGGTCAAAACTCAGGTTCTCCAAACTGTTATCCGGGTGCAAAACAAAGGTGTCCTCAATTTTTGCCCCCGGAATGCTGGGGTTCCAGGCCAGTGCAGTGGGGGCCACGAGGCGATCGCCCGTCTCTGCGGTAGCCACGACATCCCGCGCCCCATAGCCAGCGGTTCCCCCCTGGTGGTGCTCCCGAATCGCGTTGGGGTACCCCTGTTGTTCGTAGGCCGTTGCCAAGGCATGATAAACGGCATTCAGCGGCGTATCCACTTGAGAATGATTGAGCGCAACGGCTTCAATCTCAGCAATGGTGCGATGGCGTTGCCGGTCCGCTTCGGATAATTTGTCAAAGAAAACAAAACGGGTCAGACTGACGATCAGCCCATGACCTCGCGCACAAAATACCAGCATCGCCTGTCGGCCCAAAGTTTCACCGCTGGGTAAGGGGTGGCGGTAGAGGGGGAGGCGGCGATCGCCCGCTGCCAAGGTCAGCGCTGGATGAAGGCCCCTGGCCCACATCGCTGCTGCCCCGGCTCCCGCCAGCTGATGCTCTGTCCAGGTCCGTTGGGTCTGGGTCAGAACCTCGGTCATGGCTTCGCTGGCCAGTCGTCCCACCTGGCGGTACCGATCCAGCTCGCTAGGCAACATTACCCATCGCCGCTGAATGAGAGATGCAGGCAGGGTCGCTTCAGTAGAGCCTCCCGACGGCTTGTCACTCAACACTTGACCACCCTGGGTCGCTTCCTGCACAAAGGCTTGGCGCTCAGCACCCTGTGCCCACGGACTGACCTGAAGTTTGTAGGGAGAACCCTCTGGCAGTTCCTCATCCTTGAGCCGCTGGGCCTCGATTTCATCGGTCAGTACCCAGGCATCGGTGGAGGTCACCAGTACCTCAGCGACCCCCGCCTCAGCAGCCAATAGCACGGTGTTGGAGCCCCCAGCCGTTGCCCAAGCAAACCAATCAGTTCCCCGCAGGCGAATTCCGGCGGCGTCCGTTTCCTGGAGCGTGTTCCGCAGCACGGCTAATTTTTCAGAAATTTCTTCTAACCGATTCATGGCAAACCGTTGCTCTGTTCAGTGGTCAGTGATAATTCATTACTTAGGCGACTTCTGAAAAACAGTCTCCCTAATGGTGGGCAGTGCCCACCCTACAGCGGCGGCGGCTTCTGGCCAAAGTAAAGACCTCCCTTAATGCGACATCTGACATGAGAAACCCCAATTCAAAACAGGCACCTCGTAGGGGCATTGCAGTGCAATGCCCCTACCAATCAGGCGTAGCCAGGTAGGACTCGTATTAGACATGCGTGACTTCTTCCAGCTCAACCTTAACGGCCTGTAATTCCTTAGCTTTTTCTTCCGGCAGCGCATCGTTGGCAAACATGCCCGCCGCCAGTTCCGTTCCGGCCAAATACTTAAGCCTGTCTGACGTGCGATAGGGTGGATAAAACTGGGCGTGAAGGTGCCATTCCGGATGCTCTTCCCCGTTCACCGGAGCCTGAAACCAGGCCATCAAATAGGGAAATGGACGCTGCCACAATCCGTCATACTTCAGGGTCACCGTCTTGAGCGCTCTGGCTAAGCTCGCTCGTTGGTCAGCGGTTAGATCCATAAATGTTGCCACGGGATGAATCGGTGCAATCCACACCTCGTAGGCATACCGCGCGCATACCGGAATAAAGGCGATCGCCCACTCATCCCGATACAAAATCCGCTGATTGTCCTCAATCTCAGCTTGAATCAAATCCTCCAACAACCCCCGCTGGTGCTGCTGATAATACTCCTGCTGACAGGCTCCCATCCGAGCTGGGACCGGAGGCACAAAAGGATAGGCATAAATTTGTCCGTGAGGATGGTGTAGCGTCACCCCCACCTCAACCCCTTTATTCTCAAAGGGCAGCACGTATTCGATTTGGGAGTGCTGGCTGATGGCCTGGGTGCGATCGCCCCACACCTGAAACAGCAGCTCAATATGATCCAGCGGTAGCGAACTCAGCGCCGCCTGAGGATTTTGGGTAAACACCACCACCTCGCAGGCGCCATTGGCAGGCACTGTATCCACAATTTCACGCGGGGAATCCGCCGCTGACGGAATCAGCGACGGAAAGCGATTCTCAAATACCGCGATGTCGTAGTTGCCCTGGGGTAACTCGGTGGGAAATTGCGGGTTTTTGGTGGGAGCCAGCGGATTATATTTTGGAGGCGGCATAAATGTCCGCCCCTGGCGATGGCTCGCGTAGGCCACCCACTCCCCCCGCAGCGGATGCCAGCGGAGGTGAGGGTTGGCCTGGACGGGGTCGCTGCTCGGACTAGGCGCAGTTATTCCCGCCGCAATGGGTGATCGGCTGTACAGGGTGAGGTTGCGCCCATCTGGCTTCAAGAGCGTCTGAGAGTGCATGTTCTATGTGGGCCTGGGCTACTTTTACAGGCTCTTGCAGCATAGACGGGGCATCCTCTCCCATCCCCCTACCTAAAGTGGCAGATGCGATCGCCCAAATGGGGAACTTTGGCGTGCGATCAATGTATAACAGCCCATTTGCCTCCTGGAAGGTATCTGTCAGCTGGGTGTAGCAGAAACCGCTGAACATTTCCACCTGATTCACCGTTTGCAGTAGCTCCGCATACTGCCGCTGAAACTCCAGTGCGTTATCTGAGCGCGCATATCCCCAGGTGTTGCTCTGCTCTTCGGGTTTGGTACAGGCAATGCCGCCAAACTCCGTCAGCATGATTGGCTGTCCCTGGTGGGGGTAGCCGTCTAGGGTTAGCACCCGACCGCCGGGACGCTGGCGATCGAATAGATCCGCCAACTTCACCTCAGGCCCATAGCGTTTTGCCAGACTATGGGATTGCGTGTCATAGTCGTGGATTGCCAAAATATCGGTAGCCGTACTTTCCCAACCATCATTCCCAATCACCGGACGGGTGGGATCAAGGGTTTTGGTCAGGTGATACAACGCCTGGACACAGTGGCGATGGGCCGGAGTTGCGGTCAGGTCGGGCACGCCCCAGGACTCGTTAAAGGGCACCCAGACAACAACGCAGGGATGGCTAGCATCCCGTTCGATGACCTCCGTCCACTCCTTCGTCAACCGTTCTACTGCCTTAGGGCTAAAGCGGTAGGCACTGGGCATTTCTTCCCACACCAGCAGCCCCAGCACGTCGGCCCAGTAAAGGAAGCGGGGATCTTCAATCTTCTGGTGCTTACGCACGCCGTTGAAGCCCATTTGCTTAACCAGTTCCACGTCCTGGCGCAGCGCTTCATTAGAAGGGGCCGTCATCAGTGTGTCTTCCCAATAGCCCTGATCGAGCACCAGCCGCAAATAGTAGGGATGCCCGTTGAGCATGAAGCGATCGCGCTGAATATTTACCGTCCGCATGGCGGTGTAGGATTGCACCTCATCCACCAATTGCCCCTGACACCAGAGTTGAATCTGAGCATCAATCAGGGTCGGCTTCTCAGGACTCCACAGCAATGTATTGCGATAGTCATCAATACCGGGGTCGGATAGAGCGATACGGCGGTGAATTTCGCCATTCAGCACCTCATACATGTCGTTGACTAGGAGCTGCTTGCCCACCGTCAACCGCACCTTTAGGTGCATTTCCTTTTGCAGGTCGCCGGAGACAAACCCTTCAAAGCCAATCTCCCAGCGCTCAAAGTGGGGTGTCCATTTGATGCGATCGATATAGGTGACAGGGACTTTTTCCAACCACACCGTCTGCCAGATACCGCTGGTGCGGGGATACCAGATGCTGTGAGGTTCCCGCTGCCAGTCCTGCTTACCCCGTGGTTTTGCCAAGTCAGTGGGGTCGTCTTCGGCCCATACGGTCACCGTCTGCTTGCCATCTGGGCGCAACACGGACGTAATATCCATCGAGAAGGGTGTGTGCCCGCCCTCGTGGTCAACCATGAACTGGCCGTTTACCCAAACCCGTGCCCGATAGTCGACAGCTCCAAAGTGGAGAAGGACGCGATTGCCCTCTGCCGCCACCTCAAACTCTCGTTCATACCAACAATTTGGATGGAACCCCGTGTCATGAATACCACTGCGGATAGATTCGGGAGCGAAGGGAACTTCGATATTCTGACCCCACGATGTAACATCGCTGGGTCGTGCAAAGTGCCCTTCGTCATCGTAGGTAAACTTCCAAGTGCCATCCAGGGAAGTCCACTGAGAACGCTGTAGCTGAGGACGGGGGTACCCTGAGCTTGCCTGCGCCTGAAGGGTGGGGGTTAAGTCGCAGGGATATTCTTCTTCAAGACATTTACCGAAGAAATTCATGGGGGTCTCTAACCAAACTGCCTGTGTTCAAACTGCTGCACTAAGGATGCCCTCTTAGCACTCCTTAACTACCTCTATTCTCGCAGTTATTTCACTCCATAACCTGGATTTAATTCCTGGCGGCGCCTCCAAAAATCCTTGAGGAGGCTGTCTTGCCGTGAGACTGCGGAGATAGAATAACTGGACTCTAACTCGTTAGGACGAGTAAGTGGCTTAGCCCCTGATGAAATGGAGTCAGATCTTCATCGAGTGGGCAGTGCTCGTTAATCAATCTAAATACAGATATAGCCTTTGCTATTAACTTAGCTGACCTAAAACGGTTGCCGAGCTAACGAAAGCTTGGGTAACTTAAGCGATGAACCAATGAGGCTAAGTGCTAGGAATTTGTGGCGCTAGCTCAGTAGGGGTGCGATCGCGTCTATTATGCCGAATCAACATCGCATCCATGGGCCAGGGGAGTCGCTGGTTAGTTAAGAGCTATCCTTTTGGATCCAAATCCGCAAAAGGAAAGTTCTTGCTAAAAGCCGATGGCGGGATTTGAACCCGCGACCGCTCGATTACGAATCGAGTGCTCTACCACTGAGCCACATCGGCATAGATATTTACAGTTAGCTAGTATAACAGGGTCGGGCGATCGCACGATCGAGTCGTTTCCCAGGGCAGCGAGGCTAGGCAAAGCAGCACAACCCTGGGACCAACCTGACACCTAGTCTTTCTCAATGTACTTGCGAACGCTGTTGAGGTCGATGTAGCGATCGGTGGCGTTGCGCAGTTCACGAGCAATCATCCCTTCTGTCGAGACAACCGTTATGTGGGTGTTTTTGGAGCGCAGCAGCTCAATAGCCCGCTCAAAGTCGCCGTCGCCACTAAAAAGAACAACCTCATCGTACTGATCTACGGTATTGAACATGTCGATGGCAATCTCAATATCGAGATTAGCTTTTTGGGAGTATCGCCCGGAGGTATCGTCGTAATACTCCTTGAGAATTTTGGTCCGTACAGTGTAGCCAAGGCTGATCAGCGCATCCCGGAAACCGCGCTGGTCTTGAGGATCTTTCAGCCCGGTATACCAAAAGGCATTTACTAGGGTAGCCCCACCGTCAAGGCTAAGAAAATATTCGAGTACCCGCTTTGGATCAAAGAACCAGCCATTTTTTTGCTGGGCGTAGAACATATTATTGCCGTCTACGAAAATCGACAAACGCTTCAAACCGTATCTATTTGCCATAAATATGAATAATAATCAACTTAACGAGTCATCTATCTTATAAGCAGTGTAGATGCTGATTCTAGTTAACTCAGTAGACTAATCACTCAATCAATAGTGAGATCTGACTCAAGAAAGCTAGGCCTAGCCAAAGCATTCATATAGAGAACAAGGCTAAGAGTGTAGCCGTTTCTATCAAAAAAATCTAGAGATTAGTTAGGCTTAAAGGTAGAAAAGTTCGCCTGGTAAGGGGTGAATGGGCTAATCCACGCTGCTAAAACTAACAAAATTTCAGGGATTAACTTTACAGCTTCTTAAGTAAAAGTTGAAGGAATTCAACACCTTAGACTGCACTGAAGCCCTGTTAGTAAGCCTTAAGATGAGTGGATCTACTGTTTTCACCTGAAGTAAACGCACTCTGTCAAATCAATAATGTGAATTTGACAAAATAAAGCCAAAATCTACCTTGTTCTTAGCAGTTGTATCAGGGAACAACTGTCCAGCTGAACTGGCTACGCCCGCAAAATCGCTCTAACGCAGTTTTAATAACTAAACCCAATATCATATTGAACTAAGCCTAAAATTTAACTTTATCTTTTTAACTATAGTATACTGCCAATTCCAGATCTGGAATTAGGTACCCACTCATGGGAGCGGGTCGCTGGTGCGGGCCTTAAGAATGGCCTGAAGCTCGGCGGGTAGATTCTCAAAGAAGCTATAGCCAGTGGCTATTTCAATGCGTTGGACTGAGGTTTGGTAGCGACGCCAGTCAGGGCTGACCTGGTTGCTGTTGGGCAGGTCAACGGCAATTATTTGACTGTCACTGCCAATGCCTAAACCTCCGTCGGGGAGGCGATCGTACACCACGATGATTTTCCACAGGCGAGAGGGTATGACAATGGTGCGGTTGCTGATGCTGCCCTGGCTGCCGTAGGCGCCAGCAAACACGTGCAGGCTGTGGTCGTACTGGTAGACCAGCGATCGCCCATATTCCTCCAGTTCCCGCCAGGTGCCACGGTTGTTGTCAGGGGCCTGGGGAATGATGTTGGTCATCAAAAAGGTGGCAGCGTTGTCGCTTACGCTGCCGGTGCGATCGCCCGAGGGCACCACGTGGCCGCGATCGTAGCCGCTGCCCCGATAGTCGTTGGGAAGAACCTGGTAAAACCCAGCGGGCAGCGCTCCGTCGGGACGAAAGTCGTCCTGGCGATCGGTGGAGCCCAACCAAGCGGCATCGACTTCCCAACTGGCCCAGTTGAGCCCGTTGCGATCGCGGCTGTAGCTGAGTGCGTATTGATTGCGCTGAATTAAATAGTTATTGGGGTTGGTGGTCGCCGCCTGACTGGGGTTACCCAACGCCAGGTGGGGGTTGCTAGAGGGTGAGGCCGGTGGATCGACAGCCGGTGTTTCGGCGGGCAGCAGCTCGCAGGCTCTACCGTTGCCGTCACCGTCGAGGCCGTAGGGATCGCCCCCAAAGGCATCGAGCACTGCCTGAGCTTGGGACTGGCTAGCGAAGTCGCCACAGTTGCAGTCGTCATCGACGCAGGGAGGTAGGGTTGATACATCTACAGGGGTAACCCAATTAAGCATCGACAGCAGGTTCCCACAGCCTGCCAGCCCCAACGCCAGGACCACCAACGACAGTCGGCTCCAGAGACGCCGTCGAGAAAATATCATTGCCAACTGCCTCATAGTTAAGCGGCCATTCCCTTGAAGATAATCATACAAATGTACTGAAGCCGAGCCTGAGCACAACTGCCCGCCTTGCCAATTCTGGCCGATCGACCGCCAACAGCAGGGGCGGAGGTTGCGGAAGGGCTCAATAGCGTTAACAATATGAAACGTGGCCTGGCTTATCCCCCCGCCCGGCATAGGAATGTTTCACCCCGTCGGGTGCGGGGCTACCGCTCGGGCCAGGTGCAAAAAATTCTCGCTTTTTGCCCGTATTTCTATTCATTACCAGGATGATTATGCTCAACCAAGCAATCGCTAAGCTACAGGCATGGTTCCCCGCCGCCGCCGTCCACGCGCACTGCGACGGCCCCTGCGGCGTTTACGACCCCTCCTCGGCTCGCATTGCCGCCGAAGCCGTGCTGTCGATGACCAAAAAGCTGGTCGACCTTGAGGTGCCCGCCAGTGGTGATAAGGCCGCTTCCGTTGCCTACCACAACACCTTCGCCCGCTATACCGCCATCAAAGAAGAGCAGGCCCAAATCACCAAAGATGAGCTGTTGGTGCTTTGGACGGACTACTTTAAGCCTGTGCACCTGGAGCAGTTCCCTGACCTACATGACACCTTTTGGAAAGCCGCTAAACTCTGCTCTGCCTGCAAGGTCGAAGTCAGTGTGCAGCATGCCAACGAGCTGATGGAAGCCGTGCAGAAAATCCACGGCATTTTCTGGGCAACCAAGAACCGTGATGTGTCTTGGTACACCGCTAGCTAGAGGAGATGGGGAAGGTGAGGAAGATAGGGGGATGAGGGGGTGAGGGAGATAAGGGGGCTTTCCCTGACCTTCCCCACCCTCCTCACCTCCCTGACCTTCCCTACCTTCTTGCTTCCCACCCTCCCCGCCGTGACTTCCCCGTCGTTTCAGCCGCCGTCGCAGTTGCGCAACAGTCAGCTCACCGATCTGGTGCTCTGGCTGCTGCGCCAGCGACGGCGGTTTCGCATTGTGGGGACTTCGATGCTGCCTTTGTTAGAGCCGGGTACGGAGGTGTTAATCAACCCCTCCGCCTATGGCCCGCAGCGACCCCAGCCAGGCGATCTGGTGGTGGCCGAGCATCCTCGCCAGCCGGAGTTGCTGCTGATCAAGTGGGTGGTCTATGTCGATGCCGACGGCTGCTTTTTGCAGGGGCTGAATGCGGCGGAGAGCACCGACAGCCGCGAGTTTGGCCTGGTGCCCTGGGCGGGGCTGGTAGGCCAGGTTGTCTGCCGGCTGCCCTGAGGGGAGTGGAGCTAGGAGAAGCTTTTCACAATGGCCATGACTTCGGTGGGAGAGTGGACGCGGTAGGCGTGAATGCCGAGGGCGCGGGCCGCTTCAACATTGCGCGCCCCGTCGTCGAAGAACGCTACGCTGTTGGCGGGGGCATCGAGCGCTGACAGCACATGCTCAAAGATGGCTGTACTGGGCTTGATCAGACCGATTTTGTAGGACAAAAATAGCTGGTCGAAGTAGTCAAAAAAGTCGTAGCGATCGCGCAGTCGTTCGTAGTGGGCGGGGTTGGTGTTCGACAGCAGCGATAGATGGTAGCGGGATTTGAGGGCCGTGAGCACGTCATTGCACTGGGGTAGCGGTGCCCGCACGATCTCTAAAAACTCATGCTGAACGACTGCGGGGGCGATCGCTAGACCAAAATCTTGCACAAAGGCGGCAGCAAAGGCATCAAAGTCGGTGCGGCCGCTCTCAAAATCGACGACGCAGGGGGCGCTGACCCAAAGGCGGTGGATCTCCTCGATAGTGATGGGACGACCCAGCAAGTCTTTGACTCGCTCAAGCCACTGTAGCTCGATCAGCACCCCACCCATATCAAACACAATGTGCGTAATGGCCATCGTCGTTGCTCCGCTGAAAATTGACCAGCCTTACCTTACCGGGCTTTGTTCTTGCTTTGCCTTTGTGGCAGTGATTGGGGTCAGATTTAGTGGGCGTCTCGGCTAGATATCTGTGGGCCGATTAGGGATGATTGAGATATTACCGCTTGTGACAGGAGATTACGTTTTTTCTCGGCTGTTGCTGTTGCCGGACTCCTGCGATCGCCCCAAAGCCGCAACGGTAGAGCCTTTCGTCTTTATGTCACAACGTAACGGCCGGATTGTAACAGCATTGCCGAAAGAATAATTCACACTGGCGGCCAATAAAGTTCGCTAGGCTGAAATCATTGATAAATAAGGAACTCAGCCCAAAGCCCCGAGTTTCTGACCCAGCACTTCACCTATCATCCCTCACTAGGCATATATTCATGAATTCGCTATCTCACCCCACCGCTAAACCCACCCCCTGGATCGGGGCAGTTGTGTTTGCGCTCATGTTTTGGTTCAGCAGCAGCCTGCTAATGGATTTTGTCATCATGCCCGGGCTGTTTGTTGGCGGCATGATGAGCCAGCCCGATTTTGGTTCGGCGGGCTACGCCATGTTTTGGGTATTTAATCGTCTAGAGCTGCTCTGCGCTGGCGTTATTTTGACCGGTCTATTGGCGGCTCGACAGTCTCGCCCCCAGCGCCCCGTGGTGGCCAGCGGCCTGCGCAGCCGTTGGGCCGTAGAGATCGGGCTAGGCCTGTTGGCCCTCACCCTGGTGCTGACCTATGCGATCGCCCCGGCCATGGCTGCCCTGGGTGCTTCCCTAGACCCCTTTGCCGCTACCGTTGAAGTACCCGGTGCGATGAACCAGATGCACGGGCTGTACTTTGGCTTAGAGGCCGTCAAGCTGCTGGGCTGTGGCGCGCTACTTAGCTTGCTCTACGGCGACCTCAGCCGAGCTGAGGAACTGTAGGTTCTTTGCCCTAATCTTTATCCAAAAGCCCCCCAATTCTTCATTAGAGAATTGGGGGGCTTTTAGTTGCGCTCGTTTTTAACAATTTACAGGCGCGTGTTGGTCAGGCTTTGGCGTGGGTTAGTCGTGCGGCCATCGCGAATTTTTTCGTACAGCTGGCGCTCGGTGTCGCTGAGGCTTGTCGGTGGCGTAATCACCACTTTGATCAGCAGATCGCCGCGATCGCCCTTGGGTCGAGGCCAGCCCTTGCCTCGCAGCCGCAGAGTTTGACCCGAGCGCGTGCCCCCAGGTAGGTTCATGGTCACGCTACCATCGGGGGTAGGCACATCAATCTTGCCCCCCAGCACCGCCTCATCGGGGGTGATGGGTACCTCGGCCGTGAGGCTGTCGCCCTCTAAGGTAAAGAAGCTATGCCCCTCTAGCTGCACCACTAAATAAATATCGGCGGGCTGCTTGGTGTAGGGGTTCATCGGCCCCTTGCCCTTGAGGCGAATCTTGCTGCCCTGCTTGGCCCCCGGTGGAATGCGCACCTCCACACTGTCGTTGCCAATGCGCAGGCGCTTGTGGGCACCGTGGAAGGCTTCGCTAAAGGTGAGGCGAATGCTGGCCTCTTGATCAAAGGATTGGTTAGGGGCGGCTTCGTAGCCAAACCCAGGCCCACCTGCCCCACCCCCCGGAGCACCATAGGGATAAGAGCGAGCACTGCCGCCGCCGGGGGTAGCAAAACGACCCAACAGCTCGTTGATGAACTCGTCAAAGCTGCCGTAGTTGCTAAAGTCAAAACCGCCCATGTCGCCGGGGCTGCCGTAGGCGGTGCCGGCTCCGGCTCGACTAGCCTGCTGCCAGTATTGACCGTACTGGTCGTACTTTTTGCGCTTGTCGGCGTCGGAGAGCACCTCGTAGGCTTCGCTCACCTCTTTAAACTTGGCCTCAGCGGTTTTGTCGTTGGGGTTCACATCGGGGTGGTACTTGCGGGCCAGCTTGCGAAAAGACTGCTTGATCTCGTCGGCACTTGCCGTGCGATTGACCCCCAGCACCGCGTAGTAGTCTTTAAAGCCCGTAGCAGCCATTCCAATCCTCCTAAAAACCCGCGACTCAAGTGGTGACTATTGTCCATAGCCAGCTTGGGGCTGGGAAGGGCGACCGCCGCTTCTGCCAGACCCACATCTACCTCTGGGTTTAGCGTAGCAAACCCCACGCTCCAGGGAAGTTCGGTTTTCCAGGTTGGGGCGGGGCTAATTAGGCTACCCCCACCACCGCATCGAGTTCGGCGTAGTCGGGCAGGGTAGTGTCGATGGGGCTACCCTGGCGCAGGACGATGCGATCGCCCTGGGGCCGCGACAGCAGCTCGCTAAAGCTACGGGCCTTGAATACCACCAGATCCGCCGGGCGGCTTGTGCCAATTAGCCCCGCCTCTAGGCCCATAATCTGGGCTGGGGTGCGGGTCACGGCTTGGGGCCAGTCGCCAATGGGGCGATCAAGCTGGCCAATGCGCACCGCCTGGGTAAACACCTCCACCATGTCGTGGTCACCGTAGGCAAAGAACGCGTCGCGGCAGTTGTCGCTGGCCAGGGCTACGGCCACTTCAAACTGACGCAGCTCAGGCAGCAGGGTGACGCCGCGATAGCGGGGCATGCGGCCCGGTTGGCGATCTTGCAGGTAGAGGTTACACATTGGCAGGCTGACGACGCTGATGCCGGTTTGCTTAAGCAAAGTCAAGGTATCTTGGGCGCGATCGCTCGCCTGCACCGAGAGACTACAGCAGTGGCCACAGTTGACCCGCCCAGCAAAGCCTCGCCGCAGTTTGGTCTCGGCCACCACCCGTAGGCCTTCGGCCTTGGGGTCAAGACTTTCATCGGCGTGAAAGTCGATGTCCAGACCCCGGGCCTCGGCCAGGGCAAAGGCGCGATCGATCTGAGTTTCCAGACCGGGTTGGGGATAGATGACTCCGCCTAAAACGCCGCCGTATCGGGCAACAGTATCCGCCAGATGTTTGCCCTCAGGGCGATCGTAGTAGTCCATCGACACTAGGCACACGGCCTGGAGCTCGATCTTGCCCCTCCATTCCTGCCGCAGCCGATCGAAGACCGCAAAGCTGATCTCCTCTTGCCCGTTCAAGCAGTCCAAATGGGTTCTAACGGCCTGAGTGCCGTGGGCATAGCTGCACCGCAGACCAAAGTTCATGCGGGGGTAAAGGTCTGCGGCACTCCAGTGGCTCTGGTCGGCATCGGCCGCTTGAAGAGCTGAGTTAAAGGTGCCATCGGGGTTGGGGTTGCGAAACCAGGTGTGGCCTTTGTCCAAATGGGTGTGGCAGTCGGCGAAGCAGGGCCACACCATGCCCTGCCGCAGATCCCAGCTGGGCCATTCGGAATCGATGGGCTGACTAGTGGGGATAATTGCCGCAATGCGACCATCCTGAATTTCCAGGTGGGCAGCGACTAATTCTTCTGATATTGGAGGGGCGGCTAGAGCTGCGATCGCATTCCAGGTCACCGATTCGTCAACGCAGGCCAGGGGCAGTCGAGCATTTTGGAGCCAGTAGTGAGCCGAAGACTGTTGCAAAAACTGGGGCAGGGCGGTTGAATTCATAGTATTGGACTAAACAGCTGATTGAGATCACCGCCGCAGGGCTTCGGCATCACCGAGGTATAGAGCGTTTATCACGGCAGTTTTAGCCCTACCAACCTACAGTGAGACTAGAGCCTGAGAGTCTAAGCCCCAAGATTCTAAAGTTAGATTCGGGAATACTTAGAGCACACAGTGTTTCTATCCTTAACCTGTAAGGTAAACGCCATGGTTGACAACACAGCTTCTAAAATTTTCTGGCAGTCTGGCGCTTCGGTTTTTGGTTTTCTGCTGCTGGTGATTCTACTAGCCTGAAAGGGCAGCGCTAGATGTTTCAGGTCGAGCTAAAGCAAATTTGGCAATTCTGACGCACACCCTAAAACCTCGCAAGGGCATAGCCCGCTACATCTCTATTGACTAGCAACTGGGGATTCCGCGGATAGGATTTCCCAAAGAAATTACGGATTTAACAAGGCTAGGGCCAGCGGTATTTGCTCCTTTACGGAGGCCGCCGATTGCTCTAGGGCCGCCTGCTCAGCTGGCGTAAGCGATAGCTCTAAAACGTCTTCAATTCCCCCCTGGCCCAGGCGGCAGGGCACGCCTAGGTAGAGATCACTCAGGCCATACTGGCCTGTCAGATGAGCGGCTATGGGCAGTATGCGCCGCTGGTTGAGCAGCATTGACTCTACCATGACGCAGGCCGAGGAGGCTGGTGCGTAGTAAGCACCCCCCTGCTTGAGCAGCTGCACAATTTCAGCACCGCCGTTGCGGGTGCGATCGATCAGCGCCTGGAGACAGGGTGCAGGAATTAGCTCAGCCACCGGAATGCCGTTGACGGTAGTGTAGCTGGGCAGGGGCACCATTAGGTCGCCGTGGCCTCCCAGCACCATGGCTGAAACATCCCGCGGAGGCACTCCCAACTCCCAGGCAATGAAGGTTTGAAATCGGGCCGAGTCGAGCACTCCGGCCATGCCCATCACCCGCTGGGGAGGCAGGTCACTGGCTTTCCAGGCTAGGTAGGTCATGACATCGAGCGGGTTGGTGACTATAACCACGCTGGCCTGAGGCGATACGGCCAGGGCCTGGCGCAGGGTGTCGATCACAATCTTGCCGTTGACCTGGGTGAGATCGTCGCGGGTCATGCCGGGGCGGCGGGGCAGTCCAGCGGTAATTACCACAATGTCTGAGTTGGCGGTGTCATGGTAATCGTTGGTGCCCACAATGGTGCGGTTGTGCCCTTCGCAACCCGCCGCCTGGGATAGGTCGAGGGCGACACCTTGAGGGCGACCCTCAACAATATCGACCAACACCACATTGGCCAGGTCGCGCTCCAACAGACGCTGGGCTAGGGTGCTGCCTACGTTGCCCGCCCCCACTACAGTAACCTGGCCAACCGAATTGCAAGCAGAGGGGGTAGAAAAGGCAGTCATAGCGTCAACACAGCGAAGGAGGGTATGGGGCTGGCCCCTTGTGGTGTCTTTGGCCTAAGGATGCTTCGATAGGCTAAAGACGCCGTCCATATTCTGGCGGATGCTAGTTAATTTATCCTGCAATTGTTGTGATTTAGATCATAGCGGTGGGTGACAGCTACATGATGAAGCTGTGATTGGCTAGGCTTTTTAGAAACGCTCACCGACACTTCATACTGGGGTTATGAACGCCCTTCTAAAAATGGGAGATGCTAGAGCAACCCCCTGAAAAATCGTGCTTGCCATGAAAATCTTTCCTGCCTTGTCTTGCTCCATATCCCCCGGTTCATTGCCTCCTATGGAACCCGCCTTTGAAGACAGCGACAGCACTAGCCTAGTGGCCGACATGGCGATCGCCCCTGACTGCAATGTTCGACTATTTGCGGCCAGTGAAACGATTTTTGTCGAGGGCAGCGCCGCCGATAAAGCCTACATTATTGAGTCGGGCTACGTTGAGATTTTCGTGGGTTCTGGCAACAATTCAATTCAGCTCAATGTTCTGGGGCCAGGGGATATTTTTGGGGAAATGGGCATTATTGACGCCTCGCCTCGCTCGGCCTCGGCTAAAGCTCTTAGCCCCTGCCGCTGTATTGTGGTATCGGCAGCTCGAGTAGCTGAGCGCATCGAGTCGTCGTCGCCAATGGTGCGGCTGTTTATCTCTATGTCGCTGCATCGCAACCGAGCCTACAATACCTACATCAAGGCTCTGGCAAACCCTCACATGGGTCTGCCCAGCCCCGCTATAACTGAAAAAGCCTACGCTAAAAGTCAGCAACACCAGCAAATTTTAGACGACATCAAGCTAGAGTCTGACCTGCAAAATGCCGTCCACAACGATGAGCTGTCGTTGGTGTATCAGCCCCTTCTTAATCTCACTACAGGAACCATTGTGGGCTTTGAATCGCTGCTGCGGTGGCAGTGCCCTCAGCGCGGCTCTGTGACTCCTCTACGGTTTATTAGCTTGGCCGAAGAAACCTCGCTAATTTTGCCCATGGGCGACTGGATTTTAGATCACTCCTGCGCCGATCTGCGCCGTTTTCAAAAGCACTTGGAAAGCCGAGGTCAGAACCGCGCTGGCTTTTTTATTAGCATTAACATCTCAGTACGTCAGTTCCAGCAGCCTGACTTTTTTGAGCGGTTAATTGCCTGCACTCAGCGCCATGGCGTTGAGGCCCAGCAGATTAAGCTAGAGGTGACGGAGCGGATCTTTTTGAATGAAGCTGAGGCCATTGACTCCATCGGCAAGTGCCGCGCCGCCGGATTTGAGGTTTCCCTCGACGACTTCGGCACCGGCTACTCTAGTCTCAACTATCTAGAGCGCTGCGAGATCGACTGTTTGAAAATTGATCAGTCGTTCATTCAAAAGTTGTGCAGCAGCGATCGCGCCAAAATTTTAGTCGGCTCGATTATCGATATCGCTCGCCAACTGGGTCTGCCCACCGTGGCTGAGGGCATTGAAACCCCTGCCCAGATGGCGGCTCTAAAATCGATGGGCTGTGACATTGGCCAGGGCTTTCTATTTAGCCCTCCCTTGCCGCTAAATGAGGCCCTGGCTCTGCTAGATCAGTAAACTTGAGCTAGATTCGCTAGCTGTTGCTGTAGCGCGATCGCCCCGTTGCCAGTGCCACCTGCCGAGTTGGCAACACACCCTTTTGGGCCAGGTAATCTTGCAGCTGTTGAGGTTTCATTTTGCACAGGTCTTTGGCCAGTTCTTGCACCTGCAATCGACCGCTCATTCCCGCTAAACAGGTGCGCAATGTGCCTAAAATCTGCGGCTCGGCCACTAGCACCAGAGTATTGAGATCATAAGCATTAATCAATGCTTCCATCTGCGACCCAATGGCTTGGGCAAAGCGGCGCTCAAACTCAACTAGGTAGTTGTCCCGGCGATCGTCGTAGCTGTGGCCTCGGCTGCCGCTGCCCCGGTTGCGACTGGCTTTAGTGTTAGCCCCCAGGTCTTGATTGGAAACTTCTGCTGCTGAATTTAGCAGTTGGCAACGTTCGATCAAATCGGGACCCGATTCTAACTCTGGCACTGCCACGGGCTCAAGGGTCAAAAACTTAGCTTTGGCACCATCTACTACGGCTACAAGAAAGCGAGTCATAAAGAATCTCCCGTTGCTAGATTTGGTGGCATCCTAACAAGTTAAAAAGACCCTATGGGGCGCAAAGGTAAAGGTTAACTTCTTTTCGAAAATGGTCAAGGAATGCCGATAATTTAAGGGTATTTCTGTTGTCGTCAATGCCGTTTAACGTTGATTTAAGTAGTGTTTAGTGAATGAATATGAAGCATATTCATAAAGATCGCCTATCGCTGATCGATGGATTTCGATCGCAAGGCTAACTGGCCTAATGGCTCAAACCCAATAGCGCAGAGCAAAAAAGTGGAATATTTAAGCTCAATCAAACCAGGCGATCGCCAGTGAGCGGCCTTAGGTTGGCAACAGTAAATCGGCAAGTTCTACAACAGCATCGCGGCCCGCTCAGCCAGGCCCGATCGCTCCCCTTTATTGAGCGTTATGTGCCCAGCTAGGGCTTCATCCTTAAACCGCTCGACGACGTAGGTTAGGCCGTTGCTAGAGGCGTCAACATAGGGGTTGTCGATCTGGTCGGGGTCGCCGGTCAGAACGATTTTGGTGCCTTCCCCAGCGCGGGTGAGAATAGTTTTGACCTCGTGGGGGGTGAGGTTTTGGGCTTCATCGACAATCAGGAACTGCTTGGGAATCGAGCGCCCCCGAATGTAGGTCAGCGCCTCAATCTGCAATAGCCCCTGGTCGATCATTTCTTCGTGGCCGCGCCGCCAGTGTTCAGGGCGACCCCGCATGTCCTGGGTGCCAAAGATGAGGTCGAAGTTGTCGTAGAGGGGCTGCATCCAGGGGTTGAGCTTTTCGCGCATATCGCCGGGTAGGTAGCCGATGTCGCGGCCCAGGGGCACGATGGGGCGAGCGATTAGCAGGCGCGAGTAGAGGCGCTCGTCGGCGACTTTTTGCACCCCGGCGGCGATCGCCAACAGCGTTTTCCCCGTGCCCGCCTTGCCCACCAGGGTCACCATCGAGATCGAGTCTTGCAGCAGCAGCTCAAAGGCAAATCGCTGCTCGCGGTTGCGGGGCAGCACCCGCGATACCCCAGCGTGGGGTAGCTTGCTGAGGGGCACCAGCTTGCCGCTGCTGCCCTGCACCATCGCTAGTGCTGTGTGGTTCGGGTTTGACTCATCGACCAGGGTCACGGCCTGGTTGGGGTGGAGGGGCACATCGAGCTTTAGGTAGCCGTTGCCAAACAGCTGGCTCATGGCCTCGGCGGAGGTCATCACCTCCAGGGTGCCGGTGTAGAGGTCGTCGTAGTCAATCTTGTCGGTTTCGTAGTCTTCGGCCACCAGCCCGACGGCATTGGCTTTAATGCGCAAGTTGGTATCTTTGCTGACCAGCACCACGGGCATGTCGTGGTGGTGTTTGTACTCCATTGCCACGGCGAGAATAGCGTTGTCGCCCTGGTCGCCCTCCAGCTCGGCGGGCAGCTGCCGTAGGGTATCGCGGTGGCATAGGGCCACCTTGAGGGTGCCGCCCTTTTCTAAAGGAATGCCTTGCACCAGTGATCCCTGCTGGCGCAGCTCGTCTAGAGTGCGCGACACATAGCGGGCGTTGCGGCCGGTGTCGGCTGTGCCTTTTTTGAAGCGATCGAGTTCTTCAATGATGGTGATGGGTAACACCACATCGTTGTCCTCAAACCTGAACATTGCCATCGGATCGTGAAGCAATACGTTGGTGTCGAGGACGAAAACTTTTTTCATAGATGAGCAATAGTTGAGACGGTACGCCTAACCCAGACCTTGAGGATGCAGGATATTGCAGCGTCAGTCTCTCGGCGAGGCTATTTTCAGGAACGATGGGCAGATGCCGCTTCCCTTGCAATGCAACAATTCTGGTTGAGCTGCGGGAAATAGTCGAAGACCGGCCAAAGGCCAACGCCCAGCGCCAATTCTAGAACGGCTGCTTAGACACTGTAGCGGATTTCTCTACCATTCCCGATAGGCGCCAGCAGGTAATCGAGCGCCAAACAGTTCCGGCTGCACCGGTCAGGTGATGGAAGGGCTGCCCGTCCTCGTTTACTATGGCCTATGAGCCCTCCCCAGTCACCGTTGGAGACCCCCATGCGTCTATCCCAAATGCTGTTTGTCACCCTACGAGAAGATCCGGCAGAGGCCGAGATTCCTAGCCACAAACTGCTGCTGCGGGCGGGGTACATGCGTCGTGTTGCCAGCGGGGTCTACGCCTACCTGCCCCTGCTGTGGCGAGTGCTCAACAAGATCTCAGATATTGTGCGCGATGAGATGAATATTACGGGCGCGCAGGAGTGCCTGCTGCCCCAGCTGCAACCGGCTGAACTGTGGCGCGAGTCGGGCCGGTGGGATACCTACACCAAGGCTGAGGGCATTATGTTCTCGCTGATCGATCGCCGCCAGCAGGAGGTTGGACTTGGCCCCACCCACGAGGAGGTGATTACTGCCATCGCCCGCGACATGGTGCGCTCCTACCGGCAGCTGCCCCTGCACCTTTACCAGATTCAAACCAAGTTTCGCGATGAGATTCGGCCTCGCTTTGGCCTCATGCGCGGGCGCGAGTTCATTATGAAAGACGGCTACTCGTTTCACACCAGTGAGAGCAGTCTGAAGGAAACCTACCAGGAGATGTACCAGGCCTACAGCAACATTCTGCGCCGCTGCGGGCTGGAATTTCGAGCGGTGGATGCGGACTCTGGGGCGATCGGCGGGTCGGGCTCCACTGAGTTTATGGTGCTGGCCGAGGCGGGCGAAGACGAGGTGCTCTATACCGAAGACGGTAAGTACGCCGCCAACGTGGAGAAGGCCGTGTCGCGCCCAGTAGATTCGGTGCCCTCTACCTTTACTAAGTTTGAGAAGCTGGAAACCCCAAACACGCCCACGATTGAATCTCTGGCAAAGTTTCTCAAGTGCTCACCCACCCAGATCGTCAAGAACGTGCTGTATCAGGCGGTGTTCGACAACGGCCGGGTGGTGCTGGTGCTGGTCAGCCTGCGCGGCGACCAGGATGTCAACGACGTGAAGCTCACTAACGAACTCACTAAGCTGGCCGCCGACTACGGCGGTGCCGCCGTGATCTCCCTAGGAGTGCCCGACGAAGACGCCCAGCGCCAGTGGGCCGCCAAACCTCTGCCCCTGGGCTACATGGCTCCCGACCTGGGCGATGACTATATTAACGGCGGCAAAGAGGTGGAGCCCAAGTTTCTGCGCCTGGCCGATCGCACCGCCACCGACCTGAAAAACTTCGTCACCGGCTCAAACGAGGCGGGCTATCACGTGGTGGGCGGCAACTGGGGCAAGGAATTCACCCTGCCCAAACAAGTGGTGGATGTGCGCAAGGCGGCGGCGGGCGATCGTGCCCTGCATGACCCCAGCCAAACCCTGCAAACCGCGCGGGGCATTGAGATTGGCCACATCTTCCAGCTGGGCACTAAATACTCCCAGGCGCTAGGGGCCACCTTCACCGACGAAAACGGGGCCGAGCTGCCCCTGGTGATGGGCTGCTATGGGATTGGTGTGTCGCGTCTGGCCCAGGCGGCGGTGGAGCAGTCCTACGATAAAAACGGCATTGTCTGGCCGGTGGCGATCGCGCCCTACCAGGCGATCGTGGTGATTCCCAACATGGGCGACGATTTGCAGGTCGAAGCCGCCAAGGCGATCTACAAAGAGCTGCTGTCAGTGGGAGTCGAGGCCCTGCTCGACGATCGCGACGAGCGGGCTGGGGTCAAATTTAAAGATGCCGATCTAATTGGCATTCCCTACCGTATTGTTACCGGCCGGGCCTTGGGGGATGGCAAAGTGGAGGTAGTCGATCGGGCCACAGGCATTGTGCAGGAGGTGGCCCTGGCCGAGGTCGTTGCCCTGATCAAGGGCTGGATTGTCGACGAACTGCTGGCCAGCCGCTAGGACCAGCCCCCACCCACTCCCCAGGAGGAACCATGGAACTGATCACCATTATTCTCTCGGCCCTGCTGGGGGTGGCGGGTAGCGGCGGCGTGGTGGTCGACACCCTGGCCGAGGCCGCCCTGCGCAACCAGCTTGCCGAGGCCGAGACGTTGCAGGTGCGCATCGACAATGTGCCTAACTATCAGCTGGCCAGCGGCCGCATTGAGCACACTTGGATTGCCGCCCGGGGAGTCGAAACCCGTCAGCTACCTGGCCTCCGCATCGACTCTATAGATATCGAAACCGATGCTGTAGATGTGGATCTTGGCCGTTTGCAGCAGGGGACGCTGGTGCTCGATGAACCCGCCCAGACCGCCCTGCGCCTGCGGCTCAACGACGACGATCTCAATGCGTTTTTGCAGTCGCCCCTGGTGCAGGGCTGGCTCGACACCCTAGAATTTACCCTGCCTGGGGCAGCAGGCCAGCGGGAGAGAAATCGCTACGGCCTGGCCAACCCGTCGCTGGAGTTTCTAGAGGGCGATCGCTTTCGCGTTGTGGTCGACCTGCAAGACCGGGTGACCCAGGAGAATATTGCGATCGTGGTCGAGCTCGGACTGGCCATCCTCAACGGCCATCGGTTTGCCCTGGTTGACCCCACCATTACTGTTGACGGTGAAGACACCCCACCCCAGCTGCTCGAATCGTTTGTGCAGGGCGCTCAGGAGCGCCTTACCCTGCGGCGACTGGAGGCACTGGGCGTAGTAGCCCGCGTCATTGACTTTAAAGTCCGAGACAATGAGCTAGACGTTGCCATCTTTGCCAAAATAGAGCCCACCTCCCCGCTCTTAATTCGGCAGCCAGCTCAAGAAGCTGTCCTCCCCCCACCCTAGAGAAAGTTGGACTACCCTAGGCTAAGGTTGTGACCCCATTTGGACCCCCACCATGGATCTCAAAAGCAAGCTAAGGCGTATTCCCCTCGGCGTTTTGGCCGGATTAACTACTCTGGTAGTGGCCTCGGGTGGGTCTGTGGCGTGGTTTACCTGGCGTGCCATCAACCCCACGCCTCCGGTGGCAGAGTTTCCCAGCCTCGACATTGACCCCGACCCGATCATGACCGTGCCGGAGGTCACCACCCCTGCCGCACCGCCCAAGGTCGAGGACACCCCCTCCAAAGACCCAGTTAGCCAGCCTGCCCCGGCGGCAGAAGTTACTGGCCAGGTCTACTGGCTAAAGGACGAGGGTACAGGCTTTGCGCTGGTACCCCAGCCGATTACCATCGCGGCTGATGCCTCCCCCTCGGAGAAAGTCACCGCCGCATTCAGCGACCTACTCTCTAAGTCGGGCGACCCGAGCCAGCAGGCGTTTACCACAATTCCCGAAGAGACTCAGCTGATCGAGGCTTCAGTGGAGGCAGACGGGGTCCATGTTGACCTGTCGAGCAACTTTGAGGCTGGCGGCGGCAGCGCAGCAATGGTGGGTCGCCTAGGCCAGGTGATCTACACCGCCACCGCCTTTGACCCCGCCGCCCCGGTGTGGATATCGGTGGATGGCAAGCCCTTGACCGTGCTGGGGGGCGAGGGCTTGGAGGTCAGCCAGCCCATGACCCGCAGTGATTTTGATGAGGGGTTTGGGCTATAGAAGAGTTCTAGAGCTTTTGCCTCGGCCTAGCTGCTGGAATCGTGGCGCTGGCAGAGCGTAACTAAAGCCAAAGTGCTCACCTATGGCGGAACGGTCTACAATAAGTACCCATGTTCCACCCTAGAGCGCTCTATGGATCTGTTCTCTACGGCCCTGCCCCCCTGCCGTCTCGGCAAAGTGGTGAAGTCTAACTCCCACTGCGACTATGTAGTGCAGGTTGATGACGCCCAGGATGTCTGTTCGCCACCAACGCCGGAAGACTGCGGCTTTGGTCAGTTTGTCAGCTTTGACAACGACAGCCGCCATTGGGCAGTGGGGCTGGTATACAACTCGCAGTTGTTCAACCCGCTATTTTTTAACAGCGGGCCACGGCTTTCTAGTGAGCCTGATCCTTTATTTACCCCCGATCTGGTGCAAGAGACTCGCACCCTGCTTGGGGTGGTGCTGGTAGGCACCTTAGAGGGCGAGGGCAATCAGCGCTATGGGAAACATGGTATTCCTCGTGTGGTGGTGCCTGCCAATACGCCGGTCTATGGCCTGACGCCAGAGCAGGTGCACTGCTTTCACTGCAACGAAGATGGGCAGACGCAGTTTAGCTACTACAGCCATTTGCTCAGGTCGGGGGGCATGTTTGCCGCTCAACTTGCCCAGCAGGTGCTGGCCGAATTAGTAGAGAGTGGCTTGTTTACCGGAGCTGATCAAAAAGCGCTGATGGTGCTGGGTAAAGAGCTGAGCTGGAAAAACACTCTAGGGGCAATTCGATAATCAGGGCATTTGGAGTCTCCTGTAGGGGCAAACGGTCGTTTGCCCTGCTCAAATTCATGCTTCGATTCAGCAAACTCCGATAATTATGGGGCCGAAGTCAGTCGCTCTAACAATCTCCTAAGTTGGCAGGGGAGGCTCTACGCCAGGGTGGCTAGGCATAGCAGCAGGGTTTCGGTCCATTCCACCGTAGCTCCGTAGGTGTCGCCTGTGTGGCCCCCCAGACGACGATTTAGCCAGGCTCCTATGAGAAGGGAGAAGATCAGTCCCCCCGCCAGGCTGATACCGATGAGCAAAATTTGATCGGGCTGCTTCCAGAACCAGAAACCGTGTATCCCTAGGGCTAGCGCTAGCCCTAGCAGCCAGTCTTGGGGCGATCGCAAATGCTCCCGATGCAGTGCCCCTTTGCCCTCGGCACGCAGGTAGGGGTAGCGGGCGATCGCCACTACCTGACCCCAGCGACCCCACACCATCGCTGCCACCAGCACCCAGCCGCGCCCGGTAGCTAACTCAGCCAAGGCCAGGGTTTTGAGGCCGAGAATGGCGATCGCTGCCATCACCCCAAAGGCGCCGCTGTGGCTGTCGGCCATCACCGCTAGACGCCGTTCAGGAGCCATCACTGCCAGACCGTCGGCGGTATCCATCGCGCCATCGAGGTGCAGGCCGCCAGTTAGCCACACCCCCAGCCCAATCACCAGCGCGCTGCGGGTTAGCGTCGGCATGCCTATCTGCGCCAGGGCCAAATCTATCGCCAATAAACCCAGGCCGAGGCCCAGACCCACTACTGGAGCCAGCGGGGCAATGCCCTCAAAGCGCGGCTCCCAGCCCGGCGGCAAAGGCAGCTTTGTGTAGAACAAGATGGATCCGCCCAGCCTGGCGAACCAGCCGGGGCGGGGGTAGGTTTCACCGGGTCGCGCGGGGGGCAATGGGGTCACGGATCCACCTCTGCGCTGTAGAAAAACATTTCGGCAAAATTACGGAGACTTCAGCATTCTGGCGGAATGCTTAGCAGTTGGACCTTTGGCAGAATTGTCTCAGGGTTTTCCACAGAGCTAAGCGATCGCTGGGCAGATCATTCCCAGCGATATCGAGTATCGTGGATATAGACCCACAGGAGCGATCGCCACGGGCCTTGCTCCACCCGCCAACGTAGCGTGGTTAAAAACCCATGAATCACGAGCGTGCTAGTAATTTAAGCATCCCCGCTCCTTGTTTAATCGATAGCGGGGTCGTTGTCAACAAAAACGACATGCTCAGGCTACTGCAAGACCTGGGACAGGTGCAGTACCGCCACTTTCAAGACGGCATCACGCTCTCCGAGGGCCAAGGACTGGTCATGGAGGTGTTCGCCGATGGGCAGCAGGCTACGCTCGTGGCCAATCATACACTCTATATCAACGTTTACAGCTTCGATTGCTTAGAAATTGGCAAAACCGACGCCGACGGCAACCATTTTGACCTGGTGCAAGACAACCGACGACTGCGCCTGATCCCGCTGTCAGACCCGATGCACGAGCACATTACGCGATCGGTTAACACCGCCGCCTTCGAGGCCATGGTCGCCGACGCTCTCTCCGCCAGCTGGGACGCCTGCCTCGACGACGATCGCAACTTCCTTGAGTAGAGTTAGCCTAGCTTTACTCAATCAACTAAGCTGCTTGTAGGATTTGAGGCTGGGGCAAGGCCCTATCTTCAGCCTGATAACTTTCGATCAATAGCTCTAATACTTCTTGAGCATTGCGAAGGGCTTCTTCGTAGGTATCTCCGTGGGTGAAGTAGCGCTGCGCTTCTGTAGCAAATTCTGGCAGCTCGACTAAGTAGGCATCGTCTTCCTCAGACCAGAGGATATTAACTCGATATTTGAGTGATGTCATTGGCCTTCTCCCTTTTCCTTTAGCTTACGCAAAGCTGCTTGAACCAATCTTTCCTGATAGACCTTGGCATCTCTGCTGTCTTTACCCGCAAGGGTAATAGGCAACTCTGGTAGCGTCGGATGTACCCAACGCTCATGACTTCCTTTAGTACGTTTACGCTCGAAGCCAGCTTGGCGCAGTAATGATTTTAATTCTCCAACTTTCTTAGGCATTCCTCAACCAACAACCAGCTACTTTCGTGGGATTACAGAGTACCCCAACCTGAATTTAAGGGGAATCTACGCTCTCACAGATCCCCCTTAAGGCTGTTAGGCTACAGCAGCGTTGGCATCGTGTCGTCGTGGGCGGAGTTGGGCTTGTTGGTAATCCACACCGACTGATAGGGAGCCAGTTCGTAGACTGCCCGATCATCAGTGAAACGGTGGCCGCTGATCAGGTCGTACCAGTCGTCGGTGCTGACTAGGTTGAGATCACTCAGCTGTAGGTCTTGGGGCTGGTCGCTTAAATTGTGCACCGAGAAGATGCTCTGGTCACGGGTCAGGCTTTGCCGCCAGAAGGCAAACAGTGCCGAATTCATCGGGTGCAGTGTGTACTGGGTGGCGTTGGGGTGAAACGAGGTCTGCTGGCGACGAATCTTGATTAGTCGCTTGAGCTCCGCCAGCACCTTAGCGTGGGAGGTGGTGGGGTCGGCTAGGGCGGTTTCCAGCGTCTTGAGATCCCACTTGTAGCGGTTGATGGTGCGGTTGTGCCCGGTCTCTTCAACGCCTTCGGTGTAGTTGTGGGTGCCTAGCAGGCTGTGAATGTAGAACGCAGGAATGCCCTCTAGCGCCATCATGATCGTCTGGGAGCAGAGAAACCGCTCTACCTGCCACTGGTCTTCGCCCTTGACGGTGCCTTTGAGGGCGTCAAATAACGAGATGTTGATCTCGTAGGGCGACTCGGTGCCATCGGGGCGAGAGCGCATGCTAATTTTGCCGCCGAAGTTGCGCATGGCCGAGATCAGCTGCTCGTACTCGTCACCGGTTAGCAGCCCTTCGGCGGGGCGCATGCCAATGCCGTCGTGGGAGGCGGTGAAGTTGAAGTAAGCGCAGCCGATGGGAGCCGGCGGCATGCTCATCATCCAAGTTTTGAGGTGGTCGGCGCGGCCCTGCATGAGCGCGTTCAGCAGCAGCGGCGGCAGGCTGAAGTTATAGATCATGTGGGCTTCGTTGCGGTTGCCGAAGTAGCTGAGGTTCTCGCGGTTGGGTACGTTGGTCTCGGTAATCAGCGAGATGCCGGGGTCAACCAGCTGCAAGATCTCGCGGAATAGGCGCACGATGGCGTGGGTCTCGGACAGGTGCATGCAGTTGGTGCTGTGCTTTTTCCACAAGAAGCCCACCGCATCGAGGCGAATGTAGCGCGCCCCGGCCTCGACGTAGGCCAGGATAATTTTGACGTACTCAATCAGCACGTCGGGGTTCTCGAAATTGACGTCGACCTGGTCAGCACTGAAGGTCGTCCAGACGTGCTTCTCACCTGCGGCGGTTTCTACGGGAGTCAGCAGTGGCGAACTGCGGGGCCGCACCACTTGAGATAGGTCTTCGCTGGGGTCGGCGGTGATGAAATAGTTGCGGCCGGGCAGTTCGTTTTGCTTAAACTGCTCAAACCACTGGTGCTGGCTGGAGATGTGGTTAATTACCAGGTCGGCCATCAGGTTGAAATTGGTGGCGATCCGCTTGATATCGTCCCAGCTCCCCAACTCGGGGTTGACCTTGAGGTAATCGATGACGGCAAAGCCATCGTCGGAGCTGTAGGGGAAGAAGGGCAGAATGTGGACGCCGGTAACGGTGTCGTAGAGATGAGTTTCGAGAAACTCGGCCAGCACCGATAGCGGCGGGCGATCGCCATCACAAATGGTGTCGCCATAGGTAATCAGCAGAACATTGTTGTGGTTCCACTTTTTAAGATCTTCGCGGCCTGAGGGGCACAGGGTGTCTTTAATCAGAGCAAAGATTTCGGTGGTCAACCGCTCGGCTGTTTCCGAGGGATAAACCTTCTCTAGCAAGGGTTTAATGTTATTGGTCACGCGACAATAGGGTGGGCTATCTACAGGAATATCTAGCTTGTTTATAGAGTGATTTTGAGGGGCAGTCTGGGCCGCAACGTTTTGGTAGGAGGCGGGCACAGATTGCTTAGTACGATTTTTAGCGACAGTCATATTTAACCTACAGTTTCCAGTAGTGGTTTACGGTAGTCTTAGTATCAAAAAGCAGTTACCGCCGGGGGGAATATTTCCTCCGAACGCGCCTGCCGGTAAGCATTGATGGCCTACCCATTAGAGCTAACGAGCTAGTCTATTGGGCGGGCCACTTAGAGCCCAAAGCATGACGGGTAAACAGCCGCACCATCCCTTCGCCCCGTCGTATCGGCCTGGGAAAATGAATGGTACAAGCGTTTGCGTTGTTGCTAGAGCTACTGTGGTTTAATGCCACACAATTACCATCGATAAGTTCCGAGAATTCCCACCGCTGGGGTCGAAGAAAACACGGGGTAGCGATAGTAATGGCTAAATAACAGAGTTTTAGTGACGAATTTCAGATAGATGTTGTTTCGATCGCTGCGTAATGGCAAGTGGCGACCGTCACACTTTTCTCCCTGGGATAGTTCTGATGGTGGCATAGGTCACTTCAAAACGTTGGCGCTAGGCCACGAAATTCATAGCTTTTTAGGTATAACTTCGGAGTCTTTACAAAGCCTTGAGCACAGAGTCTTGAGGTGAACTGCGTACAACACACCGCTGGAGTGTTGGTGCTGTGAGTGCCCATGGCTATGGCTGAAATTTTGGAAGGTTATTGAAGGGGCGATCGCGCGATCCTCAAGCCAACTGGGTCTACGGCCAAAACTATCAAGGATCTGCGCGACGTCTACAAACCTGTGGATGCCATAGCTTGTTCTGGAGCGTGGTGCGGTGCTGAGTCCAAGGTGACATGCTGCGGTGACGGCGATCATGGAGCTGATGTGACAATTTGAGCTATCGAAGTCTGCCGTTGAAGAAAAGTTATCACCTCTGCTTTAGTCAAGGCTTTAACGATTACTTTACCCGCGAACAGCAAGAGCTAGAGGAGGGGGAAGCGGTGAAGGTTCCAGGTATAGGGTTTAGGGTCTAAGGCCTAACCGCGAACCTTGCACCTAAACCCTTTACCCCTCACTCATCCACCCCCTACCCATCTACCCCTATCGCCCAGTCACAACGCCCCACATGTAGTCTTCAAAGGAGCCTTCGCCTAGGTCTACGGAGAAAATCCTCCCCCAGCTGTAGCACTTAAAGCGAATGTGGCCGCTGTCATGCTTATACCAAACGCCGTTGTCAATGCTGAGGTCGCCTTGGTAGACAACCCAGTGATTAGGGTAAGCCACGGTGGGCGCACTGCCGCCGAGCATAGCGGCGTCGATCATGACAAAGGCCACACCCCCTTGGCGGCGGGCGGCGTCTGCGCTTTTCATGGCGTCAAACTCGCCGTAGACAAAGGTAGATTCAAAATCGACCTGGCTGTAGCCCAAAACTTCAGAAATCCAGCCCTTCATTTCCCAGGGGGTGGTGATGCCAGCGACGTTGTTTTCGAGGCTGCCGGAGTCTCCAGTGACCGGAAAGATCAGGTTCTCGGCATCGCGCAGGGTGGCAATCAGCATCCAGTCGGCGGCAGACATGCCGGAGCGGATTTTGCTCTGCCGGAGACCGTCGGAGGGGCGCACGGTTTTGGTGCGGCCGCGAAACTGGCCGGTTTCGTAGAGAGAGCGGCAGAACTCGACGTAGCGAGCGGGCTGTTTAGACACCAGCTCAAACACAATGGCGGTGGGGCCGCAGAAGGGGGTGTAGTTTTGGTTAATGTTGAGTGGGTTGGCCACCGTAGCGCGAATATCTTGAATCAGTTCAGCTTTATTAATTTGGGGCCACACTCCCGGTTCAGGGGATTGCTCAAAAGCGGCGATCGCAGCGGCGACCGGGTCAACATCGGGTATATCGATGACCTGATAGCGCAATTGGTAGTTGGCCCCATCGCGGGTAAACGCGGCGGTAGCGCCCGAGGTTAGCCCCGCGGTGATGTGAACAGATCCCAAGAAATCATCAGCATCGGGGGAGTCTTCATCCCAGAGCTTGATTTCCACACTGTTGTTAAAGGTGTAGGTCTGATTTAAAGACCAGGTATTGCCATTGTTGAGGCTGCGCTTGAGGTGGGGCTGCAATGCACCATCGACAAAAACTTCGAGACGGCACTCGTCTGCGCCCCAGTCTTCGGTTTTGTTGCACTTCAGCTGGCCCAAAATCAATTGACGCATGGGAGAAATTCCTTAGGGTGAATGAGTTGACTCTAAAAACTTCACCCCCGCCCCGTAAATTTACTGATTCAACCCACCATTTGAGACCAGAGAAAAATTTGGCATAGCGCTCTCTGGACAGTCGGTCCCAAACGGGCTAGACGGCTTTACACAAGACGCACTCAGCCTTTGAGAGGGCCATCATATCGATGCTCCTTGAGCCCCTCGATGCGTTTAAGTGAACACCACGAAGCCCTCGACTTGTCCACGCTGCTGCTCCGACTGTGTTGCCTGGGTTGAAGTGATGGACAGGCTCAAATTTGGCACAAAATCGCCATAGCCTCAGACAGACCAGCCAACCGCTTGAGCTTTATTTGTTGGTCACTGTATAAAAATAAAAAGATCTAGGGCTGGCTCGCTCCACCTCTGCCAGAGGCTTCAGTTGGTTCCAGCGAAGTAGGACAGCGGGCCTTAAGGCCATGTCGTTCTCGGAGTTTCCCTTAGGGAATTAAAGTCTGCTGAGAAGCCACTTAAGGCTCAGGCATTGCTCGACTAGCTGAATATTTAGGCGGATAGGCCCCTACGTTAAACCGTTGACCATCCACAACCCTATCTCGCCGGTATCATCCGCAACCAGCGAGTGTGGATGTTTAACCTCGCTCTACAAGACCGCACTCACTGGGCCAGCAACCCAGTTGAAGTCCGTATTTTTGAACGCAACCGATTGGTCACGGACCGCCACGGGCAGCCGAACAATTAGAATAGAGCCGAGCGCCTTTTGGGTCGCACTCAAGACACTCAGCTCCAGTAGGCTTTAAGCTATTTGGTCCCAGCACTGGCGGCGGCCAAAATTTGAGGCAGACCGATTTCGCTACACACTTCGTAGAACGAGGTTACAGGTGGTGTCTCAAATAGATGGGCAATTTTGCCCAGGGTCTTTTGATAGACCTCGCTTTGGTTGTCGTCCATATCCTCAATGCTGTCCCAGAGAATAATAGCGATGCCGCGATCGCTGCCTGGTTCCTGCAGCAGGTAAGCTCCCTGGAAGCCTTTCGTGTAGGTTGATACCGCCTTTTCGTAGAGCTGGCGGGCTTCGCTAAAACAGCCGGGTTTAAACTCCCCAATGGCTACGTAGGCGTACTTGTGGCGCAAAAAATCGTCGAAGTCAGTCATAAATGGAATCAATCCTAGGTCTCATCGTAGATCCAGTGTCGATCAGATGTTGACACCCAACTCTTTTTCTTACCTAGGCTTTAGATTCTGTTACCGATCTTCTAACAGCCGCTGCCCCCAAGCTTTGAGCGCCAACCCTAGCTCTACCCGAGCCCGCTGCCAGCCCTGCATGAGCCGCTGCCCCCAACCCTTGGCCTTGGGCAACGTCACCACGATCGCTCCGCCTTGATAAGCCACCTGCACCTGGCGATCGAGCACGCGCTCGGGCAGCGGCACCGTCTGCTGAAAATAGTTGATCCCCAGGCTCTGGATCAGCGGGCTGCGATAGCCCGACTGCCGCTGGCCGGAAAAGGTGAGCGACTTGCTGGTAGCCCGCACTTGTACCGCCTGGGGCTCTACCCCCGGCAAAAAGGCGGTTACCACCAAAGCGTTGGCGGTGTCTTCGATCTCAATGGAGGGCAGCTGTACTCGGCCCGTAGGGGAAAGCCCTACAGGCATCAGGGCTGCGGCGATCGCCTGCATTTGGGCCTGGGCCGCACCCAAGCTCCACATAGACTGAGCATTCGGGGGTTGAGACGAGGATTGCCAAGTGACCATAGCCCTAACTCTTTGTTTTCTATACTTAAATCATCGCGGCAAGCCCGCTATTCCGCAGGGAGGAAAGCCCCCTGTCCGAAGGTGGTATAACCGCCATGCCTCGTCAGTCAATGACCGCGATCGCAACCGCCTCAATGCGCAAAATTATCCATGTTGATATGGACGCCTTCTACGCCTCCGTAGAGCAGCGAGACTTTCCCCAGTACCGGGGCAAGCCTCTGGTGGTAGGCGGTCGTCCTGACCAGCGGGGGGCGGTTGCAGCGGCCAGCTACGAGGCCCGCCAGTACGGCATTCACTCCGCTATGCCCGCCCGCATCGCCCAGCAGCGCTGCCCCAACCTGATCTTTGCTCGACCGCGCTTTGAAGTTTACAAAGCGGTTTCGCAGCAGATTCGAGCCATCTTTCACCGCTACACCGACCTGGTCGAGCCGCTGTCCCTCGATGAGGCCTACCTGGATGTCACCACTAACGCCTTGGAGGAGCCCTCGGCTCTGGTGCTGGCCCGTGCCATTAAGGCCGATATCCACAGCACCACCCAGCTCACGGCCTCGGCAGGAGTGTCGGTGAATAAGTTTCTCGCTAAAATGGCCAGCGGCCAAAACAAACCCGATGGCCTCACCCTGATTTTGCCTGAGCAGGCCGAGACCTTTGTCGCCGCGCTACCCATTGAAAGGTTTCACGGCATTGGCTACGTCACTGCCCGCAAAATGCGCGCCTTGGGTATTGCCACCGGGGCTGACTTGCGCCAGCGGACCGAAGCTGACCTGGTGCAGCACTTCGGCAAGGTGGGGCATTTCTACTACCGCGTCGCCCAAGGCCAGGACGATCGCCCCGTCAACCCCAACCGAATTCGCAAATCACTGGGGGCCGAGCGATCGTTCTCGCCCGACCTCACTAATCTGGCGGAGATGACCGTAGCGCTAGAGGGCGTCGCCGCTGAAGTGATCAGCCGCCTGCAAGAACAGCGCTGCCGAGGCTACACCCTCACCCTCAAGGTCAAGTACGCTGACTATCGGCAGATCACCCGCAGCCGCACCTTTGTCGCCGCTATCGGCGCTGAGTCGCCTATTTTGCCCTGGGCTGAAGAAATGCTCTTGACCCACCTCGACTGTAGCCAGCCCGTCCGCCTGCTCGGCCTCACCCTCTCAAACCTAGAACTGGTAGGTGAACCCATCTGCGTACAGCTGTCGTTGGAGATTTAGAAAAGTAGACAGTTGTGCTACCGCGCTTTCTCACTCAATGTCTATGCGTGAGCGTTTGTGCAGGAAGTTTTGAGCATGGCATGGGCTGCTCTCTAAAACCTTTCTAGTGATAGCTATACGTTGCTTCTTAAAGTTGACGGTCGGTGTAAAAAATTACTCTTTCGTTGTAATTGACATTAGCCAAGCGATCACAAAACTTTTTGCGCGCCATAGTTTTGCTAAAACTGGGCAGAGCATTTCGAAATTGCCCCCAGGCCTTTATATTGAAGGTAACTAAACGATCGGGATGGGGCATGGGCACCACTGTTAGGCCAGTTAGTCCAGCTTGACGAGCTATCTCATCGATTTCTTCAAGCACGACGTCGCGCTCAATCCAGCTCGGGTCATGGGCTTTTTGCTGCTTGAGAAAGGCAATGGTATCGGCTGATTTACTGTGTTTGGCACCCGGCTCTACAAAGATAGCGCGTCCCCCTGGCGCAAGGATGCGGAAAAATTCCTCAAAAACTTTGGGATAACTGTGCATGTGGTGTAGCGTGTCGTAACACAGCAGGTTGCTAAAGCTGCGATCGTCAAACGGCATCTGATGGCCATCACCATGCTCAAAACCGATCTGGTGACTAGCTAGGCGTTGGTCAGCGGCAATGCGCATTCGCAGGCAGGATTCTAAATCGCCATGAATATCAAAAGCGACAACTTGCTTACCCATGCGCCCCAAAAACTCTGTGATCCATCCTGAGCCAGCCCCAAAATCTAGCACGGGCAAGTCAGGATGATTGGGGGTTATGCAAGCGGTGAGAATGGCAAAGTCAAACAGCATTCGAGGCAGAGAGCGCGGTGCTCCAAAGGGCTCGATGACCGCAGGGTTAGCCATAGCACTGCGGTCTGCTTCGGTGGCAAACTGTCGTGGTTCAAGCCACTGAATCATAGGATGACCTAGTTCCTAGTTCACTCTGTTCAAATCGGTGTTTGCCTAAGCCCAACTCTCCAATTTTTTCTATTTCAACCTAAAGTGCTGAGGTTGGCAGGGCTAGAGAACGCTAGACACAGGTTTTTGATGCCATAAAATGGCCCTTTTACTCTCTTTTAAGCTATTCCTTAGAGTTGACGCTCGGTATAGAAAACTACCCTATCGTTATAGTTTAAATGCGCTAAGTGGTCGCAGAACTTTTCACGTGCCATAGTTTTTTCAGAACTGGGCATAACCCCCCGAAATTGGCTCCACGCTTCTACATTAAAGGTGACCAGATTGTCAGGATGAGGAATGGGCACCACCGTCAGGCCGGCCAGGCCAGCATGGCGGGCTATTTCGTCGATTTCTTCGAGCACGACGTCGCGTTCAATCCAAGTGGGGTCGTGGGCTTTTTGCTGTTCGAGAAAGGCAATGGTATCGGGGGATTGGCTATGTCTGGCGCCTGGTTCTACAAAGATAGCGCGACCTCCCGGAGCAAGAACGCGGAAAAATTCCTCAAAAACTTTAGGATAACTGTGCATGTGGTGCAGGGTGTCGTAGCACAGCAGGTTGCTAAAGCTGCAATCGGCAAACGGCATCTGGTGACCATCTCCCTGTTCAAAGCCGATGTGCTGACTAACCAAGCGTCGATCGGCGGAGATCCGATTGTGCAGACAAATTTCTAGGTCGTTATGAATATCAAAAGCGACAACTCGCTTACCCATACGCCCCAACAGTTCGGTAATCCATCCTGTTCCGGCACCAAAATCTAGCAAGGGTAATTCAGGATTATTGGAAGTTATGCAAGCGGTGAGAATAGCGAAATCAAACAGCATTCGAGGTAGAGAGCGGGGCGCTCCAAATGGTTCTATGACAGAAGGGTCCGCCATGGCCTTACTTTCTGCTTCGGTGGCAAATGTTCGTTCTTCAAACCACTGGATCATAGGATGACCTTTCCTAAGCTATCTATGTTCAAATCTGAGTTCGACTTATCCACTTGAGTCTCAAGACTAAGCGGTGAGCAAAATCAGATATAAGGTCTGAAATCACTGCTGCGGTAGATGGTACAGCACTGATGGTACCGTTTATAGCTGTGTTTTTCTATGGAATGTACTCGGTGAGCTAGCAGTATCAATATGAGTCTAGCGCGACTCATCAGCCTGCCTGGTAATGTTCTAGACGTGTGGAACAGGCAAAATAGGTGGGAACGTCCATCCTTAGTTCTTCCATGGTCCTAGAACCCATCTGTTGCCCCCGTTGTCACACCACCGATGTGGTCAAAAATGGCAAAAGTGCTGAAGGCAAACAGCGCTATCGCTGCCGTAACGCCGAGTGTACGCGCGCCTCCTTTATCCTGAACTACAGCTACCGAGGATACTTGCCCGAGGTGAAACAACAGATTGCGGATATGGCTGTCAACGGTAGCGGCATTCGAGATACCGCTCGGGTCTTGAAGGTCAGCCCCACAACCGTGATTGAGGAACTCAAAAAAACATCGCCAGCTTGAGAGTGTCAATCGTCCGCTGTTGGAGTCGATGGCGACTCCGCCTACCGTGGCCATGGTCGTTCGCGTGGAGGAGGCCGAAATGGATGAGATGTGGAGCTTTGTCCAGTCCAAACGGCAACAGCGGTGGCTTTGGCATGCAATCGACCATCAAAGCGGGAATGTGTTGGCCTACGTCTTAGCTCCCCATGAGGATCAAGCCCTCAAGGCGCTGATGGTTCTGTTAACGCCCTTTGGCATTCAGCAGTTTTACACCGATAGCTGGGGCGCATACTTGCGGCTCCTTGACGCCAAGCAACATACGGTGGGTAAAGCCAATACCCAGCGGATTGAACGCAAGCACTTGACCTTGCGGACACGGATCAAACGCTTAGCTCGTAAAACCATTTGCTTCTCCAAATCAGTTCTGATGCATGATACAGTGATTGGCTTATTTATCAACCGCCATGAGTTTGGGCGAGCTATATGACAGGGCTTCAACAGGTCTAGAACACTACCGCCACATCTAACGTCAAAGTTAGGGGTTCTTTTAAGCAAAGGAATTAAGCCTTGCTTGCTTGTAGTCTATGGCTTCTACGGTGCCGAGCCTAGCTGAGAGCTAAATAAAAGTAGCCCAAAATACTATTTGGTGCTGCCTGACAAAAAAATGAGTAGCTTTCACCAGCTAATCTTTTTGCCCTAATCCCTGCCAAAGCACCGCTTCACTAGGGATTACCAAGCCTTGGGCTGACGTTTCGGCCTGCTCGATCGCAACCAGTGTTGTGGCAGTACCGACAAAGGTGGCGGCGGCTAAGACAGCGGCCACAGTGGCAAGCATTTCTAAGCGGTGAAGGGCGATCGCAACTTGAGGATCTTGAAATCTCATCAGACGACCCGGAAAGAGAATTATCTTGTCTCATTCTACTGTTTCTGTAGCTAAAGATACAGAAAATTTTGGCAACCCCTCTACTTGTGTTGCCCTGCGCTGTTGCAACAAATGCATCGTGGCGGCGCAAAAAAGCCATCAGCACAAATGTTTTGTAAGCACTTACACAAAGCACCGATGAGTTCGCTATTACTCTTTGCCTATGAAAAAGATTTATTTGTCGGCAACCCTTTCCTCAGCGATTTCAGCTCGCTGATTTCAGGCTTGTCCGCGTCTAAGTTTTTCCTAATGCTGACGAAAGCTCCCAAGTTTTCTAACCCATTAGCGCCTTTGCGAATAGATATCGGCTTCTAAAGCTGAGTCTGCGATCGCGTTTGTCTGCCGCAAATTCAATGTGGCTGAATTGGGTTTCTAGGGCAATCATCTATCTGGAGTTGAGTAGTTATGGCTGGATTGTGGTCATTTAGCGGCAGGCACAAAATCCTGCACATGACGTGGTTTGCATTCTTTCTAACGTTTGTGGTTTGGTTTAACTTTGCCCCCTTGACCACGGCTATCAAGGCCGATTTGGGGTTAAGCGACCCACAAATGCGCACCATCGCCATCTGCAATGTGGCTCTGACGGTGCCCGCCCGCATCATCATCGGTATGGTGCTCGATCGCTTTGGGCCACGCATTACCTACTCCTGCCTGCTGATTTACTCGGCAATTCCCTGTATCGCCTTTGCCCTGGCTCAGAATTTTGAGCAGATGGTCTACTCCCGTCTAGCGCTGAGCATTGTCGGCTGCGGCTTTGTAATCGGCATTCGCATGGTGGCCGAGTGGTTTGAAGACAATGAAATTGGTCTGGCCGAAGGTATCTACGGCGGTTGGGGCAACTTTGGCTCCGCTGGGGCGGCCTTTATGCTGCCGTCGATTGCCGCTGCGCTGGGCTTTTTAACTGCTGGTCAGGTGAACTGGCGACTGGCGATCGCCCTCACCGGCATTGCCGCTGCCTGTTACGGCGTGGTCTACTACTTCAACGTGACCGATACGCCTTCAGGCAAGGTTTACCAGCGCCCCCCTAGCAGTGCCGGGATGGAAGTCACTAGCCAGCGCGACTTTTGGCTTCTGCTGGCGACGAATATTCCCTTAGTTGGGGTACTGGGGTTGATTGCCTGGCGATTGACTAAGGTTGACTTTATCAGTAGCGAAGTCCTGGTCGTGATTGGGGTGTTACTCGTTGGGCTATACCTGTTTCAGTCCTACAACATTTGGCAGGCTAATAAGCCCCTGATGACTGGCGCCAAGCGCTACCCTCCCGAGGACCGCTACAAATTCTCCCAGGTGTTTAACCTGGAAATGGCCTATGTGGCCTGCTTTGGCTCTGAGCTAGCGGTGGTGTCGATGCTGCCTACCTACTTTGAGCGCGGTTTTGGGCTCACCGCCGCCGTCGCTGGGGCCGTGGCCGGCATGTACGCCTTTATGAACCTGGTGGCGAGACCAGGCGGCGGTTTACTCTCCGACAAACTGGGCAGCCGCAAGCTGACTCTGGTCGTGACTATCGCGGGCACAGGTGTGGGGTACCTGCTGTTCAGCATGTTTGGCCAGGGCGTGCCGATCCTGTTTGTGGTGCTGATGACCATGGTGGCGTCGTTCTTTGTGATGGCTGCCGAGGGGGCCACCTTTGCCATTGTGCCCTTGGTAAAGCCCCGTATTACCGGGCAGGTTGCAGGCAACGTAGGGGCTTACGGCAACGTTGGCGCCGTGGTCTATTTGACGGTGTACAGCCTCCTGCCCCAGGGTGTGGCCGGTGACAAGCTGTTCTTTCAAATGCTAGGCTGTGTGGCGCTCATCGTCGCCTTTTTGAATGCCTTCACCCTGAAAGAGGTGGTCGGATCCCACGCTGAGCACAGGGTGCCGGTGCCCGCAGGCGTGCCGGTAGAGCAGGGCGATTCCCCGTTGGGAACGTTACGCGATTCCCTAAGAGGGACGCTGCGCGATCGCCGGTAGTTTTTGTCCTAGCAACCGTAGGGTGGGCTGTTCTTGCTAAATGGTTGGTGGGCAATGCCCACCCTACTGCTGAGTCAAACCATGCAACTCGGTAGGGGCGTAGCATGCTATGTCCCTACCCAGCCTACACATCTAGATTTTGAGGCGATCGCGTAGCGTTCCCAGAGGGGAATTGCGCAGCGTCCCCAGACCCGGAGAGGAATCGACCCCCATCCCATACTCGTGAGGCCAGGTCATGACGGCATCTATGGACTTTGAGGGCGTGGCGCATGAGGAGGTTGCCCTTCGCGAACTTGACTATGCCCAAACCATGCTGGCTGCCGCCGCCATCGGTGTTGTAGGTGGCATCGTGGCCACCACCTATTACCTGGTGCTGGAAGGATTTATGCACCTGGTGTGGCACACCATCCCTGAGCAAATGGAGCCCTTCTTTACCGATAGCTTTCCCGCCACCAACTATGTGTGGATCGCCGCTAGCGTGGGCGGGCTTTTGGTGGGGCTGACGTTGTATCTGATGGGCTTGCCCGGCGAGGTTTCGTTTGTAGTAGAGAAGGTGCACGACCCCGGTCGCATCGATATCAAGCAAACCCCGGCGATGGTAGTGGCTTCGCTATTTTCGATTGTGGCGGGGGGCAGTGCTGGGCCAGAGGCTCCGTTGGTGCAGGTCAACGGCAGCGTCGGCGGCTGGATGGCTCAAAAGCTGGGCCTCACCCTACGCACCACGCGGATCTTCACCTTTTGCGGCATGGCGGCGGCGCTGGGAGCTTTTTTTGGTGCGCCCTTGGGTGGGGCGCTGTTCGCGCTAGAGATTCCCCATCGGCGGGGGCTGGAGTATTATGAGGCGCTGATTCCAGCGACTCTGGCGGCGATTTTGAGCTTTGTGGTGTTTCGCCTGACCACGGGCCTTTCCATTGGCGGCATGTATCATTTCACCTCGATACCGCAGCTGACGCTGATGAATTTGGCGGAGGGAGCGGTACTGGGGGCGATCGGGGCGGCGGTGGCGGCGCTGTTTGTGCTGGTGTTTCGCACGGTGGGTTGGCTGACGCGACCTTTAGAACATCGCACGATTTTGCTGGCTATCCTGGGGGGCCTCGCCATTGGCCTGATTGCCCTGGTGTTTCCTCAAACCCTGTTCTTTGGCGAGCGTGAAATTGAGACGATTATCGAAACCGGCTCGACCTTTGGCATCACCATGCTGCTGCTGATTGGCCTGGCCAAAATGCTGGCGATTAGCTGCACGTTGCACTCGGGCTTTCGCGGTGGCTTTATCTTTCCACTGTTTTACATTGGGGCAGCGGTGGGGCTGGCGATCGCCCTCGGCTTTCCCCAGGTGCACCCCACGATTGGCATGGTCTGCATGATGGTGGCAGTGAATGTGGCAATTACCAAAACCCCGATCAGCACTACGGTGATTCTCAGCGTGCTGTCAGACACGGCGATGGTGCCGGTGATTGTGATCGCTAGCCTGACCAGCTTTTTGCTGACGATCAATTTGAACATGATTAAAACCCAGCGGGCTCGCCCTTTGCCTGGCGTGGGCGATCGCGACCCAGAGACTGCCGCACCGCAGCTCCAACCTCAGGGGTAACCCGCTATTGCTCTAGGGGCTAGTTCAAAGAAGCAGTAAATAAGCTCTCCCCGGTGAATAGACTTTCTCGATCTGGCAGTTGTTGCTCAACGACTGGATAAACAGCGACAAATAAGCTCAAACTCAGCACCAAGATCTCTCAACTGTCCGCTTCATCGACTGGTTAGCTAGCTGGTGCTACCAACTGCCCACTAATTCTTGAATTTTAGATTGTGCTTCGTCTAGCCCCCGTTTTTGTGCCTCGTCTCCCATATCTAGACCATTGGCATGAATGAACTGAATGTCAGTCACCCCCATGAACTGAAAAGCATACCGGAGCGCAGGTTCCTGACAATCCCATCCTTTGTAAGGAGAACCTGCTCCATACTCAACGCCTCGTGATGTGATGAACAACACTTTTTTACCGTCCGCAAGTCCTTTGACTTGACCTTCCTCCTCCGTGAATGTGCGACCTGCACGAACTACTTGATCAATGTAGGCTTTGAAATTGGACGGAATGCTGAAGTTGTACATTGGCACGCTGAAAACACACCGATCAGCCGCCAAAAACTCGTCCACCAACTCATCGGAAAACTTCAGCAGTTCAGCCATTTCTGGAGTCAATGCTTCTAGAGGAGTAAAATCAGCTGCAATCCAATCTTCGGTGATGTGAGGAACTGGCGTTTGTCTTAAATCACGATAGGTGATCACATCATCTGGATGTTGGTCTTGCCAGGCAGTGACAAACTCTTTTGCCAACTTGCGAGATTTAGAGCGATCGCCACGCGGACTTGAATCGATGTGCAGAATGTTTGTCATAGCCTCAACCAGAACTTTGACTTGTTGTGTAGACAGTAAGTCAACAAATTACTAAAGTAAAGTAGAAACGAAAAAGTAACTAGTAACCTAAAAGAAACTGCTGAATTAATATGACTGAGTTTAAGTGCTGTCCATTGGAAATCTTGTTAAGACATATCTCAGGACAATGGACACTTTACATCATCTGGATTCTTGACACGAATGGCGCACTTCGCTTTGGTGAGCTGAGACGAAAAGTGGACGGCATCTCTACCAAAGTTCTCACTGAGAGGTTGAGGCTTTTGGAGTCGATTGAACTTATTTACCGTCACCAAGAACCCACTATTCCACCGCAGGTCACTTACACGCTCACTGAACGCGGCAAGGAATTATCGGGAACACTCGATCACCTTTATGAATTGGCTGTGCGTTGGTATGACACTGACCCAAAAGCTATTGTCTGATTAGAAATTAGATGTCAATAGATGATTTCCCAATAACGCTACCATCCGTAACTGAAGCTAGTCCTTGATGAAGACCAGCACAAGATCGGTGAGCATAGGGTTAAAACATCGCCATCTATCCGATTCGCTGGAACTTCTGGCGGCTCAAACGCATCACTTCATCTGGCCAATCCAGAAATTAACTGTGATGCGTCGCTCTACGCTATTCCTCTCCCGATTTTTACTTGGTTTATGGATTGTATTGGCCGCAACATTTTTATGGTTGCTCATTCCCAATGCCCCCGATGTACCAGATAACGGCCCCTTTGCCGGGGTATCTATCCAGACCGAACAGGGTGTGCTGCTTCATTTGCCCAATCGGGGCTTTCGCTGCACCGAGACGGAGCAGGAGTTTCAATGCCAGATTGACCTTCAGGACCAGTTATTGACGCTCAACTTCACCAAAGGGCAGGGATATCCATACGATTTAAGCAATTGTCGAGCATCCTACGGTGGACAAGCCGTTGGTTGTCGAGAGGCGGGGCAAAATTATGCGCCTACCCTGGCAAAACTGTACGAAATTACGAATCTCAACTTGAGTCCACAACAAATTCAGTCAGTTCGCCAAACCTATTGGGGCATCAATACCCTGATGCGATTGGGTGAAAGTCCTGTGCTGATCTGGATCAGCACAGGACTTTCAATAGCCGCAGGGATAAGTGCAGCTATTTTTGCTTGGCTTCACTTTGGGGTTTGGAGCAAGGGATTTGTTAGCTTTGCTTGTGGATTTGGAGTGTATCAGTTAGTTGAAAGATTTCTCGGTCGGGTGCCCTTTGACGTAGTTACTCCCTATGGGCTAACGCCAGATAACTGGATTCAGGCTGTTCGGGGAGGCGCGATCGCCGCTGGTATTGCCGCAATGCTGCTTACAGCCCTCTTGCTATGGCGTCGAGTAAATCGCTTCAGCCGGGTTTTAATTAGCCTAATTATAGGCGCTGGAATCTTTAATCTCGCCTGGTGGGCATTCAGTTGGAATGTTGGCTATGTGCTGCCTCTGTTTAGCTGGGCGAATCCGTTGATACAGCAAGGGCATCTATTGGCGTTGTTTTTTACAGTTATTTCGGTACTTGTGGCGATCGCGGCTGCAATTCTGATCTGGACATACACAAACTCATCCATCCGAAAGTTTCTCTGTCTTGGCAGCGGTTTTGGTGCGATCGCCTTGTCATCTCATCTGTTTATGTATCTTCTTCTTGACCTGGGATATACGGACTAGAAGGGAATTGGCGATAAACCGCGATCGCATCTACGCTTTCAGCCACACCCGTCCTTCGTTCTTTTACTACGTGCCACTGCATGCTGCCAGTCGTTTTACTCAATTAGGTAGCGGACTGTTGCCATCATCCGAATGCTGCTCGTCGAGTTGATAGAAGGGGTGTGCAATACTCTCATGTCCATTAAGTACAGGTCACCCGCTTGACCAGACATCTCTACAATTGATAAGTTACTACTGTGCAATGCTTCCTCTACATCGCCTTTCTCCCGTAATATCTCGCGGACTCTACTTGACTCGTTGCGACTTCTTAGGAGGTGCGAGCCGGCTATTGCCAAGGTGGCACCACCGTGGGGTTTAACATCATCTATCAAGATGAAAGCTTGAATTCCTGGCATACGATGTGGATTTGAAGAAGAGACGTCGGTGTGCCAGTTCAATCCATTGAGTGTCCAGTTGCCCTGATTTGGAAGAGAAATTAGCAGCTGGCTTTGTGCTGGAACTACTTTCGCTTCAGCCAGTGAAGCTATGGTAGAAGATGCAGTCTGAATGATTAGTTTGGCGTGAAGATCATTTTGCTTTATCATCCCAGACAGCTTTGCTATCTGCTGGAATGCGGGCATATTTTTGATAGAGGCTGATAAGGTTTTTCCAGAAGACCATACTTTTAGCCTCTTTAATTCGTCCAAAATGTGCTCTTTAATTGGTCTAACTTGGCTCTTCGGGAAAGCTCCTTTTAGGAAGAGATATCCTCTTTCTCGAAAAAAAGACTTCTGTTCAGGCGTCATGGTCTTACTCGAATGCACAAGGGGGCATAACGACTCAAGCTCAGCAACGGAGGCTGCGAGGCGGCTTTGTTGCAACCACGGCAGCTCTTTGTCATTTGCTACATCCCATGGTTTGGTCATTGCTCATACGACAACCTCAAACATAAAACCTAAATCTCGCCTCTCCTGTATGAAGCGGTGAGCTTCTGACCAAGTATCCTCAGGTAAACCACCGACTGACAAATCGAGAATGTGCTCCATCATTGGCTGTGTGGCGGTTTCGCTGACAATAAACGAATCGATACCGAAAATTGGTTTCTGCTGCTGCCGCGCTGTTTCAATGAAAGCAAGTGCATCGTTAGCATTGAGCATGGTACGACAAAGATGAATCCCTCTAAACGCAATTTAATGGCTCGGGTCATCCATAGACCCAAACTAAGCTTATTGCCTCCGCAACTTGGCACACTGGGCAGCCCGTTTAACAACTTCAGGTCGCAGTGAAGCTTATTGACTCAGCAGTGAAGCATATTGGACCCGCAGTAAAGCTTACTGGCACAGCAGTAAAGCAAAGTGGCACAGCAGTAAAACATATTGGCATTGCAGTAAAGCGAAGTGGCACAGCAATTTAATGCAATTAGAGATCGAATTGCCAATTCCACGTAGCACTATCTCAAGTTGAGACTGCAGCATAACCCTGCTCCACTGCAACACAGTCCTGCATTGAACCTATTGGGTAGTTGCAGCGGGTCACTCCTACAGCTTTATACCATTTGATAGATGAGCGATCCGTTTGAGAGCCTTTAAAAGCACGGAGCCAATTTCCAAATGCCCTTTGCTAACCGGAATAAGGCTTTTGAAGCAATGTCCACTGCTTTCTCATGCTTGCGATACAGGACCGGGGACGGAATCTCTGCCTAGAATGGGGCGTATTTGCTTAGGAGGAGCAGGTGATTCTCGATCAACTTCCAGTATCCCGCGTGAACGCTCGTAGCACCGACGCCTTCGATATTCATAACGGTCGGTTTTGTGAGGGCAGCAATCCTTACCTGAATACAGCGGCGTTCGTTTTCGACTTTGCCCTCTCTGGCAACAGTGAGCCGTTGCCCTTGGAGGCCTATGTCGAGGCGGTGGGCGATCGCTACCCTCACCTCAAAGAGCAGACCTACGACTCCTTTGCCCATCTCTTTGCCCAAGTGGCCGCCGAGGTCAACCGGCTCGATATTGGGCTATACCTGCACCGCTGGAGCGTGACCCATCGGGGCGACCGCTGCTGCATTGCCATCGAAGCACTGCACGGCCGCACGACGCGATCGGTCGTTTACGCCGTGTGGGACTGGTTTGAGGCTATCACCCAAGACCATCAGTTTTATATCGAAGACCAGGTTGAAGTCTTCCAAAGACTGTTTCGGCAGTCGGTCTACGGTGGCCCCACTGTGTACGCGCTCCTGCGCACCGCCCACGACAAGGGAATTCCCGCTTTTTATCTGTGGGATGAGGGCCTGATGCAGTATGGCTATGGCAAAAAGCTGGTGCGCGGCGTAGCGACCACCTTTGATACCGACAGCCATCTAGACTCAGACTTTACGACCCGCAAAGACGACTGCAAAGCTTTTCTCAGCACTCTGGGATTTCCGGTGCCCAACGGAGAAATTGTTGCGACCCGCAAGGAAGCCCTAGCCGCCGCCGACCGAGTGGGCTATCCAATTGCGGTGAAGCCGGTAACCGGGCACAAGGGGGAAGGGGTAACCGCAGACGTGCGCGATGATGAAGAGCTAGAAGTCGCCTTCGATCGCTCCGTCGCCGCCATTCCTGAGGATCAGCCAGTAGAAGTCATTGTCGAGAAGAGTATCACGGGCTCCGATTTTCGAATTTTGTGCGTCAACGGTCGATTTGTGGCCGCCATGGAGCGCCGGCCCGCTTCCGTCACCGGCGATGGCGAATCCACCGTCAGCGAACTGATTCGCGAGGCTAACCGAGCCGCTAGCCGCAGCGACACCCCCCTGTCTCCCCTGGGCAAAATCAAAACCGACAGTGCTATGGAGATGTACCTGGCTGAGCAGGGCTTTAGCCTGGAGAGCATTTTAGAGAAAGACCAGACCGTTTATCTGCGCAAGGTGGCTAACCTGTCGGCCGGGGGCGTCAGCATTGACGCCACGCCCACTATTCACCCCGACAATGTGGTTTTGGCCCAGGATATTGCCCAGCACTTTCGCCTGACCTGTCTGGGCATTGATGTGATTACCCGTGACCTGTCGCGATCGTGGAAAAACGGGAATTTTGGCATTCTTGAAATCAATTCCGCGCCGGGGATTTCGATGCACCTCAACCCATCGGTGGGCGATCGCGTCGATGTCACGTCCCCCATTCTCGAAACCTTCTTTCCTGAAGACACCAAAATCCGCATTCCCATCATCACGTTTAATCGGGTTTCAATGCGCGATTTGCAAGAGCTGATTGACCATCTTTTGTTGCAGTATCCCAACTGGGTGATTGGTGCGGTGTGTCGAGAAGGCGTACTCATCAACCGTTCTGAAAAGGCCTTGAACCCCAACTACAACGTCAACGTCCGCAACCTGCTACGCAATCCCAGACTTGATATGTTGATTGCCGAATATCGAGGCGAGATTTTTGAGCAGGACGGTATGTTCTACTCGGGCAGCGATATGGTTGTCCTGGATAATCCCACCGAAACCGAGACCTTGCTGACTCGCGATGTCTTGCCCCATTCAACCGTTGTAGTGCGCGAGGGCAACAATGTCTCGATTCGCCGCGAGGGGCTGATTGAGCAATACCGTTTGGGCGGCTCAGAGCCCTTCAGCCGCGTTTATCTAAAGGAGACAGGGACAATCTTGACCTAACATTTCTGCTCGCTCGACAGGGGCTTTGTTTTCTACTAAAAGGTAAGCCAAGCCGGTACAGCAGAATTTCTGCTGTACCGGCTTGGCTTATTTTTTTAATTTCAAGCAAGCAGTACTAAATGTCCGAACGACCTCTGAAAATTGTTGATTTCGCTCCATGAGCGCCATGTGCCCTCCTGGCGATAGTACGCTCAACTCTGCTTGGGGGACTTCCGCACTCATACGTTTGCTGGCAAACGGTCTGGTAGCAATATCGGATTTGCCAACCACAACAAGTGTGGGAACAGAAATTTTAGGTAGCGTTGCTGTCTCATCAAACCTAAACATCGCTAGAACCCCTCGCGCCAAAACTCCTGGTGATGACTTGATACCAGTCAAACCAGAAAAATTAAGTTGTCCCCGAGTCTCTGTGCCTCTAAAGCCAGATATTTCAGTGGTGATTAACACCGAACCATTCAAATAGCTTAACCAGCTAGTGAGCCATAGCAGCGGGGAGAATGCGATCGCCAGGTGAAGCAACGGTTCTAATAAGGGCTTTTGCAGTGCCATCAGCACCTTGCTAAAAGTAGTGGTTTCGAGCGGGTTAGTATAGGTTCCATCGACTAGAATTAAGCCAGCAACACGCTGCTTCAGTAGTTCTGGAAACAAGCGACTAAACGTCAATAGAATCATGGCTCCCATGCTGTGCCCCACTAGAATGGCCGGCTGATCTTCAACTAGCGTCAACACTGCCTCTAGGTCACGGGCATACTTTTCTAGGGAATAGTCTCGGTTCTTCGGCTTTTGGGATTTTCCTAAACCTGGTAGATCCCAAACAACCACGCGAAACTGATCGGTGAGCTGCTTTTTAGCGTAATACCAGGTTGTGCTGTCGGGTCCCCAGCCGTGGGTCAGAATTAGGGTTGGAGCGCGATCGGGTCCGTAAAACTCGACTTCGATTTCGCTACCATCTGGTCGAACTAAACGTTGCACCCGGCTGCTGCGAAGCGGTGAAGGTTCATCCTTTCCAGGACGATGGGCCAGCAAAATAGGCAGAAATCCTAAAAACGACCACAGTAATAGTCCTACACCCAAATAGAGCCAGCGATCGCTGACCAATCCACCCTCGTACCATTGATAAAGAATGTAAGATCCACCGCCAAGAAGAGCAACTACTCCCAGATTAGACAGCAAACGCAACAAAAAATCGAGGGGCATGAACATGACAGAGTTCAACCTTCTGAAGCAACGTGTATGACACTAAGGGCAAAATCTAAACAGGCACAAGCCTCTGAGGTTAGAAATGAAGCTTCTTAGGTTCGGCACCACTCAGTTTTCAGCCTCAACTAAAAAATTTGATGCTTATTATGTTCGCAATTTTATTCTGATTTATGTCGATTGCATGGTGTGCATGAATCAGGAAAGTCAATTCGAATTCAGATGAAATGATACTGCATACTCACCACTGTCACAGCACTCACTGAAAGGGGCTGATTGAGCAATACCGTTTGGGCGGAACAGAGCTTCTATCCACTCCCATTCAGAGACTGAAGAAATCTTGACTTGACGGTGAATTGCTCAGCAGCCGGAGCAGAGTCAGGCTCCATCATTAGAGAGATGTTGCCTCACCCTGAGTCTTTTAGGATGCGGTTGTAAAGGGCTTGGGCAGATATCAGGTTGGTTTGTCAGGGCTGCTCAGCAGCGCCCAACTAGCGCCAACGCTTCGTCCTTGTCCACCTGCGCCTTCGCTATCTAGCTCAACCCGCTAAATCTTCAAAATTATGAGTGATACAACCGTCATCAAAGTCACCTCTGAAGCGGCACCAATTGGTGCCATGGGGCAAAAGCATCTGGCTCTCAGCAAAAAACTGGCGATGCGACTGTGGGAGAATGAGCAGCCCGGTGAGGCCAAACCCGAGACCCAGCGCCCCTATGAGGCGATCGGCTACGTGATCAGCGGGCGGGCCGAGCTACATCTCGAAGGTCAGACGGTAGTGCTAGAACCCGGCAACTCCTGGGTCGTCCCCGAAGGTGCATCCCACACCTACAAAATTTTGGAACCCTTCACCGCCGTTGAGGTGACAACGCCCCCTGCTGTGGTGCACGGCCGCGATCAGGCCTAACGCTGGTTATCTACGGTGTTGCCATTGAAGCCGACGGATAGTTGCCCCTGCCCTATTTGGGGTTGGGGCACACTTTGTTGCGCTCAACCTACTCATTTTCTTTTAACTAAAAGCAGCCACTGAGGCGATTTAATAGTCTCTAGCAAGCTAAAAATGTCCCCAAAAAATGTGTATGAATAGATTTCGCCTTAAAGGCTGGCTTAGCGCTTGGCTAGTTGGGTTGCTGGCTCTGGTCGTTGTCGTGGCCTGTGCGCCTCAATCCGGCAACCAAACGGCGGATTCCGCCTCTGCACCTGAGGCGACGCTGACAGAGCTTAAGTTTGGCGTCGGGCCTTACTTCCCCACCCCCAACGAGAACCGCAAGCAGTTTGAGCCGCTGTTTCAGGAAGTGGCCAAGCAGCTTGATTTACCGGCTGATGTGACCGTGGCCGACGACTGGATTGGCATTTCTGAAGCGCTGCGATCGGGCACCCTAGACGTTGCCTGGTTGGGGCCTTGGGGCTATGTGCTGGCCCACCACAACGAGCCGGCGCTAGAGGCGATCGCCACCGTCAAATACAAAGACAAACCAACCTACTATTCAGTGCTGATGGCCAAAGCTGACGCACCCTTTGACACGCTGGATGAGGCCATTGCCCTAAGTCAGCAGGGGCAAAAGCTCAAACTCAGCCTGGCAGACGTGGGTTCAACCTCGGGTTGGTTGATTCCCCAGGCGGAGTTTAAGCGGCGGGGACTCGATCCCGAAGCGGTGTTTGACTACAACGAAGGGGCTAGCCATGCCGCTCAGGCAATTTCGGTGTTGAGCGACCAGACCGATATTGCCTCGGACTACGATCGCAATCTGGACGTGCTGACCGAGCAGGGCAAGATCGACAAAAGCCAGCTCAAGATTATCTGGCAATCAGAGCCGCTGCCCAATGACCCGATTGTGGTGCGAGGCGACTTCCCCACCGAGTTGAAAACCAGGCTGCAAGATGCGCTGGTCAACCTCACCCCAGAGCAGACCCAAGCCCTGTTGCCCAAAAACTACACCGGCTTTGACGTCTCCGACGGCAGCAATTACAGCCCAATTGAGGCGGCTGGAAAATCCGTAGGCAAGCTGGAGTAATGGAGCCACCCTCCAATAACGGCAGCAGTCCTGTCACCGATTTCGACGCGCTCTTAGAGCGCGAGCGGCAGCGCCAGGGCGGACTTTGGCGAATTCTCCAGCAGGGCTTTTGGGGAGTGCTGGCGGTAGCTGTGGTCATCGCCAGTGCCCACGGGGCCGAGGTCGATCCGCAGCAGTTCTGGGCGCGGCTGCCTCAGCTGGGCGACTGGCTGGTGCGGCTGTTTCCACCCGATTTCTCAGAGCTGCCCAGCTTCTTAGGGGCGATTTGGGAGACGCTGGCGATCGCCATCATCGGGACAGGCGCTGCCATAGTTGCGGCGTTACCCCTAGCGGTGATCGTGGCCCGCAATGTCACCCCGTTTAAGCTGCTATCGCTGCCCTTGCGGAGCCTGCTCAACCTGCTGCGCGGCATCGATACGGCCATTTTTGCCCTGTTCTTTGTCTCGATTGTGGGCCTGGGGCCATTTGCTGGAGCGTTGGGGGTGGCCCTGCACACGACCGGGTCGATGGCGAAGCTCTACGCCGAGGTGCTAGAGACCCTGCCGCCCGAGCCGATCGAAGCGGTAGAGGCAACGGGGTGCGATCGCATTCGCACCTTTACCTTTGCTGTGCTGCCCGAAGCTCTGCCAGGGCTAATCGGCATCAGCCTCTATCTGTGGGAGTTTAACGTGCGATCGTCGGTGATTTTAGGCATCGTTGGCGCGGGCGGCATTGGCTACGAGCTGCTGGTCAGCCTGAAGCTGCTGGATTTTCCTCGGCTCTGCACCATTTTGCTGCTGATTTTGGCCATGGTCACGCTGATTGATGCCTTGAGTGCCCGACTGCGGCAGCGGTTAGGATGAGACTATGCTGAGCATTGAACACCTTTCTAAAGTTTACGACCGCAACCGCACTGCCCTTGACGACGTTAGCTTTCAGATCGAGCCGCACACCTTCACCGCTATTTTGGGACCAAGTGGGGCGGGCAAAACGACGCTGATGCGCTGCATTCTTCAGCTGATCAAGCCGACGCAGGGCCAGGTTTGCTTTCAGGGCCAGAACTTGACCACTTGCTCAGCCCGTGAACTACGGCAGGCCCGCACCCAGATTGCCACCATTGCCCAGCAGTTTAACCTGGTGCGTCGCCGCACAGCCCTAGAAAACTGCCTGGGCGGACGCTTGCAGGAGCTCTCTCTTTGGCGCTGCTGGCTCAACCAGTTTCCGCCAGGCTTGCTGAAGGAGGGCATGGCCGCCTTAGATCGGGTGCAGCTCTTGGATGTGGCCTTTCAGCGCGCAGATCGGCTCTCGGGTGGACAGCAGCAGCGAGTAGCGATCGCCCGCGCCCTCACCCAGCGAGCCAGCTTGATTTTGGCCGATGAACCGGTGGCTAGCCTGGACCCCGAAACGGCCCACACCGTTCTGGGGCTGCTGCGATCGCTCTGTCGCAACGAAGGGCTAACCGTGGTGTGCAACCTGCATCAGGTCGATCTGGCGCTGAAATACGGCGATCGCATCCTCGGCATCCAGGCTGGGAAATTGGTGCTCGATCGCCCCACCAGTCAGGTCAGTGCGACCAGCCTAGATTTGATCTACAAACCTTAAGCGGGCGTTCTTTGACAGAACAGCGCAAAATCACTCTTTAGACGTAGTGAACGGCTGAGAACTGCCCTGTAGCCTTGATAGGCAGCAAGCCAATAAGGATCACTGTAGGAATGGCGCTGGAAACGGTAGAGCAAGCCCAGGTTTTGACCCTAGAAAATGCTGACATTAGGCTAACGATTCGCCCCGACCTAGGAGGGCGGATCGACCAGCTAGAAGATTTGCAAACAGGGCATGCCTGGCTCTGGCACCCAGCTGACTACGCGCCTGGAGCAACGCGATCGCTGCCCGTCGGAGCCTGCTTTGACGACCAGTGGACGGGCGGTTGGGATGAGGTGTTTCCTAACGATGCCGCTGGAGCGTTTCAGGGGAGAAATCTGGCCGACCACGGCGAGCTGTGGTCGCAGCAATGGCAGGTTTTGGACAGCTCACCCCTCAGCCTAAAATTGGGGTACCAGTGCCAAACCGTGCCCATATGGGTCGAAAAAACGATTCAGATCGATGCCCAGCAACCCGAGGCCAGCCTGGTTTACTCGTTTCAAAATCAGTCTGAGACCGAGATTCCGTTTTTGTTTAAGCACCACGCCGCGATCGCGATCGAAGCTGGTGATGAGATTTTACTGCCCGACTGTTGGGTAGAACCGGCGTTTTCGGAGTTCAGCAAAATCATCGGCCAGCCGGGCAAAACGCGCTTTCCTCAGGCGATCGGCACCAGCGGCGAAGCGGTCGATTTGCGGATTGTGCCGCCGCCCTCGTCTCAGCTGCAAGAGTTTTACTATACGTCTGAGCTATCGCAGGGGTTTTGCGGTATTCGTCATCGGCGCAGCCAATCGTCTTTGCTGATGACGTTTGATCAAACCGATTTTCCCTACGTGTGGATGTTTCAAAGCTATGGCGGGTGGCAAGGCCACTATGTGGTGGTGGTAGAACCCTGCACCACCCTGCCCTCCGATCTAGAAGAGGCCTGTCGCAATGGCACAGCGGCTGTGCTAAAACCCCAGGAGCAGCAGCGCCGCCGGCTCACCGTGCAGCTACAGCGCGAGAATGGGCATGAACCCTAGCGGCATGAACTGAGATAATGCCCGTGCTGCGATTTGCGGCCATTTTATTACAGGCTACAATCGCCCAGAGGTTTCAAAATGCCCCTACCTGTCATCATCAACGGCCTGGTATGCGTGGCGGGAACCATCCTTGGTGCTCTATTGGCTGTCGCGAGCGTTATTAGCATTGCGAACATGAAGGTGCCTTGGGTCGACTTACTCTTGGTCGCGGCGCTGCTGGTTCCCGTCATGTTCACCGTATCGGGGATCGGTGTGGGGATAGCGTATGGCCGGACGCCGCCAGGGGTTGTCTACGGACTGATCGCATTACCGTGGCTCTACGGCACAGGCTTTGTGCTGCTGATGCTCAGATCTTTTGAGGGGTAACGCCCTTGCTAGCGTTCGGTTGCTAACTCAAAGACCGGTCCCTGCTGCCAGCCAGCCGTTTTTTTTGCCCCGTAGACAAGACCACGGTTCTAGGCTTCGATAGATTTGCTTACCCCAAATAGTTCACAGCTTTAAAGATTGAGTGAAGTAGCCCGTTCCGAGCCGATCGCTTGAAACTTCTGAATTGTGGGGAACATCTATCTAGGCAGACCTAATTATTCGTAGGGTGCGTCACCGCCACGGATGACACACCGAGGGTGACCCTAGCAGTGCGTGGGCATTGGCTTCGGGCCGGCATTGCTCATTGCCACAACACCTGCATCGTTTAATGAAGGCTTTTTACTCATACAAGTAGCCAAACTTCTGGGAATTAAGCGCAATGCGTAGAGCGGTGTTATTTCTATCGAGATTTCTGGCCAGTTTATGGATAGCGCTGGCCAGTGCTTTTCTATTTCTGCTTCTGGCTAATGCTCCAAGTGTACCTAGCACCACACCTTTTGCCAGTGCATCAATCAAAGGCGAAGACAGCGCTGTTGTTCACTTGCCCAATAAGAGTTTTACCTGCACAGAAACAGAACAGCAATTTCAGTGCCAAACAAAAATTCAAAATCGTTCGCTAGATCTTAGCTTAACTAAAGGAAGCGATGGTCAATATTACTTCAGTGATTGTCGTGCTTTGTACGATGGGCGATCGGTTAACTGTCAAAGGACAGGGCAAACCTATGCCCCTGTATTGTCAGATATCTATGAGATTACCGGTCTAGGGTTAAACTCTCAGCAACTACAGGCTGTCAAGCAAGACTATTGGGGCATTAATGCCCTCATGCAGTTGGGTGAGCTGCGTTTAATGTGGATTAGCGCGGCACTGTCTATTGGAGCAGGCATTATTGCTGCTTTTTCAACCTGGGTGAAACCAGGGAAATTGAGCAAAGCTTTTACAAGCCTTGCCTGCGGATTTGGCGTGTATCACTTAGTTTGGGGTTTACTCGGTGGTGTTCAGTACGACTTAGTAATACCGTACGGGTTTACGCCTGACACTTGGGGTTGGGTTGTCAATGGAGGAGCGATCCTTTTAGGTGCCGGAACGGCTCTCGCTACCGCTTTTCTGCTCTGGAAAAGACTGAATCAATTCACCAGAATACTAATTAGCATTAGTATCAGTGCCGGAATTTTTAGCCTCTGCTGGCGGTCTTTGATGTGGAATTCAAACCACGTGCTCTCTTTCCTAGGTTTATCAGACAATGCCTTGGTGCAGCAGGGGTATCCACTGATGTGGCTGGCTACAGCCATTTCGATTGTTCTAGCAGTTACCGCTGCTATTTTACTTAAGCTATACACCAATCAATCCATTAGAAAATTTCTCTCCCTGGGCAGCGGCATTGGTTCAGTAGCTCTGACCACAAGCCTTTTCCTGTTCGTTATGTTGAATCTGGGTTACGCAGATTAAGATGCCCGCTCAAACACCTTATTGGAGTAGATGAACGATTTGTGGGGTTGCTGATACAGGTATAAGTTTAAAAAAATAATCGCGCGTGCAGGGGCGAACACCCGTTCGCCCCTACTCAAATTCGCGCCTCAATTCAGCAACGTCATTGACGCAGTTGCAAGGGTTTGCACGTCGGGTCAGCTAACCAGGAAATAGTTGGGCTTAGCTGAGAGGTGCAGTCTGCAGCGATGGCTCTACTGCGCTGGCCAGTTTCCGCAGCATGGCGGCAGTAGTGTCAAAGTCAACGCAGGCATCGGTGATGCTCTGGCCGTAGGTGAGCTGCCGCAAATTGTCGGGAATAGATTGACTGCCTGCCTTCAGGTGACTTTCAATCATCACTCCGAGAATGTGGCGTGAGCCGTCGCGCACCTGAGCGGCAATGTCATCCAGCACATTGGTTTGGCGATTGTGGTCTTTGTTGGCGTTGGCGTGGCTGCAATCGACCATCATGCGATGGTTGAGCTTGAGCTTGGCCATTTCTTCGGCGGCTTTGACCACATGGTCGGCGCTAAAGTTGGGGCCATCTTTGCCGCCTCGCAGCACCAGATGCCCGTCAGGATTGCCAGTCGTGGTGACAATGCTGGCCAAACCGCTCTGATTAATGCCCAAAAAGTGGTGGGGACGGCTGGCGGCAACCATGGCATTCATCGCGGCTTGCAGGCTGCCGTCGGTGCTGTTCTTAAAGCCAATGGGCATCGAAAGGCCCGAGGCCATCTCGCGGTGGGTCTGGCTCTCCGTGGTGCGAGCGCCGATCGCCGTCCAAGCAATCAGGTCGGCAATATACTGCGGCGTCACCGGGTCGAGCAGCTCGGTGGCGGCGGGCAACCCCAGGTGAGCTAGGTCGAGCAGCAACTTGCGGGCCAGGCGCAGGCCGGTGTTGATGTCGTAGCTGCCGTCAAGGTGGGGATCGTTGATTAGACCCTTCCAGCCGACGTTGGTGCGGGGCTTCTCAAAGTAGACCCGCATGATGATTTCGAGCTGACCCGACAGCTCGTGGCGCAGGTTGACCAGCTTTTGGCCATACTCATAGGCGGCGTCAATGTCGTGCACTGAGCAGGGGCCGACGATGACGAGCAGGCGACGGTCTTCGTTGTAGAGAATGTGGCGAATGCGATCGCGCGCCTCAGCCACTAGCGTTGCCGCCTCTGCCGACATCGGAAACTCGTGGTGCAGCAGCGCTGGGCTGACTAGAGGGCGAGTCTCAACAACGTGAAGATCCTGGGTTTGGTGCATTGAATTTTTGGCCTAATAAATATCGGCTCCACCCCGGAGCCGCCAATAAAATGGTAGCTTACCTTACCTCCAGAGGAGTTATGACCCGCACATGAGTTCTTAACCGACCGTGATTTCAGCCGGTGCTTCAGCGGGAGAGCCTAGGGGCGGCAGCATCTCGATTTCGGCACTGTTATAGAGCACCATCGTAGTGGAGGCGTTTTCTTCAAAGCCAATGCGCTTGTAGAACCCCTGCTGGTGGGTTGTCATCAGGTACACTCGCTCGACCCGGCTCATGTGGGGGTGAGCCACCAAGGTTTCCACTAGCCTGCGGCCCAGCCCGCCGCCCTGGTAGTCGGGCGAGATCACCACATCCCAGATGGTGGCCCGAAACACCCCATCGGAGGTAGCGCGGGCAAAGCCAATTAGCGCAGCGCCATCCCAGGCGGTAACAACGGGGTAGCTATGGGCGATCGCCGTTTCCATATCCTCCCGCGTGCGATCTTTGGCCCAAAACGCCGCTGTCTGAAACAGCTTCACTAACTGGTCTAAATCAGCGGTAGAAAACTGCTCAGCGTACTTAAACTGAATAGCGCTGCAATCCATCGACAACCTGCTCACATCCCAACTAGGGCTAAGGTTCAGTGGGTTAGCTTAATCGCAAAAAATATGCCGGTTCTATCGCTTAGCTAGCGAAGAACCCCTCTGCCAGGGTAGACAACTCACAGCAGAATCAAGATCTACCGGCTTATATATTTGCGGGAGCAAAGTCGAGGGTGCGCCCAGCGCTATGCTCTTCAGACAGAATAAACAGAATTTTTGAATAACGGTATACCAAAACTCGAATTCTGTTGACATTGCCAAGAAGCTCTGACAACGGTATGCAGAAGGGGTTTCGGGAACGGTTCAAGGTTTAGGGTTCAAGGTATAGGGGTACTCCTTAAACCCTGAACCTTAGACCCTAGACCTTACACCCCGTAACCTAAATCCCTCAATCACGCCGTTGTGCTTTGCTGACGCAGCTTCCACACGATGCTAGAGACCAGATTCGTCACCGTATGGGCCACGATCGGCACGAGCAGGTTACCTGTCAGCACCGCTCCGATCGCCAGCACCAGACCAATGGCCGTGGCCCACACTACGTAGGTCCACTGCTGCAAACTGCTCAGGTGCAGCACCCCAAAGCTGGCCGCTGATACGACGATGCCCAGGGTGTTCATGCCGATAGCAGGTAGCATCACTCCTCGAAACAGTAGTTCTTCGCTTAGCCCTGGCAGTAACCCCAGCCAGATTAGGTCGGGCCACTGCAAGGGCTGAAGCACCAGAGTCAGGTAGGTATCCGCGCTTTGGCGGTAGGCGGGCCACAGGCGATAGACCACGCCGCTGGCCAGGGTGATTGCTAACCCCAATCCCACTCCCAGCAGACCATCTGTCCAAGACAGCTGCACCGGCATTAGTTCTGCTGGGTCAAAGTATAGCCAGGCTTTAGAAATCAGCAGCAGCACCACCGCTGTTACGCCCATCGCCACCAGCACCTGCACTCGGGTTAGGGGCTCAAGCTGGGGATCGGGCTGCGGGTCTGAGTTTGGGGGCGGCTGGGTCACAGAGATCTCAATGCTGAGGGCATTGTTATCTTAACGAAGCGATCGCAGAAACTCGTTTTAATTGATCGGCCACAGGACAGGTAGCTCGCCCAAAAGGACGCAGGAAGCAAGACGGAGCAAAGAATGGAATGTGCTCCATAGCTTACGGGTTTCATTCTGCTGTATACGGGCGATCGCGGAATGGCTTTCTTTCACTGTTGCGGATGCGAGGCGCTTCACAGCTATGAGTTAGGGTCTGTAAGATCTTCACTATCCTGGGCGGACGGCGTTTTGATGAAGGGCCAGGTGAAGTAAAAGGTCGCCCCTTCGCCCACCGACGAGGTGAGCCACACACGGCCATTTTCGGCTTCGACGATTTTTTTGACCACCGCCAGGCCGACGCCAGTGCTTTCAAAGTCGTCGCGGGCCTTAAGAGTTTGAAAGATGGTAAAAATTTTGTCGTGATATTGAGGGGCGATGCCGGGGCCGTCGTCAGCGATGGCAAACTCGAGCCATTGGCCCTGGTCTTGCCAGGTGATGCGCACGGTGCCGCGATTGCCCTCTGGACAGACTTCGCCAGCGCAGTGATGGTGCTTGATGGCGTTGTTGATCAAGTTGGCAAACACTTGCCCTAGAGCTGTTTTGTGGCTGTAGAGGGTGGGCAGATCGGTTGGCACCTCCACCCGAAACTGCTCCGGCGGGTCGAGGGAATCGATCACGTTGTCTAGCAGAAGGTTGAGGTCTACGGCTACCATGCTGCGCTGACGACGGCCCACCCGCGAGTATTCCAGCAGACCGTTAATCAGGGCCTCCATCCGCTGGACGCGACTGCGCAGCAGGTCGAGCTGACGACGGTTTTCGGCCGGGATTTGCCCCTCTAAGTCTTCGCCGATCCAGTCGGCCAGGTTAGAGATCGCCCGCAGCGGTGCCTTCAAGTCGTGGGAAGCCACGTAGGCAAACTGATCCAGCTCAGCGTTGCGCTGTTCTAGCATAGCGGTGGTGTGGGCCAGCACTAGATTAGTGTTGGCCATCTCGTCAGCCCGACGCAGCAGCTCTTCTTGGGCCGCTTTGCGGTCTTCAATGTCTTCGATAATGGCAATGAACGCTAGAGGGCGGTCGGCCTCGTCGCTTTCGACCGATGCGGTAACCAGCGTCCAGAGGGGAGTACCATCCTTGCGCAGGTAGCGTTTCTCAAACTGGCAGGGGGTGTGCTCGGTGAGCAGCTGGTGGTAATAATACTCATCTTGCTGGCGATCGCCCTCATAGGTGATCGATTGAAAGGAGCGATTGATCAACTCCTCGGGCCGATAGCCCAAGATATCGCAGAACTTTTGGTTCACCTGAATCCAGTGTCCTTGCCAATCAAGGCGAGCCATGCCCACTGCCGCCTGCTCAAAGACAGCCCGAAACCGTCGTTCACTGGCTCGCAAATTGAGCTCGGCCTGCTTAGCGACCGTAATATCTTGCACGACGCCTACCAGGCGCTGGGCGCGCCCATCTTTAACCGACACCACGCGACCATAGACGCTGACCCAGTGCCAGGTATCATCGGGCCAGTGCATGCGGTACTGCCCTACAAACTCGGTCTGGGTGGCGATCGCATCATCCACCAACGCCTGGATTCTCGGCAAATCTTCCGGGTGCACCCGTTCAGCCCAAACCTCAGCGGTGTGGGAAACCGTGCCGGGCTCAAAGCCCATAATGCGCTCAGTCTGCGGCGACCAGACTTGAGTGTTGGTGTCGAGCTGCCAGTCCCAGGAGCCCATCTGGGCGGCGCTTAGGGCCAGATTGAGGCGCTCCGCCGTCTCCTGCAAGTTGGTAGTGGTGCTCTGTAGGGTGACGCGGGCCTGGCGCTCCTGCTCTAGCAGTGTTTCGATCTGCTGCTTCGCCTCTTCGAGCTGGGCGGTGCGACGCTGCACCCGGTCTTCTAGGGTCTGGTTAAGCTGGCGCACCTCCTGCTCGGCGGTGCGCAGGCTGGCTTCGGCCTGCTTGCGATCGCCAATCTCATCCTGTAGCGCTTGGTTTAGATCCATTAACTGCGTGGCATTGGGCAGGGCCAGCGCCAGCGGCAGCCGAGGCACCAGCTCTAACGCCGTGGCCAGCGATACCAGCGCCGTCAGAGCCTTCACCGTCCCTGACACCCAGTAGGTGGGAAACCACAGCGTCCACACCGAGAGCAGGTGGGTGGCACCGCAGGCCGCAATAAAGGTTGCAAACAGCCAAAACAAAGGTCTAAAGGGAACGTCGGGCCGCCGCTGCACAAAGTAGATTAGGGCTGCCGCAATCGTCCAGTACGACAGCGCAATCAGCGCGTCTGATAACAGGTGCAGCCACACCAGGCCAGGCTGCCACAGATAGCAGTGCCCATGGGGAATATATGGCCCCAATCGCAAAGACTGCCAGTACTCAACCATGGCTTATCCCTATCGTGAGAAGTATTGATTTCGCAGGCGATTTTGACGCATGGCCCACTGGCCGAGCAAAGTCTGTCTGGGGATATAGCCTTTGCCCAATCTAGGTCTGTCCAAGGGTATGTGCTGATACCCTATAGTTAGTCCATAATCATGGCACTCTGGGCGAAGACGAGCCGCCCACAACCGTTTCTAATGCCTCGTTTAGGAGGCCATCTAATGACAGACATTCGCATTGTACTCATTGAAGACCACGACCTTACTCGACTAGGCCTCAAGGCAGCCCTACAGAGGGTGCCCGATATGACGGTTGTGGGCGAAGCCGCCAACGGTGCTCGCGGGTTGAGCCTGCTCGAGACCGAGCGACCCGACATCGCCATTGTCGATATTGGCTTGCCCGACATTGACGGCATTGAGCTAGTAGAGCGTCTGCGTCAGAGTCAGAGCGGCCTTGAGGGCACCCCGACCCGGGTGCTGATGCTCACCATGCACGACAGCGAAGCCGCAGTTATGGCTGCTTTTGCCGCCGGTGCTGACTCCTACTGCATGAAGCAGACCGAGCTTGACGACCTGATTGTGGCGGTGCGTGAGACCAACGAAGGCAACTCCTGGATTGATCCTGCCGTGGCCAGTGTGGTGCTGCGCCAGGTGCGTAAAACCCCCGCGGGGGCGATGGCCATTGGCAACCGCACTGTCTCTATCGAGGCGATCGAGCCTGAGTTTGAGCAAATTTTAGAATCCTACCCGCTGACCGAGCGTGAGCTAGAAATTCTAGAACTGATTGTGGGTGGGTGTAGCAATGCTGAGATTGCTGAGCGCTCCTACATCACCGTTGGCACGGTTAAAACCCACGTGCGCAGCATTCTCAATAAGCTAGGGGTAGACGATCGCACCAAGGCGGCTGTCCGCGCCCTGCGATCGGGGCTTGTGACCTAGGGACGCTCTCGGGCATGGCCGGTGCCTTTGGCAAACAGAGACCTGCTTCAATAGTTTCACAGTTGGCTATACCCTTGAATTAGGGCCTATAGCCAACTGTCAACCTAAAGCACTCTATGGACACTACCCCTTCTGCTCTGCTCCCCACAGCCGGTCAGATTCAGCGGAACTTAACTCAGCAATTCCAGCGGCTTTACCGCGAACAGCTCAACCATGCTATTGGCAAAATCACCTGCCAGCTATTCGATGAAAAGTTGCTGCTGGTGATCGAAGATTCGGTGACCAAGCCCGAACAGCTGCTGGTTGAAACCGGAGATACAGCTCTCGCCGAACAGGTGCGGGCCGATCTAGTGACGGCTCTGCGCCCGCAGATCATTGAAATCACTGAGCAGGCTCTCGATCGCAAAGTGGTCGATATTATGACCGATGCAACCCTAGAGACAGGGCGCACTGGCATCGTGATCATTTTGTCTGACCCACCAGAGGTTCGCCCTGCCGCCAAGGCGTCTTAGCCTTGCTCAGCCAACGGGCTGTCCCACACCGATAAAGCGACCGACGAGCTGTTCGACAGACTGTACCAAAAAGGGCTTACTGATGTAGTCGTCGAACCCAGCCGCTAAAATCTTGCGTTGGTTGTCGCTACCTGCCAAGGCCGTCACGGCCACCACCGGAATATTTTTGGTACTGCCGTCAGCTCGCAGCTGCCGCAACAGGCTGTAGCCATCGACCTCAGGCAAGTGAATATCGGACAGGATTAAGCTTGGGTGATGTTGCTGAGCCGCCACTAGAGCGGCGAAGCCATCGGCGACAAAGCAGACTTGGCAAGCTAGCTGCTCCAGGATATAAGCCATTAGCGTCAGGCTATCGTCGTCGTCGTCAACAACTAGCACCAGGGGTACTTGAGACTGTACAGGGCTTGACTTGGGAGCTGTTGTTTGTACAACCACAGGACTATCTCCTTGTTGGGGCCTAAAGGTGCAGACTAGTCGACACTAGAAGCTGCTAGAGAGGCATTCCGTTCGTGGTCAACATGAGCACGTAAAGGGATTGGCTTTATGAGTAGCTTGAGGTCTGCTCAAAACCTAGCCTACAGGGGTTGAAGGCAAGGTGTAGCAGAGCTGGAAAAATCGAAAAACTTTTGTTTTTCTTAATCTTTGAGCTATCTTAACACAGCCGTTTTATGGATACAGCTTTCAACAACAATTAATTTTTTGGCAACAGAGGTTAACAGTTGCACAGGCCGTTGAGTTGACATCGCCTTGCTCTGCCTATCTACAAGCAGTGCTACCCGGCTTCAATTCGGTAGGTTTGTTAGACTGTGAAGGTTCCAATGGGACGATCCCTCACCCCACCAAGGATTCACTGGCATGACGGTTGCACCCTTCCCAACCCCGCTGCTCAAGACCAATGACCTGCTCCAGCGGGACTATGCTGCCCCTCGCGATCGCTTCGACAGCGCCTGGGAGGCCACCCTATCGACCCTGCTCGGGCTAGGCCGCGCCGCCGGGGCCGACTTTGTTGAATTTTTTCTAGAGCGCAACAACTACATTAGCTGTCAGGCCGAAGACGACGCCATCACCAGCCTGTCGCCCCGCCTGGTGACAGGGGCCGGGGTGCGCGTGTTTCGCGGCCAGGCCGACTGCTACGTCAGCACCAACGACCTCACCTTTAATGGCCTCAAGGCTGCCCTCGACAAAGCCCTTGCCATTATGGGGCTCACCCTGCCCGGCCCCCACACCAATCTGGCCGAAATTAATCTGGAGCTGCTGCGCGACTACGCCACCGCCAAAGGCAAAGACGGCTGGCTGAGTCAGTGCAGCTCAATGCAGGAAATGGGCGACGTGCTGCTGGCCGCCAACGGTGCTCTGGGTCAGAAGGCCAGCCACGTGCAGTCGCGCCGCGCCGTCTACTTCCGCGACTGGCAGGAGGTGCTGGTGGCCGCCAGCGACGGCACCTTTGCCCGCGACATTCGCCTCACCCAATCGGTGGGCTACAACCTGCTGTGCGCCGACGGCGAGCACCGCTCCTCCATTGGCCAGCGGGCGGGCGACACCAGCGACCCGGCCTTTTTGCGCCAGTGGGATTATGCCACCGCTGCCGCTGATGTAGCTGAGTCAGCGGGCAAGATGCTCTACGCCGACTACGTCGAGTCGGGCAGCTATCCAGTTATCATGGCCAACAAGTTTGGCGGCGTGATCTTCCACGAAGCCTGTGGCCACCTGCTAGAGACCACCCAAATTGAGCGGGGTACTACCCCCTTCATCGACAAGAAAGGCCAGAAGATTGCCCACGAAAACCTCACTGCCTGGGATGAGGGAATTTCTCCCGATGCCTTTGGCACTATCGACATGGACGACGAGGGCATGCCCGCCCAGCGCACCCTGCTGATCGAGAACGGCGTGCTGAAGAACTTTTTGAGCGATCGTGCGGGCTCTATGCGCACTGGCCACCCCCGCACCGGCAGCGGTCGTCGTCAGGGCTTTACCTACGCTGCCGCCAGCCGCATGCGCAACACCTACATTGCCCCCGGCGACTATTCGGTAGAGGAGCTGTTTGCTTCGGTGGAAAAAGGTATCTACTGCAAGCAGATGGGCGGCGGCAGCGTCGGCCCCACCGGCCAGTTCAACTTTGCAGTGTCGGAAGCCTACCTGATCGAAAACGGTCAAATCACCAAACCCCTCAAGGGCGCGACCCTGATCGGCGAAGCCACCGAGATTATGGACAAGATCTCCATGTGCTCCAACGATCTAGATCTTGCGGCGGGCTTCTGCGGCTCGATCAGCGGCAGCATCTACGTCACCGTGGGGCAGCCGCACTTGAAAGTTGACTCGATTACCGTCGGCGGACGTTAGGAGAGTGGATGAGTGAAGGGGGTGGATGGGTGGATGGGTTGGGCAAGTTGCCAAAGCCATTACCACTCCTCCTAGTTAAACAGTTTCCTCCTTCACCCACCCGCCCTTTACCCTCCCACCCTTCACCCATCCACCCATCCACTCTTTTCCCCTATGCCCACCATCCAAGACATCGCCGCCTACGCCGAGTCGAGCGCGAAGAAGCTCGGCATCGTTAAATATGATGTGTACGGGTCTTCCGTAGACGAAACCAGCGTGCAGGTCGACAAGGGCGACCCCAAGCAGGTTAAGGCTTCGAACCGCTCCAGCGTGATTGTGCGGGTGTGGAACCCGGACGGCAAGGTGGGGGTGACCTCCACCAGTGACGTCGACCCGCTGGGCATGGATTTGGCGCTGCAAACGGCCCAGGAGGCGAGCGCTTTTGGGGTCGATGACCACATTCCCGACTTTAGCCCTGAAGCCGTGGCTCCTACTGCCGATGTGCAGGTGGAAACAGTACCGCCTGCCCCCGTGGGAGACCTGATTTCGACCCTGGTAGAGGCAGAGAAGCAGTTGTTGGCGGCGCATCCGGCGATCGCCAGCGTGCCCTATAACGGTCTGGCTCAGCGGGCGATCGATCGCTTCTATCTCAACAGCGCCGGGGCACTGCGCCAGGAGGCACGCTCCTATGCTTCGCTGTATCTCTATAGCAAAACCGAGCAGGAGGGGCGCAAACCCCGTTCGGCTGGGGCGATGCGGGTCAACCGAGGTCTGCCTCTGCTAGATATTGAGGGCTGCCTGAAGGAAGCTACGGAAAAAACCATCAGCCACCTTGACTATGACAAAGTGGCCTCGGGTAAGTACCGGGTAGTGTTTTCCGGGGAGGCATTTTTGAGTCTGCTGGGGGCGTTCTCGAACATGTACAACGCTCAAAGCGTGCTGGATAACCGCAGCCTGTCTACGGCGGATTCGCTAGGGACGGTGGTGGCCTCGCCGCTGCTGTCGGTGTACGACGACGCCCTGCACCCCGAGAATGTCAGTGCTGAAACCTTTGACGGTGAAGGCACCCCCACTCGCCGGGTGCCAATTATTGAGCAGGGCGTGCTGACTCAGTTTTTGCACAGTGCAGGTACGGCTAAGCGTATGGGGACCAGCCCCACGGGCCACGCCAGCATTGGGGCGAAGGTCTCCGTCGGCCCCAGTTATTACCAGGTGCTGCCGGGGGCCGAAGCCTCGACCGAGTTCAGCCTGGAGCATGCCAAGAACGTAATTTTTATCGATGACTTGCAGGCGCTCCATGCCGGGGTAAATGCGCTTCAGGGGTCATTCTCGCTGCCCTTTGACGGCTGGCTGGTGAATGACGGCGATCGCACCAGCATTGAGTCGGCCACCGTAGCGGGTGACTTCCGCGAGCTACTCAAGGCGATCGTCCATATCGAGCCCGAAGCCGAAATTACCCCCGGCGGTCTGTGCCCCCGGATCTGGGTCGATGCTCTATCCATTACTGGAGAGGGGTAAATCAGGGTTGAAGGGGTAAGGTATCGGGTTCAAGGGATGACCTTAAACCTTGAACCCGATACCTTGCACCTGTTGACCGTTTCCTTTATCAGGCCACCCAGTTCTGCACGCCCGCCTGCACCAGGCCAATGCCCACCTGCACCAGAGTAAAGCCCGTGCCCGCCAGCAAGGCCGCTTTGACCAGGCCAATGTTGAGCCCGGCGCGGACAGCGGCGATCGCCCCCAGCAGCGTCCACCCCGCCAGAGCCAGCGTGATCGGTCGCCCCAGCAGCGGAATTACTGTCAGCAGGTTCAGCACCTGGGGGGTGTAGGCAAACCCTACCGGGATCAGCAATTCCCGGTAGGGGGGCGTGGGCGGTGCCATGTAGGTGTTGACCTTCCAGAGCGCGTAGGTCCAAAAGTAGTACCCAATTAGCACAGTCAGGGTGTTGATCAACACCCCGGCCACTAGCTGCAGCAGGGAAGGGTGGTAAAGCAGTAAAATGAGGCCGCTGCCCAGCCCGTGGGAGAGGGCGGCGAGCCCGACAATACCCTGGGCAACCCGTTCTGCCCTTGGGTAGCGGTGGCTGTGCTCATAAAAATCTTGGTTTAGCGTTAGGGCATCGGCTAGCACCCGCCGTAACCCCTTGCTTGACTGCCGCTGACCCATACAATGTGTCCGTTATCGCCTGGCCCAGTCTACCCCTGGGGCTGCTGCCAATGAAATCTCTGCTGAAAACTCTGATCGCGCGATCGTTGGGCGACACCAGCAAACTGTTGACCGCCCTGGGAATATTCTTTTTGGCTTGGGGAACGGTCTCGCCGATTAGTACCCTGTCGTGGTGGCTGCGGGATGGCAACGGCCTGGCTGAGCAGCGCCCTAATCTGCCTGCCGGGACAACGACGACCGAGGTGGGGCCACAGTGCTATCTAGTATTTTTAGCTGGGGTAGGTAATGTCGCTGACGTTGACCTTGACCCAGGGGAAGAGGCCTTTTTGAACCAAATGGCGGCAGCGGTACCGGGCTGTGTTGTGGTGCGTGGGGTGTTTCCCTATTCGGCGGTGAGCGACAATGTCGGTAGTCAGCCCTTCTTTCGCTGGCTGTGGCGGCTCAGCGATCGCCCCGGCCAGGAAGACAGCTTAGCTCGCCTGATAATCAAGATTCGCAACCTGTGGCGGCTGGCCCTCTCCGCCGATAACCGCTACGGGCAGGCCTATAACCGGGGGGCGGCCGCCACCATTCTAGAGCGCATGGCAAAAACAGAGGCCATTTCCCTGGAGGCTGAGCAACCCATTCAGCTGGTGCTAGCGGGCACTAGTGGTGGAGCTCAGGTCGCCCTAGGAGCGGCCCCCTACCTAAAAGAATGGCTGTCGGTTGAGATCACGGTGCTCTCCTTTGGCGGTGTTTTTGACGGTGAGGAGGGCTTTGATACGGTTGAGCAGGTCTATCACTTCCATGGTCAGGGCGATCGGATTGATAACCTAGGGCTAATTTTGTTTCCCTCGCGCTGGGGCTGGACCGTGGGGTCGCCCTATAACCGAGCGCTGCGGGACGGCAAGTATGAGGCGATCGCCAGCGGCCCCCATGCCCACGACGGCGATCGCGGTTACTTCGGCCAAGACCCTGTGGAGGGTAGCGTTACCCAAGGCACTACCTATCTCGATCTCACCCTGGAGCAGGTGCAGGCTCTACCCCTCTGGCCCGACTCGACGACCGACGGTGCTCCATGAATTCTGCTTCGTCCTCCCCCCGCCCTGGCCATACGCTGCCAGTATTTGCTTGTGCCGGAGCAGTGGCCGCCCTACGGCAACTGGTGGATAGCCACGATCGCCCCCAGACCATCACCCTCGATCTGCTCAATCCGCCCCAACTCGCCGACATTCCCATTGCTCAGCTGGCCCCTCTACCCGATGGCTCGGTGCTGGCCGTTACCCACAGCGATCCCGGCGATAATTTAGATCTCACCCGCTACACCCCGCTTTGGTCTGTGGTGGCTTGGGGGGATGACGCTCAGACTGACCCCATCCAGCTGGAGGGGGGCGAGGGCATCGGCCGGCAGCTCGATCGGGACGGGGCACCAGCCATCTATCGCTATGCCCAAGCGTTAATTACCCACCACCTGACTCCTCTGCTGCCACTTGGAAAGACCCTCCGCGTCACGATTATCTTGCCCGAGGGTCGCGCCCTGGCAGAGCGCACCTCTAACGCTGCTTTTGGTGTAGTCGAAGGGCTTTCGCTGCTGGGCACCAGCGGTATTTCTCAACCCCTGAGCGCACCGGGGCAGCTTGAGCAGTCGAGAGAAATCTTGCGAGACAAAGCTGCGCAGCACTCTTACCTGGTCTTTTGCCTGGGCGAAAACGGGCTGGATCTGGCGGTGAAATTGGGGATTAACCCCGACTGCCGGGTGAAAACCGCCAACTGGTTGGGGCCAATGCTGGTGGAGGCGGGGCAGCTAGGGGTGGCCGGAGTGCTGCTGCTGGGGTACCACGGCAAGCTGATCAAGCTGGCTGGGGGGATCTTTCACACCCACCACCATGTCGCCGACGGTCGCCAGGAGATTCTTGCCGCCTGTTGCGCTGGGCAGGATGTGCCGCTGCCCATTATTCAAGCCGTTCTCAACGCCAAAACAGTAGAGGCCGGACTGGGGATATTGAGAGGGCAGGATGGTGAGCTGGCTCAGCGCGTCTATCAGCACGTGGTGGAGCGCATTGACGAGCGGGCTGCCGCCTACGTTCATGCCCATACGGGTAGCTCTCTAACGGTGGGGTCGATGGTGTTTGACCGCCAGCGGCAAATCGTGGCTAGAAGCGATCGCGGTCAGACTCTGTTCGATCAAGTTTTGATAGACTGAAAGGAATATTTTTTTACAAAAATCCTATAGCCGTCTTTTACTTATCTATTCCTCCTGCCGTGCTAGGGCAAGGCGCGGCTGCCACTTCTAGACGTTTTTAGCCAAAAAGCATTCAGGGTTGTTCATTTTAGTAGTCTAAGAGCCAAGCCAGCTTTGGCTTGGAAATCTGTCTCACCCAGCAGCATTTGTAGAATGCCTATCCTATGGCATCCTTAGGTACCCTCAACTTTTTAGGCCAGTAGCTATACCCCGATCGCACCGCACTCGAATTCACTATCACCTGCAGGATTAACCCATCGTGACCCTTCAAACCGAACCCACTGCCAACCTTGGGGAAGCCTCGCTCCCAGACCTCAACCGCCAAATGCTGGTGATTCTAGACTTTGGCTCTCAATACTCTGAGCTAATTGCTCGCCGCATTCGCGAAACCGAGGTGTACTCAGAGGTGCTCTCCTACCGCACCACTGCCGAGCAACTTAAGCAGCTCAACCCCAAGGGAATTATTTTCTCCGGCGGACCTAGCTCGGTCTACGACAACGGTGCCCCCCACTGCGACCCCGCCATCTGGGAACTGGGCATTCCAGTGTTGGGGGTGTGCTACGGCATGCAGCTCATGGTGCAGCAGCTTGGCGGCCAGGTCGAGCGCGCCGATCGGGGCGAGTACGGCAAGGCCGATCTCTTCATCGACGACCCCACCGACCTGCTGACCAACGTCGAAGACGCCACCACCATGTGGATGAGCCACGGCGACTCGGTGACCCGCCTTCCCGACGGCTTTGAAGTGCTGGCCCACACCCACAACACCCCCTGCGCCGCCGTGGCCGACCATGCCCGCAAGCTCTACGGGGTGCAGTTTCACCCCGAGGTGGTGCACTCGAAAGGGGGGATCGCCCTGATTCGAAACTTTGTGTACCACATTTGCGAGTGTCAGCCCACCTGGACCACTGAAGCTTTTGTGGAAGACGCTATTCGCGAGGTGCGGGCGCGGGTGGGCGACAAGCGAGTACTGCTGGCCCTCTCAGGTGGAGTAGACTCGTCCACCCTGGCCTTTTTGCTGCACCAGGCGATCGGCGACCAGCTCACCTGCATGTTTATCGACCAGGGCTTTATGCGCAAAGATGAGCCCGAGCGCCTGGTGAAGCTGTTTGCCGAACAGTTTCATATTCCAGTGATTCACGTTAAAGCGCGCGATCGCTTCCTCGCTCAGGTCGAAGGTGTCACTGACCCCGAAGTCAAACGCAAGCGCATCGGCCACGAGTTCATCCGCGTGTTTGAAGAAGAGTCGAAGCGCCTTGGCCCCTTCGACTACCTCGCCCAGGGCACGCTATACCCAGACGTGATTGAGTCCGCCGATACCAATGTGGACCCCAAGACCGGGGAGCGAGTGGCGGTGAAGATCAAGAGCCACCACAACGTCGGCGGTCTGCCCAAAGACCTCCAATTCAAGCTGGTGGAACCCCTGCGCAAGCTGTTCAAAGACGAAGTCCGCAAGGTGGGCCGCTCCATCGGTCTGCCCGAAGAGATCGTGCGTCGTCAGCCCTTCCCCGGTCCTGGCTTGGCGATTCGCATCATTGGCGAAATCACCAAAGAGCGGCTGGAGATTCTCCGCAACGCCGACTTTGTGGTGCGCGATGAGATCGCCAAGCAGGGCATGTACCACGACTTCTGGCAGGCTTTTGCGGTGCTGCTGCCGGTGCGCAGCGTGGGTGTGATGGGTGACCAGCGCACCTACGCCTACCCGATTGTGCTGCGCCTCGTTAGCAGCGAAGACGGCATGACCGCCGACTGGTCGCGGGTGCCCTACGACCTGCTAGAGACAATCTCGAACCGCATTGTCAACGAGGTGGAAGGGGTTAACCGGGTCGTTTACGACATCACCTCGAAGCCGCCTGGCACCATTGAGTGGGAGTAGCTCGAAATTTACATTCGATGTGAGCCGGGCAGTGTATGGACTCGGCTCACACCGAATGTTGCTCACAGGAGAGCAGCCATTTTTCGGCTGCTTTGGGCGATCGCAGCTGCACGGTAGCTAGATGGGCATACTCCGGTTGCCGAAACAGGGCCGGATACTGCTTACGCTTTTTCCAGTAGGTGCGCAACAGCCAAACCAGAATCGAATCGCGGCTGAAAAATGATTGTCGAAACGTCTCTCGATTGCCGTTCCAAAGCTCTTCTTGGTGAAGCGATCGCCGCCAAGTGCGCCGCAAAAGCCGCCTCAGCACCAGCCCAAACGGGTAATCCAGAAATACGACCGTGTCGGCTCTACTCCAAACAATGTCGCGCACGGCGCTGTAGTTGCCGTCTACGACCCAGCGATCGCCGCTCAACGCCAACCTCACGCGATCGCGAAAGACTTGAGGCTCCGTAGGGGTCCAATTTGGCTCCCACTGTAGGGCATCTAGCTCAACATGGGAGAGCAGACAGCGCTGAGCGACCTGCCGCGCTAGAGTTGTCTTACCTGATCCGGTAGTTCCAACGATGGCTATTCGTCTCATACCACTATCCATCGTGATGTAGTGCTCATACCTTTAACCTGCCATGGCGCAAATCACCATTGAAATCCCTGATGATCTAGCCCATCGGCTTGAGCAGTTTCAATCTCAACTGCCAGAGGTGCTAGAGCTTGGCTTACAAGAGTTTCAGTCTCAACAGCGTCTCTCTAATTTTCTTGACGAGCAAGACATTATTGCCCTCCTAGCTAGTCAGCCGACTCCAGACCAAATTTTAGCCTTACGCCCTTCCCCAGAGTTTCAAGAGCGGGTCAGCGAGCTGTTGGCCGAGAGCAAAGCTGGGACACTTTCTGCTAAGGGTGAAGTCGAATTAGAGCGCTATTTGACCCTAGAGCACCTGGTGCGCCTTGCTAAGACCCACGCCCTGGCACAGCTACAGTAGCCATGGGGACTTACATATCCGCCGCCCTGAGAAAACAGGTAACTGACCGGGCGGGCGATCGCTGTGAATACTGCCGCTTTCCCCAAAGCGTCACCCTACTTGCCTTCGAGATGGAGCACATCATCGCTGAAAAGCACGGTGGCACAACTTCTTTAGACAACCTTGCCCTAGCCTGCCCCTACTGCAACCGGGCTAAAGGCACCGATCTGGGCTCTATCGATCCAGAGACAAATCAACTCACTCCTTTTTTCAACCCCAGAACTCAGAACTGGCGAGAGCACTTTAAGTTGGATGGAGCCACGATTGTTCCGCAAACAGCAGCAGGCAGAGTCACGGTTTTTATCCTCCAATTGAATCACCCCGATCGCCTACAAGAGCGTAAAGGGTTGATTGCGGCTGGTCATTATCCTTAAACCACTACTCCCCTTAAACGACAGTCAGTTTAGCGATCTTGAGAACGTTAGCTCAGCTTGCAGGTGAGCTTGCCGTCAGATTCCCCACCGATTTCGCCGTAGTCTACCAGGCCGACGGGGAAGGGGTTGACTTTCCAGATTTCGCTGCAATATTCGGCGATGGAGCGATCGCTCGAAAAGCTTCCCATCCGCACCGAGTTGAGAATCGCCATGCGTGTCCAGCTGTCGGCATCGCTGTAGGCGCGACCCACTATCTCTTGGCAGTCAATGTAGGCCTGATAGTCAGCCAGCAGCATGAACGGATCGTGGTACAGCAGTTTGTCGAGCAGGGGCTTAAATAGATCACCATCGCCGTGGGAGAAGTGGCCAGAGGCAATCAGGTCGATCGCATCCTTGAGCATGGGATGACGCTGGTAATAGCTGTAGGGATCGTAGCCGTCGGCTTTGAGAGTCACTACTTCGGGGGCGGTGAGGCCAAAGAGAAAGAAGTTCTCAGTGCCGACGGCATCGCGAATTTCTACGTTGGCGCCGTCTAGGGTGCCGATGGTCAGCGCTCCGTTCATGGCAAATTTCATGTTGCCGGTGCCCGAGGCCTCAAAGCCTGCGGTGGAAATTTGCTCGGAGAGGTCGGACGCCGGATAGATGCGCTGGCTGTTGGTGACGTTGTAGTTGGGCAGAAAGATCACCTTGAGCTGATTGCGCAGGTCGGGGTCTCGGTTGACCATGTCGCCTACGGCAGTGACCAGCTTAATCATCAGCTTGGCCATGTGGTAGCCGGGGGCCGCTTTACCGCTAAAGATAAAGGTGCGTGGCGTGATATCTAAACTGGGATTTTGCTTTAGCTGGCTGTAGAGGGTGACAATGTGCAGCACGTTGAGGTGCTGGCGCTTGTACTCGTGAATGCGCTTCACCTGCACGTCAAACAGTGAGGCAGGGTCGACTAAGATGCCGTGCTAACGGTGGATGCGGCCAGCCAGCTCGCGCTTGACGGCCTGCTTGATCGCCCGCCACTCGGCTCGAAAACCGGCGTCGTCGGCCAAGGGTTCGATCGCCTTGAGTTCATCGAGGTGCTTGATCCAGCGATCGCCAATCCGGCTTGTGATCAAGGTACTCAGCCGCGGGTTGCTGAGCACCATCCAACGGCGGGGGGTAACGCCGTTGGTTTTATTGCAAAACCTTTCGGGGAAGAGTTCGTAGAAGTCGCGCAGCACGGTCTCTTTGAGTAGCTCGCTGTGCAGGGCGGCGACGCCGTTGATGGTGTGGCTGCTGACGCAGGCCAGATTGGCCATGCGCACGTAGCGATCGCCGCTTTCGTCAATTAGCGACATGCGAGCCAGGCGGGCCGCATCCTTGGGAAACTTCATCCGCACCAGGTCGAGGAAGCGGTTGTTGATTTCGTAAATGATCTGCAAATGGCGGGGCAATAGCTGACCAAACAGGCTGACGGGCCATTTCTCCAAGGCCTCGGGCAACAGGGTGTGGTTGGTGTAGGCCAAGGTCTTTTGGGTAATTTCCCAAGCCAGGCTCCAGTCGAGGCCGTGCTCGTCGAGCAGCAGGCGCATCAGTTCGGGAGCGGCGATCGCCGGGTGAGTGTCATTTAGCTGAATGGCAAACTTTTCGTGGAACTGCTCCACGGCCATGCCCTGCCCTTTCAAAATGCGAAACATGTCTTGCAGGGAGCAGGAGACAAAGAAAAACTGTTGCTCTAGGCGTAGCTGCTTGCCGGCGGTTTTTTCGTCGTTGGGGTAGAGCACCTTGGAGATGTTTTCTGAGGCGACTTTTTGCTCGACGGCGCCGTAGTAGTTGCCCTGGTTAAACACCGCAAAGTCAAAGGATTCGATCGCCTCGGCCTTCCACAGGCGCAGGGTGTTGGCGGTGTTGACCTGGTAGCCCAAGATCGGTGTGTCGTAGGGCACGCCCAGCACCTCGCGATCGGGCACCCAGCGCACTCGGTAGCGGTCCTGGTCGTCGGTGTAGGTTTCGGTGTAGCCGCCCAATTTGACCTCCACCGACCACTCGGGCCGCACGACCTCCCAGGGGTTGCCGTAGCGCAGCCACTTGTCGGTGCGCTCTACCTGCCAGCCATCGCGCAGGTCTTGCTCAAAAATGCCGAACTCGTAGCGAATGCCGTAGCCCACGGAGGGCACCTCTAGCGACGCTAGAGAATCGAGGTAGCAGGCCGCCAGTCGCCCCAGGCCGCCATTTCCCAGACCCGGCTCCTCTTCCTGGGCCAGCAGCTCGTTGAAGTCGAGGCCCAGCTCTTCCATCGCCTGCCTGGCCGGCTCATAGAGCCCCATGTTGAGCAGGTTGTTGCCCAGGTGTGGCCCCATCAAAAACTCCGCCGACAGGTAGCAGACCGTGCGGGCGCGGTGCTGGGTATAGCTCTCGGCGGTGCCATTCCAGCGGTGCAGCATGCGATCGCGCACCAGATAGGCCAGGGCCATGTAGTAGTCGTGCTGGGTGGCCAGCGACACCGGCTTGCCCTGCACATAAAACAGATTGTTGAGAAACGCCCGCTTAATGCTCTCAATGTCGGTGGCGGTGCGCTCTTTGGCTAAGGCGGTGGATACAGCAACATCTACAGGGGAGGGAGTATCCATGGGTGATCGATCCTGGGTCAGGGTGCAGTGAGTGACTCTATTGATCAAATGAAACTAGGCGATCGCACGGTGTGGTCTAGAGCACGATTTAAGATTAGTTTAAAGATGGCGAGATAGCGAACCTAGCAAGCGTCAGCCTATTTAGCAAGCTTGCCCATCACATACTGGTCGAACCACCGGAACTGCTCCCAGAGCACGTGCTCTACACTCTCCCTGGCTCGATAGCCGTGATCCTCAAAGGGCAGCAGCACTAGCCGGGTCGTGCCCCCCGCACCGCGCACCGCTTCGTAGAAGACCTGGGACTGAAACGGGGGGGTGCCAGGGTTGGAGTCGTCGTCACCGTGAATGATGAGAACCGGATCGTTGATCTGGTCAGCGAAGAAGGTCGGCGAGAGCTGAACATAAACATCCCTCGCTTCAAAGAGAGAACGCCGCTCGGCCTGGAAGCCAAAAGGCTGATTTGTTTTGTTGTAGGAGCCGCTGCGAGCGATGCCGGCTCGAAATAGATCGGTGTGTGCCAATAGGTTGGCCACCATCAGCCCGCCGTGGCTGTGGCCAATGATGCCGATGCGCTCAGGATCGGCCACGCCGATCTCGACGGCCTTGGCTACGGCCGCTTCTGCGTCGGCCACCAGCTGAGGGATGAAGGTGTCGTAGGCGGTCTCCGGATCGCCGAGGATCGGCATGGCGGTCTGGTCGAGCACCGCGTATCCCTGGAGCAAGAAATAGAGGTGGGAGGGGCCGTACAGGCGCATGAAGCGCTGGGCTGAGCCGCTCACCTGTCCAGCCGTAGCTGCACCCGAGTATTCCAGGGGATAGGCATAGAGCACCGTGGGCAGCGGTGTGCCCTCCTGATAGCCAGGGGGCAGATATAGGTGAAAGCTGAGCGGAACGCCGTCGTTGCGCTCGTAGCGCACAATCCGTTTCTCGATCGCGCGCAATTGAGGGGTAGGGTCTTCGAACTGTGTGATCGGCTGGCGCGTTAGGGCGCGGGTGGCTTCGCCCTCAGCCGCCTCGATCGGCTGACCAAAGGTGGCCAAATAGTAGTTGGGTACCTCTACCGCCGACTCGGAGCGCAACACGACGCGGTTGTCGTCACCGGCAAAGGCCACTACATACTCATAGCGATGGGGTGCGCAGCGGAACAGCCGCTCAGTCTCCCCAGTGATTAGATGGCGCAGGTCGAGGAACGGGCGATCGCCCTGGTCGGTCGCGCCACTGCCGCTGAAGTAAACCGCTTCTCCCTGCTGGCGCAGCACCTGGCGACCGTTGGGCAAGGTGTGAAATAGGGGGTGGCCCGGACTGCCGTAGCGATCGCCCTCGTCTAGATCAAACCACAAGCGCGAGGTGCCGTTATCCACATCCAGTAGCCAGACGTAGCGCCAGCGGCGGATGCGCTCGCGCTGGGTGAGCATCAGCGTGCTGCCTTCCGCCGTCCAACCACTTCGTTGGGGCTGAATGCGGTGCTCGGCCTGAAAAACCAGCTGCGGTGCCGTGAAGGAAGCCTCTAGACGCATGAGGCGATCGCGATGGGGCACCTTGGCCACAGGATCGCCACCGTCCAGCGCCTCAACCCAAAAGAGCGTATGCGGCGCAGTAGAACGCCAGGCCACCGAGCGGGGGCCGATGGGCACACCGTGGGCTGGGACTGCGTCGGCTACGGGCAAAGATGCGATCGTTGCAACAAACTGGCCCTGGTCATTCCATACCTCAGTCTCGTTGGCGAAGCGCCACCAGGCCACCTCGTGAGACCAGGGGCCAACCAAACGCTTGACAAGCAGATACTCCCCGGAGGGTGAGAACTTAGCCTTGGTGTAAAGCGCAGGGGCACCGATGACATTGACCTGGCCAGTGGCCGGGTCAACGATCGCCAGCTCAGAGGTAGCGTAATACTCGAAGAGGGCATCGTCGTGGGCTGTCTCTAGCAGGTTGCGGGCCTCGTAGGTCGATCGCGACGATGCCCCCGCTCCTTCCATGATCTCTGGCCCCGCTGGAGTGGCGGGCGGCTCAGGCGCTGGCCCCCGCAGCGGGATGCGGCGAACCAGCAGTCGATTTTGATCGGGGAGCCAGCTCACGGCGTTGCCCAGCAGCGGGTTGAGCGCTAGCCCCTCTATCTCGACCACGTCGCTCGCCACCGAGCCGACCCATAGCCCAATGCGATCGCGATGCCTGACGGTGAGCGCGAATCGCTGTCCATCCGCCGTCCATTTCACACTGAGAATCTCGGCATCCTCGGGTAGGTCGAGTTGGGCTGTGGCTCCGTTCTCGACTTGAACGAGGCGAGGGTAGGTTCCTCCATGGCGGCCATGGTGGTCGTTGAGCAGGGGGTTGAGCCGGATGCCGGCTAGCTTGTGCATCGGTGCAGCCAGTTCGGCGAGGGGAGGGTAGAGCACCGGATCAGCAAGGAGCAGATGCGCTCCCCCTGGTGCCGTCCACACGTAGGGGAGTTGCGGAGCGTGGAGCACCTCTAGCACGTCTTTGGGGGGAGCCTGCCACCCGGTTGCCGACTGCAGGCGATCGTCGGCTGCCCCTAGGCTTGTTGCTGTCATAAATGCTGCCACTGGTAATTCAGGACTGTAACCCAACCGAGTTGGGATAAGCCAAGCATTGTACACGCCGTGCCTCTGTCTTGACCCTCTCCCTAAATCCCTCACTCTGCCCTCTCCCTAAATCCCTCTCCCTCAGGGAGAGGGACTTTGAGCGTTTCTGGCTCCCCTCTTCCCAAGGGAGAAGGGCTGGGGGTGAGGGAGGCTGATGATGGCTCATCCACAAAAAAAGCCCGTGGGGAAAACCACGGGCTGGACATCAGGGGGAAACACGTTGTAGGAACGCTAACGAACTAGGCGCTGCGGCGGCGGGGGCGCTTGCGCTCTGACTTTTTCTTGTAGCCGATGGCTTGGGCGGCGTTGCTGTCAGGGCCAAACTGAGCCCGCACGGCTTCTTTCATGCCCAGAATGGAGTTGTGAAACTCCCATTCGGCCTGGCGGGCGGCATCGGCGGCGGCTTTGACCATCGCTTGCAGCTTGGTTTCTTTTTGCTGCCTGGCCAACATGGTGTTGAAGCTGGTTTTGAGGGCGTCGGGCGACGCATCGGTGCGAACGGGGGTGTAGCCTTCGACGGTGCCGAGGCCGTTGAGGGAGTCGATGTCGTTGCTAATGGTTTTGCCGGGCAGACGACGGGTGATGTTGATAATGGGCATGGTGATACACCTTGGGTGATGGCTTATATACGGGCGCGATCAAATAGCCTGCCTGAAGAAAGTTCAGGACTGGTGACGGAGGTTTTGGGGGAGCGACGAAAGGCTTCAGGGCAGGCGGTGAGAGACGACGGTTGGGGCGCAGCGTCTAGTTGTCTCGTCTATTGCCAAGATTGCCCGGTGCAAGAAGCAGATCACAGCCTCAATTTGAAAGATTGTGACCAGACACTAGAGGTTTCAATGAAGCTTGAATGAATGCTGCATCCCGTCGTAGCAGGTATAGGAACAGCAACTTTGAAGCAGAGCTTGAATGGTCGATTTACACCAATGACAGCAGCATTGTGAATAGAACAGGTAAGAGTGTGGCGGCTGACTATTCGAAGTTGCTCTATGACAGAAGCATTGTGTATTGACAACTTAAAGAATTGCGCGATCGCAGCAGCATTGTCGCGCCGCAACTTAAGATGTTGCCGCCTGACAATTGAATGTTGTGCGATCGCATTAACGCATTGCGGTCTCACACTAAAGAATGCAGCGGTGACACTAAAGCATTGCCGTGCTGCATTAAAGATGTTGGCGATAGACAATGGCACTGTCGGTGGCTCACTTAACAATGAGGCGTTGCACAACGACAACGTGAGCGGCAACAGCAAAGAATTGAGCGCTGATACGAAGCGATTGACCTCCTGCATCCTTAAGGTCTGCGGCTACAGAAGCCCGGTTTCTGGGAGCTTCAATGTTTAGCTTCAAGCTGAAAGCAGATCAGAAACCCGATTTCTCAGGAGGTAGCAATTGTGACTTGATTCTGGGATCTAAATAGGGTAAATTACTGCGCTAAGGCTGTGTGCGTGCAGTCTGAGCTTCCCAAAAATTTGGTCTAACGCCACTGGAAGGTGTTGGCGCACCAACCAGCGGCTAACCCCGTCGACAGGAGTCGCTGTCTCGGAGGCTAAGGTGATTTTACCTGGCCGTCCTGAACTGCACATGTCTGGGGCGGCCAAGTTTTTGGGTTTCTTCCCCGTTGTCTCATCGGAAAGGAACCCGATTATGTTGTGTTTGCCATATTTGGTGTCGTCTGCCCAGAACCGGCAGGCGACCAATCCCCTGCTGCTGGCGAATCCGGCTGCCCAGGCGGGGCGTGAGCGATTGCGCCATTTGGTGATTGGCTCGCCGGAAGGGGTGCAGGGGGCCATCAACCACCTGCATCTGCTGAACTACGCCGAGCGCTTGGAGTGGAGCCGCCTATTCACCATCCCCGAGTCAGGGATTTTGATCACGCCGGAGCAGGGCGAGGTGTTTAGCTTGCTACTGCGCGATCGGCAGTTGAGTTAGCGGCAAATGAGATCCCTGGGTTCTGCAAGAACCCAGGGATCTTCCCTATGGGCATTAGGTATCCTAAAGGCAGGCTTTCTTGGAGATGATGCCTAATGACACTGCAAGAATTAATACAAGAGGCTCAACTCTTGAGTTGGCAAGAGCAGTTTCATCTTGCGACTCGTTTATTGCAATGGGCTGAGGCCAAAATGCCAGCCCAGCCTGAAGCTTCGTCTCCAAGACAACGCCAACCAGATCTGCATCCAGGCGCATTCGTTGTGGCGGATGATTTCGATGATCCTTTGCCCGACAGCTTTTGGCTGGGTGAAGGATAAAGCTTTTGCTCGACACCCACTCGTTTAGTGGAATTAAGCGAGACAAAACCCCTGTGCCACAATGAGAGCAGGCATCACCCCTACATAACCCTATGACTGCTGCCACAGACCTGCGATCGCTAAGCGTGCAAGACTATCACCGCATGGTAGCAGCAGGGATTTTGGCGGCAGATGAACGGGTGGAATTGATTGAAGGACAACTCTATACGATGGCAGCTAAGGGAACAGCCCACAGCGCGGCGGTCACACGCATTGATCGGGTGCTGTCACGGCTGTTGGTGGGGCGGGCGCTGCTGAGATTTCAAGACCCGGTGCAGCTCAACGACTTTTCTGAGCCGGAACCGGATGTGGCGGTTGTTCACATTGACCCGCTGGACTACGAAGACCACCACCCCACGCCGGGGGAAATCTTTTTGCTGATTGAGGTAGCCGACAGTACACTGCGGCGCGATCGCGATTTAAAGGTGCCGTTGTATGGGCGATCGGGGATTGCAGAGTACTGGATTTTAGATGTGCAGGAGCGCTGTCTGTATGTGTTTCGGCAGCCAGAGGCAGAGGGATATGGTGTGGAGCAAAAGCTCAATGAGGGTGATGCGATCGCACCTCTAACATTTCCCGATTGCGAGATTACAGTGCGGGAGTTTTTGCGATCGTCCATAGTCGAATAGGTAATAGATTCTGTGGCTTACGTTGTACCGCTTCTAAATGTCTCTAAATGGATTGATGATGGTGAGTACGTTGCCTATTTCTTGTCCATCTTGAAGATCTTCGCTGTAGAGGCGATCGCACCCCACTTCAAGGGCACTGGCAACGATCAGACTGTCAAAGTAGCTATATTGATAGCGTTGGGCAATCTCTAAAGCCTTGTGAATAGTATTCAACGAGACGATAGCTATCTGTGATTGCTGGCTCAGCTCGTCAACAACAGCACCAATCTGACGATAGTTTAGAGAGAACTTGCGCTTCAAAGTGTTGACAGTTTCGTTCAAAACTTGAGTACTAATCCAGGATTCGTTAGTTTGGGAACATTCGCGAGCACGTTGCTGTTTGTCTGGCTCATCTTGAGAATAGCCGTAGATAATGATATTGGTATCGAGAAATACTTTATCGCTCATTAGCCTCGTCTCGATTGAATGTGAAGCCTTTAGTGTTTAAGGATACGGCTTGAAACCCAATAAAATTAGAAGCTGTTAGACCCTTCGCTTTAGATTGAGCTCGTTGACGCACAAACTCCACAAATTCTAGAACCATGCCAGCCTCTTCTTCGGGTAGTGTTTTAACGAGTTCATAAATGCTTTCTGCTGTACTCATTAGTCTCTCCTACTTGAATAAATATTTTAGTCTTGAGTCGCTTTGAGCGATCGCAAGTATTTGTTTCCTGAATTTCTCTAAATTCTTTTTCTCATCACTTTGAATTAATCCGCCGTTATATAAATTTATTAAGGTCTTCTCAATCAACAATATCTCCTCAAACTGTTTATCTGTATAGGCTAATCTCAATCGACCTAAAGCACCTGTTGATGCATAAAAGCCCGCAGTTATTTCAATCGACGACCTCGATACTGAAATCGCTTTCAACAAATTAGTCAAGCTCTCATAGGTTTCTGCATGTAAGTCATAGAGTTTTTCCCTTGCCTACCGCTGATTATCGCGCTTATTCTGAAGGATTGGGCTGAAGGTAGAGATTAAAACAACAGCAGATACATTGATGAATGCCGCAATCACTATTGGGTTTGAAATCATCTCTTGAAGTTGCATCTTAATCGATCAATCACTATGCGCACAGATAATTAAATGGCACTCTTAGTGGGATATAGCTGTGGTCATCTAGGTTAGGACGCGGCTTGCTTGAGCACGACTTCAATAGCGGCACGTAAGCCGTCAGCATGGGGGAGGTGTTTGCGAATCCGGCTCTTTAACCAACCCCAGCACTTTTCAATCCGGTTGAGGTCGGGGGAATAGGGTGGAAGGTAAACGACCTGACAGTCTGCGGCCTCAATCAACTGAACAATCCGACCGCCGTGATGAAAGGTGGC
>NZ_JACJOF010000025.1 GCF_014695395.1 Nodosilinea sp. FACHB-131
CCCAGCGGTGTCGGGTGTTGCTCAACCGACAGGCGTTCATTCAAGGGCTAACAGGCTTTCACTGGTGGCTAGATGCCGTAAGCTAATTATTCCTAAATAGGCGGATTTGATATGATTTGGTCCTTCCGCGATGCCTGTATGTACCGCCGCCATGAACGGCGGTTGCGGTCATCTTGCTACTGGTGCAGTTCTAGGCAACCAGTTCTCAGATTTTGGTCTCAGCCTGGTCAGTGTGCAAAGTGCGGCATAGAGTTGGATGCAGAAAATATAAGCTATTACAGTTCAACCTTCGAGGAAGCCTAGAAAGCTGACACTGTAGATTACTTGCTTTTCCAGTGGAGTAGGCTTGGACCCGGTACGCGAAAGAAACCCCAAACCCTTGAGAGGGTGCTCACCTCGAGCTGTGGAACAAGAGATATAGTAGAGAGTTTGCTTGCTGATCAGTGATACCCGAACTTTGTCAAGCATATTCTGTCAAAAACGGACAAAATATGCTTGACATCGCAGCCCCAATTACCTTGACCACGAACGTTTGAATAGTTGCGTATACCGCAAACAATCAAACACCCAAACTGTCTACTGGATAAGGATTTCAGGTGAGCCAGATTTTTGACGGACTAAATTTGGACTAAATTTTTGAGCCTCGTTAAGGCGTCTTGCGAGGGCGTAGAAACTCAAGAGGCACCGCTTCACTACACACAAGGGTAGCCGACACGCCTCGGCCTAGCTCACGGTCCAATCCAAAATTATTGGACAAAATGAGGTCTCACTGTTAGTCTTTTAAGCTGCCTTGCGAGACTATCAAAGAGATTTATGAGTCTTAGCGTAGGACTGATTAATGGACTCTTGCTTTTTAGATAAGGCTAAAGAGCAGAATTTGCATGGCTGCAGTCGCCCCTTCAATCCCTTCGTCCTCCATCACCCTCTCTTCACGAACCTAAAAACAGCTATTCTCAAAATCAAGTCTTTGTGGTATCAATATAAGACTAATTTCCAGGCACCCAAGTCTCAATGTGAGATTTGACTAAGGTAAAATCACAAGCCCGCTAGATTTACTTCTTTGGGTATAGGCAATCTGCTTGGAAACTTGAAGTTTAAGACGGTTATTTCTACCCACTGCAAAGCTTAGAGACTGAGAGAGTAGTGTGAAAGTTGAACTTTCCTGTCTTTTTCTCGTGATTCCAAAGGGTTTGGCAGCGCACTTGATGAATAGCTGAGCGTTTACGCCTAGCTAAAGTGCCTGTTAGCCCAATTCTTTACAAAAGTTATTTGCGATAGATTTCAATTATGGGTAGGGCAAAAATTGGAAAGCTATAATTAACGAAACAACGAATATCTTCAAAGGAGCTAATGGGCTTTTTTGTAGAAATCCTCAATAGAATCTGACTCCCTTGAGTCAGCAACCAGACAGTTAAAAGCAATTAAAAAATAGAAGTGCTGCACTAGTTTCAATCAATTACTAACAGGCATCGACCAAAACCGGTGCTGAAATGATTGATGACGTGCACAGCATCTAAGTTTTGATTGCTTTCTTCAGATCATCAGGTAATAGGCTAAGGGATCTATGCCCTAACGCATCAGGCCTAATCCTTTAGCTATTGCCCCGCTTCAAGGCCATCAAAAACGGCAGCTAGCTTACTTAGGGTAGGTCGCCGTCAGTTTGTCCATTCTTCTAATTCCTCCGTCGTCTGCTGGCGAAGGAAAGCGTTTGGCAGTGTCTCCATCCTTTGATTTAGTTACTCAGGTCAAATAAACGCGAACGGGTCACCGCTTTCGGTCTACATCCCCTCACTTCCCAGCCGCTATGACTACCCCGACTCTCTTCAATCTCGCGCTTCGCGAAGCGTATAGCCTTTGGCACCCCAAAAACGAAAACCATCTCGAAACGAGTATCCCTACAGGAAGTGCATGTCCCAGTCCCGCCATTCTCCACCGCACCCTGCCGTCTTTGCTTGATGGTGCAAATGGCTTAGCCATTGCCAACGATCGCGTTCTTAACCAGTGGCGCAAGGGAAGCTGGCAATCCTTTTCTACCGAGGCCTTTCGTCGAGCGATGGAAGAATTTGCCTTGGGGTTAGAGACCTTTGATCTGCACCGAGGCGATCGCGTTGCTCTGATGATGCACAGCGATGTGGGGTTTGCGATCGCCGACCTTGGCACTTTGCTAGCTGGGTTTGTCAACATCCCCATCGACCTCACCCAGACGATCGAAAACATTCTGCTAATTTTGCAAGAAGTCGAAGCGCCGCTGCTAGTAATCTCTAACCCAGCTTTGCTCGACCAAATTCGCCCCTACCTGTGGGAAGTGCCTACCTTAAAGGCTGTGATTGTGGCCGAGGTGCCCGACAGTTGGCAGGCCGAGCAGACCGGAGGTAGTGAGGCAGTCTCGGCCGCAGCGTTGCCGACACCAGCTCCTGAAACCTGTTTGCAAATTCCCCATCTACTCTGTGAAACCCCTACTCAGCAGCCGTGTCCGCCAGTACCCCAGGCGCTGCGAGTGTGTGCGCTAGCCGAGGTGCGTGAGTGGGGACGACAGCGTTGGTCAGCCGAGGCTGTTCAGGCTTTAGAAGATGCGATCGCGCCCGCCGATCTGGCCACCATCATCTACATCGCCAGCGAAACCAAGCGCCCCAAAGGAGTAATGCTTAGCCATGAGGCGATCGCGGCTAACGTACTGGCTTCGTTTTCTAGCTACCCCAACCTTCAAACCGGCCCCGACGAAGTGGCCCTACTGTTTTTGCCCCTCAACCACATCTTTGCCCGCGTGTTTTTGTATGGCCACCTGGCCTGGGGCCACAGCATTTATTTCTCTGACCCCAACCACCTAATCAAGCACCTGCGCCGGGTCAAGCCCACCTTTTTAATTACCGTGCCTCGGCTGTTGGAAAAAGTGCATGAGCGCATTCTCGACCAAGTTAACCACCTCAGCCACTTCGACCGGCGGGTGCTGCAATGGGCTATCAACCTCACGACTCGGTTCGACCCGGCTCAGCCGCCTCAAAAGCTCTACCGTCTGCAAATGCAGCTAGCCGAACGGCTCGTATTTATCAAATGGCGCGAGGTGTTTGGCGGCCGGCTCAAGGCCTGCATCTGTGGCGGTGCCGCCTTGTCTGGCAATCTGGTCAAGTTTTTCTCGGCGGCAGGGGTGCCCGTCTATCAAGGCTACGGCCTCACCGAAACCAGCGGCGTCCTCACCTACACTCGCGCCGGCCACAATCGTCTTGATACCGTTGGCCGGCCCATTCCCGGTGTTGAGATTGCCCTAGCCCCCGACCAAGAAGTTTTGGTGCGCGCCCCCTTCCTCATGCAGGGCTACTACCACGACCCCGCCGCCACCGCCGCTGCCCTCACCCCTGACGGCTGGCTACACACTGGCGACTTCGGCACCCTCGACGCCGACGGCTTTCTCACTATCACCGGGGTAAAAAAAGCTCTCTTCAAACTCTGCACCGGCAAATATGTCTCCCCCCGACCCCTAGAGCAAGAATTAATGGCCTCCCCCCTGGTGGACAAAGCCATCACCGTTGGTGCTAACCACAAGTTCTGCGCCATGGTGATCGTTCCTGACCTAGACGCCCTACGCCACCAAGTCGAGAATTGGGACCTTGATCTGACCCAACCCGACTGGTGGCACCATCCCCGCATCACCGCTCTCTACCAAAGCCTGATCGACACCGCTAACTGCCATTTCCCCTACTGGTCTACCGTGCGCAAATTTGCCCTAGTTGATCAAAGCGAGGGGTTAGACGAGGTGGTGGAGCGGTTGTATGGGGAGGGCGGTGGTAGAGGAGATGGGGGAGATGAGGGGGATGGGGGAGAGGGAGAGGCTTGTCCGGTGTATGCGCGATCGCTAATGCGCTACTAAAAGGCGATCGAGAGATCAAGTAGTGGGTTAACAGCCATCACTCCCCACCTTCCTCATCCCCCTCATCCCCCTCACCTTCCCTACCCCATCACTCCCCTACTCCCCTCCAACTACGCCAAACCAAGGAGCCAACCATGCAAACACCCTTCCAAACCGCTGCTGTCCTCGGAGCCGGGGTCATGGGTACCCAAATTGCGGCTCACCTGGCTAATGCCGGGCTCACGGTTCACCTATTAGAACTGCCCTCTCAAAAAGGCAGCAAAAACGACCTGGTAGAAGGAGCCTTCAAAAAAGCCTGTAAGCAGTCGCCGCCAATCTTCTACAGTCAGCAAGCGGTGAAGCGAGTCATTCTGGGGAACTACGAAGAACATTTCGAGCGCCTGGCCACGGTGGACTGGGTGATTGAAGCGGTGGTCGAAAACCTCGCCGTCAAGCAGGAGTTGTTTGCGCGGGTTGAGCGCACCGTTGGCCCAGATGCGGTAATTTCTACCAACACCAGCGGGCTGCTGATTCACCAGGTGGCAGAGGGACGCTCGAAATCCTTCAAAAAGCGCTTTTTGGGCACCCACTTCTTTAACCCGCCCCGCTACCTGAAACTGCTAGAACTTATCCCCACTGCCGACACCGACCCTGCCATGGTTGAGCGCATGGCCGCCTTTGGCCGAGACAGGCTGGGCAAAGGCATCGTCGTCGCTAAAGACACCCCCAACTTCATTGCCAACCGCATCGGGGTCTTTGTGTCGATGCTGGGCCTGCGCTCCTTCATTCCGGGTGACTACACTATCGAAGAGATCGACACCCTCACCGGCACCCTGGTGGGGCGACCTAAGTCAGCCACCTTCCGCACGGCAGATCTAGTGGGGCTCGACACACTACTCTATGTCGCCGATAACCTCTACCCTGCCATCCCCCACGACGAGCGGCGCGAGCTGTTTCAGCCCCCCGAGCTGATGCGCAAGCTAGTGGCCACTGGCACGTTAGGGGCCAAGTCGGGCCAGGGCTTTTACAAAAAAGTAGGAGGCGAGATTCGCTCGCTGAACCCTCAAACCTTTAGCTACGACTCGCCCCGCCCCGTCAATCTAGGGAATTTAGACGGGCTGAAGAAACACGATTTAGCTGAACGGCTGCGTCATTTATATAGAGATCGCGGGCGGACCGGAGATTTCTTCCGCCAGGCCATGCTCGAAACCCTGGCCTACAGCGCCAACCGCATTCCCGAAATTGCCGATAGCCCGGCCGACATCGATCGCGCCATGGCTTGGGGCTTTGGCTGGGAGATGGGGCCCTTCGCCATCTGGGATGCCCTCGGTTTTGACCGGGTCATTCAGGACATGACCCAAGCCCGGTTGACCATCCCCTCCTGGATAGAACGTATGCAGGAAACGGGAGCCACAAGCTTCTACAGTGCTGACCCCGCCCTCACTGCGCCCTCTGTTTATGTACCTGGTGAGTACTATCTACCCCTAGAAGTCTCTACCAATGAACTCCACCTTGCTGACCTTAAGGAGCGCCCACTTCTTTGGCACAACAGCGAGGCCGCCTTGCTCGATGCTGGCGATGGCGTTGCCCTGTTCGAGTTTCGCTCCAAGGCCAATACACTCAGCACCAAAGTGGTCGAGGGCCTGGGTGCCGCCCTCGACTGGCTGGCTGCCCACGACAACTACCACGGCATGGTGATCGGCAACGAAGGCCCCAACTTCTGCGTCGGTATCAACCTGGCCGAGGTGGGCAAAATCGCCCAGTGGGAAAACCTCAACCCCCTCAACCGCAACCATCGCACCATTGCCAAACTGCTCCATGACGTCCAAGCCCTGGTGCAGCGTATCTACTACTTCCCTAAACCCGTAGTTGCCGCCATTCAGGGGCGGGCGCTGGGGGGCGGTTGCGAACTCGCTATGGCCTGCCCCCATGTGGTTGCCGATGCCGAAACCTACATCGGTCTGGTGGAACTCGGCGTTGGGCTGATTCCCGCTGGGGGCGGCCTCATGCGCCTGGCCCGCTGGGCCGGTCAGCGCGCCATCTCCGACGAACCCGCTGACATTCTGCCCTGGCTGAAGCAGGTGTTTCGCACCGTCGGTATGGCCCAAGTCTCTAACAGCGCCCACGAGGGCATCGAGCTAGGCTTCTTGCCCGCCACCACCCAGATCGTGATGAATAGCGATCGCCGCCTCTACGCCGCCAAACAAGAAGTGCTCTGCCTGCACCGCATGGGCTACGCGCCCCCACCCCGCCAGCCCATCCCCGTGCTGGGGCAACCCGCCCGCGCCATCCTCGAACACATGGCCTACGTCATGCACGCCGGTAGCTACATCAGCGACTACGATCGCAGCCTCGCCAACCGCCTCGCCTACGTCCTCACCGGCGGCGATCTTACCGTCCCCGCCGCCGTAGACGAGACCTACCTCTTCAACTTAGAACGCGACAACTTCCTCCCCCTCATCGACGAACCCAAGACCAAGGAGCGACTGCTGCACATGCTGAAGACGAAAAAACCGCTGAGAAATTAGAGCGTGAGAGGGTGATGGAGTGATCGGGTAATGGGGTGATCCGACGTTCAAAATTCAAAACTAAAAACTTTGAACTTTGACACCCCCACCCCCTCACTCATCCACCCTCACACCCATCCACCCATCCACTCCGGAACCTCCCGCTATGAACACCACCGCCTACATCGTCAGCACCGTCCGCACCGCCGTGGGCAAAGCGCCCCGCGGTACCCTCCGCCACACCAGCCCCGACGTTTTGGGAGCTGCGGCTTTAAGGGGCGCGATCGCTCACATCCCCGCCCTGGTCTCTGACCACATCGACGATGTGATCATGGGCTGCGCCATGCCCGAGGCCGAGCAGGGGTATAACCTGGGTCGGCTCATTGCTTTGCGAGCAGGCTTGCCCGACTCGGTCTCTGGTTGCACTGTCAATCGACTGTGCGCCTCGGGGCTGCAATCCATTGCCATGGCCACCCAAGCCATCGCCTGGGGCCAGGCCGATGTGATCGTGGCGGGCGGCGTCGAGTCTATGAGCATCATCCCCATGGGCGGGCACCAGTTTTCCCCCAGCACCGAGCTGTTTGCGGAGATGCCCGATGCCTACATTCCCATGGGCCTCACCGCCGAGAGAGTCGCCGATCGCTTCCAGGTTTCCCGCGCTGACCAAGATGCCTTTGCCCTGCGATCGCACCAAAAAGCCCTCGCCGCCCACGCATCCGGTCGGTTCAAAGCCGAAATTGTCCCCGTTACCGTGCGCACCACCGAGTACCTTGACGGCCAGCCCCATACCCAAGAGCTCACCTTTGACACCGACGAAGGCCCCCGCGCCGACACCAGCCTGGAGGCCCTGGCCCAGCTCAAACCCGTCTTCAAAGCCAACGGCACCGTCACCGCTGGCACCTCCTCCCAAATGTCGGACGGAGCCGCCGCCACGGTCGTCATGGGCGAAAACACCCTCCACGAACTCGGTCTGCAACCCCTGGGTCGCCTACTTGGCTTCGCCGTCGCCGGGGTGCCCCCCGAGATCATGGGCATCGGCCCCATCGCCGCCATCCCCAAAGTGCTGAAGCAGGTCGGCCTCACCCTCGCCGACATCGGCCTAATTGAGCTCAACGAAGCCTTCGCCGCTCAATCCCTCGCCGTCATCCGCGAACTGGGCTTGAACGAAGAAATTGTGAATGTGAACGGGGGTGCGATCGCCCTCGGCCACCCCCTTGGCTGCTCCGGCGCCAAACTCACCGCTACCCTACTCCATGAAATGCAGCGACGCGGCACCCGCTATGGTCTGGTGACTATGTGCGTTGGCGGGGGGATGGGCGCAGCGGGGGTGTTTGAAAACTTGATGCGATGAGCTGCGAAAAAAGTTTTGAGTTTTGAGTGCTGAATTTTGAATGCAATTGCTACTTCAAGCAATCAAAACTCAAGACTGAGAACTTAAAACTTTTCCCCACCTCCCACTACCCGAGGCCCACCATGCTCCACTACCTCCCCATCTCCCTCACCCTCCTCACATTCCTCATCGTCGTTATCCTCCTCATCCCCTCCCTCCGCCGCACCCTCATCTCCACTCCCCTTGGCAAAGTCGCTCGCAAACAGCTGCCCAAAATCTCCGACACCGAGCGGGCTGCGATCGAAGCAGGCCAGGTCTGGGTCGAGGGCGAATTCTTCTCTGGCCAGCCCGACTGGCAAAGGATGCTCAACGAGCCCTACCCCCAGGTGCCGCCCGACGTGCAGGCCTTCCTCGACGGGCCGGTGGAGCAGGTCTGCCAAATGGCCACCGACTGGGAGATCTACCAGCGCAAAGACCTGCCCCCGGCGGTGTGGAAGTTTCTCAAGCACGAAAAATTCTTCGGCATGATGATTCCCCAAGAGTTTGGCGGCTTGGGTTTCTCGAATTTGGCCTACAGCGCTGTGATGGTGAAGCTGGCTTCCCGCTCCTTTACCCACGTAGCCACGGTGGGGGTGACCAATTCCCTCGGCCCAGCCAAGCTGCTGCTGCGCTACGGCACCCCCGAGCAAAAGGCCCGCTACCTACCGCGCCTAGCTATTGGCGAAGAGATTCCCTGCTTTGCCCTCACCGAACCCCTGGCCGGGTCTGACGCCGCCAGTCTCACCTCGCGCGGTGAAGTATTTAAAGGAGAAGACGGCCAGCTGTATCTGCGGCTGAACTGGAAGAAGCGGTATATCACCCTGGGGGCGATCGCAACGCTGCTCGGTCTCGCCTTCCGCCTCTATGACCCCGACAATTTGTTGGGGCTAGGGCATGACGTGGGCATCACCTGCGCCCTAGTGCCAAGGGAAACCCCTGGCGTTGTCATCGACCATCGCCATGACCCCATGGGCGTACCCTTCTTTAACTCTCCCATCGAGGGCCACGACGTAGTGCTGCCCATCGACCAGATCATCGGCGGTGTTGCCCAGGCAGGGCAGGGTTGGAAGATGCTGATGCAGACTTTGGCGGCGGGTCGGGGTATTAGCTTCCCCGCCACCTGTACTGGGGTGGCCAAGTTAGTATCGCGGGTGGCCAGCGCTCACAGCGTCGTACGTCAGCAGTTTGGCCTGCCCATCGGTCGCTTCGAGGGGGTCGAAGAACCGCTCGCCCGCATTGCCGGGTTGACTTACGTGGTTGATGCCGCTCGCCTCTACACCTGTGGCGCGGTGGATAGTGGAGCGCAACCGGCGGTGGTGAGCGCGATCGCCAAGTACCAAAGCACCGAGCTAGCCCGCACCATCGTCAACGACGGCATGGATATCCTCGGCGGTTCCGGCATCTGCCGGGGGCCGCGCAACCTGCTGGCCAACGTCTATACCGCTATCCCCATCGCCGTCACCGTTGAGGGAGCCAACATTCTCACCCGCACCTTAATGATCTTTGGCCAGGGCGTCATCCGCTGCCACCCCTACCTCTACGACGAAATTCAGGCTCTCTACGACAGCGACTGGCTCGCCTTTGACCGGCTGCTGTGGGGCCATGTTGGCGCGTTTATCCACAACGTCGGGAGCTCCACTGGGCTGGGTCTCACCCAGGGGCGATTGGCCAAGGCTCCTGTCGTCGGTCCCACCGCCCGCTACTACCGCAAACTCTCCTGGGCTTCGGCCACCTTCGCCGTTCTCACCGATGTCGCGCTAATCCGCTACGGCGGCAGCCTCAAGCGCCACGAAAACCTCACTGGCCGCTACGCCGATGCCCTCTCCTGGCTCTACCTGACCAGCGCCGTGCTGCGCCGGTTTGAGGCCGAAGGGCAACCCGACGCCGACCTGGCGACAGTGCGGTGGGCGGCTCACTATGGCCTGGTTCAAATTCAAACCGCCTTTGAGGGCATTGTCAGCAACCTGTCTCTCCCGGTAGTTGGGCCACTGCTGAAACCGCTGATAGGGCTTGGCCTCCGGCTAAATCCCCTAGCGACCCTGCCCACGGATGCCCTGGGTCACCAGGTCGCCAAGGATCTGCAAACGGCTGGGGAAATGCGCGATCGCCTCACCGCAGGCATCTACTTGCCCACCGACCCCACCGAAGCCCTGGGCCGTCTGGAGCAGGCTCTCCGCTTCAGCCATCAGGCCGACCCCATTCACCGCCGCCTCAAAGACGCCGTTCGCACCGGTCAGCTCGCGACTGATGGTTCAGAATCCCTAGAAACCCTGGCCCACCGAGCAGGTCTGCTAACCCAGCCCGAGTGGGATGTGCTGACAGCAGCAGATGAAGCCCGTAAGGACGCCATCCAGGTCGATGCTTTTACCTTTGAGGAGTATGCGGCGGGCAGCACAGTAGATCTGACTAGCATCCCTCAGCCCTTACTATCGGATCGAGGCTAATCCTGTTTTGAGACTTAAAAAAGTCAAGTTGGGACTTCCTTGGATGTAAAGGAGTCCCAGCTTGAGACTGTTAATCGCGGTTAGCCTCAATTTCTTTGCCGGGTTGGTCAAGACGCGGTTCAGCATCCATAAATTTGTACAGACTCGATTAAGGCTGGCACACCACGCTGACCGACTCAACTAGCTCGCCATCCACAGCAATTTTTAGCCAGCAGGATGAGTTCGCCGTGTAGTACTCCATAAAACGACCATCCTCGCGATCGCTCACTATCGGCTCACCATAGCGTTCGCGCACCTGCTCAAAATCCATGCCAGGGCAAACTCCCGCTGGGGTGCAATATTGGTCGCTGGTGCTAGTCATGCCGATCACCGTCCCTCCCTCCATCAAAACGATGAAACTGGGGTAGTCGAGCTGACTATAAAACGAGCTGCTCACTTGACTCGGTTGACCAAATTCACGAATGACTGTCTTCCCCTCATCCCCAATTGAAAGACCACCTAGGCGAAGTTCTTGCTCCGGCAAATCTTGCGATTGCAATGCAGGAGATTGCTCAGCCACAGTCTGCGTCTCCTGACTCAGGCTCGTAGGCATGTTTTCTTCTGCGCTGGCCTGCTCTACCTGGGGTGATAAGTTAGTTGATGCTTCGGGCAAAGAATTGTTGGATAAGTCAGACTCGACTGAAAAAATCGGCTCAACATTAGCTGTAGTCGAGCTAGTACAGCCCATGAATATAAATCCAGCTAAACCCGAACCAATCACACTGAGTAAAGCCGGACAATCAAACTTCCAACTTTTCCACATTTCAATTGCCCTGCTCAGATAGACTTTCTTCCACCGATCGCCATCCGTTTTCAGTGCATACCCCGGCTTCATCGGGGCGAGGAAGGCACCAGTAATTTTCACCGTCAGATATTACCCCCTGTTGAATATAAGTTAGCTCTACCAGAGGATTCCATTCTTTCTCGCCCATTTCATCGTAATAGCGATACTGGTCGCCAAAAACCTCTAGTCCCTGGTCAGTACCGCCCATCACATACAACCCATCCAAAATGGGCGGCGATGCCGTGGCTTCATAAAGCTCTGACTCGCAGGGCTCATCTTCCCCATTACAGCCGCTGATCACGTCACCATCCTCAGATATTTTAGAGATGGTGTTTCCCTCTATCCGCAAGCGCTCTCCATCCTCCAGAATCAGAGGATTAGAAAACTGTCCCCGATAGAGCACAGAACTGCTCTCGGTGCCGTGCTGTTCCACAGTAGTCGCGCCATCCAGTTCAATGGTGATCGATTGTCCGGTGCCATTGCCGCTGTAGAAATTGAAGTAGCGATCGCCAAAAAATGGCGGCTCTTTTGCCGAGTCTGAGCTGCTAGAGGACTCATTTAAGGCTGTTGTTGGGGCGTAATTAGCATCTGCCAAAGTACCAGGAGGCGTGACGTTAGCACATCCAGTCATGAACCCAGATAGCCCGACCAGGGCAATGGCGGAAACGCGAGTTGGCCACAATTGCAAACGTCTTTTCAGCATAAGAATTTCGTTTAATGGGCTGTGCTTTATAGGTGATGTAGCCATCAATGGAGGCGGCATCACCGCAGAAATAAGCGGGCGATCGCCCGTAATCACCCCGATCCAAACCTACCAGAGGAGTTTTGCCCATAAAAAAGCGCCAGATTCTAAACTGGACTCAGTTTTCTACGGCAACAACACCCCCCTACAGCGCTGGAGGCAGTCCGGTTTGAAGATAGTTGGCATAACCGCGCCAAAAGTCGGGATGGTCGTAAGGGTCGAGCTGCCAGGTTGGGTTGGCCTCATACAGCTGAGCCAGTTGTTCTAGGGTCTCCAGTATGGGCTGCTGGGTCGTAGTGGGTAGAGCCGTAAACCATCGGGCGAGTTCTTGCCCCGCCACTTCTGGGTCCTCATCTGAGCTGAAGTATCGATCGCCTATATTCAACTTAATTAGCAGGCTGAGATAGCGCTCGTAGGGCTCGGGATACCCTGGCTTAGTAGCAATCACCTGGCGATAAAGATCGAGCGCCTGCTCCAAATCCTCTTGCTGGTCGTACAGACGGTTGGCGATCGCCCACTGTTGCTCAGTAGGCGTCGCTTGCTGCACCGTGACCTGACACCAACGCTCGTCAACTAAGTTGTCGGGAGAACCCATCGGTTCGGTTTCGCCAAGCAAATTTCTAATTGGGGTAGTTTGCACCACCCGATAGCGATAGAGCCCAGCATTTTGATCATCAATTCGCACCACCACACTATCGCTATAGGGGGTCTGCATGATGTAGTCGCCGAGTATGAGATCAACGCGCAGGTCACTCACAAATTCGGGATAGCAGGACGGCGCTGGGTCATCTGGGCTCGTTGCCACGTTAATAGAAATGACATCCCCCGGTTCAGCAACAAAGCTATAAACCCCGCTTTCGTCAGGGTCGGGGGACACTTCTAAGCTCACCAGGGTAGGAGCCTTTGGCTGGGCCGATGCTGATGCGGCTAGGGCTAGCAGGGGCAACACCCAGCCAAAGGAGCGCATTGTAATAGTTGATATTGGAGCCATAGGATCGTTTATTTGGGGGCGACTAACCGTGTCTGGGTTAGTCTTCTCCGACGAAAGCCAGCATTCCGCAAAACTTAGATGTAGTTTTGAAGAATTACTTCGTCCAGAGCTTAAACCCGAGTTCAACATCCCAATGCAAAAACGGGCCGCCTCCCAGGGGTAAACGCATTTGCCTTGGTGAGAACCAACATTTGGTATTACAGCCCCGACAACCGCACCTTGTAGGGGATTTCTTCGATCGGCACGTCTTCAACGTCCCAGTCGTCGTAGCGCAGCTGGAGCCGCTTTTCTCCGGCATACCCCACCAGCTTGCCGCCGTAGTGTTTAGCCTCGGTGCCCAAGCTTTGGATGCGCACCATGCCGTTGAACACCGTAGCGCGAGCCAGGTAAATTACCAGGTCATCCCGAGAAGGACGATTCACCGTTGTGCTGGCGGTCAGGTGCCCCAGGCCGCGCTCATCCATTTCCTGCCCCAAGGCCAGGGCCGTATTGCGAATGCCGCGAATCGCCACGATCGCCGCTGCCACCGCCATGGTGATATCGACCCCTTCATCGGTCAAAATTTGCTGGGTCGATAAAAACTGAAAATTGCGCTCCCCCAGATCGTTGCGAATGCGGCGGTGAATCAAATTCTCTGACTGGTATTCGGTCAGTGCCCCTACGATCGCCCCACAGGCCGCCCGAGGTTCTCGCCAGGGAGACTCGCGGGTTTTGCCATAGACCTGCTTGCCATCTTCTTGAATGCGCCCCACGTGGGTCTTGAGATCGATCGCTACCAGCGAGATCGACTGCGGATTGCCTTCATAGACCCGCCGCTTGAGCTTTTCATCTAGCTCGTGGGCGACAGTGACATGGGCTAGGGTGGCCCCATTATCGGTGCCGCCCCCGGCGGGGAAAAACGCCTCTAGCTTGAGTTCGCCAATCTCAGACAGGGTCGCAAACCGGGAGGCCACCACGTCGCGGTAGCGCTTTGTCGCCTCGCCCTGGTGGATGCGATCGCCGCAGTTGGTGTAGGCCAGCGTCGTCACCGCGCTGGGTAAATTCATGTCGGCTCCGCAGGCCTGAATATCCGTCGGGCTGGCCCCAGCAAATTGCAGCTCGTCGCGCAGCAGTTGCAGCCCCTTGATCAGCGCATAGCGATCGCTGACGATCTCGTTTAAATAGTTGTGATAGGCATTGCGCTCCATTCCGAAGCTGGCGGGCAGCTGCCAAAATCGCTCAATTCGCACCTGGCTTGGGGCAGCGTCAAAGGGCAAAGTCATGGAAAGTAGACCCTTTTGGGTGAAATGGCTGGTTTGAACTCATGCCATAGTAAGCGGTCTAGCTCAAAAATCATCCCCTTAAAATAGCCTTAAGCGGAGACGGAACTTCTTTACATCTCAGCAGTCTTACACTAAGTCCACTAAGCATTCAAATGAGACGAATTAAAAGATAGTTGAGTCTCATTGTGGGACTTTGATCTTTCTGAGTGTGTTTGGGATGCGATCGCACATCTTCCACCTCACCATCTTGTAGGTTAGGCATCCTGCCTGCTCTTGGATAGCCGTCTCAGCTGTCCTGCATTATTAAATCCTTACTCCCTAACTCTTGTTCGCTAAAGTCTTTCGCTAGCTAAAGGTTTCGGTAATTAACAACAGCGTGCGCAAAACCGATATCGTCCTATATTTTCAGTATTTTGTTGTCCTAAATACATTAATGAGCCCTTACTGAGATAAAACCATGCTTAAACCCTTCGGCCTTTCTGCCCTAGCCGCCAGTGCATTGTTGATGACCTTGGCCGCCTGCCAGCCTACGGCCACCACCCCTGACACCAGCGAAGACACCACCACCGAAGCCCCCGTTGCTGAGGCACCAGACAGTGATGCCACCGTTGTTGGCGATCGCACCGACTACACCGAAGTGCCCGTGCCTGGCGGGGCCGTCGGGGAAGAGCCCACCGAAATCGCCCTTGCCGCCTTTGGTAGCACCGAGCCGGGGGAAGGCAACTTTGAGGAAGAGGTTGAACTGGTAGGGCAAACCGACGACCAGGCTTTGGTAGTTCTTACCCAAACCGGCCTCGCCGATGACTCCGTCAATGGCACGCGCTATCGCCTGGAGTTTGTGCCCGAGGGCGACCAGTGGCGGCTCGACTGGGCTGGTAGCCAGGTGCGCTGCCAACCCGACCGTGGCTCCCAAGAGTGGTCTACCGACCTGTGTATATAGAAGATTATTCTCCATTAAGACTGTTAAAGACTATTGAAGAAGGTAATCTGCAAGGCTCGATTGGCTTGAGGATTGAGGAGATCAGCCCTTCGGACACCGTTCTATGACATCCATTCAGCGCATTGGCATTCTCACCAGCGGCGGCGACTGCCCCGGTCTCAACGCCGTCATTCGAGCGGTGGTTAAATGCGCTAACCGGCGCGGGTGGGATGTCATTGGCATACCCTACAGCACCGACGGGTTTATGCAGGTGGCCGACGGGCAGTACGAGCCTGAAAACTTACTGCTCACCGACCACGGCTACGATATCCCCGGCATTTTGCAGGGGATAGACGTGCTGCAATTTCTGAGCGGCACCATCCTGGGCTCGCTCAGAAAAAGCCGCTTCGACGGGCCTGATCAGATCAGCAAAATCTTGGCGGGCTACGAAAAACTCAACCTTGACGCCCTGATCGCGATCGGCGGCGACGGCAGCCTCGACATCATCTATGACCTGGCCCAGCGCGGCGGCTGGAACCTGATTGGCATTCCCAAAACTATCGACAACGACGTACCGTTTACCGAAAAATCCATTGGGTTCAACACAGCGGTGCAGACGGTAAACAGCGCCCTCTACGACCTCACCTTTACCGCCGCCAGCCACGATCGCGTCATGGTGGTCGAAGTCATGGGTCGCGACGCGGGGCATTTAGCTCTCCACGGCGGCATTGCGGGCGGGGCCGACGTCATTCTCATTCCCGAACTGGTGCCTGACCTGAGCCCCCTCGTGGTCACCCAGATCTGCCAGCACATCGCCGATCTGCGCCAGCGGGGCCGCAAGTTTGCCCTAGTGGTGGTGGCCGAGGGCGTCCACGGCGAAGACGGCAAACCCCAGCACCTGATTGGTGAATCTCTGGCGACGGCGATCGCCGATCGCAGCCGCACCCTCTGCCAAACCGGCGAAACCGCCTACTGCGACATGGACCGAGTCGAAACTCGCGCCATGGTGCTGGGCCACATCCAGCGCAGCGGCATCCCCACCGCCAGCGATCGCCTCTTGGCCTCAGCCTTTGGCCGCAAAGCCGTGGATCTGATTGCTGAAGGCCGCTACAACCGTTTGGTGGTTTGGGAAGCGGGCCGGGTCCGCTCTAAAGACCTCAGCGATGTGATCGCCACCGTGCGCGAGTGCCATCTGCGCGGCATTTGTCCCAGCCCAGTCGAAACCGACAGCACCATGGTCAAAGTGGCCCGGTCATTGGGCATCTATGTGGGCGATCCCAATACGCTGCCCGACCCGAAGGCCGTCATGCAGGAAATACCGGCGATCGCTCAGTGACGCTAACGGGTTGAGCGAGCAAGCGTTTGTCCGGTTAACCCGTCAGTACACTAAGTTTGGATACTCCGCCACATCAAACTCAAAGCAGTGGCGACCTTCGGGGTGCTGCCAGCGCTCGGCATCGGGGTTTGAGTTTTGATCGCTGAAGCGGTGGGTGCTGCTGTCGGTATCGAAGGTGGCACAGAGGTTAAAGTCGCGATCGCCTAGCCGCTCATACTCATAGGGCTGATTGGTCAGCGGGTCGTTGCGCAATTCGATCGCATTCAGGGTAGCGGGCAGCTCAAAGCTGTCGTCATCAGCCAGATATTGCTCGTGGAGTCGCTGGGCGATCGCCGCCACATCCTGCAACCGCTGGCGATCGGCGGCAATCTCTCGTTGCCGCCCCGGCGTGCCCAGCACCCAGAAGCCAGCGACGATCGCTAATCCTACCGCCGCCGTGGCTACTGCCGCAAACGCTCGGTCAAAAGTTTGATTGTCAAACGTCTTATTCATGGGCCAAATTTAGAACCTTAGGGGCAGGCTTGCGCCGAATCCAGTCGAAGTAGTACCACAGCACGCCACCGTCAAGCACCAGCACTACCAGCACCTTGAGCAAAAAGCGCGGTGTTAATTCACCCCGTAAAAATGAGGTCAAAAAGGCAATCACGGCGCTAATCGCAATGATGGCGGCCACCAGCAGCGTCAGATAGGTCAACCACTTGCGCACCCCCGAAAAATGCTTCTCTCGGTGGGCCGCTAGGTCGCGGTTGATCTGCCGCATCAGCCCCAGGTATACCGGGTAGGCCACCAGCAGCCGCGCCAGGGCAAATGCCACCTGCCAAGATGGATCGTAGGAGCCGTAGCCACTGTTGAGGCTGTCGGGTATTAGATGATCGATAAAGATAAAGGCCATCTCACCGAGCGCCTGAATCCAGATGCCTAGGGTGACAAAGGCCAACAGATAAAAGAAGGCATCACGCGCCAGCTCGCCCGAACCGCCGCGCGGCGTCGGCAATGGGCGGCCCACCAGCCCTTCGTACACTTCAAAAAAAGCGCGCTCTACTTCGCGGGAAGGCCAGCCGTAGTCGCGCAGCAGCTTGCTGATGAACTCGTCGGAGGAGCCGCGATCGCGCGCCAGCAAAATAAACTGCACCAGCTCGCTGCGACTGTCGGGGGTAGGAGGAAGATCTGTACTCATGGGCCTACGGTAATCCGCCGTAGATATTCTAAAAAGAATGAGTGATCCACCTGTTTAACTGTCCTTTAAAACCGGAACCGGAAGGAGGCTCAACGGCGTATCCGCTGGCTGAGAATGCGGGTTGGTTGGTGGTAGGGTTTGCGACCGGCTCGGGGTTCAGACACGTGCGATCGCATGCCTGACACTCATGAGCGCATGCCTGACGATCACCAGCACTTGTTTGGCGATCGCGGTCATGAAGCATATCACGTTGGTGTAACGACAAAATTCTCATTAAAGGGTGCAATTGAACCGACTACCCTGCGAGGGCAAATAACCATTTGCCCCTACAGGGGACTGCCGTAGGGGCAAATGGTTATTTGCCCTCGTCATCCTGGCGCAATGATTACCATCGCCTGGTGCCAGCGATGAAGCCGCGATCGCTAGCCTCATTCATCGCCGGGTTCAAATCTGCCACAACCAAACGCATCAACACCCGGCGCGATGCGGCAGGCACGCCGGTTTGGCAGCGCAACTATTACGACCACATCATTCGAAACGAGCGATCGCTTCAGCACCTGCGTCACTACATCAAAAACAATTCTCTAACCTGGGCTGACGACCAACTGCATCCATGCAACCCATCAAAATGGTGATGGCTTCCTCAGCTCTGGGCGATTAGCAGGGCGATAGCAAACAGGAGAAAACTGCGATCGCCCATCCACCCATCTACCCATCCACTCCCTACATCCCCAAATTCGCCGCCAAAAACGCCCACTTATCCGACACCTCTTCGATCACCTTTGCCGTCGGCTTGCCTGCCCCGTGGCCCGCCTTTGTCTCAATGCGAATCAGCACCGGAGCCTCGCCTTGGTGAGCCGCTTGCAGCGCCGCCGCAAACTTAAAGCTGTGGGCCGGCACCACGCGATCGTCATGGTCAGCAGTAGAAATCAGCGTCGCCGGGTAGGCCGTCCCCGGCTCCAAATTGTGCAGCGGCGAATAGGCATAGAGCGCCCTAAACTCCTCCTCATTCTGCGGCGAGCCATAGTCCGACTCCCAGGCCCAGCCAATGGTGAACTGGTTAAACCGCAGCATATCCATTACCCCCACAGCGGGTAGCGCCGCTGCAAAGAGATCCGGACGCTGGGTCATGCAGGCTCCCACCAGCAGGCCACCATTGCTGCCCCCTGCGATCGCCAGCTTTTTCGCCGATGTATAGCCTTCAGCGATCAACCACTCTGCCGCCGCAATAAAGTCGTCGAACACATTCTGCTTATTCAGCTTCGTGCCCGCCAAGTGCCACTCTTCGCCATACTCACCGCCGCCGCGCAGGTTCGGCATCGCATAGACACCGCCCATCTCCATCCACACCAAGTTGCTCACCGAAAACGACGGCGTCAGCGAAATGCTAAAGCCTCCGTAGCCGTAGAGCAGCGTTGGGTTCTGCCCGTTCAGCTCAATCCCGGTTTTGTGGGTGATGAACATCGGCACGCGCGTACCGTCTTTGCTGGTGTAAAACACCTGAGTTGTGGTGTAGGCACTGGGGTCAAAATCGACCTCGGGCTGGCGGTAAAGGGTGCTTTCGCCCGTTACCATGTCGTAGCGGTAGATCGTAGGCGGCACTGTAAAGCTAGTAAAGCTGTAGAAGGTTTCGGTATCTTCCCGCTTGCCGTCAAAGCCTCCCGCCGAGCCAATCCCCGGCAGCTCTACCTGCCGCACTAGCTCCCCGGTCAGCGAAAAAATGCGAATCGTGGTGTAGGCATCCTTTAAGTAATCGGCGACGAACTGGTTATTCAGCAGGCCCACTCCCTCAAGGGTGTCGTCGCTTTCGGGAATAATCTCTTGCCAGTGCGATCGCTCCGGCTGGGCAACGTCGATCGCGATCAGCCGCCCCTTCGGCGCATCCAAATCAGTCGTAAACCAGAACAGCGACCCCTCATTATCCACAAAGCTGTAGCTGGCCTCAAACTCCGAAATTAGCTCTACCACCGGGCTTTCTGGATTGCTCAGATCTTTATAAAACACCAGGTTGTTGGGGTCAGTCCCCTTCCACACCGAGATGATCAAATAGCGCCCGTCTTCGGTGACGCCGCCGCCAAAGCCCCACTCTTTTTGATCGGGGCGCTCATACACCAGCACGTCCTCACTTTGGGGTGTGCCCAGGCGATGGTAGTAGAGCTTTTGGTAGTAGTTGATCGCCTCTAGCTTGCTCGCCTCATCCGGCTCGTCGTAGCGGCTGTAGAAAAAGCCCTGGTGGTCGTGACTCCACGATGCGCCCGAGAACTTCACCCACTTCAGCAAGTCGTCGGTGTCTGCGCCAGTCTCAATATCGCGCACGCGCCACTCAACCCAGTCTGACCCCGCGCTCGACAGGCCATAGGCCATGTAGGCCCCATTCTCACTTACCTCCATGCCGCTGAGCGATACCGTGCCATCCTCCGACAGGGTGTTGGGGTCGAGCAGCACCCGTGGCTCAGCCTCCAGGCTGAGCAGGGTGTAGAGCACGCTCTGGTTTTGCAGCCCGTCATTCTTGAAGTAAAAGTACCGCCCACCCCGCTTAAAGGGGGTGCTGTAGCGCTCGTAGTTCCAGATCTGGGTGAGGCGATCGTTAATAGCCTGCCGCCCCGACAGTCCCTCTAGGTAGGCTGAGGTTACCTGGTTTTGGGCCTCAATCCACTCCTGGCTGGCGGGCGATTGCGGGTCTTCGAGCCAGCGATAGGGGTCGGGCACCGTCACGCCGTGGTAGGTATCAACCTGGTCGTGCTGGGGGCTGGGGGGGTAAGTGAGCGAGTTAGCAATCATAGGAGCTTGAGATAGACCAAGGGCTAGTAGTAACCCTAACAAGAAGCGTAGAGAATCGCGCACGAAAACATGCCCTTCGTTAATTCAGGAATCTGCGCTCTAGTCTTGGCTATCCACCCAATTTTCTAGAACAATGTTGGGATAGCTGCGAAAATCTTCAAGGTTATTGGTGACCAGAGTGAGGTTGAGACCGATGGCATGGCTGGCAATCAACTTGTCGAGAGCATCGCTGCGGCGATCACGGGTAGCAGCGCGCACATCTGCATAAGCCGCCGCCGCGGCAGTGTCAAAGGCCACCACTGGAATTAACTCAACCAGAGCATCGAGCGCCTGTCGATTCTGTAGTCGAGCTGCTTCTCTGCTTACGTAAACCCCATATTCCAATTCAGCTAGCGTAATCGAGGAGATCACTACATCACCCTGACGACATTCTGCAAAACGCTTCGCGACAGAAGGCGGCTGGTGCTTCATTAAATAAATGCAGATATTGGTATCGAGCATATATTTCATAGCGTGTCTCGATCTTGATCAGATTGCGCTGGGCGTCCCTCAGCCATAAAGTCTTCAGAAAAAGCGGCAAACCGTTCTAAAACATTGATCAACGGCGCTCTTACTGGGCGAATAATCAGAGTGTCGCCTTGGCGTTCAATGTCGTATTCCACATCTAGCTGCTCAAACTGAAGTTCTTTCGGAATTCGCACCGCTTGGGAATTGCCGCTTTGAAAAACACGCGTGCGCATAGGTAGATTCCCGTCGCAGAAATAGTGTATCTACAAGTATATACATCCCTGCGCGAGGAGATAGGCGGCGAATAGCACTGCACTGAGCCCACGGCAGCGCTACACTAGCCACCGGGCGATTTTAGGAAACTGAGCCATGGGCGACAACGGCACCGACGAAACTACAGCGGCCAGGGTACAGACGCTCAGGTCGCAGCTACAAGCCGCCAGCTACGCCTACTATGTGCTCGATGCTCCCGATCTGCCCGACGAGGTTTACGATCGCCTCTACCGCGAGCTGCAAGACCTCGAAGCCGCCCACCCCGAGCTAATCACCCCCGACAGCCCTACCCAGCGCGTCGGCGAGCGGCCCGCCACTCAGTTCACCTCCGTTCGCCACAACATCCCCCTCTACAGCCTTGAGAATGCCTTTGACCTGGCCGAATTTCGCGCCTGGGAAGACCGCTGGCGGCGGCAGGCCCCCGACATTGGCGCAGTAGAGTACGTCGCCGAACTTAAAATCGACGGCAACGCCATCGCCCTCACCTACGAGAACGGTCTGCTGGTGCGCGGCGTCACCCGAGGCGACGGCACCGCAGGCGAAGACATTACCCCCAATGTGCGCACTATCCGCTCCATCCCCCTGCGGCTGGCCATCGAGAACCCGCCAACCGTGGTCGAAGTGCGCGGCGAAGCCTTCCTGCCGCTGGATGTGTTTGAGCAGATCAACCGCGATCGCACCGCCAAGGGCGAAGCCCTCTTCGCCAACCCCCGCAACGCCGCCGCTGGCACCCTGCGCCAGCTCGACTCACGCATTGTCGCGGCCCGCAAGCTCGACTTCTTTGCCTACACCGTCCACTGGGGAGAAGCCGTGGATGAGACATCGGGTGCAAGAGTTAACGACGATCAGCTGGCCCAAATTGAGGCCACTAGCCACGCCCCAACTCAGGCCCTCACCCACCCGCCCACGACCCAGTGGCAGGCCCTCGAATTTCTCAAGTCCCTCGGCTTTCGCGTCAACCCCAACCGCCAGCTCTGCCAATCCGCTGAGGATGTGCAGAGCTACTACGATGACTGGGCCACTCAGCGCCTGCAGCTCTCGTACCTCACCGATGGCGTGGTGGTCAAGCTCAACGACTTTGCCCTACAACAGCAGCTGGGCTTTACCCAAAAGTTTCCTCGCTGGGCAGTAGCGCTGAAATACCCCGCCGAAGAGGTGCCTACCATCCTTGAAGCCGTCAGCTTCCAGGTAGGTCGCACCGGGGCGGTGACCCCCGTGGCCGAGCTGCGCCCGGTGCAGCTGGCGGGCACCACCGTCGCTCGCGCCACCCTGCACAACGCCGATCGCCTCGCCGAACTCGACATTCACCAGGGCGACACCGTAGTTGTGCGCAAAGCCGGAGAGATCATCCCCGAAGTGGTGCGGGTGCTGGCCGAGCTGCGAGCGGCGGGGGCGATCGCGATCGCCATGCCCACCCACTGCCCCCAGTGCAGTAGCGCCCTGGTCAAACCCGACGATGGGGCCGTTACCCGCTGCATCAATATCTCCTGCCCCGCGATCGTGCAGGGGGCGATCATCCACTGGACCCGGCGCGACGCCCTCGATATCGAGGGCCTGGGCGAAAAGTGGGTAAAACAGCTGGTGGAGCAGGGGTTAGTCCAATCCGTTGCCGACCTCTACAGTCTGACTGAGCAGGATTTGGCCCCCCTCGATCGCATGGGTAAGCGGCTGGCCGAAAAGCTGCTGGGGGCGATCGCCGCCTCCAAAACTCGGCCCTGGGCCTCGGTGCTCTACGCCCTGGGAATTCGCCATGTAGGTGCCGTCAACGCCAAAACCCTGGCCCAGCATTTTTCCAGTGCCGCCGCTCTTGCCGCCGCTAGCCCTGAGGCGATCGCCACCGTCCACAGCATCGGCCCCGAAATTGCCCAGGCTGTCTACCAGTGGTTTCAGGTGCCCGCTAACCAAACCTTAATTGATCGCCTGCAACAGGCTGGCCTGCAACTTGCTTCCACTGAAGCCGAAGCCTCCTCGACCGCTGGTCCCCTAGCGGGCAAAACCTTCGTGCTCACCGGCACCCTGCCCACCCTCACCCGCCAGCAGGCCGCCGACATCATCGAAGCCGCCGGCGGCAAAGTCACCAGCAGCGTTAGCAAAGCCACCGACTACCTGGTGGCGGGTGAAAAAGCCGGCTCAAAACTCGTCAAAGCAGAGAGTTTGGGCATTGCCATTCTCACCGAAGCAGACTTGTTAGCGCTGGGGAAAGTCTAGTACTCGACCAGGGGTTGCGACAGGCTCTAGGGGTTCAGGGTTCAGGGTTTAAGGTCTAAGGCAAACCGTGAACCGTACACCTCAAACCTTGAACCCTAGACCCTTGAAATCCTGGATGTGACAGGCCACCAAGTCAGTGATCTAGATTCCCACCTCTAGGGCAGCGCAGCGTTAGCATAGAAAAATCTCTCATTCTCCATAAAAATTTGGGCATCTTAAATGGGCCGATAATAGTATCGACCTGATACAAAATGAGTAATCCCTTGATTTGCGGCTTTAAGGTGGGGTTCGTCATCTTCAGGGCTTAGTTAAAACTATCGGCGGACTGGGCTGTAGGGCTGGGATTGAGCCAATACCTACACCCACGCGCTCGGCCTGGCCAAGCTGTTGGGCTATGTCTAAAACCATCTGCAGCTGAAATCGTCTGAAGTACTACTGCGGCATACTGCTTGGACTCCGCTAAATGACTGGACAACCGATTCCGGACCCGATAGCCAACAACCTATCGTTACTACCCTACGTCCTCTTGTCGGCGTCTAGTGCTGGGGCAGAATCGACCGACGAGATCGTGCTCGATGCCCTGTGCGCCATTCGCGTTTACCTCGACATGGAAGTGGCGTTTGTTGGTGAATTTTCAGGCGGTAGACGCCACTTTCGCTATGTAGATTCGTCCCTAGAGCATCCGCCGATCGCCGTTGGTGACTCAGGCCCGCTTGAAGAGAGCTATTGTCAGCGCGTTGTGGATGGTCGGCTGCCAGAGCTGATTCAAGATGCCTCATTGATTCCGGAAGCGATGGAGCTACCGGTCACCACGGCCCTGCCGGTGGGAGCCCATCTCAGCGTGCCGATTCGCTTGGGAAACGGGCAAATCTACGGGACATTCTGCTGCTTTAGCACTCGGCCCGACTTTACACTGGGCAATCGCGACCTAGCCCTCATGCGCCTGTTTGCCAATTTTGCCTCCCGCCAAATTGGCCGAGAGCTAGATGCCGAGCGCCAGCATCGAGAGATGCGCCGCCGCCTTGACTCAGTGCTGGAGTCTAAATCGTTCACTATCGTCTACCAACCGATTGTCGAACTCACCGAAGACAAGATTGTTGGCTTTGAGGCGCTGACGCGGTTTTGGTCGAGGCCCATTCGCAGCCCCGATGTGTGGTTTAGCGAGGCGGCTGAGGTGGGCCTGAGCGAAGAGCTGGAGATGGCGGCGATCGCCAAGGCCCTTACGGGCTTCGACCACCTTCCTGACGATATTTATTTGTCTCTCAACGTTTCGCCTCACAATATATTGAATGAGGCTATCCACCGCACCCTTCGCGATGCGCCCCTCGATCGCATTGTGCTGGAGGTCACCGAGCATGTGCCTATCTCCGACTATGCTCGGTTCAGCCAGTCCCTTGAGTCCCTGCGCGATCGCGGCATTCGCCTCGCCGTTGACGATGCTGGATCTGGCTACGCAAGTTTTCTGCACATTCTCAAGCTCAAGCCAGAGATCATCAAGCTCGACATCGGACTCATTCGCGATGTTGATACCGACAGTAATCGGCGAGCTTTAACCGCCGCCCTGGTTGGGTTTGCCCAAGAAAGCGGCAGCAAACTCGTCGCCGAAGGGGTAGAGACGGCCCCAGAACTCGCTGCTCTCAAGCAGCTTCGCGTTGACAAAGTGCAGGGGTATTTGCTCGGGCATCCTCTACCAATCTGTGAGACCGCAGCGCTGTTTCGGTAGACAAGCTCAGGCCAGGGTCAGGCTTAAGAAGTTTCAAGATTGCATCCCCACGACAAAAGTCCTCTCAAATTGAAGAATTTGGGGGGACAGATAGCGCTTGGCAGGCCACTAAGACGCTTTGTACCCTGCTAAGGTTTTGCCCCCTGCTCCCCAATGTTTTGGGGTTCTAAAATGCCCTACCGATCTCACCCGCCGAGACAGCGTGTATTCTAGAGTGTCAGTCTGACCCGAGACACCCGCCCGTACCCAGGCAGTTACCCCCCAGGCAGTTACCTAAGGAGACAACGCTATGTGTGGCATCGTGGGATACATTGGCACCCGGCCCGCCGCCGACATCCTCATGGATGGCCTGCGTAAGCTTGAATATCGCGGCTACGACTCTGCCGGGCTCGCCACCGTGCTCGAAGGCGAGCTGCACTGCGTGCGCGCCAAGGGCAAACTGCAAAACCTGCAAGACAAGCTCGACGGCGAAGAAAATCCCGCCCGCCTGGGCATTGGCCACACCCGCTGGGCCACCCACGGCAAGCCCGAAGAATATAACGCCCACCCCCACCGCGACGGCAGCGGGCGTCTGGCCGTGGTGCAAAACGGCATCGTTGAAAACTACCGCGAGCTGCGCGAAACCCTCAAGGCCCTAGGCCACGAGTTTACCTCCGACACCGACACCGAGGTGGTGCCCCACCTGATTGAGTCGCACCTGAGCCAGCTCAACACCGACGATACCCAGGGCCGATCGCCTCTGCTAGAAGCTACCCGCCGCGCCTGTCAGCAGCTGCACGGGGCCTTTGCCCTGGCAATTGTCTCTGCTGACTATCCCGACGAGCTGGTGGTGGTGCGCCAGCAGGCCCCACTAGTGATTGGCTTTGGCCAGGGCGAATTTTTTTGCGCCAGCGACACCCCGGCGATCGTGCCCCACACCCGCGCCGTGCTGCCCATGGAAAATGGCGAGCTAGCCAGCCTGACCCCCCTGGGGGTAGAGGTGTATAACTTCGCGGGCGATCGCCAGCGCAAGCACCCCATCACCCTGAACTGGAACCCCATCATGGTGGAGAAGCAGGGGTTCAAGCACTTCATGCTCAAGGAGATCTATGAGCAGCCCGGCGTCGTGCGCACCGCCCTCGAAACCTACATCAACAGTGCCTGGACAGTGGATAGTGCCAATACTCCCCTGTCGCCCATTAGCCTGAGCCTGCCCGACGACCTGCTCGATGGCCTGGAGCATCTACAAATTGTCGCCTGCGGCACTAGCTGGCACGCCGCCCTAGTCGGCAAATACCTGATCGAAAACTTAGCTAACCTGCCCGTGATGGTGCAGTACGCCTCCGAGTTTCGCTACTCGCCGACGCCGCTGATACCCAACACCTTGACCATTGGCGTCACCCAGTCGGGCGAAACCGCCGACACCCTGGCCGCCCTCGAAATGGAGCAAGACCGCCGCGCCGCCCACCCCGACCCCCGCTTTGCCCCCCGCATGGTGGGCATCACCAATCGGCCCGAAAGCTCGCTGTCACGGCTAGTGCCCCACATCATCGACACCCACGCGGGTATTGAGATCGGCGTCGCCGCCACCAAAACCTTCACCGCCCAGGTGATGGCCTTTTACTTCTTGGCGATCGAGCTGGCCTACCGCCGCCAGACCCTAACGGGCGATCGCATCGAGGCCATTCTCAACGGTCTGCACCAGCTGCCCGCCTACATTGAGCAGGTGCTCGAAAGCCAGGAGCGCTATATCGAAGAGCTAGCCCACGAGTTTAACGAAACCCAGGACTTCATCTTTTTGGGTCGGGGCATCAACTTCCCCATTGCCCTCGAAGGGGCGCTGAAGCTCAAAGAGATCAGCTACATTCACGCCGAGGGCTACCCAGCAGGCGAAATGAAGCACGGCCCGATCGCCCTGCTCGATGCCAAAGTGCCAGTAGTGGCGATCGCCATGCCCGGCAGCGTCTATGACAAGGTGCTCTCTAACGCTCAGGAGGCTAAAGCCCGCGATGCCCAGCTGATTGGCGTGGTGCCCATGAATGACACTGATGCCCAGGAAACCTTCGATCGCCTGCTGCCGGTGCCCGTGGTCGATGAGCTGCTGTCGCCGATTGTGGCGGTAATTCCGCTGCAACTGTTGGCCTACCACATCGCCGCCCGGCGCGGGCTAGACGTCGACCAGCCTCGTAACCTCGCAAAAAGCGTAACGGTAGAATAGGCCAAGATGGCAAGGTTCTTGAGGAATCTTGCCATCTCAAATAATTTGAGGATGCTGTTCTCACCAGCTTTGTACAGCGACGTTCATGGCAGCAAGAGATCTTTTTCACACGGCAGTGAAACATGGTCTTGAGAAAGACCAGTGGCGTATTTCTAGCGATCCTCTAGAGCTGGATTGGGAAGAAGTCAAAGTTAAAATTGATTTGGCGGCTGAACGGTTGATTGCGGCAGAACGAGGCGAAGAAAAAATTGCCGTAGAGATTAAAAGCTTTATTAGCCCATCTCCAGTGAGCGATTTTCATACTGCTTTAGGGCAGTTTTTGAACTACAGAATTATGCTAGAGGTTAAAGAGCCCGAGCGTGAGCTTTATCTGGCGATACCGATAGATACCTACGAGACATTTTTTCAAAGTCGTTTTGCTCAGACGGCTGTGGAGCGTTACCAGCTTAAGCTCATCGTCTACAACCCAATCTCAGAGGAGATTGTCAGATGGATAAGTTAGAGCATTATCGAACATGCATTCAAGAGCTGCTAGAGCAGCATAGTCAGTACAAAACTCAGGAAAAAGAGGTCGATAATATACTTGTGTTTGATACGACGCGTGACCACTACCAGTTGATGCGCGTGGGCTGGAAGGGGTTAAGTCGGGTTTACCATACGGTGCTTCATTTCGACATTGAGGATGGCAAAATCTGGCTTCAGCAAAACACAACGGATATTGATGTTGGCCAAGAACTCGTCGATATGGGTGTTGCTAAGGAGGATATTGTTCTTGGTTTGCATCCTAGCTACAAGCGCCCCTATACGGGTTATGGAGTCGCCTAGAACCCCAATCGCGCAGATGAGCTATTCTGGGAGACTATATTTGAGATACGAGGCCGAAGTGTTAGGAGCTAGCTGATCATGCCGAAGAAGAAAACTGCGTCAGTTGTCGGAACCTGGCACATCTACGAAATGGAACTATGGGATGAGAATTATTTCAATATGGAGGTGCAGGCCTACATCACGATCAACCTAAGTGGGATTGGAGATTTTCAATTCGGCTTGGTCGCGGGAGGTTTGGATGGAGAGTTTGTCCGAGAGGGCGACTCTGAACGATTTGAGTTCAACTGGGAAGGTAATGATGAGTGTGATGAAGCCTCTGGTAGTGGCTGGCTCAGGTCAAAGTCAGCTGATGAGGTAGAGGGGAGCATTAAGTTGCATGGGGGCGATCGCTCTGCCTTTGCCGCCCGGAGAGCTTGATAGTTTGATCGCCGCCTTCAGAACAGCGCGTTTGCTGCACAGATCAGATATGAATCACTGCTAGAGACGGATGAACCGATTGCCTGGAATGGGCGATCGTACTTGTCAATAGTTTGTAGGTTGCTGCGGTTAGCCAGGTGAGTTTGGCGGAAGTTAAGGAATTTTCACTAACCGATGAATTTCAAGACCGCTGGGCTACTTTAGAGAGGCCTAGGCCCTGTATATAGAAAGGCTGAAGGAAACTGGTGCTAGATGCCCCCTCTGGCTAAACGATGCCGAAAGACCTGCAATACTACGCCAAGAAGTTCGCGAAGCTGAACGTCAATAAGCATCGAGAGCGGGGGGCTGCACCTCACAAGCCTGTGCTGTTGATCTCAGTGATGGAGCTGATCGAGCAGGGCAAGATTCGGTTAAATCAGGTGCCGCTGTCGCCAGAGCTAATCTCGACGTTTTTGAAGTATTGGCGCAGTTTGGTCAGAACCGATCATCGCTCGGATGTTTCACTGCCGTTTGTGCATTTGACGGGGGATGGGTTTTGGCACCTGGCGTTTTACCCCGATAGTGAAACGGCAACACCGACGGGGTTGGGCCGCAAAGGGGTGACGGCGGTGCGGCGCATTGTGCAATATGCGTGGTTGGACCCGGAGTTATTTGCAATATTGCAAGACCCAGGGCAGCGGGTGATTTTGCTGCGGGTGCTGATCGATAGCTGGTTTGCGGGGCGCTCATCTCAGATTGAGCAGCTATCATTAATCGATGAATTTGAGTCGGTGAAAACTCAGCTTTTGCGGGAGGGTGGCGCGACTTATAAGGTCGAAGATCTGAAGGATGAAGAGAATATCGTCGTCAGGAATGGGGCATTTCGCAAGATTGTGGTGTCGCTCTACGACCAGCGCTGCGCGTTTTGTGGGTTGAGCATTATTAGCGCTGATGGCCAAGACATTGTGGATGGTGCCCACATTAAGCCGTTTTCTGAGTTTAGGGATGATCGCTTTGTAAACGGGCTGGCACTCTGCAAGAACCACCACTGGGCGTTTGACCACGGTTGGTTTGGAGTGGATGACGACTACCGAATTTTGATTCCACCGGAGCGATTTGCGGAAGAGCCTGCGGTGGAGAGCAGAGAGATGGTGGCGTTTAGGGGAGAGGCGATTGGGCTACCGAGAGAAAGAGAGTATAGGCCGAGTCTAGAGGGGTTGAAGTGGCATCGGGAGAGGTGGGAGATGGGATAAAAGGTCTGTCCTTCAAATGCTTTTACCAAAAGCCAGAGGATCAAAAGCCCCTATCTCAGCCCTTATCAGCTCTCATTAGTGGCTAAAGTCTACTTCTTAGCTGCTAACGCTTATTGCCTAAAGCTTAAGACACAAATAAACCAGATTAATGCCTACTCCTTAGCCGCTAAGCAGTTCTGCTTAAGCATAAGTATAGTTCTCCAAAGCAGCTCAGGAGTTCTCGTTGGCCACAAAACAGTTCTCCTTAACAGCTTATGAGTTCTGAGGAGATAGTATGCCCCGACTATGGCCAGGTATGTTAAGTAAACGGACAACTTCGGTGATGGCGATAGACCTCTACTCTCGCCCCTTATAAACCTGGAAAATCCTCTGTACGAGTGGGTTTCGATGTAGCTCCTCTCAACGAATCAGTGCCGCAGATGGTCGGTAAAGTAGAACTTCAAACTGGCAAAGTATGCCGCTTTCCGGGTTAATGGAAGGAAAGCCTCAGAATATGGGAGAAACCGTGAGCAGGCCATATAGCAACCCGGCTAATCGCGCGCGCAGGCAACTATTCAACCCGCAAGCATCCAGTAGGTTAAGGCCATTGAGCACTCAGTTTGATCGATAGACACTTCAGCTACCTCCTAACAGTGTCATTCATCCTATGCAAAGTTGATATTTTAAGGAACAGGTTGATTGCAGGCGGTCTAACGGAATAGTTGAGCGGCAATAGGTAACTTTGGCTAAACAGCTAGGACAGTTTGCTCGCCGCTCCAACGAAGTGTTAGGTGTCGGACGAAAACTTTTGAAAGACAACTGTTGTGTTGTGCCCTCCAAAACCAAAAGCATTGGATAAGGCTACGTTTACCTCACCTGCTTGGGGTTTTGACAACGTATAATCGAGGTCAAGATCTGGACTGAGAGTCTCCACATTAATAGTTGGAGGAATCACGTTATATTGAATTGCAAGAATACTAGCAATCGCCTCAATCGCACCCGCGGCTCCTAGTAGATGTCCAGTCATACTTTTGGTTGCAGATAGCTTCATCTGAGCTGCATAAGTTCCAAAAATTTGCTTGATTGCATTTGACTCAGCTACATCTCCCAACTGTGTTGAGGTTGCATGCATATTGATGTAATCCACCATTTGAGGGGCTATGTTTGCGTCTTGAAGTGCCCGTTGCATAGCTAAGACTACCCCTACACCTGATGGATCAGGTGCTGCATAATGATACGCATCAGAAGAGGCTCCAAACCCTAATACTTCTGCGTAAATCTTGGCACCTCTTGCTTGGGCGTGGCTGCGTGTCTCAAGGATAATCGTCCCTGCGCCCTCACCGACTACAAATCCATCACGATTAATATCAAAGGGACGACTCGCTGTTTTAGGCTCATCATTGCGTCCGGAAAGGGCACGCATGGCTGCAAAACCGCCTATCCCTAGTGGTGTAATAGGGGCTTCACTTCCACCACAAACGATAACATCAGCGTAGCCCTGCCGCAGCAGCAGCACCGCATCTCGAATCGCATCATTCCCAGTTGTACAGGCAGAAGTAACGCCATGATTAGGACCCTTGAGTCCATAGCGCATCGCTATCATTGCAGATGCCATATTACCGATCATCATCGGGATCATGAACGGTGATAGTGCATTAGCTCCCTTTTCCAATAGCACCCTAGCTTGCGTTTCTAACACTTGCAATCCACCGATGCCTGAGCCAAAGACCACACCCACGCGATCGCGTTCTTCTTTGGAAAACCCACTCAGCTCAAGCCCAGCATCCTCGACGGCTTGTTGAGCCGCTGCCAGTGCATACTGGCAAAACAAATCGAGCCTTCCGGCCTGCTTTCGTTCCATATAGTTCAAGGGATCAAATCCCTTCACTTCGCAAGCAAAGCGAGTTTTGAAGGAACTGGCATCAAAACGGGTAATTGGGGCAGCACCGCTCTCTCCGCGCATCATGGCTTTCCAGAAGGTGTCTACTGAGAGACCAATCGGGGTTACTGCCCCCAGTCCTGTCACTACAATCCGCTCTTGGGTTTGCATAGGCGATTAGAAGATTACAACTCTAGCTGGCTTTACTGTAGTATAATACCGACCAATCGGTATTTTTTGAAATCTCATGGGTAAAGGCGACAAAACTCGGCAAGACATTCTTCACAAGGTCGCTGTCCTTTTCAATGAGCAGGGCTATGGGGCAACGTCCATGCACGATATTACACGGGTGACAGGCATTCAGCGGGGAGGGATCTACAACCACTTCGACAGTAAAGAAGAGTTAGCCGTAGAGACATTCGAGTATGCTTGCTCTGTCTTGGCTCAACGGTTGAGGCAAGGTATCAGCCGTCAGAAAACCGCCTTTGGTCAGTTAAAAGCGATCGCAACCAGCTTTGCCGAACTTTATACTCAGAATTCGCTGTTCCCTTGTGGCTGTCAGGTACTTAACACGGCTGTTGAAGCGAAGCGGCAAATGCTCCCCCTGCGGCATAAAGCACAAGAGGCGATGAGCCAACTCAAAAAACTAATTGTGCAAACAATGCTTGAAGCGATCGAGCAAGGTGATTTACCAAATTCTATTGATACTGATGCTGTAGCAGCAATTTTTATATCAACGTTGGAAGGAGCAATGCTGTTGAGCGTTTTATACGATGACTCGACCTATCTTGATCATGCGGTTAGGCATCTCCACTGGTATATTGACACCTTGGCGCTAGATTCACATTCTTCTATATGAAGAAAAGCTTTACTACATGCGAGCGGAAAAGCTTTCAATGCGAAATCCGCTACAGTCTTCTTTGAATCACTTCCTTAAGCAAGAACCTGAATGCACCTAACGTTGCAGTTGAGTGGTGGCAAATAACTTCCGCATCCACACCAGCAGCTTTCAAAAGCCGCTTCAACTGAATTGTTAGATTGCACAGCTACAGTTTAGATTTTCTGAGCAGCAACGCATATCATTCCATTAATTGTTTCATTCCGAACCACTTGAAATCCTTCTTTTTGTAGCTGATCAAAAATCCAGTTTTTATTGATGCGTAATTTCGGATAAGAACTAACATTCAATATCCATTGTTCTCCATCCTTTCGATAGAGTAGGTCGTAAACTTCCACAAAGTCTTCATGATACTCAAGAAAACAGGTGAGAATTGTAGACTCATCACTTCGGACAGGGATAAAACGCTGTGTTCCGCTAAGCTCTGTAGAAGCGTAGTCACGGAAAGTCAAAATCAGTTTACCATCTTTAACCAATGCACGTTTTACGTTTAAGAGCAAAGACTGGACTGAACTCAATGACTCCAAATGTGTCAGCGTGTCGCCCATGCAAACAATGACCTGCGCTTGCTCTTCGACATGCTTGGAGAAATTAAGAATGTCGTCATGAACCGTGCGGACAGGAAGATACTTGGCACGAGCACTCAATTCTGACAATAACGCTGCACAAAAATCCACAGCAACGACTGAAAATCCCAACTCTGCTAATGGAATAGATTGAAATCCCGATCCTGCTCCTAAATCGATGGCTAATCCCCGCGGTGTTGAATCAAGTCCAAGCTGACAGAAAAGGTCATGATTGAGTTTAAGTACCGTTTCTGGAGCGCCCGCCATCCAACTGTAAACAGAGGCAATCTGCTGATCATAGTGCTCTTTCGCTGTGTTCATTCTTCAACTCGATAATCTGATAACACTTCAGGTATAACCTCTAAATCTTGTTGCAGCTTGCGATTGCGCATCTTCTTCTGGCAATCAGGGTGAGAAACCTAAGCTCGGCATGGCAAGATCTGCCAACATAAACTCAAGTTGAGCAAGGCTGATTTCTTGTTGTTCGACAGCACCCAAACATCGAAGATTCAACGTTTGGCTCTTGGCTTCCTGCTCACCCACAATCGCAATTAACGGAACCCTGTGTTTAGAAAGATCCCGAATTTTCTTACTAATTGTTCGATCTTGATTGTGAAGTTCTACTCTAATCCCCAGGTGCTTGAGCCGAGAGAAAATCGTTTCTGCCCAGACCGATGCCTTATCAGAAATAGAGGCGATCGCAATCTGTGTCGGGGCAGCCCAAACGGGAAGGACACCGCGATGGTGTTCTAACAAAATGCCGATCCACCGCTCTAGCGACCCTAAAATTGCCTGATGCAGCATGACAGGGCGTTCTAGTTCCCCCCGTTCATTCACAAACGCTAACTCAAACACCTGAGGAAGGTTGAAATCAATTTGAAACGTGCCACACTGCCACGATCGCCCCAACTGATCTTGCAAACTAATTTCGAGTTTTGGCCCATAAAATGCTCCTTCATTTGGAGCTAATTGGTAGCTGTGCCCGAGTGATTGAACCGCTTCGACTAACAACGACTCAGCGCGATCCCAGAGGTGATCAGAGCCAAGCCGTTGCTCAGGTCTCAGAGAAACTTGCAAGGAAAAGTGGTCATAGCCAAAGGCAGCGTACACCTGCTGCACCATTTTGAGGAAATTGCTAATTTCATGCTGCACATCAGATTCTCGGCAGAAGATATGAGCATCATCCTGAACAAACTGTCGTAGTCGCATACAGCCTGACAAGGTTCCAGAGAGTTCATTGCGATGACACATGCCAAACTCCATCAATCGCATCGGATGCTCTCGATAGCTGCGCTTGTGGGACTGATAAATAGCGATGTGGGCAGGGCAAGACATGGGCTTGAGCGCATAGTCAGGGTTGAGGATGGATTGAGCTGAGTCATTGTTTGCGTCTGACTCTCCACTACCCACCACAAACATGCCTTTGCGAAATTTTTCCCAATGCCCTGAACGTTCCCAGAGTGATCGGCTCAGCGCAATGGGCGATCGCACTTCTTCAAAGTTATAGGCTTGATAAACCTGTCGCATCAAGTTTTCAATGCTGCGAAAAAGCTGAAATCCTTGAGAGTGCCAAAATACCATTCCCGGACTATGCTCCTCAAAATGAAACAAGTCCATATCTCTTGCAAGTTCACGGTGATCCGCCATTTTAGTTTCTCCTGATGTAAAAGTAATTTGGCAACAAAAAACCCTCCACTCTTGACTCGGAGGGTTTAGAAAAAATTGCGTATGCAATCTAATCGTCACGTCCCTCCTGGCGTGATGGTAGTGGTGGTATTAGTAGTTATTACAAGCAGCATTGTCAGCAACATGAGCATTCCTTTCCATTCAAAAACATTGCCCCCCAGATTTTGTCTGGAGGGCAACTAAAGTAGTAAGACTGTGTTTGTGTGCAGCGCCTTACGACCCTCCTAGATGGATAGTTGGGGTAGTAGTGGTAGTAAGGGCGATCGCTACTCTCATGGCGGGAGAAGTTCTGTTTTGATATATCTTCTCTAACTCAATTCTCTAGAAAATGTCAAGTACTTAGGAAAACTGAACAATATGTTTAGCAGGCTAACGGTGAAGTTGTGCGGCGGCAGATCACCTTGAGTGACCACTAATAAACTCTGTACCATCCGCACCAACGCAATGCGTACGTCCAGCATGGGCGTGAACTAATGGGGTGAAAGTGCCCTGTGGAAGAACCAGCCATCCAAATGCTCGAAAGTCGCAGGAGCCAAGAGATGGACAACCACTAGCTTAAGGCAAGAGCGTTTCCGCAAGGAAGGGTTTGACACTCTAAAACGGAGTGGGACAGACAAGGGGGTTGCCCAATTCGACCTTGGTGTGGGGATTCAGGCAGGGGAGGAGCCGTGGAGGGGAAACTCTCACGCACGGTTCCGGAGGCGGGCGGGTCTTGGTGAAAGGGCTCGCCTAGCTAACAGTCTAAGGCCGTCTAGAACCCTCAGGGGCCTTAGCGTGGCCCTGCCAGCCAGTAGGTGACCATTTCGCCCCAGCCTTTGACGGCGATCGCTCCCCGCCGCTGCAAGTAGTAGCGCCCCTTAAGCTGTTCGTAGGTGGTGGTGGAGACCTGAATTTTACCGCCCTGCCCCTGGGTTTCCATGCGGCTGGCGACATTGACCGTATCGCCCCACAGGTCGTAGGTAAACTTTTTGGTGCCGATTACCCCAGCTACCACGGGCCCTGTGTGAATACCAATGCGAATGGCAATGTCTTGGGGGGGCAGCCATTGGGGCAGAGTGGATAGGACTAGGGGTTTCTGAATGGCAGCTTGCATGGCCAGGGCCATATCGGCAATGGCGGCGGCGTGGTCGGGGTGGGGCTCGGGCAAGCCACCGGCCACCATGTAGGCATCGCCGATCGTTTTGATTTTTTCTAGGCCGTGCCGATCGCAGAGTTGGTCGAACTGGGAAAAGATGTGGTTGAGCAGATCTACTAGCTGTTGGGGGGGAATCTGGCTGGCAAAGCGGGTGAAGCCGACAATGTCGGCAAACAGCACGGTGACCGCGTCAAAGCCGTCGGCGATCGCCTGATTCTGCCGTTTGAGCCGCTCTGCCACTGACTCCGGCAAAATGTTGAGCAGCAACCGCTCGGAGAGGGCCTTTTCAGCAGTTAATTCCTGGGTGCGCTCCAGCACCTTTTGCTCCAGGGTGGCGTACAGGCGGGCATTCTCCAGAGAAATGGCTGCCTGGGCCGACAGCAGCTTGAGCAACTCCAGGCGATCGTGGGTAAAGACCTCGGCCACCAGGCGATTCTCTAAATACAAAATGCCGGTGAGCTTGCCCTGATGGATCAGCGGTGTACAGAGGATCGATTGGGGGCGATGGCGTTGAATGTAGGGATCCTGGCCCAGTGCGGTTTCGGTTATCTGGTGGAGCACTAAGCTGTCTTGGGTGCGCAGCACATAGTTGATCACGCTCACGGGTACCCGGTCGGCTATAGGCAGCGAGGCCAGCACCGTGGTTTCGCCATCGATCTCGCTGGTGGCCTCGATATAAAAGCTGCCCGCCGACTCCAGCATCAGATGGCCCCGCTGGGCTCCAGCATTTTCTACCAGCACCTCCATCAGCCGAGCCAGCAGTTGGTCCAGCACGATCTCGCTGGCGATCGCTTGGGAGGCCTTCATTAGCGTGCTCAGATCGAGGGCCTGGCCGGAGGTGGTCCCAGTGGTGGTGGTGCCGCTGGGGTGCCAGAGGCTCTCCGAGTTGCCACTCTCCGGCAAGTCTAGCTGTTTTACCTTGCCCGTTGCCCCCCATTGGCCGTAGGTGTAGCGGGCTTTTTGCCTGTGGCTGCGGGCAAAGTCGGGCTTGTGGCGGCGCTGCCAGAAGCTGACGGCGCACTCGTGGCCGATGGCCTCATCCTGCAAAAAACCCTGGGCGGCAGCGGCGGCGATCGCCCGGTCGTAGCGGTCGAGAGTGTAATCCAGGGAACTGCCTTGGAGCTGGGCCAGTTCGGCCTCCAGCAGCCAAACCTTGTGCTGAAAGTTGTCGGGGCAACTGGTGGCCCAGCGCTCCAGTTTGGCAAAATGGAGGGCCACCTGCTGCTGGTACTCCGCCCGCTGGCGATCGGTGGCGTTGTGGGCCAGGCGCAGCAAAATCAGCGCTCCGTAGAAATGCAGATCGGCGTTGGAGATCACCCCCAAAATATAGTTTTGCAACGCCAGCGCCCGCTCGATGCAGGCCCAGGCCGCTACGTCTTCGTGGTACAGGTAGAGCGCCAGGGCCTTGGCAATAGCGTAACGGCACAGGGCGCTATAGTTTTTGTGAGCTTCGCAGGCCTGGAGATAGTCACTTTCGCTCAGGGTCGGCAGCTCAAAGCTGAGGCGATCGGCGGTCTGCCCGGCCAGGTTGGCCAGTATCAGCTGGTAACCCTCCAGCACATCGATCGCCCACTGATTGTTCACCCCCTGGCAAAACAGCAGCGCCTCCTGCACCTGCTCGGTGAGTTCTGGCAGGGGTTTGCCCTGGGCCATCAAATTGGAGATGCGGTAGCTGAGGGAGTAGCCGACGTACTGAAATTCCCCGGATTCCAGACCGGCACGCACCCCCTCCTGGTTAATCGCATCGGCCAGCCGCAGGGGCTGCACCCAGGAGTGGACAAAATTGCTCAGAATGAAGCAGTCCCGCGATCGCTGGGTGAGGCTTTGGTAGCGATCGCTAAGCTGCATCGAGATCAGGCAGGATTCGTAGCCCGCTGCGTAGTCGCCCAGTACCGAGCCCAGCAGGGTGCCGTAGTTCGAGTAGCCGTAGCACGACTCGGGCCCGTTGCCGTACTCCAGAAAGAGGCTCATCGACACGGTGACCACCACCTGCCAGATCACCTGCCGGTATCGGTAGGCCGCCGACCCCATATTCGAAAGCACCTTCACCGCCAGGCGCTGTTCGGCCTCGGCAATTTCTGGCTGATCCAGCAGTGCCGACAGCGGGCGATCGCCCAGGCGGGCCTGAAACTGCCGATATTGCTGCTCAAAGGCCGCCTCGTACTGGTCTGCGGGAAACTCGACCCCCAGCAGGGCCAGGGCTCGCCGCCCGTAGTCTAGAGCAGCGGCGTAGTCGGTTTTGAGAGTAGACTGCACCACCAGCAGGTTGTAGGCCTCTGCCTGGTCGACCACCGCCGTAGCATGGCGGAGAATGGTATTGAGGATCTGCCGAGAGGCCTCAAAGTTGCCGATTAGGTACTCTACCTCCGCCTGCTCCTGATGGAGCGCTAGGGTGAGGGCGTACTGTTGATCCCAGGCAGCGGCAGGCAGGCAGGCTAACCCCACCGCCAGGTAGCTGTGGGCGGCCTGGTAAGCGGTAGAAGCTTTGGCCTTGCGGGCCGATCGCAGATTGAGCTGGGCCAACTCCAGGCGCTCAGCCTCGGTGGTCAGCTGCGATCGCCCCATGTTGAGGTGATCGACGATGGTAAACAGGGCCTCATCGCCGCTCTCGGCCCGTGGGTGACTGGGGCTGTCGTTGAGTAACAGCTGGCCAATTTGCCAGTGCAGCCGCTGCTTCTGCGGCTCTGGAATCAGGGCATAGGCCGCCTGCTGCACCCGGTCGTGGAGAAAGCGATAGGCCTGCATCGCCCCCTGATCGTCGAGTTCGCTGGGGGCCAGTACCAGTCCCGCCTGGAGGGCGGGAAACAGATCGGCGCCGGTCGCCGCCTGTGGCTGCTGGGCGATCACCGCCAGGGTGTTGAGGCTAAAGCTGGCCCCAATACAGGCGGCTAACTGCAACACCTCCTGGGTTTTGGGGGTCAGCTTGCGCAGCTTCTCCGTCATCAACTCGACCACATTGTCGGTGATGGCCTGGGCCTGAATCTGGGCAATGTCCCAGACCCAGAGGCGCTGATCTAGATCGAAATGCAGTAAGTTTTCCGTCGCCAGGGTCTTTAGAAACTCGTTGGCAAAGAAGGGGTTGCCGTTGGTTTTGTGGTGAATCAGCTCGGCCAGGGGCCGGGTGGTGTCGACATCGCTGTGGAGACTGTCGGCCAGGAGCTGGCTGAGGTGATCGACGATGAGGGGGTGGAGCAGAATCTGGGTGAGGGGCACTCCCCCAGCCGCCAGACCTTTCAGGGCCATAGTCAGCGGGTGGGTGCTGCTGACCTCGTTGCTGCGGTAAGCCCCAATCAGCAGCAGCGATCGGGCGTCGCGATCGCTCAGCATCAGCTGAATCAGCTGCAGGCTACCGGCATCGGCCCACTGCAAATCATCAAGAAAGATCACCAGCGGGTGGGCCGGATCGCTAAGGGCACGAACAAACGTTTGGAAGACCCGTTGAAAGCGGTTTTTGGTTTCGGCGGGCCCCAGGGCGGGCACCGGCTGCTGCGGGCCAATCACCAGTTCTACAGCGGGAATCACCTCGACAATCACCTGGCCACTAGCTCCCAGCGCCGCCCGCAGCTTAGCCTGCCACTGCTGTAGGGCCTCTGGGCTTTCGGTCAGCAGCTGTTTGACCAGGTCGCTAAAGGCAGCCGCCAGGGCGCTGTAGGGAATGGTGCGCTGGAGCTGGTTAAACTTGCCGGTAATAAAGTAGCCCCGCCGCTCGGTGATTGGCCGATAGATCTCGCGCACCAGCGTCGTCTTACCAATGCCCGAGTAGCCGGTGACAGTGATCATTTCTGGGCGGTGGGACTGGGCTCCGGTGGCCTCGGTGGTGACCTCGCTGCCAGTGGCAATGCGGTCAAAGGCCGCCAGCAGCGCAGCCAAATCGTCCTCTCGACCGTAGAGTTTTGGGGAAATGCTCAGCCAGGCAACATAGTCTTCGCGGCCCAGGGGCACCATTGCGATCGCCCCCTGCTGTCGCCATTGGGCCAGGCAATACTCCAAATCTGCCTGAAGGCCCAGGGCGCTTTGGTAGCGATCCTCAGGATTTTTGCTCAGCAGTTTGAGCACGATGGCCGACACTAGGGGCGGGATTGCCGGATTCAGGGCTGTGGGGTCGGGGGGCTGCTTGGCCAGGTGGCTGTGGATCAGTTCCAGGGGATCGGCGGCATAGAAGGGCAGCTGCTGGGTCAACAGCTCAAAGCAGGTTACCCCAAGGGAATAAAAGTCGGTGCGGTAGTCTAAAAGCCGATTCATCCGCCCAGTTTGCTCTGGCGAAAGATAGGCTAGGGTGCCCTCTAAAACGTTGGGATGCTTGAGGCTGGGTCTGAGTTGGTTGATGCGGGTGGCAATGCCAAAGTCAATGATTTTGACCTGCCCGGTTTGCCAATTCAAAACAATATTGGCGGGGTTGATATCTTTGTGAATAATATTGGCAGCGTGAATTTGGGCCAGGGCAGCGGTGATGGCAATGGCTAATTCTAAAAATTGCTCTAGGCTAAGGGACTCCTGGTGGATCACATCGCGCAGGGCGATCGCTCCAAAATCCTCCAGAATAATCACCAGGGTTTTTTCATAGGATGCCAAGCTGTAGGCTCGGACAATGCCCGCCCCGGATAGGCTGCTGAGGATTTCGTACTCTCGCCGGTAACGGGCTAGCTCGGCCGGTGTCGGGTAGTCTGGGCTGAGCACCTTGAGAATCACGGGCTGGGCGTCAGCTGCCGTGGTAGCTCGATACACCCGCGAATTGGCGCTCTCGTACAGCAGCGCTTGGGGGTGATAACCGAGCAGTGCAACCATAGACACGTTGACTAAAGATACCTGGACGCAATCTGACTATTTCTCGTTTGACCCAAACTGGAGAAGAGAGAACGAATGCCAGGTTTACAACTGGGGATGCACTCCCAGATTATCACCCCAAACGGCGTTGTTGCATGGTATGGGGTGTTACGGACGGGGTGATGGCCCAAGGTTTAAGTACCACCCAAAACCTGACGCCGATGCAGTACCGAGTCCGCAACTGGTCTGAGTATAAAGCTGGTCTGAAGCACGTCAAATACATCCCCACAGCTGGTTTTGGCACATCAAATCCACTTTCTTGACGAGCAGAGGTTGCACCATAGCTTATCTTGCTGCCTCCCAAGCGTCTCACCTATAGTTAAGAAAGCTTGTCCGGTTTGTTGCTTGTGACCTGGCAATTGCCTGCTCCAACTGGTATACAACTTTATTTTTCAGAATAAGTTCGTTCGAAGCCACCTCGACTCCGAGTAGTGTACAACTTTAAAGATCTCGGCCTTTAAAGAGAGCACAAGACATCAAGGGTTCAGAGTTTTCTGGTGTAGAAGTTTATTTTGTGTGTACACCCGTTTAGCCATGCCAGCTCAGCCTAAAACCAGACCCCTCGGAGAAATGCTGCAACGGGCAGGATTGCTGTCCCAGGCGCAGCTTGATGTAGTGCTCCAGGATCAGCAGTGGCAGCCTGATCTGAGAATAGGCGACATTCTTGAGCTGCGCGGTTGGGTCAAGCGCGACGCTATTGAGTTTTTTGCTGAACAGTGGCCGCAGCTTGCTACAGCCGGTCGGGATAACCCCATTGGCTATTACTTTCAGCAGGCGGGGCTGCTGAATTCTCAACAAGTAGACGCCCTACTGAAGGAACAAAAGCAGGCGGGGCTGAGAATTGGAGCGCTGGCGGTTTTGCACGGCTGGCTTTCTCAAGAGACGCTAGATTGGTTTCTGCGATCGCTGGCACCGGAGGAGTCTGCGTCCTCTGCTTTCATGAAGCGGAAGCAGGCGAATGAGAGCGATCGCCTTAACCAAGCCGGTCAGGCTCAGTCAAAACCGCAGGCTACTCAGGCGCAACCCAGCCCGCAAACGACGGTTGAAGGCTCACCAGCTAAAGAGCCAACCGAGCCTACAGTGGATGATATTTCTTGGGTTGATTAGAAGGGATAGTAGCTAAACCATGGGCGTGGTAGCTCTTCCCTTACTCACTCTAGAGTTGCTGGAGCAAATGACTAACGAAAGCCCCTGGCAAGTATTTGCCAAGAGAGTAGCAGTGAAGAGCTGAGGAAAGAACCGTAGCCCCTAACCTCTTTTCCTCATCCACAGGAGTTAACGGTCAGATTTGCTAGCCACAAAAAACCCCACTGTCGCCAGCGGGGTAAGTAGGTCGTTGTTGTAGGAGGAAAGTCGTTAAGTTGTCTATCGGGTGCAGGAAACGCCGCGATAGGTAGGTTGCATAGCTGGGGGGCTCCTGAGTGACGCTTAGTTTGTCTCAATGAATTCATAATCCCCTGAATCCTCGATTCACGAAGTGATAGCGGTGTTGGTCGCTCGGTGATAGTTCTAGCCCTAGAACGTGAGCAACACCCTCCTCTGAGATGATGCAGATCACAATTTCAAACTGGCCCAACCCAACAGACCTGCCCACATCGGTAAAACAGATCTAGAGAACAACCGGGTAAAATCAGCCCAAACTGTAAGAGAGCGCCTGTAAGAAGGGAGATTGAGCCTGGACACACCCCTTTCTAGGGGGGGCAGGGGAAGCATCCAGTGACTAAAGCCCCGACAGATCCCTTGCCAAACCGCTTCTAAAACGTAGCTGCCAAAATTCTGCTGTGCCACCCACCTCCGTTGACCCCATCTCCTACACCGCTAAAATCGTGGCGGCCAAGCGGGCCATTGAGCAATCCCTGCCGCTGCCACTGTTTAATGATCCCTATGCGGCGGCATTGGCAGGGGATGAGGTTGAGCACCTTCTGGCCAAATGGCAGCAAGTTTCTGCACAGCAGGGGCGCGCCTTAGAAGACGTGATCATCAAGCGCACCCGCTACATTGCCATTCGCACCCGCTTCTTCGATGACCTGCTGCTAACCACCCTGACCCAGCTACCTGAGCTTCAAGTTGTCATCCTGGGTTCGGGGCTAGATACTCGAGCCTATCGACTACCCTGGCCATTAGCCACTAGCCTCTACGAAGTCGATGTGCCAGCGGTCTTAGACTATAAAGCCAATATTCTGCAAAACCAGGAGCCCAACTGCCGCCACCACCTGATTGCTGGTGACTTAGAAGACGTGCAAACCGGCTGGATGGCCCGCCTCCTAAAGGCAGGCTTGAGACAACTGCCCACAATTTGGCTCCTCGAAGGCGTGGTGATGTATTTGCCAGAGCCTTCAGTCCACGCCCTTCTAAAAACTATCGCCACGCTAAGCTGCCCTGGCAGCGTTTTGGGTATGGATGGAGTAACCAGTGGTTCCATTCGGGCTGCTCAGCGAGCTCAGAAAGACGATAGAGGGCGTGTAGTGCGCCACTGGCAGTTTGGCTGCGACGAGCCCCAGCAGCTGCTAAAGCACTATGGCTGGAGCGCTAGAGTTAGCCGACCCCAGGATGTTGGCATTGCCCATGGCAGATATCCAGAGTCTATGCCGGTTACGGCAGAGGTGGGTGGCCATCAGCCAGAACGAGGAGTTTGGCTAGTGCAGGCTACAAAAGACCCGCAACCGCGATCGCATCAATCGCATCTTAAATAAAGAAACGATCAACAGCCCGGAATTCTAATAGGGGTAGATGATTAGGACGGTATAGGGCCGTCCTGCGAGAAGATCCTATAAAACAGTGATCAACAAGGGCAAGCAGTCTAATGAGACAACTCCAACTCGGTGGCGTTTGGGTTTTGGTGCTGGCGATCTTGGCTCAGCCTGCGATCGCCCAGTCTGAGCGATATCCAACTGCGACAGAACTTCAGCAGCTAGCCCAGGAACTGAGGCGCAAGATTCCAGACCTTCAAGCCAGCGGTTTCTACAGTGATCGCCGCACCTTTGAAGAGTGGCAGGAGAGATCGGCTTACGCAGAAGCTTGGGCTGACGTTGATCCGGCGATCGCCCCATTTCTGGGCGAATGGACTGCCATTGAAGAATCCCTTCATATCTATCCGGCTACCGCCAGAGGAGGAGTTTGCATCCTCGATGTATACCAAGATGAGAGCAAGCTTTACACCGGTCAGGTCAGAGACGGCAAACTGTACACCGACCAAAACCAAGTCTTCTTTCTAGACAACAACTTCTTGGGCAACGCAGCGGTCTATGACAATCAGCCCAGTTTTTATGAGTATGCTCATCCCCGACCGCTGCCCAATCTGTCTGAAGATCTAGGGCAATACTACCCTGAGACTATAGCTGCTTTTGAGGCATCAAATTGTCTTGTAGGTTTGCCTCAGTAGTTCCGCAGCTTCAGAGTATCTCCTCCCAGCACAACTCAATTGGCTGGGAGGAACACCTGCGCTAAGCCTAGATGTCAGAACCGCTGGCGGGTTCCGCGCCCATGCCAAGGGCAGCGTCGCGCAGAAAGGTAATTTGCTCTTCGAAGCCCATGGTTTCTAGAGCAGCCAGCAGGTCTTGCCCCTGGTTAGAAAGCTCATAGTCGTCGGGCATCGGGATAATCTCACCACTATCCATACCTTGGGCCAGGTAGTACCAAAAAGCCAGTTTTGTGTTGGCGCTCAAAGAGCCATACTCTCGGCTGATTTGGTTAGAGGCATCGCATCGTGCGATCGCCCGCATGGTGTCAAGCTGCTTTTGCTGATCTACCTCTTTGACCTGGTTGTAAAGACCATTGGCAATTTCAGGGGATGCAGAGCCAGGCGCAGCAGGCGTGATGCGCTCTCCCATCTCCTCGTAGACAAACCACAGCAGTGCTAGTTGCGCATCTGTATCTAAGCTTTTAAAGACATTCAGAGCCTGGTTAGGGTCGTTAGCGGTTGTGTAAGCAGTCATAAAAAATCCTTTTGTTGCAGCTTGTACAGGTGGCCCCAAAAAGCACGCTTTAGCAGTAAAGTCCGAACTCTGAGCCATCACCTGCAACTTAACGGAGGATTGAATCCGCATCCTCCTGCTAGGGCTATAGTCGAGGCTATGCCAGTGGATGGGTAAAGGTATTTAACGGTGATCCCGACCGTCTACTGCTGCTGCCGCGATCGCTTGTATCGTAGGCGTTGTGCGGTTTAACAGAGGGCTAAGCCATCTTTCAAAATTAGCCGGAAAAGATTTTGCACTTCAGCGTTGTATCTCAACCCAAAAATCGTTGCGCTTTCAGACACGTTCTACCCTATGGTTCTACTCGATCGCTGAAAGATTTCTTAACTTGAAGAAGCCTATCGCTAAATCAGGAGGAATATTTCATGGTCAGTGATACTTCAGTAGATATTAAACAGGTTCGCGATCGCTCCCTGTGGACCGGCGTTGTTCTAGCCATTTTGGGTGTGGTTGCGATCGCATTGCCCATCGTTTCGACCATTTTTGTTGAGACCTGGGTAGCCATAATTCTGGCTTCCGCTGGGGCAACTAAACTGGTCTATGCCTATCAGACACGTGAGCAAGGCGGAACCCTTTGGAAAGCGCTGCTGGGTATTCTCTACATCGCTACAGGTATTATGCTGTTCGTTAATCCACGCAATGGGATACTCACGTTGACCCTTTTGCTTGGTAGCTTTTTGCTCACCGAGGGCGTGTTTGAGCTCATTCTCGCCTTTCGACTGCGGCCTCAACAAAACTGGACCTGGGCTTTGGGCAACGGCATCGTCACCCTAATTCTGGGGGCCATGATCTGGTTTCAATTTCCCTTCGATGCTCCTTGGCTACTAGGTACTTTAGTCGGTGCCAGTATTCTCTTCTCGGGCATTTCTCGTATTGGGCTATCTCTAAAGGCCCGCGAAGTCCTAGACCGCGAGCCCGAATCAGCAGCTTCTGCTTAGGCAAGTATTGAGCCATGTCGGGTTGTAACCACCTCTCAGTAGGTACTGAGAGGTGGTTTTCAGCGTTCTGCCTTCTGTAACAGAAAGACGATAGCCTAGCATGAAGGTAGAGCGGAACCGGTTGGCTGCTGAGTTGAATGATGGTCAATACCCGCCCTCCGAGTTTTTGCTATCCGAGACGGTTTAGGCAGAAATTAGCGAGGAAGCAACCTCGCTCTTTAGCAGCAGGTAAGAGGATGGTTACAATTAGCGCAGCTCATTTATAAAGGAGCCAATTGGCTATGGATCAACTCGATGCAGAAGTACTGCCTGCGTTAGCTTTTGCCTCAGCTATTGAGGCCGTTAGGAGTAAGCAGTTTGAGATTGCAAAACTCTGCCAACTCAATCAAGTTGCTCAGCTCGATCTCTTTGGTTCGGCTACACAACTAACCTTCGACCCTGCTACTAGCGACCTTGATTTTATAGTAGATTTTCTGGTCGATACTCCCGAAGGGGCAGCCGATCGCTTCTTTGGGCTAAGGCAGGGGTTAAGCGATACTTTAGGGCGAACCATAGACTTAGTTGATGTCAAAGCGATCAAAAACCCTTACTTTTTGCAAGCCATTGCCCCTAGTCGTTTAACTATCCATGGATGCTGACATTCAAACCTACTTATATGACATTCAACAGGCCTGCCAGCTTATTTAGGGCTTTGTCGCTGACCAAACTTTTGACAGCTATCGAACCAACACGCTAATTAGCTCTGCTGTAGAGCGCCAGTTTATTACCATTGGTGAAGCCTTAAATCTAGTCATTAAGCGATCGCCCGACCTAGAAAGCCAAATTTCTGATGCCCGTAAAATCGTAGGCTTCCGCAATCTATCAACCCACAGCTACGGAGCTGTCTCAGATGCTGTTGTCTGGGATATCATCCAGACCAACCTTCCTAAACTGATCAGCGATATTAACCAGCTCATGGGGCCAGCCTTGTAATCTTTCAAATCCTGATTCTGCACCCCTTACCCTGCCGCATAGCGCTATTTGAACCAGGTCTGTTGCAGCGCTGCGGTATCCCAATTGGCTAGATTAGCAGCGGCCTCATAGGTACTGTGCAGAAACTTTAGCAGCGCTTGGTCAGGGTCAGCAGCCTGGCGCACCGCATCGTAGGGCAAGACAAACTCCCCCAGCCCTTCGTGGAAAAAGGCCGCCTCCGGCTGAACCGGCGCATTCTTGAAGCCCTCTGGCACCGGATAGGCGTAGGAGTAGAAGGCTGGGTAGCCCAGGCCCATTCCAGGCCAAAACCCGGCGCTGCTCACCTCTTGGCAGTAGGCTTCTTTAGCGACATCGTCGGGCAAGTTGGGCACACCCCCGCCATGCTCCGGTGCCGGTCGCCCCGAAAATCGCGTCACCGCCAAATCAAAGCTGCCCCAAAAAAAATGTACTGGGCTCACCTTACCCGCAAAGTGAGAGCGAAACTCCCGAAAGACGCGATCGCTCTGCAACAGCACCCGCCAAAACCGCTGCGCCGCATCGGCGTCGTAGGCCCCATGGGTTTCATCCTGCTCAAAGGGAATTGCGTCCGCAATCTCGTTGGGCGTGGTGTGAATGCGAACGGTAATATTCAGGTCTGCCAAAGCCGCCATCACGGCGCGATAAAAGTCGGCTACTGACCGAGGCCGTAGCTCGACCGTTCGCACAATGCCTTCGCTGGTGGCAATGCGCAGCTGGTGGTCAAAGAAGTCAAAGTCAATCTGAAAAATCTGGTCAGCACTCGGAATGGTGCTGGTCGTTAGACCCCGTGCGGTCAAATACAGTGGCACATGCCAGGAGTGGTTAATCCAGGGCGTTTGCACTAGCCGAATCTTGCCCACAATTTGAGTCCACAGGTGCAGCGTGGCGTAAGTGTCCTGCCAATCGTCGAGAGGTAGCGGTGGCCAGACGTTAGGCATAACGTTTCCCCAGTTGGTTTAAAACAAATTGGAGCACAAGATCAGCGATTTGTCAGGGAATGGGGGCGATCGCTTCTCTTTCTGCCAGACGGAGTTGACCCATAGTGCAGAATTTCCCTAGCGACTATGAGCCAGCCCTAATGTTTGCCAGGGGGAGCGCAGACAGATGACCTACAGCAGATGCCCTATCAAATAGCCTCTAAACGGCAAAGCCGGTTTTTTGCTTTTGTTTGCCCTTCGACTTTTTCTTTGAGGAACCTTGATCCACCTCTTTCATCGCTTCCTGAAACAAATCTTGCAGATGCATCGGCACGCTGGCAATCTCTGGAAGCTTCGGTTCTAAGGGCTTGCCGGCCTGTACTAAAACATCGTCCAGATCGTCTACGGTTAGGTCTAAACGGTTAAACTGTCTCCCCAGAGACTCCATCAACGGTGTGGCGTTGTCTTCAGCAAAGCAGCGCCAAACATAGGCGTTGACCGCATCTTCCTTAAGATATTTTTGAATCAGCTGGTCCGCCTTGGTCACAGATGCGTCATCGGTCGCTTCAAACAGCTGGGTCAGACGCACATAGTCTTTTAGGAACGTCTGGCCCCAGCGGGGGTGAACAAACACTGTCACAGCTTCTGCCCGACGCAGCTCATCGGGGAGATTGATGGGCGGCGTTGCCATCTTAATCGCCTTGTCATCCTTTAGAAGACGTTCTACCTCGTGCCCGTCTTTGCCAAATGAGGCCATCGACTCAGCCACCTCTTCCTCAGAAACCCCAGACTCAGCAACCAATTCCTTAAGTGACTTAGAACTGTCAATGCCGAGCGCTTCTAACCGGCGCTGGGTAGAAATCTCTTGATACTCTTTGAGCTTTTTGTTCAGCTCATATCCCGACAGGGTAATGCGATCGCTCCCAAAAAAATCCACAAAATCGTGGTGATAACGCTCCACAGATTTCCAAGCTTCTTCTAAAAGCTCAGGGGCATCGCCATACAAATGGTTGGGAAACCAATTTTTGAAGTTGCCGATCGCAACGGCAAGCTTGGGCTTGCCCAGCTTACCCAGCAGCATTAAAGGACCTGAGAACGTCCAGGCATCGCCCACGTCCGGCGACAGACGAGTGACGACAATCTCTCCAGGGCCAAGGCGAGCCAGTTCCTCGGCTGACTGTGCTTCATTCGGCTCAACCCAGTAGCGCTTTTCCGTCAGCCAGTTCATTACCTCATAGCGCCCTGGGGTAGCTTGAAGTACCTTAAACAGGCCATTAAAAGTTTTTTTCCAACCCTCAGCCAAAGCCTGGTCACTCTGAGACAAGCTGGGTTGATTTTCAATAAAAATGTCCAACACCGACTGGCCAGCCACCTGACCCTCGGTTAAAAACATATCAATCGCTAGGTTTGAACGATTAACGCCTTGCAAGTTGGTAGCTGACCAAAGCTTCAGCTGATCGGCGCTGTATTGTTCTAAGGCTGTTGCCAGATCGCCCTCAGCATCTAGTACAAAGGCCTGTAGCGTCTGTTTTAAGACCTGAGACTGGTTTACGTTATCGCTCACACAAAACCTATCGACACAACGCAGGAGAAACTGCTGCTAACCTACCTCAAAAAATGATTTGGGACAACTTGCTTCACCGCTGCCCTCGACTATTACACCCATACGCACAAAAATAGATAAGCCCAGTTAGTGGAAGAGAGTCACCGGGCAGTGTGCCAAGTTTTGACCCCCAGCGGGTGGCGATCGCCACCCGCTTACAATCCGGTTTATTGGTGCTTATCTATTTCGATTTATGGCTAGTAGCTGACAATTAAACGGCACGCTTGGCAACTGCGTAGTAGATGAACAGGGCAACAATTGCGCCCAAAACAGCGATTACTACACCACCAATGCTGAGACCAGTTGCCGTTAGGGCTAACGATCCTGTGGTTAGCAGAGTGTAGAGGCTACCCCCAACAAATGCACCAATCACACCTAGAATTAGCGTACCCAAGATGCCGCCACTCTGATGTCCGGGATAAATAGCTTTAGCAATTGCACCAGCAATCAAACCCAATACGATCCAAGCTAGAATGTTCATTCCCTTCTCTCCAAATGTTGTAGGCAATCAGTGCCTTTTCCTTACAAATAACAATAGCCAAACGATTTAGTTGGCGAGACCATCCAAAGAAATAGTTAACCTTTGTCTAAAGGCATACATGAGGTTGTAGTACCTAAAATTGCTGGGATTTGGTTGCCTTTTTTACGTATTGCCCACCTATTTTCCAGGGTTGGGCGTCGAATAGGGCTCACCAACGGTAGGTAGCTATGCCAACAGTCAGTGCAATTCTGGGGAACCCCGTCAAGGTGGCTAGGCACCTTGACGGCTAGGGCGTGTGGTTCATTCCGGCTAAAATTCTGCATCAGTGTTACCCCGCCCGACAAAACCAGGTTAGAGGCTGTAACTGCTGAGCTTGAGCTATCAGCGATCAAGGGCTAACAGCCCCTAGACAGTATTTCTAAATTAGGCAACAAACCGTTGGCCTTCCTGACTGTAGGGTCAAACTCTAAAGCGGATCGATTTGATTCAGGGCGCTGGGCGGCGGTGCTTTACTGGGCGAATGGCTCATTCAACAAAAGGTTTAGGGCTAAGTCAATCAGGGCATCTTGAGACGATGCATCTCGTCAACAGTTTTTGCTGGATTGTTCTGCTTTGGCCACTGGCGGCGTGCTGTCGGTGCCGAGCTTGATTCACTTGTTATGGCACAGCACCAGCGGGCCGCACAGGGCGGCAACTGACAGTCTTACGCTTAGAGGTCTAACCCCATGCCGTCTTTCACCCCCTTCGACCGGGCTCAACCCCGGGCGGCCTACATCACCCACATCGGCAAATGTCTACCAGGAGAGCCGATCGCCAACGATGAGATGGAAGCCTACCTGGGCCAGGTGGGCGATCGCCCCTCCCGAGTCAAGGCCCGCATTCTCAAAAGCAACGGCATTCAGCAGCGCTACTATGCCCTCGATCGCCAGCAGCAGACTACCCTCAGCAATAGCCAGATGGCGGCAGCAGCGGTGCGAGACACCCTGACCCAGGCTGAGCTAGACCCCAAGACCATTGACCTGTTGGCCTGCGCCACCACCTGGCCCGACCTACTGGTGCCGGGCTTTGCCAGTATGGTGCATGGGGAGCTGCCGGAGCTGGCCTCGGTAGAGGCGACCTCTCACCAGGGGGTGTGCTGCGCTGGCGTGGCAGCGCTCAAATACGTGGCGGCCCAGGTGCAGCTGGGTCAAAAGCGGCAGGCGATCGCGGTGTCCTCAGAACTGGCCTCGCGGTTGTTTAAGCACACTCGGTTTGAGGCCGAAACCGCCCATCGGGCGGGGGCTGCCCTGCCCTTCGACACCGAGTTTCTGCGGTGGATGCTGTCGGACGGCGCGGGGGCATGCTTGGTCAGCGATCGCCCCAGCGCCAGCGGCCTCAGCCTCAAAGTCGAGTGGATTGAGTCGGTCTCCCACGCCAATTCCCATCCGCTGTGCATGTATGCCGGGGTCGATAGCCCCACAGCGCTGACCAGCTGGATGGATTTTCCTAACCAAGGGGCGGCGGCAGCGGCGGGAGCGCTCAACCTGCGCCAAAATATTCGTCTGCTCGACCAGGTGGTGCAGCTGGGCGTAGAGGGCTGGATCAGGCTAATCGAAGCTGGTCGGGTGCACCCCGACCAGGTGGACTGGCTGCTGTGCCACTACTCGTCACATTTCTTTCGCAGTCAAATCATCAATCTGCTCGAACAGGCGGGCTGCATGATTCCTGAGGAGCGGTGGTTTACCAACCTCTACACCCGGGGCAACACCGGCTGCGCCTCAATCTACCTGATGCTGGAGGAGTTGTTTAACTCGGGCAAGCTGCGAGCAGGGCAGCAGATCTTTTGCTTTGTGCCCGAAAGTGGCCGGTTCACCACCGCCTACCTGCTGCTGACGGTGGTGGAGGCAACTGGGCCAAGCCAAGGTTCTAACCCCACGCTGCTGCCGGCCACTGCGGCGATCGCCCCCCCTGACTGTTCCCCCTCGCCAACCACTGCCCTGGAAGCCGAAACCGAGTCTACGGTCTCTGAAGCGCTGTTGCGCCAGCTGATGCTGGTGTGGCTGACCTTTGAGCGAGAGCTGCGGTCTGTCCCCATCGTCAGGCGACTGCACCGGGGGGAGTTTACCCTCGCCGACTACCGAGCACTGCTGCGGGCCTTGCGCCCCCAGGTGGTCGATGGTGCCCGGTGGATTGCCCGGGCCGCGTCGAATATGACCGACTTTGAGCTGCGATCGCACCTGATCGGCCACGCCCGCGACGAGCACCGCGACTTTCAGATGCTGGAGCGCGACTACGTCTCGGTCGGAGGACAGCTCGAAGAGATTCTGGAGGCTGAGCAAAACCTTGGTTCAGAGGCCCTGTCTGCCTTTATTTTTCAGCGCGCCTCCCGCGAAAACCCGATTGATCTACTGGGCAGCATCTTCATTGTAGAAGGGCTGGGCAACCGCATGGCCGGCCAGTGGGCCGCACTGATTCAACAGAGCCTGGGATTAGATAAGACCCAGATCTCCTTCCTCAACTATCACGGCGAGAACGACGAGGCCCATGTGCAAAAGCTCGATGCCTTTCTCAATGCCGACTGGATGACGGCGGCGATCGCTGCCCGCATTGTCAAAACGGCTCAAGTCACCGCCCGCCTGTACCGCCTGCAACTGGAAGAGATTGACCTATGACCCACACCCCCGTGCCCCACAACCGGCAAGACCCCAGCTACTGGGATGCCATCTATGCCGACTGGGCCATTCCCCTCGACCCCACCGCTAAGGCCTACATGGTCAAAGACCTACAAAGCTGGTCGCGCTGCTACCTGCTGCTGCCGATCAAGCTCTTCGCCAACCTGGCCATGGCCCTGATTATGACGCTCAAGCGGCTCTTACCGTTTCAGTTTCGCAACTACTGGCTGATGCACCAACTGGCAGTGAGGTTTCTTAACACCTTCACCACCCCCGAAGCCTGCTACCTGATCGTGCGCCACTTTGCCATCGGCTCTAACATCGTCAATTTTTTAATCGACAATGGCCCCGACCCGACCCTGCCCCACGCCACGCTCTACCCTCGCCGGGTAGAAGACCTGGCCGCCAACGCCTTTTTAGAGCACGACATCAACCTCTACAACTTTGTGCTCGACTACCACCGCGCCCAAGCGCAGCACCCTAACTGGCTAGAGACTGTGCATCAGCGAGGGCTCAGCTATGACGGCATTCGCCCTGTGTCGGTCGAGATCGACATCAGCCGACGGGGCTGGCTCCAGGTGCTCGATATGGAGTCCTCCCTAGAGCTGTTCAAAATCTGCTATTCCCTCTGGGTCACCAGCGACGAGTTTGAGCGGGCGGTGCTTTCCCTTCAGTTTGACGAAAGCTTTGCCCTCTACTTTAGCCGGGTCACTGGCGACTACGCCTGGAACCACACCGTGACAAACCGTCATCCCCTGGCTCCTAACAGCTTCTTTGGGGCAGCCCGCAACCTGCTGCTGCACGGTCTGGCCTCGGAGTCGCTCCAGCGCTATCTGGAGCTAGCTATGGCAGATAGCGGCCCTGAGGCTCAAGCGGCTGTCGCCATGAACCGCGTTGCTCCCTAGCGACGCGATCGCGCCGCTAGGGGCTTAGCATATCCTGACAGGTTAGGTAAGCTAAAGGCAATGCCCTTTGCTCCCTTGCCCCTATGCCCATCCTCCATCAAATCTGGGATAACAGCCACTTCTTCGCGGGCAGTGATGATCCCCAAATCGCCGCCACGGTTGAGCGGATCAGAGCGGAAATCGACACTTTATCTACCCTCTGCGCTCCGTTCATCGAGCATATCGAACCGGCCGAACCCCTAACTCAGGAAAAGTTTGAGGGTTTGCTGGCTCAAGTTAGAACTGCCCACCAGCAGCGTACCGACATCGCCAAACGTCTGGGGAACCTGCGTACCTTTATCTCCTCTATTCTCAGCGTTGACTCCCGCGATGCCAGTGCCAGCGAGTGGAAACCCACCCTACAACAGCTCAGTGCCGAAATTAGCCAAGCCACCAAAGCCTTAGACATTTTTCTGCTGCGGGTTGACGACGCCTTCATCAAAGCCTTGACCGCCGATCCGGTTCTCGAAGAGCTGAGTTTCTCCCTGCTGCACCAGCGTCAGCTCAACGATCAGCTGCTCAGTCTAGCCGAAGAAAAGCTGATCACCGGCCTGGCCGTCAACGGTCTGCAAGGCTGGGGCAACCTCTATACCGAGTTATCGGGCACCCTGCAATGCACCGTAGACGGCAGCCCTGTGGGGTTGGCCAAAGCCTCTAACCTGCTCAGCTCCCCCGATCGCACCCTGCGCTCTGAGGCCTGGCACGGGGTTAACGCCGCCTGGGAGAGTCGGGCCGAGACGGTGGCGGCTGTTCTCAACGCCATCAACGGCTGGCGGCTAGAAGAAACCAAACAGCGATCGCACCACCGCAGCCTGCACTACCTCGACAAAAGCTGCCACCAAAACCGCATCGATCGCGGCACCCTCGACGCCATGATGGAAGCTACCTATCAGCGGCGTCACCTCGGCCAGCGCGCCCTAACGGCGATGGGCAAAGTGCTCGAAATCCAGCCCATGGCCCCCTGGGATTTGTTTGCTCCACCCCCAGCAGCAGGCCAGAGCGAGGGAGTTTCCTTTGAGGCGGCGATCGAGCTGGTTGCCAACGCCTTTCGCCAGTTCAGCCCCGCCATGGGCGACTTTGCGATGATGATGGCCGAAAAGGGCTGGATTGACGCCCAACCGACCCCCAACCGGGCCACGGGGGCCTACTGCACCAGCTTTGCCGAGCCCAAGGAACCGCGCGTTTTTATGACCTTTGAGGGCAGCATGAACAACGTGCTGACTCTGGCTCACGAACTGGGCCATGCCTGGCACAACTGGGTGATGCAGGATCTGCCCCGCTACAAAACCTTTTACCCCATGACCCTGGCCGAAACCGCCAGCATCTTTGGCGAAACCCTGGTACGCGATGCCCTGTTTGAGCAGGCCAGCACCCCCGAGCAAAAGCTCAAGATTGCATGGGAAGAAGGGTCCGCCGCGGCCACGTTCTTGCTCAATATTCCAGCTCGGTTCACCTTTGAGCAAAAACTGGTTGAGGCCCGCAAGCAGGGGTTTGTGATTGCCGACAACCTCAGGACCATGATGCGCGACAGCTGGCAGCACTGGTATGAAGATAGCCTGGCCAGCTACGATGACATGTTTTGGGCCAGCAAGCTGCACTTCTCGATCGCAGAGCTGGGCTTCTACAACTATCCCTACCTGTTCGGCTATCTGTTTAGCCTGGGCATCTACGCCCAAAAAGACCACTACGGCGCTCAGTTCAACGATCTCTACACCAAGCTGCTGCGCGACACCGGCAGCATGACAGCGGAGGATGTGGTGCTGCGCCACCTCCAGCAAGACATTCGCCAACCCGCATTTTGGCAGGCCAGTTTAGACATTGTCGATCGCGCCGTCAGCCGATTAGAAAGCCTGGTGGTGTAGGCGCAGCAGTTCCTAGGATGATGATTGCTAGTCACTAAAGCGGTTGGGCAAGGTGGAATTTCGCAATCACTGAACTTCGACTGGCGCTGGCCGATTTATTGAGAAGATGAGCAACTGGAGTCGCGAACTGTCGTACAGCAAGCGATTTGGGAAAGCTGGCCTCACCGTTCGGTGATAGCAATAGTTTTAGACGGTCTTCGCAGCCAACGTGCAGCAGGCGTTTGAGCAGGGTTCTGCTATAGCATTGAACACCTGCTAATTTCCCTAAACTCTATGACTATCGTTCACGATCTATGGATACCCGACGTATCTATTCTCGAAAAGATTATTCGGCCAATTTTGGTCTACGGCTTTTTGCTCGTTGCCCTACGGCTGGGGGGCAAACGAGAGCTAGGGCAGCTAACGGGCTTTGATTTGGTCGTAGTGCTCATGCTTTCCAACGCTGTGCAAAACGCCATCATTGGCGACGACAACTCGGTCTTAGGAGGGCTAGTTGGGGCCACTACCCTGCTGATCACCAACTACTTGGTGGTGCGTTTGGCCTATCGCTATCCCCGCATTCAGCAGGTGGTAGAAGGCCGATCGACGCCGCTGCTATTAGATGGGCAAATGATTTCCAAAAATTTGGCCAAAGAGCTGATTAGCGAGAAAGAATTCCGCACGGTACTGCGCCGCCAGGGGTTTGAGAACCTGGCGGAAATTAGGGAGGCCATTTTAGAAACCAGCGGCAGCATTACTGTAGAACGAGCCACCGACTTGCCCACCCCCGTTGAGGCAGAACTGCTGCACCGGCTCGATCGCATCGAGCAACGGCTCCAGCAGCTATAGCGCTTTAGTCGAGATCGCCGAGGCGATCGGGGGGCCAAAACCGAAAAACAGCGCGGCCAATCACATGGTCGGCTGGCAAAAAGCCCCAAAAATGGGAATCATAGCTCTTGTTGCGGTTGTCCCCTAAAACCAGGTAAGAGTCATCTGGCACCGTCACCGGCCCGTACTGGTAGTCAGGCTTGGCCGCAATGTAGGGTTCTGACTGGGGTTCGTCGTTGATATAGAGCTGGCCGTTTTTGACCTCAATCACATCCCCCGGTAGACCAATCAGCCGCTTGATAAAGGCCTCGTTCTGACCTAGGGCATCGGGCGGACGAAACACCACAATGTCGCCTCGCTGAGGGTCGCCAAAGTCGTAGCTCACCTTATCGATGATGAGGCGATCGTTGATCTCCAGAGTGGGCAGCATTGAGCCCGAGGGAATGTAGCGGGCCTCGGCCACAAAGGTGCGAATGCCCAGGGCCAGCAGCACGCTCAGGCCCAAGGTTTCGACGGTTTCACGCAAAATTCCTTTGCCTCTGGGGGCCGAAGGGCGGGGAGGGGTAGAGCTGGAATCGATCATGGCTGACTCACTTACAGGGGCTGAACGCTAATTCTCGCTGAGGCAGGGTCATTACAAGGTTAAATCACGCCATCGTCGCTGCACCAATGCTAGCGGCAAATAATCCAGTGAGCATAAGTGACCTCAAGAATGCCCTGGGGTTAGTTAGTAATAACGACGCGATCGCGGCTGTGATTGAGCCAAGCATAGACAGTAGGGTCAATGTAGCAGAGCAAAATCTACCAAAAGACAGTTGAATTACTTTAGCCCAGTTCGCCAGTCTCGCACCGTCAAGGCACTCTACCCGCCAAGCTTTACCCAGCCGTTGAGAGGGATAGCTAATACCGCTACCTGAATGCTTGGGACCATACTGTCGATACCATTGATTTCTACCTATAGATTCTAGGCTAAGCGCCAGGTATGTCATTACAGTGGCATGACTGTGACAAAGCGATCGATTTAGGCCCCATGCAACCGGGCTGAAACGCCAGCGACACAGTATTGCCACAACCGCTGTTTAAGCTTTGCCTTCAAATTGACCCGTCCTAGTTAGCCTACTGTGGCTACTAGCGGGCAAGACCAACGCTCCTCACACCAGGAAACTTGCTATGACCTCACCACTGCTCAGCCGGTTGGTTAGCTTCGTGCAAACCGAATTTGGGGTATCCAATGAAGAAGTGGCTACCGCATTCCACCACACCGACTCCGCCACCCAGCTGCCGATGATTCTCTGGCAGTATGGCTTTATTAACACAACCCAGCTCGACGCACTGTTCGCCTGGCTAGAACGGGCCAGATTTCGCTCCGTTGAGGGGTAAGGAACAAGGGTTATAGAGGGTTAGAGGCGGTTAGGCGATCGCCGGTCTTCCAGACCCACAGGTCAGCTAACCGGGTTAGCTCCAGAGGGGTAATACACCTCCTCAAAAATCCGCTTGAGAGCCCCCGCCAGCGGCACGGCCAGCAGCAACCCCAACACCCCTGCTATCTGGGAGCCAAGCAACAGCAGCACCAAAATCCACACGGGGTTTAGTCCAATCAAATCGCCGAGAATCTTTGGGGCAACAGCATTATCAATTATCTGGTCGACTAGCAGGGCCGCCACCACCAGCTCTCCCCCCAGCAAAAGGCTGTTAAAGCTCACGATAATGGCGGCTGTTAAGATGCCCACCACATCGCCAAACGGAATTAGCGCCATCAGGCCAATGCCAATGCCAAACACCAGCCAGTAAGGAATGTGGAGCACAAAGAAGACGGTCGTCAGACTGGTGACCATCAGCAGGGCGATCGTCGCCTGACCCACAAAATAGTTCTTAAACTTTTCCTGAAACGCCAGCCGAATCTGACCGCCAAGGTTGCCCGGTAGCCAGCGCAGCAGACCGCTCCAAAACCCATCCCCATGCAGCAGCAGGTAGAGCGTCAGCACAGCCGTAATCAATACTTCTAGCAGGCTGTCAGCGACACCAACAATCACCTCAAGCAGTTGGTCAGGCAGCTGAGCCACCTCGTCGGGCAGCATTTGCGCCAGCTGCGTTGTCAGCGCTGTGACATTTAAAGGAATGTGCTGAACCACTAGCCAAGCGTCTAGCGCCTGAAACTGCTCGCTACCCGACTCTAGCCAGTTGGGCAAGCGCGTTCCCAAATCTCCGAGCTGCAGTAGCAGAGCCGGCACCAGGGTAAAACCCAGAACCCCCACTAACCCAACCGTCAAAAGCAAAATTAGGGCAATACTGACACCGGGTCTAATGCCGCGCTTTTCGAGTTGCTCAATCGGATAGCTCAGCAGAAACGACAGCAGCGTGGCGGCAATCAGCATGGTAAACGGCGCTTGAAAGGTCTGAAAGACCTTGTAAAGCAGCCAGATATTCAGAATGGTTAGAGGCAGGGCAATTTCCCACACCAGCCAACGGGGCAGCTTATCAAATGCTTGCATGGTCAAGAGGCATAGCCTATTAATGCGGTCTATAAGACCTACGGTAGCGTCTTGCGATTGAGGCAAACGGCGCGCTGAGGTAGAGATTAGCGACTAACAAATGCCTTGGAAGGTCTGCCTGAGAGAGCGAAAAATTAGAGTTCCGCTAAACCTAAGTTTTTGAGGGAGACGGTATCTCTGGGCAACCTGCTGTCTGTCGGTTGGTGACGTCTTCTAGGGTAGGTGGTCAGGTGGCGGCGGCAGACGCCAAAAGCCGCAGCAGACTCAGCTTCAAACTGCCTTACTGTTCTTTAAAGGTAGTGCAACGTTGGGGTTCCATACTGCGCTCGCTAGGAGTGTAGAGGGAATGCTTAAGAAGCCATCCCTCAAGGTTAAACATGTTTACGCAAACCCGTAAGTTTCGCATTGGCGGTTATCAGCCGGGGCAAAAGCCGGACGACGTTAAGCATCACCAGATTGGCCGCTTTGGGAAAGAGGAGCTGCCGGGGCGGGTCGATTTGCGCCACCACATGACTGAGGTCGAAGCGCAGGTGGGCAACAGCTGCGTGGCCAATGCCTTTGTGGGGGCCTACGAATATCTAGCTAAGCGCGATCTGGGCGATGCCGGTGACGTCAGCCGTCTGTTTGTCTACTACAACGCGCGATCGCAGACCGGCAGCCACAACGAAGACCGCGGCACCCAGATGTACTGTGCGATCGAAACCCTGATGCAGCATGGGGCCTGCTCCGAAGACCTCTGGCCCAACGACGAAGAGCTGATCTTCACCGAGCCCGACACCGGAGCCTACGACCACGCCTCCAACTTCAAAATTATTGAAGCCGAGACCATCGACACTGACTTAGATCTCTGGCGGCATACGCTGGCTGAGGGCTACCCGATCGCCTTTGCTCTCAACACCTTTGAATCGTTTGACGAAGCCACCCGCAACAAAGGCCGCGTGCCCCAGCCCAAGCGCTCCGACAACGTGCGCGAAACCCACGGCTGGCACGCCATGCTCTGCGTTGGCTACTCTGACAAAGACCGCTTCTTTATTGTGCGTAACTCCTGGGGGCCAGAGTGGGGCGATCGCGGCTACTGCTACATTCCCTACGACTACATCATCCACGACGACTACAACGGCCATGACTCTTGGATTATCAAATCCCTGAGCGAACTCGACTTTAGCGCCGAAGTTTGGGAAGAGGACGAGTCATTCTTTGCCGACGATTGCTCGCTCTTGCTCTACGACTTCTATATTCACACCGAAGACCCCGAAGGCTTTACCGACGCGATCGCGGCCCTCTGCCTCAACTACGTTGAAAGCGAAGACGACTACTACTTCGACTACGACTATAACGAAGATGAAGGCAGCCCCTACCTGCTCAACATCCTCAACTTTGACCTCAGCGTCGAAGACGGCACCGAATTTGTCGCCGAGCTAGACGCCCTCTGCCAAGAGTATGCCGTCGATGAGTCCTACAGTTTTGGCTACGGCAGCAGCGACGAAGAGACAACCGAGGAAGACGAGGCCGGGGAGGAAGAATTCACAGAAGAGGAATCCGAGGAAGAGTACACCGACGAGGAGTCTGAGGAGGAGTACACCGACGAGGAGTCTGAGGAAGAATCCGAAGAAGAGGAAGAGGAGTATTCTGAGGAAGACGAGGAGTCCGAAGACGAGTACACCGAAGAAGAATAGCCGACTGACGGTACCCTGATTTCGATCAGCATGGCCTGCGTTTGAAGAATTTGCTAACGCAAGCCATGCTCACGGCAGCTGAGGATAGTTAGCTATAAGTAGGTCAATGGGCTGCATCGCTCTGGACAGCATGATAAAAGCTGCTTAGGCGGGTGCTACGCTTCAAAAGCTCACTGCGCGTCGACGAGCTACAACCCTTGAATGGATGCTAATTACATCTCAACGTTGAAACAGCGGGTCAGACAGCTTGCTCTAGAACTTGAGCAAACCAAGGCTCAACTGCAACTGGAACAGCAAGAACGTGCCCACGTAGAAGCGACCCTGCGCGAAAGTAACGAACAGCTTCAGCAGATTCTCAATTCTACCGACGCGGGTATTGCGTTTGTCGACGCTGAGCGGCGCTATCAGTTCGTCAACCGGTTTTATGAAGTGCGCTTCAACCGTTCCCGAGAGAGCATTCTAAATAAATACGTCTGGGATGTGATTGGTGAAGAAGCCTACGCCTCTGTCAAAGACTATGTTGAGCGCGTTTTAAAGGGAGAGCCTCAAAGCTTTGAATTTGGCATGGCCTACCTCAATGGTGACTGTGCCTATCTCACCAGCTGTTTGACGCCAGCCTTCAATAGTAATCAGGAGGTGATTGGCTACTACTTATTTGTTTTCGACAGCACAGAGCGCCGTCGTCTTGAGCAATCTCTTCAGGCAGCCAACACAAAGCTAGAGAAATTAGTCACCATAGATGGCCTCACTCAAGTCGCAAATCGACGAAAATTTGATGACTATTTAGAGCAGGAATGGCGGCGTGCCCTACACAGTCAGCAGCCACTCTCGTTAATTATGTTTGATGTTGATGCATTCAAACGCTACAACGATTACTACGGCCACCAAATTGGCGATGCCTGCTTGATTAGCATTGCTCAGACGGTGAAGTCAACCGTTGAACGGACGACTGATGTGGTGGCCCGCTACGGGGGCGAAGAATTTGTGGTTGTTTTACCGGATACTAATTTGTCCGGTTCAGCTGCGATCGCAGAGCAGATTCAACAGGCCATTAAAGCCTTGGCCATCCCCCACGAAGCCTCAACGGTCAGCCCCATTGTCTCAGTTAGTTTGGGTGTTGCCAGTCTAGTACCCACAGCTACCGGGTCGCCCAAGCAGCTCATTGCCAGTGCCGATCGGGCGCTCTATGCCGCTAAGCAGCAGGGGCGCGATCGATACGTTGTCGACAGCACCCAAGGGGAGGGGTAAGGCTGAATAAGAAGTAGCCCAAAAATGACTTGCCTTTATGCTATCTAAAGCCGGGTATCTCGGCTTTTCCCCTATGGAGTAGCTATGGATCCCTTTCAACAGTCTGGTGCGTTTAGCTGGTGCGAGCTGACTACCCCCGATGTCGCCGCCGCTAAAGAGTTTTATGGCCCCCTATTTGGCTGGACACTCAAAGAAGGGGCCGTGGGCAGTACTCCCTACACCGTCATAGAAGCCGGGGGAAGGGAAATTGGCGGCATGGCCCCACCGCCACCAAACCAGCCCAACATGCCGCCCACTTGGGGGGTCTATATCACGGTGGAGGATGTGGATGCGATCGTAGAACAAGCCAAAGCCCTAGGTGGCCAAGTGCTGCTGCCCCCCATCGTGATTGAAGGTACGGGCAAATTTACGCTGATTCGCGATCCGCAGGGAGCGATGTTCTGCGCGATTGAATATACCCAGCGCAGCTAAATGAAGCCTGCGGTATCTACGTCTGCAGAACAGGATGCAGTATTACAAATCAGACGCATTGATCAGATGACGGCGATCGCGATCGTCATTCAAACGAGAACCGGGCAGGCAAAGAGGAAAATGACTTCTTTAGACCAACAGTCATGGACTTTGCTTAATTCAGGCAAAATAGTTAAAAAACTTTAACTGGGTTCTATATTCTCAATTAAAAATCAGGTGAAAGATAGACAGCTAACAGTGCGCTTGAGCGGTAGGCAACCTCGAACTTAATCTAGAGGCTTTCAAAGTTTGCTCCAAGCAAATTAGAGCTTGCAATCGTACTCCCTGCTAGACAAGTAGCTTGAATGGGCGACGATCGCGCGCTAAATTGACCTCAGCCTAGCGTGCCTTCTTTCTCTGCCATTCGATAGGGGCTTCCGCTTGAAGAACTTTTTAGCATTAACAATGAACGCCTCAGTTTTACCTCTTTAACCCAGCCCTAATCCTATGAGTTTTCTTTCACTAGAAGAATTAAAAGAACTCGTCGAACAACCGCAGGGTTTGTGCATATCAATGTATATGCCGACTGTACAAGCGGGTTCAGATACAAAGCAAAATTCTGTCCGATTCAAAAATCTAATTCGGCAAGCGGAAGCGCAGCTAGAACAACATGAATCGCATCCGGTTGATCCAGCTCAATTCCTTGCGCCCGCCCTCGAACTGGATGAAGATGAGTTTTGGCAGCAGCAGAGCGCAGGTTTAGCTTTGTTTGTTGCGGAAGGATTCTTTCGTTTTTATTGCGTGCCGATCGAAATGCTTGAATTGGTGGTTGTGAGCGATCGCTTCCACCTTAAACCGCTAATTCCATTACTAAGCGGAGATGACCGCTTTTATATTCTCACGCTTGGTCAGCGCGATGTGCGCCTTTTGGAAGGCAATCGCTACGGCATCACTCGTGAAGTTGAAATCGAAGGCTTGCCGAAGGATATGGATGAAGCCTTGCAGTATGACGAAACATCGAAGGATCAACAGCGGCGGCAGGAAGGTGGTGCTGGTCGTGCAGGCTTGCAAGGAGGTGGCTCATATCATGGACAAGGAGCCGATCGCGAAAACGTCAAGGAAGATTTGTTGCAATATTTCCTGTTAGTAGATAAAGCGCTGCACAACTTTTTCCGCAATCGCCGTGCGCCGCTTGTTTTAGCCGGAGTTAGTTATTTGCTGCCAATTTACCACGAAGCGAATACCTACAACTTCATTGTAGAAGAAGGCATTCAACACAACACAAAGGAACAAACAGCGCAAGAACTTCATGCAGAGGCTTGGGCGATCGTGGAGCCACAGTTTGAGGCAGGCAAGCAAAGTGCGCTCGATTACTATCACGAGTCGATTGCCGCTGGTAAAGGATCAGATGACTTAGACGAAGTGATTCAAGGTGCGTTTTACGGTCGTGTAGATCAACTTTTCGTTCCTGTTGGGGTGCAGAAATGGGGACATTTTGATCCGGAAGCCATGGAACTTGAAATACACAATGATGCTCAACCGGGTGACGAAGATTTATTGAATGCAGCAGCAATTCAAACTATCTTTCACGGTGGAACTGTGTATGCAGTTGAGCCGCAAGAAATGCCGGATGAGGTATCTATCGCGGCAGTGTTTCGCTACTGATTGCGTGTAACAAGTCATACCCTCCTCTGCTCGGTCAGTAGGGATGAATACCTTGCACGCGATCGCTTTGCTGTGCCCTCCGTTAAAGGTTTAGAGGGCGATCGCATCATGCTGAAAAAACACGGTGTTGAGTTTGTATCAACTCAATCCGTGAGCGGGGCGATCGCAAGGAGGGCACTCCTACCCTAGCCACCTCAGTTTGCACTTCATTGATGGGTAGCCAGGATTCTTCGTCCTGTTTTCCTCCACCTTGCCCCCTCCTGGGACAAGGCTTGCTCACTGCAACACAGAAGGAAACAGACCCCATGCCCTCAATACCTTGAAACAGACGCCAATGGGGCGCTAATCTTCCGTCTGCCTAGCTGACAAACTCCATCCTCGGCCAAAGCGAGTGCACCACATGCTTTACGGTAGTCTCGCCGCTCTAGCCCGCATCATCAAAATCCTCTACACCCTAGCTACGCCGACCCCAACATATGGAGCTGCCCCATCCCGATGCCGTCCAACGCAGCCGACCCAAAAAAATGGTACGGTCGCTCGGGGATGAGACATGGATGGTTATCACAACCAAGACTGTGCGGATCGAGTGAGGCCTTCACTCCTACGAGCGTTGACTAACCAGTTGAATACAGTAGTTTGAGCTACAAACTCTCGCGATATCTCCTCCGAACGGGGGGCCGACTTTGGTTTAGTTTCTGCCCTTAGAGCGAAGGAGACACGCAGCTATTCTCCTAGGCTGAGACCATATTCAACCCGCACATTTCTAAACCGCTAAGACCTTCTTAGCCGTAACTGCGGTAACTCCATCTCAAGGTAGTTAATTCACTGAACTTCTCATTATTTGCCTTCAATTTTTTTGACGGGCAAATAACCAGCAATTTTTGAAAATATTGGATAGTGCCATGCTTACACTTTTTCGCTCTCATTTTTCGGCCGAGTTTTATCGTCCGCTCTCTAACTTTTTAGCGCGGCTAGGCTTAAGTTTCCAAACTGTGCAGATGGGTCGCCTAGCCACCCAGACGGTCGTTGTCAGCGTGCTAGCCATGGCCCTGTGGGTAGGCTCCATCGGTACCTACACTCAGGCTGCTCAGGCAGGCGACAATCTCGATGGCAGAGCCTATGAAGCCGAACATGTGCGTCAGTCCCGTGAGCCAGGTGGCCGCCAAAATGTGTCCGGCAGTGACCAACCCGTAGGAACTCCGAAAGGGCTCTCTCAGGCACCGGAAGACCAGGCTCAGGGTGTTCTAGACAACGTTAAAGATGCGGTTCAAAGCATCTTGCCCGGCAAGTCTGCCGGTGACGGAGTTGGGCAAAATGCTTATAACCCCAACACCAACCCAGACACCAATCCCAATACCCATGCCAATACCAATCCCGTCTCTAGCCAGAAGCGCTAGGGAATATAGTTGGCAGCCCCCATACAGCATTTCCGAAACGAGTGAAGTACATAGTCGCCCTAACCTTTGAAATTTAGGTATTGAACTGTACCTCACGCAGCAAAGAAATGCTGCTTTGCTCCCTCTCTCGAGGACACTCTTACCCTTCTACTGGAAAAATGAGCGATCGCGCTATGTATCGCCTGTTTTGAAAGTAGAGGGGTAAGTTTTTTGCCGTGCAGTTTTTTTGGTAGCAACCGCTCTGCTTAACGCGGATGATTTTGACAGCTAGTCTTCCCTAAAAAGCGGGTTAACCAATCGAAGTTTTTACAAACCCTCTTTGAAGAGGGATGTGAAGCAGGGGATCCAGAATTAGCGTTATTTCACAGATTAACATCAATAGCTAGCAAATTTTCCCAAAATCAGCTCAAGGGAAAGTCTATCTAGAGGATGTTTTAGTAAACGCGGCTAGCAGGGTAGAACTAGATAGTTAAATTCTATGAGGACTATGTCTATGAAGTCTAATCGTTTTATGAACCAACTTTCGGCCTTAGGTCGTAGAATGACTGCAACCCTGGTCTGCCTAATTGCGATCGCCTTCGTTTGGCAGAGCCCACTAGTCTCAAATATTTCAGCCATGGCTGCTCCTGGTGGAACCTTAATTGCGTCTGCAGACGCTGGCAATCAGGTTAAAGGTGCTGCTGAAGATATCAAAGGGGCTTCCAAAAATATAATCCGTGGTACGGAAGATAAAGTTAAAGACGCGGCTAGAAGCAACGCATCGAAAGTCGATCAGGCTGATGACACGGGGAGCGGTGTTGAGCGCAAAGCCAAGCGCGATCGCAATCGCATTGAGCAAAAAGCATCCAAAGACGCCGATCGCACTGAGCAGGCAGCGGAAAAATCAATGAATGCTGTTGAGCGTGCTGTGGACAACATTAAGGGTGCTTTTAGCGACTAGTTTTAGCAACTAAGAGTGCTAAAAACTAAGGTGTCTGGCATCTTAAAAACCACTCTTTGAGCACGTTGTAAGCTCTATTTGCCCACTAATTCAAGCGAATTAGTGGGCATACTTTATTTAAGGGAACAGGCACAATCAGTCCTACCTATTTCGTTCTTTGGCTACGGTTAATAAACCGTAAGCTAGAGCGGCAGGCTCCACGACTTCAGCGTTACTGGGCTCCCCAACAACTTACTGTGCCTTCGCAGTGAGTTGGGCCATGGGAACTGCCAAAGACGGTCACCGTAACAGGTGAAGTTTGAGTTAAACAGCATAAAATGCCAAGATTCAGGCTCACAGTGCATTTTTCGCTTTTCTATCTTCGTTCTTTTGCTATACAGCAGACTCTTCGGCATTGAGCTGCCCCTTTGAGAAAACTAGAAGCAGATCATAGGCAATCCGCTAGGCAACTTGAACCGTATAGTCAGCTATTGTGGTTGTTACGGTTTATGGTCTCGCTCATGTCTCAAAGGTGCTAGAGCCAGACTGTAGACAATCCCTATAGACTAGAACGCGCCATGCCGACCTATCGCTCTAAAACCTCCACCCAGGGACGCAACATGGCCGGGGCTCGCGCCCTCTGGCGCGCCACCGGCATGCAAACCGCAGACTTTGAGAAGCCCATTATTGCGGTGGCCAACTCCTTCACCCAGTTTGTACCGGGCCACGTTCACCTCAAAGATCTGGGCCAACTGGTGTGCCGCGAGATCGAGGCCGCCGGCGGCGTCGCCAAAGAATTCAACACCATTGCCGTCGATGACGGCATTGCCATGGGCCACGACGGCATGCTCTACAGCCTGCCCTCCCGCGAGATCATCGCCGACTCGGTTGAGTACATGGTCAATGCCCACTGCGCCGACGCCCTGGTCTGCATTTCCAATTGCGACAAAATCACCCCCGGCATGCTGATGGCGGCCCTGCGGCTCAACATTCCCGCCGTGTTTGTCTCCGGTGGCCCCATGGAAGCGGGCAAAACCAAGCTCTCGGAGCACAAGCTCGATCTGGTCGATGCCATGGTGGTGGCGGCCGACAGCAGCATCAGTGACGAGGTAGCCGATGAGTACGAGCGCTCGGCCTGCCCCACCTGCGGCTCCTGCTCGGGCATGTTCACCGCCAACTCAATGAACTGCCTCACCGAGGCGATCGGCCTGTCGCTGCCGGGCAACGGCACCACCCTGGCCACTCACTTCGATCGCAAAGATCTCTTCCTCACCGCCGCCCGCACCATTGTCGACATCACCCGCCGCTACTACGAGCAGGGCGACGAGTCGGTGCTGCCCCGCTCGATCGCCAGCTTCAAGGCTTTTGAGAATGCGATGATGCTGGACATCGCCATGGGCGGCTCCACCAACACGATTCTGCACCTGCTGGCTGCCGCCCACGAGGCCGAGGTCAACTTTACCCTCACCGACATCGATCGCCTCTCGCGCCAGGTGCCCCAGTTCTGCAAAGTTGCGCCCAATATCCCCGACTACCACGTGGAAGACGTGCACCGAGCGGGCGGCATCCCCGCCATTTTGGGCGAGCTGGATCGCGCCGGGCTATTGCACACCGAGGTGCCCACCGTTCACAGCCCCACAATGAAGGACTCCCTCGATCGCTGGGATGTGCGCCGCACCGACGACGAAGCCGTTCACACCTTCTTTAAGGCTGGCCCGGCGGGCATTCCTACCCAGCAGGCCTTTAGCCAGTCAACCCGCTGGCCCACGCTGGATTTAGATCGCGAAAAGGGCTGCATTCGCAGTGTCGACCATGCCTACAGTGCCGAGGGCGGCCTGGCAGTGCTCTACGGCAACCTGGCCGAGCGTGGCTGCATTGTCAAAACCGCTGGTGTCGACGAGAGCATTCTGGTGTTTGAGGGCAAGGCCCGCATCTACGAAAGCCAGGATGCAGCGGTGAATGGCATTCTCAAAGATGAGGTGCAGGCGGGCGATGTGGTGATTATTCGCTACGAGGGGCCGAAGGGCGGGCCGGGTATGCAGGAGATGCTCTACCCTACTAGCTACCTGAAGTCAAAGGGCCTGGGCAAGGTCTGTGCGCTGCTCACCGACGGGCGCTTTTCGGGCGGTACCTCAGGGCTCTCCATTGGCCACGCCTCGCCAGAGGCGGGGGCGGGCGGCAACATTGCCCTGGTGGAAGAGGGCGATCGCATCTTGATCGACATTCCCAACCGCACCATCAACGTCGATCTATCGGCGGAGGAGTTGGCCAATCGCCGGGTGGCCATGGAGGCTAAAGGCAAAAACGCCTGGAAGCCCGCTCAGCCCCGCCAGCGGCGGGTGACCGCTGCCCTCAAAGCCTACGCGCTGCTGGCCACCAGCGCTGACCAGGGCGGCGTGCGCAACCTGGAGATGCTGGAGTAGATCCTCCCACTTAGCAGGCTCCGTTGCCCAAACTGGGTGGCCCTTGCTCCAGATGAAATACCTGGTAGCGATCGCGCCCCTGCTGCTTGGCGGCGTAGAGGGCGGCATCAGCCTGGTCAATTAGGGTTTGAGGCTGCTGCTCGACGGTGGGCACGACGCTGGCAATGCCGAGGCTGAGGGTGATGCGCTGGCCCAGGGGCGAGGCACCGTGAAACAGCGCCAGCTCTACCAAGGCCTGCTGAATGGCGCGGGCGATCGCCTCGGCTCCAGCCCGATCAGTGTTGGGCAGCACCAGGGCAAACTCCTCGCCGCCGTAGCGGGCCACCAGGTCAGCGGGGCGTTTGGCTGCCTGCTCTAGGGCCTGAGCGACCCGCTGGAGGCACACATCCCCTGCTGGGTGACCGTAGGTGTCGTTGTACTGCTTAAAGTGGTCAATGTCGCACAGAATCAGGCTCAGGGGAGCCTGTGCTCGCAGCAGACGGCCCCACTCCTGCTGAAGATAGGTATCAAAGCTGCGCCGGTTGGCCACCTGGGTGAGGCCGTCGTGGGTGGCCAGATGTTCGAGCTGGCGGTTGACGTTTTGAATGTGCTGGTAAAGCTGCGACTGCTGAATTGCGATCGCCAGCTGAATAGCCAGCCGCTTCAGCACGTCTAGCTCAGAGGTTTCCCAAGGGGGCGGGCTCTGGCCGTGGTAAGCCAGCAGCATGCCCCACAGGTTGTTGTTCTGCACAATCGGCACAATCACCTTGGCCTTGGCCTGGATCAAGTGATCCACATGGCTGGGAATCGTCTCCTCCGTCTGGATATCGGCATAGGCTCTGACCTCGCCTCGTTGATCACTCGCCAGGTGGGTTTTGTCGGCGCTGGTTTGGATTCTTTGACCCAGCAGGGACGGCAGCCCCAGCGTCGCGGCTTCGGCAATCACCGTGCCACTGCCATCGGCCTCAAACCGATAGATCATCACTCGATCGGTGCCCAAAAACTGCTGCACCTCAGTCACGGTAGTGGTGAGAATTGCTTTCAGGTCGAGGGTTTGGCGAATGCGTTGGGCAATTTCACTCAGCAGCCGCTCCTGCTCAGCCCGCCGCCGCAGGGCTGCCACCTCCGATCGCCTGAGTTCAGTAATATCGGTAAACGAAAGCACCACCGCATAGGATTGGGGGTTATTTGGGTGCTGCAAGGGACGGGTGTTGCAGGAAATCCAGGTGGTGCCGTGGGGTTTGACCAGACCCAGCACCCAATTGTTGACGGGCTGCCCGGTTCTCAACGTGATCCACACTGGGTGGTCGTCGTTGGGGCAGGGAGAGCCATCGTCTTGGATAAAGTTCAACGTCATGTCGGCCAGCGATCGCCCTACGATCTGCCAGATCTGTAGTCCTAGGATCTTGGCCGCGCTGGCATTGCAGGTGAGCAGGGTGCCGTCTGCCTGCACCACAGCTACCCCCTCCGAGAGGGCCGCCACCACTGACCGATAGCGCTCCTCACTGTCTTGAAGCTCCTGCAGTAGGGTAGTTTTGGCCTCAAACTCCCTGGCTGAGTGTAAGCTGGCCGCCAAAAAGCCCGCCATCAGCTGTAGGGTTTGCCGATCAGACCCCGTAAAGGCGTTGGGCTGGCGTGAGAAGACTTTGATCACGCCGACCCGTTCTGCCTGATAGGTCAAAGGCACCACCACCATCGATCGGAGCCCCAGAGCCTGAATAACAGAGGACTTGCCCCACCCCTCGAGATCCACATCGGCGCAGTACAGCGTGCGGCCCTCGGTGAGGCACTGTCCGCCCAGGCTGTCGGTCAGGGGCAGTCGCCAGCCCAAATGGGCTTGAGCGATGCCGCTGCCGGCCTGGCACACGAGTTCGGTGCCTTCAAGGAGTTCAACGGCGGCCCCATCAGCGCGGGTGAGGGATAGAGCACTTGCGGCGATCACCGTCATCACCTGTTCGAGATGGGGATTGACCAGGGCCACCTTTTGCTGGGTCTCGACCACCTCAGACAGTCGCTCTAACTCCTGTTGTAGGGCACTTTCGGCCTGCCTGCGCTCGGCTTCGAGCTGGGCTCGTTCGCTGATGTCTTTCATAAAGCAGTAGTGACCTTGGCGCTGCTGCCGGTCATCGTAGGCCGTCACCATAAACAACTGCTTGTGGAAAATGGAGCCATCCTTGCGCCAGCCTCGAGCTTCGATATTGACACTGCCCTGAACCAGCATGGTGTCATAGGCCTGGTTGAGCCGACCTAGATCGTCGGGGTGAACGGTAATTTGCCAAGGTTGGCCCACCAGTTCCTCCGGGCTATAGCCCACCATGGCGGCATAGGCCTGGTTGACGCTGACGTAGCGCCCGGCGTTGTCCAAGCGCGAAATGCCCTCGACGGCATGAGCCAGGGCGGTGCTGATTTCGCGCAGCTCTTGCTCGGCCTGCACGCGATCGCTAATATCTTGGGCAATGCCGTACAGACGCACGACCTCACCCTGGGCGTTGCATTCAGCCTGACCTCGATCGTTGAGATAGCGGATGGTGCCGTCGCTGCCGGTACAGCGGATTCGTATGCTGTAGGGTTTGCCAGTCGTCAAGGCGTGTTCGACTGCCTGGCGCAGGTGGTCGCTATCGTCTGGGTGGTAAAGCCGCAGCAGTTCGTCGAAGCTGGGTTCGCCCAAGGCAGGGTCGCGCCCCAAGATGCGAAATTTTTCGGCGGACCAGATGACGTTTTGGGTGGCAACGTCATACTCCCAACTGCCGATGCGGCCGACACTCTGGGACTCTAGCAGCATGGCTTGGCTTTTGCGCAGGGCCAGCTCTGACTGCTGGCGCTCGTTGATATCCTGAATTTGAGACACAAAATAGAGCGGCACCTGATGCTCGTCGGTCACAATTGACACGCTGAGCAGCACCCAAATCCAGTGGCCTTGGCGGTGACGGTAGCGCTTTTCTAGGTGGTAGTGGCGAATCTCTTGGTTGAGCAGCTGCCTCACCAGGTCTAGATCGGTGTCTAGGTCGTCGGGGTGGGTAATGGCCTGAAACGTGGTGGCGAGCAGCTCGGCCTCGCCATAGCCTGTAATTTCGCACAGGGAACGGTTCACTTCCAGCCAATGGCCCTCTAGGCTGACCAAGGCCATGCCAATGCCGGCGTAGTCAAAGGCGTTGCGAAACCGTCGGTTGCTCAGGTGAAGAGCGCGGTTGCTGGCCTCTAGCTCGGCGTTGCGCTCGGCCAGCTCAGCGGTGCGCTCAGCCACCTTGACCTCTAACGACTGATTTAGCTGTCGCAGGGCGATCTCGGTGCGTTTGCGATCGCTAATGTTATAGGCTGTCGATCGGCTACTGACGTAGTTGCCCTGCTCGTCGTACTCAGCGATCGCGTTGAGCAAAATCCATCGGGTGGAGCCGTCGGCCGCCACCAGCTCAAACTCCAGGTCGTCAATGCGGCCTCGCTGCTTAAACAGAGGAAAGTTGGCGGCAAAGGTAGCCTGGCTGGTTGGGGTAATCACATCCCAAAAGCGCAGCCGGCCCACTACTGCCTCGCGGTCATAGCCCAGCCACCCCAGCTCGGTGTCGTTAATCTCAATAAATACCCCGTTGCTGTCGAGCGAGTGATAGCCGCAGGGAGCCCGATGGTAGAGGTTTTCGATGGCCACTCGCTGGGCGACTGTGGTCGCTATCAGCTGGCGGCTCGACAGCTGCAGCTCTAGCTGATCCATCACCACGGCGGCCAAGTCAACCAGGGTTTGGGCTTCGTCGGCGGTGAGCTGGCGGGGCTGGCGGTCGAGAATGCATAGGGTACCGAGGGTATGGCCATCGGGGGTGATGAGGGGAGCGGCGGCGTAAAACCTGAGGCCCAGCTCGCCCTGCACCAGACTATGGAACTGCGTGCGCGGGTCCTGACGGGCGTCGGCAATGGCATAGACCTCGCTTTGCAAAATCGCCGAGGCGCACAGCCCCAACTCTCGGTCGATCTGCTCCAGGGTCACCCCATGGCGCGACTTAAACCAGATGCGATCGCGATCGACTATGGTCACCAACGCCATAGGCACCTGAAACAGGCGAGCGGCGATCGCCGTAATCCGATCTAGGGCCCGATCCGACGGCGTATCGAGGATGTAGTAGCGCTGCACCGCCGCCAGCCGTTCAGCGTCGTCGGTTAAATTATTCATCCTGAGCCCGTGTGGCGAATTGTATGCAAACATGTGGGTTTGCATGCTTTCTTTATGATGCCCTCACATTCGGCGGGGCGATCGACGCGCCCTCGACCTTCACAGTCTGTAGTTAACGGGCTGTAGTTGATAGGTTTGGGCAAACTCAGCGCTGCAGACGCCCCCTGCCTGAACTTTAAAGCCCAGGGCGGTTTCCTAGCTCTCCCTCAGGGCATAACGATCGCGAGCGGCCAGCCAGGGCCAAAAATCGTTGCCGGCTAGGGGGCGAGCGATGTGGTAGCCCTGGGCCAGGTCGCAGCCAATGGTAGTTAGATAATCGAGAGTTTCAGCGTCCTCAACCCCCTCAGCGGTGCAGCGCAGCCCCAGACTGTGGCCCAGATCCACAATAAACTTCACCACCGTGCGCGACTCGGGAGACGTCATCGCCGTCATCACAAACGACTTGTCAACCTTAATCTCTGAGAAGGGCAGCCGCACCAGCTGTAGCATCGACGAAAACCCGGTGCCAAAATCGTCGATCGACAGGTGAAAGCCAATCATCCGCAGTCGGGTGAGCAGATCGAGGGAGGCCACTGGGTCATCCATCGCGCTGGTTTCGGTAAGCTCAAAAATCAGCCGGGTAGGGTCGACACTCTGGGCCTGACAGCGCTCCTGCACGCGCTCAAACAGAGCCCCGTTGCCCAGGGTGCGGGCCGAAATATTCACCGATAGCATCAGCTGGTTGCAGATCGCTGGAGACAGTGGGGTTGCCCCCGCCTTGCAGAGCGGCCCAAACCAGGCCAGGGCCTGCTCAATGACCTGATCGGTGAGAGGGTCAATCAGGTCACAGCTCTCCGCCAGGGGAATAAACCGCCCCGGCGGCAACAGACCGTAGGCGGGGTGACGCCACCGCACCAGGGCCTCAACCCCGGCCAGTTCACCCGTGGTACAGAGCACTTTGGGCTGGTAGGCCAGCACAAACTCACGGCGATCGAGGGCCTGGTGCAGGTCCGCTGGGGTCAGTTCCGGCGGGAGAGGGGCACCGGCAACCGGGGCCGGCAGGAGCGGGCTGGCAACTTGGCCCAGCAGCATTTCTCGCAGCTGAGGGGGCGAAAAGGGCTTGGCCAGCACCCCGGCAATATCGAGGCCGTGCTCGACCGCCGATCGCCCGGCCGCATCAAGCACTCGACTGCCGACGCCGCTGGTGATGATGATCTTGGCCCGACAGGATAGCTTGGCCAGCCGTGCCATAACCTGAACCCCATCCATGGTGGGCATCACCAGGTCGAGGGCAATGTGGGTGGGCCGCCACTCGTGGAGCAGGTCAAAGAACCGATCCGGGTCGGGGGTGAAACACACCTCCAGCCCAGCAAATTCAGCAATCCGCTGAATGGTTTCCCCGGTCATGGGATCGTCATCTAAAATCAACAGTCGGCGATCGTCCATGCCCTGCCCATTGCCCCCCTCAAACCGTTCTCGTGCTGCCATGGCCCCAGCCAATTTCCTCTCAGCCTGCCCACCCACACCTACCCATCCAGCACATCGCCAACTTTTTGGACTAAATTGGCCCGCCAGCAGGGCTTACTCAGCACCTTGACTCCAGAGCGAGCCGCCCTGGGTGAATAATGACCTGTGCTGAACAATTTTCAGGACCGCTGCTGCTAGCCGATGCCCGTAGTTACACACCAGGTTATGGTCTTTGACTAGGAAAAACCGTTCTTGACCAATCGCAGAGACTGCCATCGCTACGCTTTCAGAAACGTCTTGGGTTCCGTGATGTTTGGGTGAACATAGCCTAACCGGCGAGCCCTGCCCCAGCTTCAGCGCGATCGCGATCGATCCGTTGGACTGTTGGGCAAACCTACATACCATGCTAAGCCTTTGCGCGGTGCCCTGGCCCGTGTCTTTCGTTGTAGATGAGGGCTTACCAGGCTAAATAGATGCGCTCGGGCATTGCCCACATCATGATTGTGTTGGAGACGACAATTAGTTTGGATAGGTCTGCCGCAGCTCAGCCAGGGAAAAGTTGAGGAGATTAGGTCATGGGCAGCGGGGAGCAGTCAGCGCCTCTCGAATCTTTTGCGAGAGTTCGGTGCGGCCGTAGGGCTTGCTGAGCAGCTGTATGCCCGCATCCAACCGGCCTTGATGGACAATTGCATTTTCGCTGTAGCCCGAGGTGTAAAGCACCCGCAGCCCCGGCTTGATCTGCTGGGCCAGCTCAGCTAGTTCACGCCCGCTCATGCCGCCGGGCATCACCACATCGGTAAACAGCAGGTCAACGTTGTCTTGCTGGTGGAGCATGGCCAGAGCAGCCGGACCGCTATTGGCCGCCAGCACCCGGTAGCCCAGGTCAACCAGCTGATCGTGGGCGTAGCTGCGCACTAGCTCGTTGTCTTCCACCAGCAAAATTAGCTCTGATTGGCCGACCACCACTCCCTCTGGAGCGGGCAGGGAAGGCTGAATATCGCCCCAAAATCGAGGTAGATACATTCTGATGGTGGTGCCGTGACCCGGCTCGGAGTAGATTTTGATGTGCCCCCCCGACTGCTTGATGAAGCCGTAGACCATGCTCAGTCCCAGGCCGGTGCCCTTGCCCTGTTCTTTAGTGGTAAAGAAGGGCTCAAACACGCGCTCTAGATGCTCGGGGTCGATGCCTACGCCCGTATCCGACACCGACACCATGACGTAATGCCCCGGCACCACCTCCACATGCTGGCTGGCGTAGTCTTGACTGAGGTATGTGTTGGCGGTTTCAAGGGTGAGCTGGCCCCCTTGAACCATTGCATCGCGGGCATTGAGGCAGAGATTGAGCAGGGCGTTTTCCAGTTGGGCTGGGTCGACTAGGGCAGGCCACAGCTCGGCGTTCTCCACGGTAGCGATGGCAATGTGCTCGCCCAGGGTGCGGCGCAGCAGCCCATCCATACCGGCCATCAGCCGATTGACATCCACCGCTTCGGGGTCGAGGGCCTGGCGACGGGCAAAGGACAACAGCCGCTGGGTGAGTTCGGCTCCCCGCTGGGCGGCGCTGCCAATCATCTTTGCCAGGGGGTGCAGGTGTGGGTCAGCTTCTAGCATTTCGCTCAGTAGCTCGGCGTTGCCCAAGATGACGGTGAGCAGATTGTTGAAGTCGTGGGCAATGCCACCAGTCAGCTGCCCCACAGATTCTAGCCGCTGCGACTGGTGCAGACGCTCTTCAAGGGCCATGCGATCGGTAACATCCTGAAAATACACGGTCAGGCCCTCGATAGAGGGGTAGGCCCGCACCTCAAACCAAACGTTTAAGGGGGGATAAAACTCTCGAAACTCGACCGATTGCCCCTCGGCCAAGGCCATTTTGTACTGCTGCTCGAAGACAGTCCCAACCGCCTCTGGAAACGCTTCCCACAGGGATTGGCCCAGCAGATCGGCTCGCTGGCGCAGCAGCACTTGCTCAGCCCTACGGTTCACAAAGGTGAAGCGCCACTGGCGATCAAGGGTGAAAAAAGCGTCGGTAATGCTCTCCAGGGTGGTGTTGAGGCGATCGGCAATCTGGCGGGCCTCCTGTTCGAGCTGCTTTTGGTCGTGAATTTCGATCGCAGTGCCGTACCACTTAACGATTTGCTCGGCTTCGTCACGAATGGGCACTGCCTGCACCAGATGCCAACGGTAGTCGCCGTCATAGCGCCGCGTCCGAAGCTCAACCCGGTAGGGGCTGGCAGACTGCACCGCCGCCGTCCACATGGCCAAGCAGGGGTCAACGTCGTCAGGGTGCAGCAGGGTCATCCAGATCTGGCTTGGGGGCGTATCAGGGTCATAGATGCCGGTGTAGACCCGCAGAGCATGGCTGGCGTAGTCGACGGTGCCGTTAGGCTCGGCGGTCCACACGATCAGGGGCATAGCGTCGGCCAGCTGGCGAAACCGCTGCTCACTGCGCTCTAGAGATGCTTCGGCCTGCTTTTGAGCAGTGATGTCTTGGAATGCCCCCTGCACGGCCACGATGGTGCCCCGGTCGTTGCGCAGGGGCTGGCCAATGACGCGCACCCACACCCGTCGCTGGCGGGCCGTAATAATTTGCAGCTCTTCGTCAAAGGGCCGGCCGGTTTCGGTGCAGGCAGCAAAGACGGTGGCAATGCGATCGCGGTACTCAGGGGCATAAAACTCAATTCCTTTTGCCACGGTGGGAGCAAAGCCCGGCTCGACCTCATGGATGCGGCACACTTCCTCAGACCAACTCACCAATTGGGGGTCGAGGCGCACCATCCAGCCGCCCAATTGACCGCTCTCACTGGCGATTTGCAGCAGAGTTTGCTGAGTCCTTAAGGTGTCGTAGGTCTCGCTGAGTAACTGCTGGGCCTCTTTAACCCGGTGAAAGTACTGCAAAATTGCCAGAGTGAGACCACCGGTAGTGGCGGTTGCTAGAGCCGCCACCAGTCGATTGGCGATCGCATAGGCCAGGGCCGACCCCGTCAGATCTGAGGGCGACACAAAAAAGCCCGCCGCCGTTAGCCCCACACCAGCCACGGTCGCCCCCACAACCCACCGGCTATTGCGAGACAGCCCCGCCCCCGCCACTAGCGGCAGATACAGCATGCCGTGGGCAAACCCCAGGGGGGTGACTATATCGGCCAGAAACACCCCCACAAACCCAGCGAGGGTCAACCCCCGAGCCCAGCGGGGCGAGGGGCGAGGCACCCGAAATGTTAGAGCTGGGCCGCGAGAAAACATTCTCTAAGCTAACCTTTGGCGAGGGCTTGACGAACATGGTAGGCCAGCTCAGCTCGCTGGTAGGGCTTGGCTAGCAGTAAGATTCCAGGTTCTTGAGCCTCCTGGTTCACCAGGGCATTTTCGGTATAGCCAGAGGTGTAGAGGACCCGCAGCTGCGGCCGCAGCTGGTGGGCCGCAGCTACCAGATCGCAGCCAGTCATGCCGCCGGGCATGATCACATCGGTAAACAGCAGATCGATTTCAGGCCATTGATGGAGCAGCTCTAGGGCAGTCGGGCCATTTTCTGCCGCTAACACCCGATACCCCAGACTTTCGAGCTGCTGCTGGGCGTAGTCGCGCACCAGAGCGTTGTCTTCAACCAGCAAAATTAGCTCTGAGCCACTAGAACAAGCGTCCACCCATAGAGGAGAAAGCTGTGGGCTGCGACGGCCCTCTAAAGCTGGCCTACCATCACGGCATCGCGGCAAGTATAGCCGCACGGTGGTGCCTACCCCTGGCTCAGAGTCAATGGTGACGTAGCCGTTGGACTGGCGGACAAAGCCATAGACCATGCTCAGTCCTAACCCGGTGCCCTTGCCCTTGGCCTTGGTGGTAAAAAACGGTTCAAAAACCTGGCTCAACAGCTCTGGCCCCATACCCGCCCCATGGTCTGACACAGCAATTACAACATAGTCGCCGGGAGAGAAGTCGCCCTGGGGCTTGTCGCTGGGCGAGATAATGCAGGTTTGAGCGGTCGTGAGGGTAAGGCAGCCTACGCCACCCATCGCATCGCGGGCGTTGAGGCAGAGGTTGAGCAGGGCATTCTCCAGCTGGCTGGCATCGACTAGGGCGAACCCTAAGTAAGCGTCGTAGCGACAGCGCACCTCCACCTGTTCTCCCAACGTGCGGCGCAGCATTGCATCCATGCGGTCAAGTAGCTGGTTGACATCAACGGGTTTGGGGTCGAGGATTTGGCGGCGGGCAAAGACCAGCAGGCGCTGGGTGAGGTCAGCCCCCCGATGGGCCGCTCCGCTGATCATATCGGCCAGCGATCGCAGCCGAGGCTGAGTGTCGAGCAGTTCGACCAGCAGCTCGGCGTTACCCAAAATTACCGTCAACAGATTGTTAAAGTCATGGGCAACTCCACCGGTTAGCTGGCCAATGGCCTCCATTTTTTGGCTTTGCAGCAGCTGCGCCTCCAGGTTCTTTTGCTCAGTGAGGTTAAGCATGCCGCCAATCATCCGAATCGCCTGCCCCTGCTCATTGCGAATCACATAGCCGCGATCCATGACGTAGGCATAGCGGCCATCGTGGCAGCGAAAGCGATACTCATCTGTCCAGCTAGTAGCGTCTCCCTTCAGGGCTGTCTGCATTGAGGCCAGCAGCCGCTGGCGATCGTCGGGGTGCAGGCGGCTACGCCACCAGTCGTAAGAGGCCTCAACATCCTCGTCGTCGTAGCCAAACAGAGTTTTATACCCCTCGCCTCGCCAGGTGACATCGGTGCTCAAGTCCCAATCCCAAATGGCATCGTTGGTGGCCTTCGAAACCAGCCGAAACCGCTCTTCACTGGCCCGCAGGGTAGCCTCAGCCGTCTTCTGCGCAGTCACGTCGATTACCGTGCCTAGCTGCCGGCAGGGTTGCCCCTCGGCGTCTACCTCAATGTTGCCCCGGTCCGACAGCCAGCGCACATCCCCATCGGGGCGACGAATGCGGTAGGTGACCTCCAAAATTCCGCTCAACCTACCGACTTGGGCATGGTTGCTCAGCAGTTCGGGCCGATCTTCGGGCAGCACCCGCTCGATGAACCGCTCAAAGCTCTCAATGGGATCTTCAGGATGCAGGCCAAACAGGCGATAAGTGCCCGCCGACCAGACCAGGTGGTTGGTATTCAAGTCGAGGGCCCAGCTGCCCATGTTGCCAATGCGTTCGGCGCTGGTGAGCAAGGTGGCCTGCTGACGAATGCGGGTGGTCAAGCGCGCCTCGTTCTGTCGATGTTCAGCGTCAAGCTGCACCCGTTCGCCAATGTCGCCGTAGGCCGCGATCGCCGACTCCGATCGCGGCCTGCGGCGACGGGCCAGAGCACAGTCCAGGGCTCGACCAATCTCAGCGGCGGTTTGTCCCCAAATCAGGTAGTCCTCGGCCCCAGACCAAACCGCCTCTAATCCCAAGGCGGTCTGGTCCGGTTTAACTAGCACAACCACCGGCACGTCAGGTGCTTGGGCCTGAAGCGCCCCTAGCTGAGCCAGTGCCGTCGTTGCCGAGTCAGCCAAATTCAGCAAAATGCCGTCAACTCGATGGCCAGCGGCGAGGTGAGCCAGGGCAGCATCGACCTGCTCTAGGGCAACTATCGCCAGTTCAGACACAGGACGATCGCGTCCCAATGCCGATGAATTCTCCCCCACCCAAAGAATCTGATTGGCCAGATGCCCGGTCATAGGATTCCTCTTAGGCTCCATAGATGTGGCCCGTTGCTGTGGCTACTCCTTGTAGCGATCGGGCAACACGTTGTTCTTATCTATGGTAAGCATCGAGTCATACCCAAAAATATCTATGGCAATAATATCGTCGGGTCTTAGGCTTTCTGGGAAGGTGGCATGAACAGGTTATTCTGAGCATGATTTTGCATTCAGAGGGCAGTTCCCTATGGCTCCACCGTTTAAAGTCTGCATTGTGTTGGGCACTCGCCCCGAGGCGATTAAACTTGCGCCGGTGATTCAGTGTTTTCGTCAGTGCCCCGACTTTGACACCCAGGTGCTGCTCACCGGCCAGCATCGGGAGATGGTGGATCAGGTCATGGCGCTGTTTAACCTAGGCGCTGACCAAGATTTAGCGATTATGCAGCCCCGCCAAACCCTGACCGACATCACCTGTCGCAGCCTGCAGGGGTTGGAGGCGCTGTTTCAAGAACGTCGCCCCGATATTGTGCTGGTGCAGGGCGACACTACGACGGCCTTCGCCGCGGCCCTAGCGGCTTTTTATCAAAAGATTCCGGTGGGCCATGTCGAGGCCGGGCTGCGTACCGACAACATCTATAACCCCTTTCCCGAGGAGGCTAACCGGCGGCTGGTCTCCCAAATTACCCAGCTGCACTTTGCGCCCACGGCTCTCTCGGTGCAGCACCTAGAGCGATCGGGGGTGACCGGCAATCTGCATCAAACCGGCAACACCGTCATCGACGCCTTGCTGTCGGTGGCCGATCGCCATCCCGGCTGCGAGGTGCCGGGGCTAGACTGGAGCCGCCACCGAGTAATTTTATCGACGGTACACCGGCGTGAGAACTGGGGCGCACCCCTGGGGGCGATCGCCCAGGGGTTTCTCAAGGTGCTCGAACAGTTCCCCGATACCGCCCTGCTGCTGCCCTTGCACCGCAACCCGACGGTGCGAGAACCCCTCCAGGCCGCCCTTGGCGATCATCCCCGCGCCTTTTTGACTGAGCCTCTCGACTACACCCAACTGGTGGGCGCAATTCAGCGATGCTACCTGGTGATGACTGACTCGGGCGGCTTGCAGGAAGAAGCCCCTAGCCTGGGTAAACCGGTGCTGGTGCTGCGGGATAACACGGAACGCCCTGAGGCCGTGATGGCAGGCACCGCCAAGCTGATCGGCACCGATGCCGACCGCATGCTGGCCGAGGCCGAGACGCTGCTGCTGCACCCCGCGGCCTACCAGACCATGGCCGAGGCGATCAACCCCTTTGGCGACGGTCAGGCCTCCCAGCGAATTTTGGAGATTACGCGAGCCTACCTGCAACGGACCACAGAGGCGTCGGTTCGGCAGCCTCTGACGTGCTAGCGGTTGCCCCTTTAGCGGGGTTGGGGCGATCGCTGGAGAGCGTCCCACCATACAGCCCAATTTTGCGGAAGGGGTATAGTGCCGCCCGACGCTGCTGGGGCGATCGCTCCCAGGCTTACTCTGCTTGGGGTTGGCCCCGATCGAACTGCTGGGTTTCTAGCACCCCTTCCGCCTGGTTGGCGATCTGCCGCAGGCCATCTAGCATGTCGGCCTTAGCTGTGGCCCACAGCCCCCGCTGGTTGGCTTCGAGCAGGCGCTCGGCCATATCCCGCAGCGCCCAAGGGTTTGAGGTTTGCACAAAGGCCTGCACCGCTGGATCGAGCAGGTAGGCCTGGGCCACGCCTTCATACATATGGTCGGCGACGCAGTGGGCCGTGGCATCGTAGGCGAATAGGTAATCGACGGTGGCGGCCATCTCAAAGGCCCCCTTATAGCCGTGGCGCATGACGCCCTCGATCCACTTGGGGTTGACCACGCGGGAGCGGTAGACCTTGGCAATTTCGGCGTCGAGCGATCGCACCTTGGGCTTGGCCGTCACCGCGTTGTCGCCAAAGTAAGTGGCGGGCTGCTGCCCCTGGAGAGTTCTGGCAGCTACCGTCATGCCCCCCTGAAATTGGTAGTAGTCGTCGGAGTCGAGCAGGTCGTGCTCGCGGTTGTCCTGGTTGTGGAGCACCACTTGCAGATGCTTGAGCCGCTGCTCAAAGGCTTCGGGCATGGCGTGGCCTTGGGCGTCGCGACCGTAGGCGTAGCCGCTCCAGTTTAGGTAGGCACGGGCCAGGTCTTCGTCGCTAGTCCAGTTTTGCGATTCGATCAGCCCCTGCAAGCCAGCCCCATAGGCTCCTGGCTTAGAGCCAAAGATGCGGTAGCGCGATCGCAGCTCCGCCTGCTCTGCCGTCAGCCCCTGCCGCTGCCATTCGGCACTCTCCTGCTGCGATCGCGCCGCTAGGGGATTTTGCTCTGGCGGTTCATCTAAAGCCGCCACCGCCACTACGGCCTGGTCTACCAGGTCAATCAGATTGGGGAAAGCATCGCGAAAGAAGCCCGAAATCCGCAGGGTGACATCGACGCGGGGCCGCCCGAGCGCCGACAGTGGCAGCACCTCAAAATCGACCACTCGCCGCGAGGGGCCATCCCACACCGGGCGCACCCCCATCAGGGCCAGGGCTTCAGCAATGTCATCCCCGCCGGTGCGCATGGTGGAGGTGCCCCACACCGACAGGCCCAGGGTTTGGGGATAGTCGCCGTGATCCTGGGTGTACTGCTCCACCAGCACTTCCGCCGCCCGCCGCCCCACATCCCAGGCGCTCTCGGTGGGAATGGCACGAATATCTACCGAGAAGAAATTGCGCCCGGTGGGCAGCACGTCGGGGCGATTGCGGGTGGGGGCTCCAGCCGGGCCGCTGGGCACGTAGCGCCCGTCGAGGCCAGCCAGCAAATTGGCGATCTCGTCGGTGGTGCGGGTCAGGGCGGGGATGAGGCTGTGCTGAATCCAGTGGAGTTCAGTGGCGAGGACTGTCCCCCTCTCCCCCAACTCCTCTTCCCTCTCCCCCAGCCCCTCTCCCTGGGGGAGAGGGGAGCTAGAACGTCCTCCGGTTCCCTCTCCCCGAGGGAGAGGGCTAGGGAGAGGGCGGCTCGGGGCAGCAACTTGTGGCAATAACTCCTCCACCAAACGCGACGCTTCCTCTTCCAAGGCCTCGACAACGTCTCCAGCGATGCGGCAGGTGGAGAGGTGAGGGGACGAGGGGATGAAGGGTTCACCTAGATCAACAGTGAGGGGATCGATGTCGAGACTCCAGGATTCTGCGATCGCTCGCGTTAATCCCTGTCGGCCAGGACCAGGGTGGCGGGCGATCGCCACAATCAAGTCCCGCAGTTGCTGGCCATCGGGGCATTGCCCGAAGATATGTAGCCCGTCGCGAATCTGGGCTTCCTTGAGGTCGCAAAGATAGGTGTCGAGGGTCGGGAGGAGGGTGGGGATGGGTGGGTGGGTAGATGGGTGGATGGGTGGATGGGTAGGGGAAATTTCGGTTAGGAGGCTAGTTTCAGTGAGCAGGGTGAGGATGCGATCGCCAATCAGCGCCAACCGGCTCGGATCTAAACTTTGGGCTTCGTAGTATTCGTCCACCAAACCTTCCAGCTTTTCGAGGGGGCCATAGAGTTCGGCGCGGGTCAGCGGTGGAGTGAGGTGGTCAAGAATGACCGCCTGGGCGCGCCGCTTCGCCTGAGAACCTTCGCCGGGGTCGTTGACGATAAACGGGTACAGGTGAGGCATGGGGCCAAACATGGCCTCGGGGTAGCAGTCCTGGGATAAGCCAACGCCCTTGCCAGGCAGCCATTCCAAATTGCCGTGCTTGCCCAGGTGAACGATCGCCTGAGCCCCAAAGCTATGCCTTAGCCAGAGATAAAAGGCCAGGTAGTCGTGGGTCGGCTCCAGATCGGGCGAGTGGTAGTTGAGGGAGGGGTCGAGGTCATAGCCCCGGCTGGGCTGAACGCCGATGAAAATGTTGCCGAGCTGGATGCCGGGAATGGGGAAGGGGGCGGGTAAGGTGTGGGAAGTAGGGGGTAGAGAGTTTTGAATTTTGAATTTTGAATTTTGAATTTTCCCCTCATCTCTTCCATCTTCCCCATCTCCCGCAGGCATGCCCCAACGATCGCTCATACCAACACGCACCGCTTCCGGCAAAGTCTCAAAATGCTGACGGTAATCAGCCAAGGACAGGAACTGGCGAACTTCCCGAAAATCGCGGCCTTCGGGGTCATTAGTTACCCCTGCGGTGAGCTGGCGAATTAGGTCGTCGCCATTGATGGGAATGTCGCCCAGGGTGTAGCCCGCCGCCTTGAGGGCGTGGAGAACTTCGATCGCACTCTGAGGCGTGTTTAAACCAACTCCATTCGCCAAACGGCCATCGCGGTTGGGGTAGTTGGCGAGAATCATGGCGATGCGGCGATCGCCTGCCGGGGTGCGGCGCAGGGTAGCCCAACGGGCAGCTAGGTCAACGACAAAGGCGATGCGATCGCCCACCGGCTCGTAGGTGACCACATCGGTTTCTAACGCTTCACTGCGCTGGTTGACCGATTTAAACGAAACAGCGCGGGTGATGATGCGCCCATCCACCTCGGGCAGGGCCACATTCATCGCAATATCGCGGGGCGAGAGGCCCAGGCTCTGGCTTTCCCATGCGGCTTTGGTACCACCGCTAAGAATCACTTGCAGCACCGGCACGTCCAGGGTTTCCCACAGATCTAAATTGGGCGTGGCACCGTCCAGTTTCGCCACCGAAAAGCTGGTAGTATTCAGCAGCACGTCAATGCCCTGGCCCTCTTTAGGCCTAAGCAGAGCAACCAAATCCTTCTGCACCTCAGGATCTTGCAGCGACGACACAAACACAGGCACCGGACGCAGATGCCGTTGCACCAAGGCCGCACACAGCGCGTCAATGGGCGCAGTGTTGCCCGCCAAGTAGTGAGCCCGGTAGAAGATCAAGCCGATTTTGGCCGTTGTCTGCTCCAGTTCCCCTCTCCCCACAGGAGAGGGGCTAGGGGAGAGGGAGCCGGGGTCCAGTTCTTGCTGACCAGTGGGATATACCCCAACTTTGGGAATTTCCTGGGGCTCGGGGGGGTGGTAGGCGGTGTGGAGAAGGCGATCGCACACCCACATCAACCCGTTCGCCATATTCTCGACGCCGCCTTCGTTGAGGTAGCGCCACAGCTGGTTGGCCACCGTCAGCGGCACGGTGGAATGGCTGATTAGATCGGGGGCGGGGCGATCGTCGCCGGGCAGCACAATCAGGGCAGCCCCGGTTTCGGTAGCCATATCCCTGACGACTTCCAGTCCGTAGGGCCAGTAGGCGCGACCCCCCAGCAGCCGCACCACGATGAGTTGGGCGTGGCGCAGCACATCGTCAGCGTAGGTGTCGATCGCCAACTGCTGTTGAAGCTGAAGCAGGTTGGCCACTCGCAGGGCCGGAAAATCGACCGGAAAACTGGCCCGAGCCAGGCTCTGAATTTCAGTGTCAGCGGCGGTGAGAAACACCAGCGGTGCTGGGGTCTGCTCGACAAAAATGACGCCCTCAGTATCCGGCGTCCAGCCGCCGGGGGTAGCGGCTAAGCGATGCATGGGCGGTCTCTAGAACAACAACAAATCTGAAGGAACTCTAGCGTAAGCCAGGGTCGGCCCTCAACGGAAGCTACCATAGGGACTCCCCAACATGGGGCTGCCCAAACCTTAAGGCTTTCTTTGGCAACTCCCCGTTTCGAACCACCGCAGTGGGCGCCCTCGGCCTCAGAATATAGAAATGCCTGACTCTATAGCCCATGGCACCAAACAGGTCATGCCCAAGGCTGCTCTAGTTTTGCTAGAGCAGTTTTTGCGTCAGTACTGCCAGCAGCACCAGCTGACCCTGCTCTCCGCAGCTGACCTACCCGCCGACACCCCTGACGACGACAGTTTTTGGTGTCTCGGGGGGCCAGAACTTGCGGTGGTGGTAACGGCGCACCCTCAGGATGACGATCACGTCGTGGTTGGTCTCACCGCCGAAGCTGCCGTCGTAGAAGCATTTTTGGCCCAGCGGGGCCTGAGCCAGCCCGTATTTGCCACCAGCCTCAGCGCCCTCAGCCAGTTTATGCTGGCCTGGATTCAGGCCTGTGCCGAGGTGCCGGCTCAAATCGTCATCAACCGGCAGCGAGAGCGTCGCCTGCTGCTCAACCAGGTGATTACCAAAATTCAGGGCAGCCTAGAGCTAAGCGAAATTTTAGAAACCACTGTGGCCGAGGTGCGCCAGTTTCTCCAGGCCGATCGGTTGCTGATCTACCAATTCGACCAGGTGCCCAGCACTCCAGTTAAATCGATGGATAGCGCTGCTCCAGACCATTTCAGTGGGGCAGGCCCGATTGGCTACATCACCTACGAGTCGCGATCGCGCGATCGCCTCGCCTCGGTACTCAACTACACCGAAGACCTCTGCTTTCACGACCACCCCGATTATCCCCACCAGGAGCGTCGCTACCGCCACGGGCACCCCCTCGCCATCGACGACGTGGCCCAGGCCTATCCCCATGCCCCCTGCATGGCCACCTTTCTCCAACAGATGCAGGTGAGGTCAAAGGCCGTAGCTCCTATTTTGGTGGGGCAGCAGCTCTGGGGGCTGCTGATTGTGCACCAGTGCGACTACCTGCGCCAGTGGCAACCCTGGGAAACTGAGTTTTTGCAGCACATCGCCGAACACCTGGCGATCGCCATTAGCCAGGCCCAGCTCTACCACCAGCTCCAGCAGCAAACCCAAAACCTGGAGGTTTGTGTTGTCGAACGCACCCAAGACCTGCGCGATGCCCTGGTGGCCGCCGAGGCCGCCAACCGGGCCAAAACCGAGTTTTTAGCCACCATGAGCCACGAGCTGCGCACCCCCCTCACCTACATCATTGGCATGTCGGCCACCCTGCTGCGCTGGTCCCTGGGCGAACTCACCCCCCGCCAGCGCGACTACCTCTCCACCATTCAAACCAGCGGCGAGCATCTGCTGCGCGTCATCAACGACATTCTCGACGTGTCAAAAATTGAGGCTGGGCGCACCGTTTTAGAAGTGCGTCAGTTTTCCCTCACGTCCCTGTGTCGCCAGAGCGTCGATGCCTTTCGCACCGAGGCCGCCCAAAACGACATTGACATTGCCCTTGACCTCAAGCTGCCCAACGGCCAAGACGCCTTCTTAGCCGACCCCCGGCGGGTGCGACAAATTCTGGCCAACCTGCTCAGCAATGCCGTCAAATTTACCAATGCCGGCGGCAAAGTTGTTCTGCGCGTGCGGCGCGAGCAAAACGACGCCGTCTTTCAAGTTGAAGACACCGGCATAGGCATCTCAGCCGCTGCCCAATCTTTGCTGTTCGGCAAGTTTCAGCAGCTTGAGAGTGTGCTCCAGCGAGAACACCCGGGCACGGGCCTGGGCCTAGCCCTCACCAAGCAGCTGGTCGAGCTCCACGGCGGCGCCATCAAAGTCAGCTCTGAGGCCGGCAAGGGTTCTATTTTTACCGTCAGAATCCCGCTACAGCGATCGACTGAACCCCTCGTCACTGAGCCATCGCTCACGGCTGAACCCGTCGTGGGGCGCATTGTGCTGGTCGAAGACAACGAAGAAACTGCCAGCATCATCTGTGACATGCTCACCGCCGCTGGCTACCAAGTCATCTGGATTGTGGACGGATCGCGAGTGCTCGACCAGGTAGAGCTGCTTCAGCCCGCCGCCATGATTACTAGCCTCAGCCTAGCCAGCGCCGATGGCAACGACATCATTGCCACCCTGCGCCAGCGCTCAAGTTCCCCAGAGCCAAAAATTCTGGCCCTAGTCGATCTAGACAGCCCCGACCAAACAGAGCAAGCCCTTAGAGCTGGAGCCAACGACTGCGTCAGCAAACCCATCGACCCCCGACGACTGCTGGCAACAGTCAACGCCGTGATGACGGCCCAAACGGTGTAGTTCAGCATTCTGCTTGGACATTCCCAATTTAGGGAGTTAACAGGCTAACCCCAATGAATGTCACGGTCTGGAATTGGGGGTTTCGAGTCTAGATGCGGTGGCACCGCTGGTTCAAAGGAGTCAAGCTCTGATCCGGTCACTTCCTCATAAACACAGTGGGCATCATTCCTCAGAACAATGCCCACTGTGCATAGACCAGCGTTGCTTACGTTGAGCCGCCCGCCCTAGGTTTCAGAATTGGAGGGCTGATTGCCAAGGATGGGTGTGAGGTAGGCCACCAAAGCACCAATCAAAAAACCGGCAATGTTGCGCGTCAGAGGTAGCCAGTCGCTGGTGCGGGTCACCACTGGGCCAATGCCAAAGGCAAAGAACAAAATTCCCCACAGTGGCGAGAAAATCAGCACCCACTGCCAGGCAAAAATCTGACCGGGCTTGCGGGGATGGGCCGCAAATCCACAGATCACGCCGCCGACAATGGAGGTAATCAGTGTCAGCACCCACTGCTCTTGGGGCAGGCCGGGCACCACGTTACAGCCCCCCTGGCGCAGGCAGCCCTGAATCGATTCAAGAGCGCTAAGAATGGAATTATCTTCGCCGTTTTCGCGCACAAAGAACTGATTGCCGTAGCGGGTTTGCAGCTCAATCCAGAAGGTGCGGGGCAACAGGTCGTAGACAGCATCGCCCACGCTGAAGTTGAGTAGGTTGCCGCCGCGCGGGTCAGCTACCAGCATGATGCTGCGATCGTCTAGGCCCCAAAAGTCTTTTACTGCGCGGCCTGGGGTTTGGTCATACTGGGTCAGCACCCGCAGCTTCCAGCCCGTCTCAGATTCAAAGTCATTGAGCTTAGAGTCGAGGCTCTCTTCTTGGCGAGCGCTGAGCGACTTGGCCAGGTCGATGATAGCGGTCTGGGTGTCAGGCAAGAGTTCGGGGTTGTCGTAGGCCAGGGCCGGTGCCATCGGCAGCCAGGCGCAGAGGCTTACTACACAAATGACCAAAATGTTTAGCGCGTGTCTCATACTGGCTTGCCGTAAGAACATGAAAACGACGAAGGCACCCACCGCTGGCCCAAGGTAAAGCCAATAGTGGAGTATTTTCCTTAATTTAGTCTATACCTTTGTTAACAGTTGTTTACATAACTCTAATGTTTCTCTGCCCAGGGGGCAAGGGTACTTAGCTGTCAGATCGGACAGTGCTAGCTAATTTGAAGGCTTGGGTGCAGGGTGTAAGGTTTAAGGCAGATTCACACCGTAAACCCTATACCCTGTACCCAAAACCCCTTCTAAAGCCTGTAACTTTCGATTAACGAGAGGGCAGAGGCAGGTGCAAGCTAAAGCACGCCTCACCAGCGGGGCTAGGGACCAGCACGAGATCGCCGCCGTGGGCGCGGGCGATCTCGCGGGCTAAGCTTAGGCCTAGGCCCAGTCCTTCCGTTTGGCGGGCGCGGGCGGGGTCGCCACGATAGAAGCGATCGAACAGGCGGCTGGCTTCACTAGGGGCGAGGGGTGACGTGGCGTTGGTTAGCGTCAGCTGCACCTGTGCCTGAGCGCAGTGGGCTTTGACTCGTACCCAGCCCTGGGGCAGGTTGTATTTAGCCGCATTGGTGATCAGGTTTTGGACGACCTGGGCCAGCAGGTCGCGATCGCCCATCACCCCCAGGCCTAGCTCAATCTCAACGGTCACCGCCAGATCGGGGGCCAGTAGCGAGAGATCCTCCAGCTGATCCTGCACCAGAGCGCTAAAGTCGACCGGCTGGCGATGAATGCTCATCTGCCCGGCATCGGCCAGCGACAGCAGCAGCAGTTTGCGCACGATACCGCTCAGGTGGCGCACCTGGTCGAGTAGCTGGCTGAGGGTTTGCTGGGCTGCTGAGCCGGTTTCGACCTGTTGAATGGCCCGCTCTAGCTCGCCTTGGAGAATGGTGAGAGGAGTCTTAAGCTCGTGGGCAGCATCGCCGCTGAATCGGGAGGCCTGCTGAAAGCTGCGCTCTAGCCGCTCTAGCATGGCGTTGAAAGCAGAAATTAGCGGCACAAACTCGGGGTCGGAGTCGGCGGGCACTCGCTGGTGTAGTCCCTGGGCCGTTACCTGGCCAATGCTATGGCTGAGCTGGCGCACGGGCCGCAGCGCCTGGCCTGCGATCGCCCAGGCTCCGCCCCCAATCACCAGCAGCAGGCCGGGAATGGTCAGGACGTAGATGCGTCGCAGGGTGGCCATCTCCTGGCGGAGCGCGTCGAGGTTAGCGGCGATCGCGAGCTGCCCCAGGGGGGTAGCCCGCACAACCACGCGCCAGGGACCACTGGGAGTTTGCACAGTCATCAGGCGACGCGGCCCTCGGCGACCCTGGGCCGGGTTGGGCGCGGGGGAGATCTGAGCGATCGCGCTGGGCCACTGAGGCGATTGATAGACCACTTCCCCGGTGCGGCCCACCAGCAAAAGCCCCACCTCGGCATCGGCAGGCAGGCCCAGGTCCCGGGCCAGGTCCGATTCTGGGTTAGGGGGCAAGCCACTGCGATCGCTCGGCGGCAGTTCACCGCGATCGCCGGGGCGACCCAGGGGAGCCGTGCGCTCTAAACGAGCGTCGAGGCGATCGAGCTTGGCCTGGTAGATCAGCCAGCTCGACAGTAGGGCAAACCCTAGCAGCGCCCCCCCGGCCAGGGCGGCAGACCACAGCGCCAGCCGCAGCTGCAGGGAGAGTCGGGGCAGCAGCGGTCGCGTCACGGGCGTGCCCCCCGAGAAATTGACTGGGTGCTCTCTTCTGGGGGGCGAAAGCGGTAGCCCACCCCGCGCACGCTCTCGATCCACTGGGCCGCCTCTAGCGGGTCGAGCTTTTTGCGCAGCCGCTGAATGGCCACATCGACGACATTGGTGCTGGGGTTAAAGTCGTAGCCCCAGACATGTTCCAAAATTTGGGTGCGGGTCAGCACTCGGCCGGGCGATCGCATCAAATATTCCAGCAGATTAAACTCCCGCGCTGTCAGCTCAACCTGCTGCCCGCCGCAGGTAACTTCGCGGGTGATGCGATCGAGGCGCAGGGGGCCAGCGGCCAAAAAATTCTGCCGTTCGCCGCTGCTGCGCCGTACCACCGCATGCATGCGGGCCACCAGTTCTTCGACATAGAAGGGCTTGGCGATGTAGTCGTCGGCCCCCAGATTCAGCCCGGCCAGGCGATCGTCTAGCTCGTTGCGGGCGGTAATTAAAATTACCGGCACGGCGTAGCCTGCGCTCCGCAGCGCCTTGAGAATGGCCAGCCCATCCATCCCGGGCACCATGATGTCGAGCAGCACCACGTCGTAAGTGCGATCGGTGGCCAGGGCATAGCCTTCGGTGCCGTTGGGGCAAGTGTCGACCACAAAGCCCTGTTCTTGCAGCCCCTGGGCTACAAAACTAGCAATTTTGGCCTCGTCTTCGACTAATAAAACGTTCATAGGCGCTCACAGCCCAGCACTCGACCAAGCGACTTAGGACAAGCTTTGTGACTTGGGGTTCAGGGTTTAAGGTCTCAGGTTCAAGGCAGGTCGTGAACCCTAGGCCCCAAACCCTAGACCTTGCCCCCTCACTGGCCTGTCACTTTTAACTTAACCAAACTACTAGCACTCCCAGCGGGTCGCAAAAATGACAAAGCTGTAATTTGGCGGCCATGGTTGTGCCATAGTGCCCAGGCTTAATAAAAATCGTCAACCTAAACCACCGGAGCAAATCATCCATGGTAATTCATCGTTCACTGCTGACCGCTGGCCTGGCCGCTGCCCTGGTGGGAGGCCTGGGTCTGGCCGCCTTTAGCCAAACTACCCAGGGCCAACCTCCGCAGCCCGCAGCTACTCCGACCGAGCCCGCCCAGCGGCCCGAGGGCCAGGGTCGAGGTCACGGGGAAGGGTTGGCCAACGCTGCCGCTGAGCTGGGCGTTAGCGAAGCCGCCCTCAAGGCCGCCTTGGGCCTGCCTGCCGAGCCACCACCGCGTCCTGACTTGGCCGCCGCCGCTACAGAGTTGGGGGTGAGCGAAACTGAGCTACAGGAAGCCCTGCGCAGCGGCAGAGATGGCGATCGCGGCCAAAGACTGGCCACCGCCGCTACGCAGCTGGGCGTCAGTGAAGCCGCCTTGAAAGAAGCCCTGGGCCTGCCCGCCGAGCCGCCGCCACGCCCTGACCTGGCCGCTGCCGCCACTGAGCTAGGCGTCAGCGAAACTGACCTACAGGAGGCCCTGCGCAGCAACATGGGCGGAGGCCGAGGGGGTGGATGCGGTCCCGAAGGCGGTGACCCGCCGCAGTAATCCTCCACCGACCGTCAATCGTCACTCCCCTACTGCGCCCTGGATATCACTCCAGGGCGTTTTTTGGTTCAAGACATTGTTCTCAAGCCCGTACCTAATCTCAATTGGGGACTAGCTGCCTTTGGCCACATCGGGCAGCGAGCGCCGCCCGACATACAGCCACAGCAGCCCAGCCACCCCCAGCGCTATGCCGGCGAGGCTCACCACCTGAGCCATTCGCAGCGGCCCCAGCATCAGGCTGTCAAGGCGCAACCCTTCAATCCACAGGCGACCCAGGCTATAGGTAGCAAAGTAAACCAAAAAGAGCGTGCCGGTCTTCAGCCGTTCGGGGTGGCGCAGACCCCAGAAAAATAGCCACAGCACCAGGGCGAATACCCCCAGATTCCATAGCGACTCGTATAGAAAGGTGGGGTGATAGTACTCCACAGCCTCCAGACCGAGGGGGCGCTGGGCGGGGGGAATGTAAACTCGCCAGGGCAAGTTGGTCGGGCCACCAAAGGCTTCGGAGTTAAAGAAATTGCCCCAGCGACCGATAGCTTGGCCCAGCACCAAAGCCGGGGCCACCACATCCGCCAGTGCCCAAAACGACAGTCGATTGAGGCGGGCAAACAACAGCGCCGCCAGCATACCGCCCAAGATCGCCCCGTGAATGGCAATGCCCCCCTGCCAGATGGCGAAGGCACTCAGCGGGTTGTTGGCGTAGCGATCCCACTCAAAGGCGACGTAATAGAGTCTTGCGGCGGGCAGTGCCCCCAGCACCAGCCAGATCGACAAGTCAGCGATCGCCTCAGGGTCAAGCCCGCGCCGCTGGGCCAACCGCTGCGCCAGGGTAATGCCAATTGCCAAGGCAATCGCAATCAGCAGGCCATACCAGCGAATGGCCAATGGCCCCAGCTGAAAGATAATTGGTCCCGGTGACGCCAGCTGCGCTAATCCACCGACCGCTAGCCCCAGTTCTATGCCTGCTAACCCCATTGCCCGCCTACCTGCTTACGTCTTGGCCTCCGAATCGGGAATGCCAAAACCACTATGACATTATATTGAAGCTCTCCGGTCGACACACCGCTGGACTAAACCAGCTAAACGCCAGTTAGGGTCAAAGCACTGGGCCAGGGGCAGGTCTTGGCCCAGTTTTACCGATTCGCCAACATTGGGCTGCAACAAAGATGCTCGCAAGCAATTCTCCCACCCCCGAAAACGGGGGTGGGAGAATCGAGGTTTTTACAGTTTTCCTGAGCGCTAAGCTACCGATGGCGCGTAGCCCGCCGTGGCTGCAAAGCTGCGAATGAGCTTGGCCCGCAGGTAAACCGTTTGCCCCGTCTCAACGCCCAGGTCGCGGTACTGCTCTCGGTTGATGTGAGCGGTAATCGGATGGCCGTTTTCGAGGGTGAGTTCGATGCGAATTGTCCAGCCCAGGTGGATGATGTGGTTGATCGTGGCAGCGACGCTGCCGTCTTGATGGTCGGTGAAGATCTCGATGTCGTGGGGGCGCAAAAACACCTCCCCGTGGGTGGGGGCGTCGCGGTGAAGCGATTTCCAGGTGTTGTCGGGAGAGAGCACGTTGACTGCGCCGATAAAGCTCATCACAAAGGGAGTGGCTGGGTTCTCGTAAACCTCAGCGGGGGAGCCCACCTGCTCGACTCGACCCTGGCTCATCACCACGATTTCGTCGGCAATTTCCATCGCCTCTTCCTGGTCGTGGGTAACGAATACAGTGGTGACATTCACATCGTTGTGGAGATGGCGCAGCCAGTCGCGCAAGTCCTTGCGCACCTTGGCATCAAGGGCACCGAAGGGCTCGTCGAGCAGCAGCACCTGGGGCTCAACGGCGAGGGCCCGCGCCAGGGCCACCCGCTGCCGCTGACCGCCCGACAGCTGAGAGGGGTAGCGATCGCCCAACCCATCCAGCTGCACCAGATCTAGCAGGGTATCAACCCGATTCTTAATCCGCTCTTTGGGCCACTTTTGTAGCTCTAGGGCAAAGGCCACGTTTTTGCGAACGGTGAGGTGCTTAAACAGCGCGTAGTGCTGAAACACAAAACCCACCTGGCGGTCTTGCACCGTCTTGTGGGTGGCATCTTGAGCCGAAATGTAGATTCTGCCGGTGTCGGCCTGCTCTAAACCGGCAATCACCCGCAGCAGGGTCGACTTACCCGAGCCCGAAGGCCCCAGCAGGGCCACCAAAGAACCACTCTTAATATCCAGAGTGATGGGCTCAAGGGCCTGAAAATCCCCAAACCGTTTTGAAACGTTGTCTACTCTGATTCCCACGGGTGTTTCCTAAAATCGACAGTGTGCTTCAACGGGGATGCGACATCGGAGCTTAGCGAAGCGGTGCCACGTTTCCCATCACCTCAAACCCAAACCTAGGCAGCAGGGGCAGGGTGCGCCTCAGTTCTTCAGGGGCGTTCACCAAGTGTCCCCAAAGGGGAATCGCCCACTGACCGAGCTGCAATGTGAACCTACGCTACCCCACCCACAATAAAATTGCAACTCATCCCAAAACCAGACCGATCCAATTCTAAAAAAATGTGCAAATGACTTCAACTTCATTTTGGATCTAAGTCCAAAATTTTATGATACAGTCCATAGACGTAATCCTCGAAAACCCTATCGAGATACCGGAGATTCTTTGGAGAGCTACCCATGACATCACCTCAACGTTATATTTCGCGGCGATCGGCAATCTTGTTTGCGGCCGGTCTAGGGCTGGCGGGTACCCTAGCCGCCTGCGGTAGCACTACATCGACTCCCGAAGCCAGCAATGGCGAATCGACCACCGCTGCCGCCGGCCCCGTAGAGCTCACTCTGGTCTCCTACGCCGTGACCCAGGCTGCTTACGAGCAAATCATTCCTAAGTTCACCGAGAAGTGGAAGACGGAAACGGGTCAAGATGTCACCTTTAACCAGAGCTACGGTGGCTCAGGCTCCCAAACTCGGGCTGTGCTCGACGGGCTAGAGGCTGATGTTGTCGCCCTGGCCCTGGCTGGAGACACCAAGAAAATTGAAGAGGGCGGCCTGATTGAAGCGGGCTGGGAAAGCGAAGCTCCCAACAGCGCCATTGTGCATTCCTCAGTAGCGGCGCTGGTCACCCGCGAGGGCAACCCCAAAAATATCCAGGGATGGGAAGACCTGGCCCGCGACGATGTGCAGGTGGTGACCGCCAACCCCAAAACCTCCGGCGGTGCCAAATGGAACTTTTTAGCAGCCTGGGGTTTTCAGACCCAGACCGGTGGCGATGATGCCGCTGCCCTAGACTTCGTCACCAAGGTCTATCAGAATGTGCCGGTGCTGCCCAAGGATGCGCGAGAATCCACCGACGTGTTTTTCAACCGAGGCCAGGGCGATGTGCTCATCAACTACGAAAACGAAGTGCTGCTGGCCGCCCAAAATGGCGAAGAGCTGCCTTTTGTAGTTCCCGAGGTGAATATTTCCATTGATAACCCCGTTGCCGTTGTCGATGCCAATGTGGATAAGCACGGCACCCGCGAGGTCGCTGAAGCCTTTGTGGAGTTTCTGTTTACCCCAGAGGCCCAAGAGGAGTTTGCCAAAGTGGGCTTCCGCCCCTCCGACCCAGAGGTGGGTGAACAGTTTGCCGATCAGTTTCCTAAAATCGAAACCCTGTTTACGGTGGCTGATCTAGGCGGTTGGGAAGAGATCGACAAAAAGTTCTTTGCCGATGGGGCAATTTTTGACCAGGTTCAATCCAAGGTCGGCAAGTAGGTAGATGGCCCTTACCTCAGCCCTAGTCGATTGAGCGCAGGCTGAGGTAAGGGTCATTAGAAATCGATCAATCGACATGTTTTCTCTGCACCCATGACTTCATCCCCACCGTCTTCATCCCCGGGTCTTTGGCACCAGATTCTCCATGCTCCCTGGACTTGGCGGGTCACCTGGTTCTATCTCATTCTGTTTTTGTTTTTGCCGATGGCGGCGCTCGTACTCAAGGCGCTGACCCTCAACCCGGCAGAAATTTGGCGCATTGCTACCGATCCGGTAGCCATCTCGACCTACAACGTCACCTTTTTTACGGCGCTGGTGGCCAGCATTATCAACGGCTTTGCTGGGCTGATTATTGCCTGGGTGCTGGTGCGCTACGAGTTTCCGGGAAAGCGATTTTTAGATGCCATCATCGATCTGCCCTTTGCTCTACCCACGGCGGTGGCTGGCTTAACCCTGTCCACTATCTACAGCACCAACGGCTGGATTGGCGGCTTTCTAGAGCCCTTTGGCATCAAAGTATCGTTTACCCGACTGGGGGTGCTGGTGGCGATGATCTTCATCGCGCTGCCCTTTTCGGTGCGGACGGTGCAGCCAGTGCTGCAAGACATGGAGCCAGAAATGGAGGAGGCCGCCTGGTCTATGGGGGCTTCCCAGTGGCAGACCTTTAGGCGGGTAATTTTGCCGCCGCTGATGCCTGCCATTCTTACGGGCGTGGCCATGGGCTTTTCGCGGGCGGTGGGCGAATACGGCTCAGTGGTGATTATTGCGGGCAATATTCCCTTTCAAGACCTAATCGCCCCAGTGCTGATCGTTCAGCGTTTGGAACAATTTGACTACGCCGGGGCCACGGTAATTGGCACGGTGCTGCTGCTGATTTCGCTATCGGCACTGCTGGTGATCAACCTTATTCAAGCCCGCGGGAGGCGCTTCTATGGCTGATTCATCTCTACAACAACCCGTTGCCGCCGCTGGGTCTAAATCTCAGGGAGCAGCGTTTCAGTGGGGCAAGTGGCTGCTGGTAGCCTTTGTCTTTGGCTTCCTGGGGCTAATTTTGCTGGTGCCGACCCTCAACGTCTTTGTTCAAGCATTCAAGGCGGGTCTGCCCGGGTTGCTTGAAACGTTTAGCAACAAGTTCTTTTTGAATGCGGTTAGGCTGACGTTGATTACGGCAGCAATTACGGTACCGCTGAACACGGTATTTGGGCTCTGTGCGGCGCTGTCGTTGGCCAACAAAAATTTTCCGGGGCGATCGCTCCTAATCAGCATCATCGACCTGCCCTTCTCGATATCGCCGGTGGTTGCGGGTCTTATGCTGGTGCTGCTGTTTGGCAACCGGGGGTGGTTTGGGCCTCTGCTCGATGCCAACGGCATCAAGATTATCTTTGCCCTGCCGGGCATCGTCATGGCCAGTATTTTTATCACTATGCCCTTTATTGCCCGTGAGGTGCTGCCCGCCCTCGAAGAAGCGGGCACCCAGCAAGAAGAGGCGGCTGCCACCCTGGGGGCAAGTCAGTGGCAGACCTTTTGGCGGGTCACGCTGCCGTCGATTAAGTGGAGTTTGCTCTACGGCCTAATTTTGACTAACGCGCGGGCCATGGGTGAGTTTGGAGCGGTAACCGTGGTTTCGGGCAACATTGTCGGCAAAACCCAAACCCTGCCCCTCTTTATTGAAGAGGCGCACATCCAATACAACAGCCAAGCGGCCTACACCGCCGCCCTGCTGCTGGCCTGTTTGGCTGTAGTCACCCTGGTGGTGAAGTTTGTGCTAGAGCGCGGCGCCGGCATTCAGAGCAAAAGTCACTAAGGAGGCTTGCGATGGCGTCTATTTCTCCCGACTATGGCCTTGAGGCAATCCACCTTAAGGATCCAGAAAGCCTGGTGCAAACCCAAGTCAAAATTCGCATTCCCAAGGCGCGCCACCCCGACCCGGTCATCTCAAACCTGATCAACCGCTACGGGCTTAAGGTGAATATTTTGGGTGCCCTGCTAGGGGCTAACGGCCAGGAGGACGGCTGGTTTGATCTAGCCATTGAGGGCCAGGCCGGCACAATTCACGAGGCCCTGCTCGATTTAGTCGAGCTAGATGCCGATTTGTGGTTCAACACTGAAGCCGACGACGGTTACTAAGGTTGTCTTGTGATTTTGTTGGGGGGCGGCTTGATGCCCTAGGCGATCGCTCGCTGCCCTACCATTTACTGTCAGCTCAGCTGACCCTACGCGGTTCAATTCTCCAATTCAAACACAGGTCAATCGAGATTGCGGTCAAGAATTCTTGAGCAAGCGTAGTTTTCGAGGGACAATGGCGGGGTAACGAACCTGTAGTGCAGTATGGCAAGGCAAAAAGGCCAGGTTGCGGCGACTGATGCCGTCGAAACCTTGACCACAAAAAGTTTTTTGTTTCAGGGCCTAGAGGCCAAGGACCTGCTCAACGGGTTAGACCCTAGCGTCTTGGTCGTAGAAAAGCTGTACTCTAATCGGCCGGTGTATACGGCCTTTCGTCCGCAGACCTGGTTAGAGCACCTCTACGTGGTGGTCGAGGGCGGCCCGGTGATCATGCGCAGCACCCCCCTCGACCGGGTGATTGCCATGACCTACCCCGGAGCCTGTTTTGGCATGCGCAATTTGCCGGTGGGGTTTGGGCCGGTGGTGCGGGCGTTTCCTAGCTTAGTAGAGGCTTATAAAACCACCGACGTGATCAAGGTGCCGGTGACGGTGGTGCAATCGCTGTACGACCAGCACGAAGCTTTTCGCGATCGCTACTCGCTTCTATTTGAGCTACGCGAAAAGTTTCAGTATCACCTGCTCAATTGCAGCACTTATCCCCCCCAGGCGGTGGCGGCGCTGCTGCGGGCGCTGATCTACCAAGAGCGCAGCCTGGGCAGTCAACCCCAGGGCACCAGCTCCAGCTACTGCTTTGACCTGCCCATCGATCTAATTGCCCGCGCCTGCCAGCTCAACCACCGCACCGTTGAGCAGGTCTTAAAGGGGCTAACGAAAGCAGGCTACATCAAAACCAGCAAAACCGCCGAGTCGGCCAATGACCAGGTGCAGGTAGTTGACCCCGAGGGGCTAAAGGAAGTGTACGGGGCCACCCGCGACAAGGTGTCGTGGTGGCCCCTCAAGTAGACCTAACCCCGATCGCCCATGCAGATTAGACCCGGCGCGGCAACAGATGGCGTGGCGATCGCGGCCCTGCTCACTGCCCTCGATTACCCCGTCACCCCCGACTTTGTCAGCCACAGCCTCCAGCGGCAGCTCACCCATGCCGATGCGGCGCTTCTCGTCGCCGTGGAAAATGACGCCGTCGTCGGTTTCATCTCGCTGCACTTTATCCCGCAGCTGGCCCTGCTGGGCGATTTTTGCCGCATCAGCTATTTTTGCGTTGCTCCAGAAGCGCGGGGGCAGGGGGTGGGCGCGGCCCTGGAAACAGCGGCCAGTGAGCTAGCTTGGGCGCGGGGGTGCGATCGCATCGAAGTGCACTGCCACAGCCGCCGCGAGCAGGCCCATCGGTTTTACTACCGGCAGGGCTATGTGGAGTCGCCCAAATATCTGGTCAAGCCTGCCCAGCCCTAGCGTCGACAGCGAGGCGCTCATACCTGAGCCATCGTCACGGGTTATAGCCTGGGCGTAGTCGCTGTAGATGGTTCAATTCCGTTGGTGAACGCTATGATGGCAGCGCTCAATTCGCTTGAAATCTCTGGCTCAGCTAGAATTCCGGCGGCATCTAAATTTTTGCCCAGCAAAGAAACCGTAACGCAGGCTTCAGGCACAATCCGCCCTGCCATCGTAGTCACAATTTCGATCAGCGATGCCTGGGCGTGAGTGGCTCGGGGTGAAGCATTGAATAACGCAACTGGCTTGCCTATAAACTCCTCGCCACTTACCAACCAGTCCAGCGCGTTCTTCAAGACGCCCGGTACGCCGTGGGCATATTCGGGGGTAGAAATTATGATGCCATCTGCCCCTCTCACCTGGGCTCGCAGACCGGCTACAGATGGCAGTTCCACGGTCTCCAGGTCGGGGTTGAAGTGGGGCAAGTTACCAAGGCCGTCATACAGATTCATTTCAACAAATTCTGGTGAGAGGGCGATCGCCGCCTGTAGCAAAGCGGTGTTGGATGAAACTTGACGTAAACTGCCTAAAATTGCCAAAATTCGCAGAATTCGAGCCGTGGGCACAACGTCTGCAAAGTCACTGTTTTGTCATCCATGACTGAGGGGCTATTTAGGCAGTTGTTAAGAACAAAAAATGGCCACGCGATATGGGTCGAAAGAGCTAATTTTACCGTCTTAACAGACTGAACTTTGAAGGAGCAAACATCTTAACCAGTAGCTCAGCGATCTGCTCCGCAGTTCAACCTCAATTCGAAGATAGTAATAATTGCTTGTCTTAACACCGTTGCCAGATGGTCTGCCAAAAGATGGATGGAATCTGTCTTTACACTTCGCAACATGTAGTGGAAGTCCGATGAATTGATTTAGTTCAATTCATTTTCTGAAAAATTGTAGTGAGAAATCATGGCCAGCCAAACCCAGCAACAATCCTTTCTCGATAAAGTCTTAGAGCGGAGTAGTTTGCAAACCGCTAACGATGCTGAGCGAGCAACAAATATAGTGTTCCGAATTTTGCGGGATATGATGTTGAACAAAACCAGCGATCGGATTGAAGAAGATCTCAAAGCAAACGCGTCTGAATCGGAGCAAGAAGTGCTCGATCTTTGGAAAGATCCCAACGTCATGGTCGCTTTTTTTAGCCGCATTAGCCCCGCACAAAATTTACACATTAAGCCCGGGACATTTATGCTGCGTCTACAGCAAGAAGGTGCCTTGCCCGCCGGGGTTGCTCCCGAGGAAGTGACAGAAGCCGTATTCTCAGCCACGAAGGAAATTTTACCTGCCGAACGAAACCAGGAAATTGCTTCAATTCTTCCCGGTGAAATCCGACAAATTTGGGAGCAGGCCTAATCGCCACCGCTCAACTGTTAACGGGTGGCCATAGCCACAATCCACTCCTAGCGTAGCCTGTGGGCAAAAATCCCAGGGTTTTAGTTCTAGCTCTACAGACCGACCCGTAGAGCTGACTAAAACCCTGGGATTTAGTAGTTGCTAACCTTCGTCGTGGGCAAAGCGATTGTAGAGAAAATCGAGGGCGTGGTTGCGCAACTGGTAGTACTGGGGATCTTCCATAATCTGATCGCGATCGCGGGGCCGCTCGAAGGGGATATCCATCACCTCGCCGATGGTGGCGGCAGGGCCATTGGTCATCATCACTAGGCGATCGGCTAGGAATAACGCCTCATCGATGTCGTGAGTAATCATCAAGACCGTACACCGGTGGTCGTTCCAAATCTGCAGCAGCTCTTCCTGAAGTTCTTCTTTAGTGATGGCGTCGAGCGCCCCAAAGGGTTCGTCGAGAATCAGCACCTCAGGGCGAATGGCTAGGGCACGGGCAATGGAAACTCGCTGGCGCATGCCGCCGGAGATCTGATCGGGGCGCTTGTCGGCGGCTTCGCTGAGCCCTACCATGGCCAGGTGATCGCGCACGATCGCTCGCTTTTGGGCCTCGGGCTTGTTGGGCCACACTGTTTTCACCGCCAGGTAGACGTTCTCAAACACGGTGCGCCAGGGCAGCAGGGCGTAGTTTTGGAAGACCACCATGCGATCGGGGCCGGGTTTGAGGATGGGTTGGCCGTTGAGGGTGACGGAGCCTTGGGTAGCCTGCTGAAAACCTGAGACCAGGCTGAGCAGAGTCGATTTGCCGCAGCCGGAGTGGCCAATAAAGCAAACGAATTCGCCTTGTTGAATGGTCAGATTGACGTTTTCTAGTACTGGAAATCTGCCCTTGGCAGTGGGAAAGCTTTTGCAGACTTGATCAAAAACCAGAAAGCCCTGATTGGGGTAGGGCTGGTTATAGTTCACCTCGGACTGAGCGGGGCGACGGGACTTGAGTTTGAGAGGGGTAGGTTGCATGGTTTTGCTCCTGAATTTTTGGTTGGGATGTTCTAGGCATTGAGATGTTGGTTGCCGAGGGGATCTGCGAAGGCATGAGTTATATGGCTGACGGAGGTGACGGGTGAGGAGCCAGAGGTACCGCTGGGGCCATTTCGCTGGCCCCAGACCCCCTTCTCGAAGGGCGTTCCGCCGCCCTTCACCCCACGGAAAGGATTGGCCGATCATCGGTTTAAACCCTTGTTCTGCTAATGAAGGTGTTGGGGACAATAAACCCTGAGGTTCCAAACCCTGACTTGGATGAATAAGGAGATAGCGTCACCCATCCACCCATCCACCCGCCTACCCCCCACTCTCTTACCCCTACGCCGCCAAAGCTGCCACTCGCCCATCAAACACCACCTCGGCAATAGTGATGTCGCGCTTGATAGCGAGGCTGTTGAGGTAGCCGATCGGGTCTTGGGCGTCGAAATCGGTGCCGTCGAACAGGTGAATGCTGCCGCGCGTAAATTTGGCGTCGAGCAGGCCCAGTTCGCGGGCGGCGGTGCTGTAGACATCGACCCGTACGATACGTTCGAGAATCTCTAGCCAGTTGCGAGGGAAGGGAACGTCGCCCCAGCGAGCAAGCTGGGTCATGTGCCAGAGGTGCTCGGTGCGGCTGGGGCGGTTAGCTCCGTCGCCAAAGAACAGGTGGTGGGCGTACTCGCGCATGGGCTTTTGTAGCTCGCAGACTTTGGTGTTGGGGTCGCCCAGGTGAATGTAGTCGATTGGGGTGCCCAGGTAGGCTCGCTGGGAGAGAATCTGGCGAATCTCTAGCTCGTTTTCGGGGTCGGCGCAGTAGCGGCAGGCGTCGAGCAAGGCCTTGGTAAGGGCGATGTGGGTGTTGGGGTAGGCGGCAGCCCAGTCTTCGCGCACGCCGAGCACCTTGCCGGGGTGGCCGTCGTAAATTTCGCGATCGGTGGCAATGGTAAAGCCTACCTCGTCCATGGCAGCGCGCAGGTTCCAGGGTTCACCGACGCAGAAGCCGTCGATCGCGTTGTTCTTCAGATCCACCACCATCTGGGCTGGGGGAATGGTTTGCAGCGCCAGGTCGCGATCGGGGTCGATGCCGCCCGCCGCTAGCCAGTAGCGTAGCAGCAGGTTGTGCATCGACGACGGATGCACCATACCCATGCGGTGCTGAGTTTCGGGAGTGCGGTGCAGCATATCGCGAAAGGCATTCAGGCTATGGACGCCCTGCTCGTAGAAGCGCCGCGACAGAGTGATGGCGTTGCCGTTTCGGGTCATAGTCAGCGCACTGACCACGGGCAGCGGAGTATTCTTGTGGCCGCCGAGAGAAAACCACAGGGGCATCCCGGAGGGCATTTGGGCCGCATCTAGGTAGCCTCCAGCGATGCCGTCCACAATGCCGCGCCAGCTGGTTTCGCGGGTCAGGTTGACTTCCTCCAGGCCGTGCTTGGCAAAAAAGCCTTTTTCCTTGGCGATCGCCACCGGAGCACAGGCGGTCAGTGGCACAAAGCCAATGTCCAAGTTCACCTTCTCTAGCCCGTGGCGAGCCACCGCCGTAGTTTTTCTGGCCCGCAGCTTCTTGATCCGCTTTTGCTGGTTGAGGAAGTAAATAATTTCGCTGCGCAGACTGTAGTAGCTGGGGTGCTCTACCACTTCCATGCGCTGGCGGGGGCGGGGAATATCAACCTCTAAAATGTTGCCAATTTCGGCACCGGGGCCGTTGGTGAGCATAACGATGCGATCGCTGAGCAGCACCGCCTCATCCACATCGTGGGTAACCATCACGGCGGTAACGTTGTTCTCATCGCAGATCCGCATCAGCTGGGTTTGCAGATTACCGCGCGTCAGGGCGTCCAGCGCTCCAAAGGGTTCATCCAGCAGCAGTAGCTTGGGGCGAATGGCCAGGGCGCGGGCGATCGCCACCCGCTGCTTCATCCCCCCCGAGAGCTGGTCGGGCCATTTGTCGGCAGCATGCTGCAAGCCCACCAGGTTAATGTGCTCTTCGACAATGGCGCGGCGATCGCCCTTGGGCATGTCGCCATAGACCGAGTTCACTGCCAGAGCAATGTTCTCGCGCACCGATCGCCAGGGCAACAGCGAATAGTTTTGGAACACCACCATGCGATCGGGGCCGGGTTCGGTGATTTTCTTGCCCTCCAGGGTGAGCACTCCCGAGCTGGGCAGCGAGAGGCCAGCAATCATATTTAGCAGGGTCGACTTACCACAGCCCGAGTGGCCAATAAAGGAAACAAATTCGCCTGTTTTAATCTTTAAATCAATGCCTTTAAGGGCGATATATTCACCACCATCAGATAAGGAAAAGATCTTATTAACCTGGTCTACTGCCACCAATAAGCTCATAGTTCTATCCTCGCGATCGTCGTAGAGTAATGCCGTAGGGTGGGCAATGCCCACCACCTAAATTTGCAAAAGTTGAATAACCCTACAGGTCTTCTACTTTCTAGCCGGAGCAATCTTCATCTGCAAAAAGGCGATCGCGCGATCGAGCAGCAGCCCTACAAAGCCGATATAAAACACCGCCAAAATAATTTCGCTGATGTAGTTCTGCTGGTAGGCATCCCAGATAAAGAAACCGATGCCCACAATCCCCGACATCACAATTTCTGCCGCAATAATCGCCAGCCAGGCCAGACCGATTGCAATCCGCAGCCCGGTAAAGATATAGGGCAGCGCCGACGGAAACAGAATGTTTAAGTAATAGTCTTTGCGAGACAGTTGCAGCACCTTGGCCACGTTGTCGTAGTCCTCAGGAATCTGCCGCACGCCCTCAATGGTGTTGATCAAGATGGGCCACACGGCCGTGATGAAAATCACGAAGATGGCGGCGGGTTGGTTTTGTTGCAGCGCCACCAGGGCGATGGGTACCCAGGCCAGGGGTGCCACCATCCGCAAAAACTGAAAGATTGGGTAGGTGGCCTTATTGAGCCAGGGGCTGGTGCCCACCAAAACCCCGACCGAAATACCGACCACAGCCGCGGCGGTGTAGCCTTGGGCCACCCGACCCAGGCTGGCCCAGGTCTGCCAAAAGAGCCCCTTATTTAACCCGCCCAGATCGTAAAACGGGTAGAGCAGCAGCTCACGGGTTCGAGTGTCAGTCCAAAGGCTGAGGGGGCCTGGTAGCCGAGTTAGCCCCGACGACGACACCAGTTGCCAGATTGTTAAAAATACCGCAATACCAATGATAGGGGGAACCAGGTCAGGGCCGCGCTTTTGCCAAAACTGCTGGACCGAAGCCAGAACTGGGTTAGGGCGCGCCTGCTTGCGAACTTGAGAGTGAGTAACCATAGTTGCCGTACCTAAGCTAAAAGGAAAAAATCACAAACGCTTTGAGGAGGAAACCCACCTCGGCCTTTCTTTGGGGAGACCGGCCGAGGTAGGCTGGTTCAGGCACCGAGGCAAGAGGGAATGGGGCTGCTGTGGACGATGGACCCCATGCTCTCGCCTCTGGTCATCTCTCTCTGAACCAGTGCTGTTGGAAGGATTAGGGGTAGATGGGTGAATGTCTGGATGTGTAGATGGAGAAAGGAGTTAAGCATGATCACCCACCTACCCATCCACCCGCTTACCCATCTACCCCTCTCCTCCTAGACCCGCTTAATCTGAAGGCTGTTGAGGTATGCCTCAGGGTTAGCAGGGTCAAACTTGATGCCGTCGAAGAAGGTTTCAACACCGCGAGACGTATCGGCAGGAATGTCGGCGGTAAACCCTGCTTCGGTAGCAGCCTCGCGCCAGAGGTCTTCGCGGTTGACGGCGTCGACAATGCGTTTAACGGTGTCGATGTCGGCGAGCTTATCTTTGTGGAAGCCCCAGCGCAGACTTTCGGTGAGAAACCATAGGTCGTGGCTCTTATAGGGATAAGAAACGCTACCCTTGGGGTCTTTCCAGTACAGCGGCCCAGCATCAAAACTATTGATGTCGGCCTTGCCATCGCCCATGGCGTAATTGCCTTTGAACGGATTCGTCAGCACGTCGGGAGGAATGTTGAAGTAATTGCGACCAGCGGTGATCTGCACTAACTCATCGCGGTTTTCGGGCTTATCGGCCCATTGTTGGGCCTCCATAATGCCTTTAAGTAAGGCCTTGGTCGCTTTGGGGTTAGCATCGACCCAATCGGCTCGGATTGCCAGGTATTCCTCAGGATGAAAGGCCCACATTTCTTGGGTCAGTGCTCCCAAGAACCCAACTTTGTCGCTCACAATTCGATAGGGCCAGGGATCACCGGTGCTGAAGGCATCCATGGTGCCGTTGCGCATGCCCTGCAACGTTTCGGCGGAGGGCACTGTCAACAGTTCAATGTCTTGGTCGGGGTCAATGCCGCCAGCAGCGAACCAGTAGCGAATCCAAAAATCCTGGTTGGCGTTGGGAAAGGTGAAGGCTGCCTTAAACTTGCGGCCCTGGCTAGCAGAGAAACCCTTGATGTAGTCTGCCGCCCCAGAGAGATCTAGCCCAAAGCCTTTACCTTGGTGCAGATTGGCAATAGCAATGCCATTCCCTTGGGTGTTGAGCATAGCCAACACATACATAGGAACTTTTCTGCCGTCGGTAATAATGCCTTCGCTGAGCAGATGGGGCATGGGCATTTGCCACTGGCCACCGTCAATGCCGCCTCCGGCAGAACCAATGGTGACGTTATCCCGCGCAGCGGCCCAGCTTGCCTGCTTGGCGACTTCTACCTCGGTCATGCCGTACTTGGCAAAAAAGCCCTTTTCCTGGGCAATGATCAGCGGGGCCGCTTCCACGATGGGAATGTAGCCCAGCTTGACTTTAGGGGTCTCAGGCGTGTCAGCGGCGGATAAGGGAGCAGCGGCAGCTACCGGCGAGGCGGTAACCGTAGCCGATGGGGGATTGCCCAAACAGCCTTTGAGCAGCAACGAACTAGCCGCCGATACACCAGCAGTAGCCAGAAACTTGCGACGCGAATAACCGGACATAGAACCTCCTTTCAGCAATCTCCGCGGGGGGAGCGCCGGTAGCTAAATGACTATGAGTTAGTTGAAAAGCTGTGGGTGAGCAGACTAAATCACAAGGCTTACGCCCCAGTGAGCATAGGGCTTTGGCCAGAGAGAACATTTAGAATGTGGATTGACTAAAGTCAATTGCACATTCCCTTTGCATGAAAATGAGTCTATAGCTATTTTCACGTCAGTGGATCATCTTGAAGCGCAGGTTTGCAATGCAATTTTTAATTCAATTGATAGGTTTGGCTTATTTAGAGTGATTTATCTATAGCTTCAATTAATGGCGAAGCCACATATACCGGCGTGCACTCGGTTAGTCGTGGCCATACGTTGTCTCATGAAACACCCAGAGAATGACGCTGAAGATGTCGAGCCTCGCGCTGACCGGGGTTGGGCCAGAGCAAAACTTGAGAATTAATGGGCGATCGCACCTGCCTGTCACAGATTCGCTGCTGCACAAAAAGAACGCGCCCCGCGTCGGAAACCAACGCGGGGCGCACCAAGACAAACAAGACTTGGCTTCAGAACATAAGTTCAACCTTGCTCTACATCTACTCCCCAGTCGGTGCAGCCGACGGAGCCGGCTCCGCCGCTGGCGGAGGACTAGCCGGGGGTGGTGAGGGTGGTGCAACTGGCGCGGGTGGCGGAGCCGCCGGAGCAGCCGGAACGGGGGCTGGAGGAGCACTGGGCGCAGGTGGAGGGGTAGGCGACTGCACCGGAGGCGGGCTCGCGGGTGCTGGCTCTGGCTCTACAGGCTCTGGCTTCGCTGGTTCCGGCTCCGCTGGTTCTGCCGGTTCTGCCTCTGCGGGCTCTGTCTCTACGGGTTCTGGCTCTGCTGGCTCTGGTTCTGACGTCGCTGATGGGGTTGGGGTTGGGGCTGGCTCAGCGGCGTCAACAGGTGGAGCCGGCGTGGTCGTTGGTTCGGGGCTCGGCTCAGTTGCTGCTGTCTCGGGAGTGGGGGTGGCCTCTGGCGGTAGCTCTACCGCCTGGCGATCGCCCCGACGACGGGCATCGCGGTTGCGACGCGACCCTTCAATGGTTAGGTCATACTCGATGGGAACGCTGGCGCCGCCGCTGACGGGTTGAAATTGTGAGTTGCGGGCGGCCTGAATGGCAGCCTGGTCGATCGCCGGGTTGCCACTGGAGCGAGTCAGGGTGACACTGCGAACGCTGCCATCGGGATTGATATCGACGCTGACCATGGGTTGGCCTTCAGCACCAGCATCTAGGGCGCTTTGAGGATAAGCGGGACGCACGCAGTTTTGACAGGCTACAGTGCGCGACCCCTGGCCCGTGCCACTACCGCTGCCACTGCCACTGCCACTGCCGGTACCGTTACCACTGCCACTACCACTGCCGCTGCCCGTGCCACTACCGCTGCCACTGCCGCTACCTGTGCCGCTACCGCTGCCACTGCCACCACTGCCGTTGGAAGGAGCAGTGGCGACTCCATTGCCGTCTCCAGCAACACCATCTCCAGCAGCAGCTGAGTCAGCGGCGGTCTGAGCTTGTGCATCGCGCAGACGCTGCAAAAAGTCGCGCAGGTTTTCAGCTTGAGATTCCGTAGACTCAGCAGTTAGAGCTTCTTGCTCTAGGTCTTCTGTTTCTGAGGTTTCTGGCTCAGTCTCTGGTTCTTCTTCTGAGATTTCTGGCTCAGTTTCTGGCTCTTCTGTTTCTGAGATTTCTGGCTCAGTTTCAGGTTCCTCAACGACTGAATCGGCTTGGGTATTTCGCTCAGGTTCAGGCTCCGATTCAACCCGCTCTACAGGAGGTGCGACTCGGGCAGGGGCAGGGGGTGCTGTGACCTGAGCTGCCGTAAAGTTGCCGCCGGCACCTCCGCCTGGTGCGGAGTCATTGACTTCGGTGCTGATTTCAGCGGGCAGGTTTGGGTCGGGAATGGCTTCAGGTGTATCGGGCAGGGGTTCGACGACAACCAGCTCAATTGGCTCAATGTCATCGGCAGCCAGCCTCTGCCAAAAATCGAGCTGACTGAGACCAAGACCTACCCCATGCACTCCCACGGAACCTAAAATTCCCCAAAGCAGAATCTTGCGGAGTTTTTGCTGCTCATGCTGGTGTTGTTGACTGCAAATCTCTGAAAGACTCATTAGTGCTTGCCCAAGTAACGGCAAAAATCTTCTTAGCTATATTACACAATCGGCAAGCAGTTGCATTAAGACCGACATTTTTAATGCCGGATTATCCTTAAAGACGATCACTAAGAGAATCGAGATTTTAGTCAAAAGCACCCTTGGGCAAGGTTTCTATACGTTTGCGTCCTTAATTTGCTCCCCGAAATTGCTGCCAAGCCTAGACATGCTGTTGAAAATAATCCTAATTTAACCTTGACATTGGCTCGCAAATCGGAGTGAATGCTTCTTGACACCGTTTTTCAACAAAAGCCTATGGGTACTATTTTTGCAGCGGGCGGCATCGTCATGTGGCCACTGCTGGGGTTCTCGATTCTGGCGATCGCGCTCATCGTCGAGCGGACGGTCTTTTGGTTTCGCATCAATCGCCGCCAGCGTCCAGTGATGCAAGACGTTTTGCGCACCTATCGGCAAGCCCCGATGGATGTGTACCCCAAACTGCGGCAAAACGTGAATCTGCCCACGGCCCGCATTTTCCTTGAAGCCTTAGAGCTAGAAGGTGCTAAACCCAGCCAGTTTCATTTGGCCCTGCTCAGCGCTATGCAAGCTGAGCTACCCCATCTGCGCCGGTTTAATACAGTTTTTGCCACAATTGTCACGCTTTCGCCGTTGCTGGGTCTGTTAGGCACTGTTTTGGGTCTAATTGCAGCCTTTAGTGCCTTAGGGATTGGCGACGTCAACTCGAATGCGGCTGCCGTGACGGGTGGTATTGCCGAAGCTCTAGTCTCAACCGCTTCAGGAATGGTTGTGGCTATTTTCACGCTGCTGTTTGCCAATCTTTTCAGGGGTCTCTACAAGCGGCAGGTATCGTTGATTCAAGAGTACAGCGGGCAACTTGAGATCCTCTATGAAACCCACTACGACCGCAAGACTCAGCTTAGGGAAGAGACCTTTGCCAGATAGGGAATAGGTGTCAGGTGTTAGGTACCGGATATAGGTCAAGAAACTATACCTGGCACCCATCCACTCCCCACTCTCCTACCCATCCACCCTCCCACCCATCCACTCCTATGTCCTACCTTCCTGAAGAGCCAGAAGAAGAGTTTGAACTCAACGTCGTGCCCATGATCGACGTTATTTTTGCGATTTTGACCTTTTTTATTATGTCGAGCCTGTTTTTAACTCGCTCTGAAGGGCTGCCGGTGAATTTGCCTAAGGCGGTCAGTGCTGAAATGCAAAAACAAAATCAGATCACCGTAACGGTGCAGGAGTCGGGAGACATTGCCTTGAACAAAGAGGCGATCGCCTTGGAAAAGCTGCAAACTGGCGTGCGTGATCTGATGGGCACATCCCAGGAATCAGTGATTGTGATCAACGCCGATGAAGCCGTTAACCACGGTCGCGTGATCGCGGTTATGGATGAACTGCGGGCGATTGAGGGTGCAACCTTGGGGATTGCAACTCAGCGAGGAGAGTAGGGATCGGTTCAGCGTTTTCGACGAATTGATATGAATGCAAAGACGGTGCAACCCCAATCCCTAGCTCTCTCTAAATCGCCAGTATCTCTAGCGCTGGGGTTAGGGCTGGGCAGTGGTCTTTTGCTGGTTTGCCTACTGTGCAGCATTCTGCTGGGAGCGGCGGATATTAGCCCCGAAACAGTGTGGCAGGCCATTTTTCAGTTTGATGGCTCGACGGAGCACCTAATTATTCGCACGGTGCGGCTGCCCAGGGCATTTCTGGCAGTGGTGGTGGGAGCGGCGCTAGCGGTAGCGGGGGCGATTACGCAGGGGTTGACCCGAAATCCTTTGGCAGCGCCTGACATCTTGGGCATTGATATGGGAGCAGCACTGGCAATGGTGCTGGCGATATTTTTGCGGGGTAGCGGCGGCAGCTATGTGGGGTTTGCCTTTGCAGGGGCCGCGATCGCCGCCATCACCGTCTACTGGATGGGCTCCATGGGCCGCAGTGGCCTCACACCGCTGAAACTGGTGATCGCTGGCTCGGCCATTTGGTATCTGCTCAGCTCGCTCACCTATGGCATTCTCATCCTCAGCCAGCGCACCCTAGATGAAATTCGCTTTTGGCTAGCCGGGTCGCTGGCCGGGCAGGATCTGGCCTCTATGCTGCCAGTGCTGCCCTACATCGCGGTGGGGCTAGTGGCTTCCCTGGCTCTAGGGCGACAGCTGACGCTGATGAGCCTGGGAGAAGAGGTAGCCCAGGGCTTGGGGTTGCAAACGGCTTGGGTAAAGGTGGGAGCGGCGATCGCAGTCGTTCTGCTGGCGGGCAGCGCCGTCGCCTTGGCTGGCCCCATTGGTTTTGTTGGCCTGGTGGTGCCTCACGTGGTGCGTTTTGCCGTCGGTGTCGACTACCGCTGGATTTTGCCATACTCAATACTTTTTGGAGGCATTTTGCTGTCGGTGGCCGACCTCGCTGCGCGCCTGATCATTCGCCCCCAGGAGCTGCCGGTAGGCATTATGACGGCACTGGTAGGAGCACCATTCTTTATTTATTTGGCCAGGTCGAAGCTCAAGCGGTAGGGCACAGGTTGATGGTGGGCAATGCCCACCCTACCAAGCTTAAAACTTAAACCCGACACCTCAAACCCTTTCCCCATGTCCACTACAAAACCCTGGATCTCCCTTCGACCCCGGCGATTCCCGCTCTCTTTTCGGGTTGATCGCCGTGTCCCTGTGGTGCTGGTGGCGCTGCTACTGGTTGCTTTACTGTCGCTAGTGCTCAACGTTAGCCAGGGAGAATATCCAGTGCCGCCGCTGGAGGTGGTGAAGACGATTTTGGGCTTCTCAGCGAACCCTGACTACGCCTTTGTGATAAATACCCTGCGACTGCCCCGCGCCCTGGTGGCGCTGCTGGTGGGGATGGGGCTAGCAGTAGCGGGGGCAGTCTTACAAGGCATAACCCGCAACCCCCTAGCCGCTCCAGAAATCATCGGCATCAATTCAGGAGCCAGTTTAGTGGCGGTGGCGCTGATTGTTCTGTTCCCGCAGGTGGCGACGGGCTGGCTACCGATCGCCGCTTTTTTGGGCGGGCTGGTGGCGGCGATCGCCCTCTACCTGTTGGCCTGGAATGGTGGCAGTTCTCCCATTCGGTTGATTCTAGTAGGCATTGGCCTGACGGCTCTGACTGGTGCCCTCAGCAACCTGATGATAACTTTTGGCGAAATTAACACGGTCAGCCAGGCGTTGGTGTGGCTGACCGGCAGCGTCTACGGCCGCAGTTGGGAACATTTTTGGCCGCTGCTGCCCTGGCTAGCCATTTTTTTGCCGCTGACCATGGTGCTGGCTAGAGATCTCGATACCCTCAACCTAAGCGATAACCTAGCCCAGGGGCTCGGCAGCCGAGTGGAATGGACCCGCAGCCTGCTGCTCCTCTGCAGCGTGGCGCTGGCTGGGGCGTCGGTGGCCACTGCTGGCACGATTGGGTTTGTCGGCCTGATGGCTCCGCACCTGGGGCGGCAGCTGGTAGGGCCTTCCCACGCAGGGCTAATTCCGGTGGCAGCTCTGACCGGGGCCTGCATTGTTGAGCTGGCCGACTTGGTAGGCCGCCTGGCCTTTGCCCCCATCGAGCTACCCTGTGGTTTGATTACGGCGGTAATTGGCGCGCCCTACTTTTTGTGGCTACTCTACCGCGATGGTCGGTGACCGGCCCAAGGGGGCCATCGCAACCAGTAAGGCGAAGAAGATCGAAGGCAGAAATTCAAAATTCAAAACTCAAAGTTCAAACCTTCCCCATGCTGACTAACACCGCTACCCAAATCGCCCTCACCACCCGCAAGCTCACCCTGGCTTACGACGGAAACGTAATTATTCAGGGGCTTGATCTGGCCATTCCCCAGGGGCAGATCACCACGCTGGTAGGGCCAAACGGCTGTGGCAAGTCAACGCTGCTGCGGGGCATGGCGCGTCTGCTCAAGCCTCAGGGCGGCACGGTGTATTTAGATGGCGATGCGATCGCCCACCTGCCCACCAAAGAACTGGCCAAACGCCTGGGCATGTTACCCCAAAGCCCCGCCGCCCCAGAAGGGCTAACCGTGCGCGAGCTAGTCGCCCAGGGTCGCTACCCGCATCAAACCTGGCTACAGCAGTGGTCGAAGGACGATGAGCTGAAGGTGGAGGAGGCGATCGCCACCACCCACCTGCACGAGTTTGCCAATCGCCCCCTCGATACCCTCTCCGGCGGCCAGCGCCAGCGGGCCTGGATTGCCATGGCCCTGGCCCAAGACACCGAAACCCTACTGCTGGATGAGCCCACCACTTACCTCGATCTGGCCCATCAAATTGAGGTGCTGGATCTGCTTTACCAGCTCAACCGCCAGGCCAAGCGCACCATCGTCATGGTGCTCCACGATCTAAATATGGCCTGTCGCTACAGCCATCATCTGGTTGCTCTGCGCGACGGACAGGTCATCGCCCAGGGTCAACCCGCCGCAGTGGTAACCGAAACCATGGTGCAGCAGGTTTTTGCCTTGAAGAGCCGCATTATTACCGACCCCGTGTCTAACACCCCGCTATGCCTGCCCATTAGCCAGTCTATCGAGAATTAGTCTTATCATCGTGTCAGTAGGAGGACCAGCGGCTTGTGACGATTACCTTTCAGGATGGCGAATTGCGCCAGCTCCTTCGAGAGCATGTTCAGCACACGCAGCCAGAGCTATTGGCGAATGAAAAAGACCAAACCCTAACCTATCCTGACTGGCTAGGTACTGGCTACAAGCGCGATGTTGGCCTGCCCAGCGGTATTGATCTAACCCTGCATCGCTACCGTTTGCATCAAAATCTAGTGCAAACCTGTTCGCCCCAGCAAAGCAGCTGTTTTGAATTTGTCTTTAGCCTGACAACTCACAGTCAATACAACGAAGGGCCGGTATTTTGCGATCGCCACGCCCATCTGCTTGGCCCAGAATGGCAAGACAGCCGTTGGCGAGAATTTGCGGATCAAGATTATCTAGCGGTCGATATTCACCTCGACCCATCCTTGCTAGCGGCGTTAACTGAAAGTCATAGCGACAAGCTACCAAAAACGCTGCAAACCATGCTGGCGGGAGAACACAAATTTCCCTTTGTTGACCCCATCTCGATCACCCCAGAGATGCAGACTGCCCTCTGGCAAATCCTACAGTGCCCTTACCAAGGAATAACCCAAACCCTTTATCTGGAGGCTAAATCCCTCGAACTGATTGCTCTTTTTCTAGACGCAATCGACGATGGGGTCACCGCTAAGCCTATCCTTCATCAAGGCGATCTAGAACGTATCCACCAGGCGCGACAAATTTTGCAAAGCAACCTTCAAACTCCCCCTTGCTTAGTCGATTTGGCACGGCAGGTGGGCCTCAACGATCGCAAGCTCAAAGAAGGATTTCGTCAGGTATTTAACACTACCGTTTTTGGCTACCTCACCCAGCAACGGATGGAAAAAGCTTGCCAACTACTCGGGCAACAGCGTTCCGTTGCGGCTGTTGCGGCGATCGTTGGTTACGCCAGCCCAACCGCCTTTAGCGGTGCCTTTCGGCGCAAGTTTGGGGTGACGCCAAAGGCGTATCAGTTAGCAAGTTGTCGGGGAGCTTAGAGGTTAGGTTTACGGCTGAAGATGTAGGGCCTACGGCTGAAGCAGTAGCCGTGGGCTCGGCGCTTTGCGTGACTATCTTCTTGCTGCTTCAAAAAGTCCCGATTGAAGAGAAAAAAGTCCGGGTCGCAGAGAAAAGCCCTGCCTAAACCCCATAGTCTAAAGTTGGCTTAATTGAGAATGCTTCTCGTTTGTAAGCGCCGACGAACTGATGGCTAGTTGTGGTGTGGAGCATGATGACTTCGAAAACCTTCGGTTTTGGACTGTTTGTAATGAGTCTGCTGGCGGGCGTGACCGCCCCTTTGGCTGGAGCAGAGTCACTATTTCAAGAGGCTGAGCCAGTTCCAGCGTCGGCCCAGAACCTCGACTCAGCGGCACTCACTGTGGAGGAGTGGATCGCCCAGGAACAGAGCGCCGCAGCGGTGATTAACGACGTGCAAATCACTGATACTGCCGGGGGCTTGAGAATTGAACTGGTCAGCGATCGCCCCTTGGCGATCGGCACCTCTCGCACCGAGGGCAACGCGCTGATTGCTGATATTCTCAATGCAACGCTGGAGTTAACTGACGAGGCTGCCGCCGAGCAGTTTGCCCCTGCGGAGGGCATTGCCCTGGTTCAGTTAACGAGCCTGCCTGACGGCACTGTGCGGCTGTCCATTACCGGCACCGACGGGCCGCCCACGGCCCAGATTGACACAGCCGCAGGAAACTTGGTCTTTAACATAGCGCCAGGAGTTGCCCAGCTTGACGGTGCTGAAGACGCCATTCAAATCGGAGTTACGGGCCAGGGGCAACAGGATTACCGAGTTCCCAACGCCGCCGTCGGGAGCAGAACCGATACCCCCCTGCGCGATTTACCGTTTTCGGTGCAGGTAGTGCCCCAAGAACTTCTGCGAGATCGCCAGGTACAAAGCGTCAACGAAGCCTTGCGGACGGTGGTGGGCGTTACCCCCGACAACTCGTCTCAGTCGGCCTTTGAGGGCTATACCATTCGCGGATTCTCGGGTAGAAACATCTTGCGTAATGGATTGCGAGATGACACCAACGTGACGTCTCGCATCGCGATTCCTAACATTGAGCGGATTGAGGTTTTGAGAGGTCCAGCGGGAGCCTTGTTTAGCCAGGGTTCCCCCGGTGGCACCGTCAACATTGTGACCAAAAAGCCGTTGGCAACCCCCCACTACATTGTAGAGGGAACGGTTGATAATTTTGACACCTATGGCGGCTCCATAGACTTTACCGGGCCGCTCAACCAGTCTGAAACCCTGCTCTACCGCCTCACTGCCGGTGCTTCTAGTTCGTCAACCTTCATTGACTTGTTTGAGCGCCGAAACTATGTCATTGCGCCCACTATCAGTTGGCAAGTTGGACCTAACACCCAAATCAACTTTGAAGGCGAGTATACGATTTCTGAACAGCCCAACGATCGCGGGCTGCCCGCAGTGGGCACAGTGCTGCCTAACATCAATGGTCAGCTGCCCCGCAACCGATTCGTTGGAGAACCCAATAATGATTTAGATAAAAACGATCGCTACTTGCTGCGGCTTGGGTACACCCTTGACCACCAGATCAATCCTGACTGGCAACTGCAAAATTCGTTTCGAGCTAGTTTTCAGCAGACGCCCCAAAATTCACTTTTCCCAACGGCGCTGCTTGATGACCAGCGCACGTTAGAACGAAGTATTTTCAGCACCAGTGATCAATCTCAAGATAACTACTCCTTTGATACCAACCTGACCGGCACGGTGCAAACGGGCAGCATTTCCCATCGACTCTTGCTCGGCTTTGATGTCAACCGCGATATCTATGCGTCCAGTAGTCAAGAATTTAGCCTTGATCCCATTGACATCTTCAACCCAGTGTATGGAGTAGCTCAGCGGCAATTCATTGCTGACTATCCGAGAGAGCCCTTTATTACTAACTCGGTAGGAGTTTACGTTCAAGATCAAATCGACCTATTGCCTCAGCTAAAACTGTTGTTAGGTGGACGGTTTGACTTAGTGAGTCAGCAAACGCTCTTTGTCGATGGGTCAGAAGCTTTCCAGGACGATCAAGCGTTTAGCCCGCGTTTGGGGTTAGTCTATCAACCCAGTGATGAACATGCGCTTTATGCCAGCTATAGCCGCTCGTTCTTGCAGAGCGTGGGCACAGCCTTCGACAATACTCTCTTTGAGCCTGAGCGAGGCAACCAGTACGAAGTTGGAATTAAATCGGACTGGCTTGACAACCGGCTGTCGACCACTTTGGCACTCTATCAAATTACGCGGACTAACGTATTAACAGAAGACCCCATTAACCCCAACTTCTCGGTGCAGACAGGGGAGCAGAGAAGTCGCGGGGTTGAACTCATGGCGATGGGTGAAATTTTGCCGGGGTGGAACATTGCCGCTGGCTATGCCTATACCGATGCCCAAATTACGGCCGATAACACCTTAGCCGTGGGCAATCGCCTCAGCAATGTGCCAGAACATGCCGCTAGCCTTTGGACAACCTATGAGCTGCAATCGGGAGCACTTCAGGGGTTAGGCTTTGGCCTAGGGCTGTTTTATGTGGGCGATCGCCAGGGCGATTTAGACAACTCATTTCAAGTGCCAGGCTATACCCGCACCGATGCCTCTGTGTTCTATAGGCGAGATGATTTTCGGGTTGGGTTAAACATCGAGAACCTATTCGATATCACCTACTTTGAAGCCGCAGAAAGCCCGCTGCGCGTTTTTTACGGCGCGCCTTTTACCATTAGAGGCACGGTTTCCTGGTCATTTTGAGGATGTTGAATGAGCGGTTTGAGAACGTAAAGCTTATGACCTATAAATCTTGGTGGCGACGTATTCAACTATTCTGGGTCGGAGTCTTGATGGTAGCTCTAATCCAGAGTTGTACTGGTTCAGAAAACCAACCGCCTGCGAGTTCAGCGCCCGAGTCGTCAAACTGCCACATGGTTCGCCATGCTTTGGGAGAAACCTGTGTGCCAAATCAGCCGCAGCGGGTCATTACCCTGAGTGTGCCTAGTCTGGGAGATGCGATCGCCCTAGGGGTTAAACCAATCGCCACCATTGTCTATTTTGACGAGCCACCACCTTACCTAGCAGAACATCTAAACTCGATTCAAATATTGGGCCAAGAAGAACAACCCAATCTTGAAAAAATAGTGGCCTTAAAACCCGACCTCATTATTGGCATCAAATATTCTACCGAAGCCATTTATGATCAGCTAGCGCAAATTGCCCCTACAGTCGCCGATGACTGGGAAGGGTATCCCTCCTGGCGTCAGCACGTTGACTTTGTTGCTAACGTATTGGGAAAAACAGACTCAGCTCAGCAGGTTTGGAGTCAATACAACCAACGCATTGAGTCTTTGAAGGGTGCCCTAGAAAGTAGCCAGCAAAACCTAGAAGTCTCCTTTGTCCACACGTGCTGTGGCACGATTGACCTGGACTTAAAAAATTCTTTTAACGGCAGCATTCTGGCCGATGCAGAGTTGCGTCGACCACCGGCTCAAGCTGTACCAGTTGCTGGTGGCCTTGTGAAATTGTCTGAAGAACGACTGATGGATATTGATGGCGATGTTCTATTTGTTGCCACCGATGGCCCTGAAGCAGCTCAGACAGTCACTGAACTCAAACAAAATCCGCTATGGCAGCAGCTGAGGGCTGTTCAGAACGATCGAGTTTACTCAGTTAACTATCCAACCTGGAGAGGCGGCAATCCCCTGGCTGCGGATGCGGTAATAGACGATTTATTTAAGTATTTAGTGGAAGATAAGCAGCCAGCTTGATTGGCGTATTCCGTTAGAGTCGTCTATGTTTTAGCGGCTTAAATGCTTGTAAAAAAGCTTTTTCGCCCTGTAAATTTTTGCTCTTGGGCAGATGGGTTTGTGTTGGGTGCTAGCCCGTATACCATCACCTCCGAAAACACCTTTAACTAAAGTAGCCTCTGGACCAGTCATGTCAAAATCCACACTCTTTATTTGTCGCTCTTGTCATCACTCAGAGCAAAGGCCTCCAGAACAGCCTGCGGACGGCACAGTTTTGTGCGATCGCATCCAAGCCTTGCATCAAACCTGGCCGCGCCAGTCAGAGCTAGAGGTTCGTGGCGTAGATTGTCTGTGGACTTGCGATCATCCCTGCTCCATTGCGTTGGCGGCAGACAGCAAGTCAACCTACGCCCTGGCAAAAGTCTTAGTCAAAGACGGCAACCATAGCAAAATTGCTGAAGCAGTTCTGCAACTGAGTGAACGCTATCTCGATAGTAAGAGCGGCACCATTCCCTGGAAGCAATTCCCAGAGGTCTTAAAAACTGAGTTTATCGCTTGCGTTCCACCCACAACTTCTAGCGATTTAAACGAAGCATCCTAAGGCTATACATTAATTTTGTGCGTACTTTTACGATTATTTGGCTCGGTCAGCTCGTCTCGACTATTGGCAGCTACATGACCGAGTTTGCCCTCACTGTCTGGGCCTGGGAAGCTACCGGATCGGCCACTGCCCTAGCGTTGGTGGGGTTCTTTTCTCAGCTTCCTCGCATCCCCATCACCCTTTTCGCAGGGCTGATTGTCGATCGCTTCAACCGTAAGCACCTGATGATGCTGGGGGATGCTGTCGCTGCCCTCTCCACAGTTGGCATTGGCCTACTTTACTTAACAGGTGACCTACAAATTTGGCACTTGTATCTAGCTACCACGCTAAATGGTGGCTTTTGCCAAATTCAAAGTTTGGCCTATCAGACCTCAATTTCTAGCCTGGTGCAACCCTCTCAACTAACTCGGGCCAACAGCATGAACTCGGCAGTACATTACGGGGCGGCTATTTTTGGCCCGGCCTTAGCTGGGGTGCTCTATCCGCTAGTGGGCCTGCTGGGGATTGTAGGGATTGATATGGCGAGCTTCGGCGTGGCGATCGCCACGCTCCTCTTCCTCCAAGTTCCTCAGCCTTTGCCTCCAGCTACCGTTGAAATTGAAACGCTGTCGACTAAGCTGACCTTTGGCTTTCGTGAAGTTTGGCGACAGCCTAGGCTGCGGGCCTTGCTGCTGATCAGCACCCTGTTTTGGTTTTTCCACGATCTGGGTGGTGCCATCTATGAACCCATGATTTTGGCCCGGTCCAACGGCAGCGCTCAGGTGCTGGCCAGCACTGCAACGGCAGCCGGCGTTGGCGGTGTAGCTGGGGCAGTCATTCTCAGCGTTTGGGGTGGCCCAAAGCGAAAAGTGGGCGGCATGCTGGCCGGATTTATCGGGGCTGGGTTGAGTAAGACGGTATTTGGGCTGGGGCGATCGCCCCAAATCTGGGTGCCGGCTCAGTTTTGCTCGTCGCTCAACTTTCCTCTGCTGGGCAGCTCCGAAACAGCAATTTGGATGACCCAGATTGCCCCTGCACAGCAGGGCCGAGTCTTTGCCGCCAATGCCCTGGTGGTGCAGGTCGTGAGTGCCGGGGCAGCCGTGATCGCTGGCCCTCTAGCAGAGCACATCCTAGAGCCAGCCATAGCCCCTACGGGATATTTAGTCGGCATTCTTGGCGGCTTGGTGGGCACCGAGCCTGGTGCAGGAATGGCACTGCTTTTCGTGGTTTGTGCAATGGCTATGGTGGGAGTAGGGCTGGGCGGTTATTGGATACCAGCACTGAAGCGAATTGAAGCTTAGGAAAATTCCACCGAATCAGTTAACCCCAAGCAGGAGCAACATTAATTACAGGACTAAAACCAAGGTTCCAGCTAACACCAACGCCGTGCCCACAACAACCTGAATCGTTAACGGTTCACCCAAAAACCAAACAGACAGCAATAGTACCAAAATCAACCCAGACTTATCTACAGGCGCGACTAAAGAGGCATTGCCAAGCTGTAGGGCCCTAAAGTAGCAAAGCCATGACAGTCCGGTCGCTATTCCCGACAGTACCAAAAACACAAGCGTCCTAGGCGAGAGCGTCAACAGCCCCTGCAATTGCCCATCCGCCCAGACTATGCCCCATGCGAGCGCCAAAATGACCACTGTACGAATTGCCGTGGCCAAATTAGAGTTGATGTTTTCAACGCCAATTTTCGAAAAGATGGTGGTCAATGCGGCAAAAAAAGCAGAAAGCAGGGCAAAAATCCACCAAGCTTTTTCGTCGGCCATGCCGGTTAAACCTCAAGATTACGACTACGTTACAGACTCAATGCGTCCATTCTCTAAAAGCAGAATTTGATCAGCGCGCTTGAGTACCGCAGGGCGATGGGAGACGACGAGGCAGGTGGGTGGATGGGTGGATGGGTAGGCGGGTGGATGGGTAGGCGGGTTTTGGGTATCAGGTGTTGGGTACTGGGTATTGGGTTTTGCCTTATACCTTGTACCTTGCACCCTATACCGTTCACCCCCCGCCTCTTCTCTATTCTCAAATAACTGCTCCCAAAGACGTTGCTCGGTTTCGACATCGAGGGCGCTGGAGAGGTCGTCGAACACCATCAGGGCGGGCTGGCGCAGCAGCATGCGGGCGGCGGCGGTCCGTTGTTTTTGCCCCCCAGAAAGGCGAAAGCCGCGCGTGCCGATTAGGGTCTCTAGCCCCTCGGGCATTTGGGCGAGATCGCGATCGAAGACGGCGGTGGCGATCGCTCGCTCAAACTGTTCTGGGCCAACGGCATCCCCTAGCCCCAGCAGCAGATTCTCCCGCAGTGAGGCGCTGAAAAGTTGGGGAATCTGCGGCGTGTAGGCGGCTCGCGGCGGCACCAAAAAATTTGCTGGGTCGAGAATCGGCTGACTATTCCAATACAGCGCGCCAGATTGCTTGGGCAGCAGGCCCAACAGCACCCGCAACAGAGTGGTTTTGCCCGCACCCACCCGCCCGGTGATCACCGTCAAACTGCCCTGGGTGAGGGTAAAACTGATGTCGCTGATGCCACCACCGCCTGGATAGTGGTAGGTCAACCCTTCGACCCGTAGCTCGTTAAGGGGTTCGGATGCGATCGCCGTCGTCATCGATGGCAGCACAGGTTGTGAGCTCAGGAGGGGTTTGAGGTAGAGGGGGTGGGGGTGGGTAAGAGGGTGAGGGGTGGATAGGTGGATGAGTGGATGGGTAGGTGGGTTGGTGGGTTGGTGGGTTGGTGGGTTCGGTTCGGTTATTTCATGGGTGCTGGTCTCGCCTACGCTCCCACGCGCCCACCCACCTACGCTCCCACGCTCCCACGCGCCCACCAACTTCCCCATGCGCTCAAAAGAGACCTCACTCTGCTTAATGGTGGCGATAAAGCCGCCGAGGAAGGCGAGAAAGTAGGTGACAAACGATAAGTAATAGACAAACAGGGCAAAGTCGCCCACGGTGAGGTCGCCTTGGGCACCGAGGCTTTGGGAGGCGACCAGCAAGATTAGCCCGGTGCCGATGCTGACGATATTCTCAAAGCCGGAGTTGAGCACGGCGGTGAAGACCTGGTCGCGCACCATCAGATCGCGGCGGCGATCGCACCTTTTCCGCAATTCCTCCAGCATTTGGGCCTCGGCCCCGGCCACCTTCACCGCTTGCACGGCGGTAAACAATTCGCCAATCAGCCCAGTGACCTGCTGAGTAGCATGGCGGCTGGCGCGGCGGTAGCGTTTGAGGCGGTGCTCGGCCTGGTGGGCCAAGAGGGCGATCGCGCACAGCGGCAAAAATACCAGTAGCGTCATCGTCGGGTTGACGCTGATCAGCAGCGCCACGGAGCCCACGGCAAACACCCCAGCGCCAAAGATCTCGTTGGTGCCCACCACCACATCCTCAATCTGCGCTGCATCGTCACGAAAGTAGCTGAGAATTTCACCGGGGGAAGCATTTTGGCCGTCGGCCCCACCCGTCGCCAGCTCGGCCCCAGGACGCTTGAGCAGTTCGTGCAGCAGATTGTGTCGCACCAGGCCACTGATCAAAAATCGGTGCTGAGTCTTGGTAATGCGCCCGATAAAAATTGCCACCACCCGCGCCAGCCCCACCGCTAGCAGCAGCCCAATCCACACCCAGGGCGAACTGCTAAGGCGAGACTCCCTAGTGAGGGTGTCAAAAAATTCGCGAATGATCAGCCCTGGCACCGCTGGCAGGCCGAGAATGAACAGCCACAGCAGCGTATCGACCCAGTAGAGCCGCTGGGCGTAGCGGATGAGCTGCCAGAGGAGGTGGGTGATGGGGGGCATAGGGGTGTGGGGGTAGATGGGTGGATGGGTAGATGGGTGGACGGGAATTATTTGGAGGGAGACGGTTAGGGAAAGGGTGGGAGATGACTAGGGAATTGGTGAGGAGTTATCGGGATTTAGAGGTTTATCAGGTGGCTTTTGCCACAGCTATGGAAGTTTTTGAGGTGTCTAAACGGTTTCCAGTTGAGGAGAGATATTCCTTGACTGACCAAATTCGAAGGTCGTCTCGGTCAGTGTGTGCCAATTTGGGAGAAGCTTGGCGAAAACGGCGATATCAAGCTGCCTTTGTTGCAAAAATCAGTGACTGCCAGGCTGAAGCAACAGAAACTCAAATTTGGCTAGAGTTTGCAGTTAAATGCCAATATTTAGATGCCGAATCCGGTAGGAACCTCTATCGCAACTACGCCCAAGTCTTAGGACAACTCGTCAACATGATCAAAAACGCTTCCACCTGGACAATCCAATAACCCATCCACTCATCTACCCATCCACTCTCCCACTCCCCCTCTCCCCCCAGGGCTCCCCGCCGGATCTTTTTGGCTGCTCAGCGGAGTTTCTGTAGAGAGCGGTTCTTGGGGCTACACCGCTGGGTTAACTAGACGCGCCGCAGGCATTGGGTTCGAGATATTTAATAGCAAAAGTGCTAGATAATACGGAAAATATAGGGTCTTATCTGACAAATCTGATACTTAATACATAGTTGTGCTGCTGAGGTATGGGTTATGAAAAAGTCGAACTCTATCCTCTGGGCGATCGCAGGCGCAGCACTTCTATGGGGAAGCGTCGCACTCGTTAGCGCCAGTGATGGAGTGTCCATGTTGGATTACGTATTCTATTTCCTTGGCGGCCTCGCTTTTGGTGCAGTCACAGTCGCCACTGCTGTTGGCCTGATAGGAAGATGTCTGAGGAAACGCGAGCGGCTGATTAAAATACTCCCTTACCCCTTCGTAATCCAGTTAGTTTTTCTTGTCATTGTCTTTGCGGGCGTCAGTTTTGATCTCGCGTTTGCGGCTAGATTTGCTGCGAGTCGCTCTGCGCTTGAGAGGGCGGCAACAGACACGCGCTCAGGGACAGGGATAGGTGCACCGACGTGGATTGGCTTCTTTAAAGTTAGCGAGATAGACAAGGCTGGCAACGCGGTACGCTTCATTATTGGTGAGTGTGGTCTGGCGGATGACTGCGGCGTCGTCTATAGCCCGGACGGTACACCTCCAATTGTTGGAGAAGATTGGTACGTGCCGATAAAAGGCTCGTGGTGGCGCTGGAGGCGGAGCTGGTAGACCGGGGAAAAGATTGTATGGGTGCTGCAACCTAACATCGGCATGCAGCAGACGTGCACCGGCAGGCCTCTCTTCATCAAGGGCTATAGCGCGCCGCTGATGCCCGACATTAGCTTTTACTCTAGATGCGGAATTGCTTGATATCTATTGAATCTATTGGGTAAATAAGTAAAGGAGTCGCCGTTTTGAAAGAATGGAAACGATCTCTACGTATTAGCCTCAAGTACGCTAGGAGCCTGCTTCGTGGCTACCCTTTCTTTTATGCTCGGCAACAAACTCCTGATCAGTCACATCTTTTCCCTCATTTATGGTGTGATTCTGTCACAGCTATTCCTGACCGTGGCAGTCCAGAAATTCGGGAAAATCGTGTCTTAAATTTGCAACTGGCTGCGAGCAAAATTCACCAACTTCAACTTAACCCTGGGCAAATCTTCAGCTTCTGTAATTGCGTAGGCGATCCAAGCTTAAGCAATGGGTTTAAGACAGGACCCGTGTTTGTGCGCGGTCAAGTGCAGACGGGAGTTGGTGGCGGACTATGCTTAATTGCTACCAACCTGTTTCATACGTTTTTGGTTTCAGGCTGCCAGATTTTGGAGCGGCACTGCCATAGCATTGATGCTTATGGGGGCGATCGCTTTTACCAGCTTGGCCAAGATGCTTCGATCGCCTATGGCTACAAAGACTTGATCGTTCGGAATCACAGTGCTGTGGCACTACAGTTGCGCTTGCAAGTGCTGCCGGAGACGGGTCAGGTGGTCTCTAGTTTATGGGGGCAGTCTCCTTGCCCCTGGAAGGTTAAGGTTGACTCTGTGGTTTTGCAGGAGTTGTTGCCTTCTTCAACAACTGATATTTCTGGTTGGATTGTTGAAACTCGACGATCTGTGTGCGATCGGGCAGACGATTCAAGAGCAGGGACTAACTCGGAAACCATGACTGAAGAACTTTCATGGCAACTTGATTATCGCGCCATTAGTGTTTACAAACCCTGTGCTGACAGCAGTTTGGAGACTCCTGTTGAGGTCGATAAAATGGTATGAGCAATGACTGTGAAAGTGATGGCCATTGTTCATGAAAGCTGTTAGTGACAAAAACCAGCTTTTCTAAACAGCGACCTCAATAAGCTATACAGCTATGCCACTTCGCTATACAGCTGTGCCACTTTGCTATACATCGGCCTGTGCAAGCTAAACAGCTGTGCCACTTTGCTATACATCGGCCTGTGTAAGCTAAACAGCTGTGCCACTTCGCTATACATCGGCCTGTGTAAGCTAAACAGCTGTGCCACTTCGCTATACATTGGCCTGTGTAAGCTAAACAGCTGTGCCACTTCGCTATACATCGGCCTGTGTAAGCTAAACAGCTGTGCCACTTCGCTATACATTGGCCTGTGTAAGCTAAACAGTTGTGCCAGTTTGCTTTACGGCGGTCTTAGTTTGTGAAACGGGCTGCTCAGTAGGCCAAGTTGCGAGCGGTGGGCTTGATGTTGGTCGCCGCCCCCGACGAAAAAGGGTGCTGCCATCGGGGGCGGACAAAGTGCATTACTCAATCAGCACGGTTTTGGTGGCGATTCGCGAAGCGATCCGTCCCGGAATCGCCATCCAGACAGTTCCTGCTGAGGAGGTTGCGCCGCTGATATCGCTGGTAGGCGGCACGGGGATGGGGTCGCTCCAGTCGTTGGGGTCGGTGTAGCCGAGGGCGTGGAGGATTTTGATGGTGCGGTCTATGCCTGCGAGGCTGCCGTAGAGCATATGGCGCACCCGCTCGGGGCGAATTTGAGGAGTACTGTGTGAAGACGGCGGAAGATGAGATGCGCCGCTGGCATCGGGTTCGAGATATTCAAACATGGGTTCTGTCTCCAGTTGTTGTTTAGGAAGACAGAACGCGAAAACCCCAGCCACCCGCAGTTGAAGTGCAAACTGTGGGGGCTAGGGTACGATGAGCCTAGCTTCGCAATCTGCGCCGTAGATTTGCGGAGTTAGCTGTCGTTGGTGTTACCAGCATCTTCAGGCAGCGCTAAAGTTTTCGAGTTCTGCGTAAGCACCGCTCTGCTGAACGGCTTAATGTAAGAGAATAGTGGTACAAAAGCTCCCCATAACCGTAGGACAGCCTTGGTTAAGAAATCCAGCATCTATGAACAAAAAAGAATCTGAAGCCTGGAGATACTTCAGCGCTCGGGCGTTCATACAAAAAATATTTCTATATTAAGATCCTATGTTCTGCGTTTAGACCAGAATCTTTCCGCCTAAAATCCATATAAAGATATTTAAGCTGATAGACTTCCACCTAAGCTCCCACAGGAGAGTATTAGGCAGAATTTTTCCCTCTAATTATGAGTTAGATCACTTGAGTTGTCTGTGAGGACAGCCGCTTGAGAGCTATCTGTAGAATGATTTCAAGAACAGAATAGACAACATATAAGTACTTTCATCAGAATCATCTAACAGCAATGTTGGGGGAGTTGAAAATATTAATTTTGGATTAAGTTTATATTTTGTACTCCTTGTAAAAGCTTTTATAACTACGCACCAGTTCTCTAAATTCTAAAGAGGAAGTTTCAATGACACGATTACTAAGACAGCCAGGTTTCATTCGACGTGGATTACTCGTTGCTTTCGTAGTTACCTTACCTGCTTCTGGCTTCTTTATTTGGCTGAGTCTCGTCTTCTTCGCTGCTCCATCTCTGCTTAATTCAGATAGTATTATCCCAGCTTATGTTGGATTTCACATTAATTATCCATATCCAAGTCTTATGGGAGCCGTGCACAATCTCCGCTGCCGCACTAACGGAGTAGTTATTCCGGATGGCTTTTCCTACTCCTGCCGCTTTAGTATGAAACCATCGAATGTTGAGCAGTTTATTCAGTGGAGGGAACTAAGCTCTACCAAAAGTAACCACTGTATAGAACGGTTAGCTAAACCTGGACCAGAGTTAGCTAAAACGAGTTGGTTTCCTCCAGAGGATTGGTGGAAACCCTTAGAATTAGTCGAAGGACAATGCTACTCAAATCCCGATCGTCACTTCACACTGTTTTATTCCTCAACAAGCCAAATTGCTTATCTAAGTCATTCTGATTACTAAGTAGCTATTTGCAATTTATGCTTTTTAAGCAAGCGATCGCGGTTTAACAATGCTTGTGCACACCGGACACAAAGAAGTTATTTGTTGCAATAGCTTACGCAAATATAGCTGCAGTACTAGCTGACCAGCAGCGGTTCCAAGAAGCTGTGTAGTGAGACTCGTCGCAAGCATATCCCTAGCCTTATTGAGTAGTTGGATGCTGACGGTTGGTAACCTAGAGTGGCACCGGCTGTGTAACAAGTCGATTAAGCGGAAAAAGGAGAAATTTTGGTGATCTGAGATTATCTGCAACCGCTTATATTGGTCATCAGGCCGCTTGAGTTGCTTGCGGGAACAGCCGTTTGAAAGTTATCTATGGAATAATTGCAAGGACAGAATAGACAGCCGTGATTATTTCTTCGGACTTGCTTGATGTCAGCGTCTAGGGGGGTGATAATATCAACTTTAGATTAGTTTTGTATTCGATATTCTCCGCAAAATTTCTATAAATATATACCAGTTCTTTAAACTTTAAATAGGAAGTTTAAATGATACGATTATCAGGACAACCAGGTTTCATACGACCTCGATTACTCATTGCTTTTTTGATTGCCTTCCCTGCTTCTTTCTTATTTATTTGGATATGTCTCTACCTGTTCAGTGTTCCACATTTACTAAATTCAGGTCGTACTATTCCAACCTATGTTGGGTTTCACATTAATTATCCATATCCGTATTTTATTGGATCTATACATGACCTCCGCTGCCGCACCAATGGAGCAGTTGTTGGTCATTCCTTCTCCTGTCGCTTTAATGTGAAACCATCGAATGTTGAGCAGTTTGTTCAGCGGAGGGAGCTACACCCTATCGCAAGTAACCTCTGTATAGAACGGTTAGCTAAACCTGGACCAGAGTTAGCTAAAACGAGTTGGTTTCCTCCAAAGGATTGGTGGAAACCTTTAGACTTAGTCGAAGGACAATGCTACGCAAGAGATCACTTCCTACTGTTCTATTCTTCAATAAGTCAAGTTGCTTATATAAATGATTCTGATCATTAAGAGCGATCGCAGATCTCCTATAGGTTGGGTTGACGGTGGATGTTGGGTTTCGCTAGCTCAACCCAACCTACTAACTAGACTTTAAAGAGGAAGTTTCAATGACACGATTACTAAGACAGCCAGGTTTCATTCGATGTGGATTACTCATTGCTTCCCTGGTTACCTTACCTGCTTCTAGCTTTTTTATTTGGCTGTGTCTCGTCTACCTCGCTGTTCCATATCTGCTAAATTCAGGTCATATTATTTTAATTTATTTTGGGTTTCACATTCAATATCCATATCCGCATCTTATCGGAGCTGTACATAATCTCCGCTGCCGCACTAATGGAGTAGTTATTGCAGATGGCTTTTCCTACTCCTGCCGCTTTAATATAAAACCATCAAATGTTGAGCTGTTTGTTCAGCAGATGGAACTAGCCTCTACTACGAACGACCATTGTATCCAGCGATTAGCTGAACGAAGAAACCAGTTATCTGAACATAGTTGGTTTCCTCCAACGGATTGGTGGAAACCGTTAGACTTAGTTGAAGGAAAATGCTACGTAAAAGGTTCTAGTGACTACACCATATTGTTTTACTCTCCAACAAGTCGAATTGCTTATATAAATGATTCTGATTATTAAGAGCGATCGCAGATCTCTTATAGGCTGGTTGACAAAGCAAACCCAACAATCCCAGAAAGATTTCACTCTCGCCCACTGTGGTATTACATAGTGCTAAATCAACGTTGGGCGTTGGATTACTCTGCAAGAAGGTAAAGCCTACGCTAACTCAACTCAGCCTATTAACTGCTACGTGGGCGATCGCTCCGAAGACTAGCCAGCAGCCAAACATACTAGAGTACAGTTTCAGTGGGCAAAAAAATGGATTAGGCAGCGCCAATCCATTACGTAGCGTTTATCGCCATTAGTCTTAAAGACTACAACGAAATTATTCAGAGTCTTGGTCATCGACTTGCCCCATACCTGCGCCCTCTTCGTCGCGGCGATCGCCGAGCATTTGAGGGACAACAGCAGGATTTGAAAGGATTTCTTGGGGGTCTTTGTCGTAGCCACCCTTATTGACTAAGTCACGAGGATCAAAGGTTTCCGCATCAGTAGCTTCGGCGTTGTCGGGATTGTTATGTTGATTCTCAGTCATAAAACCACTTCTTTTACGTCGGCTCCTAAGAGCACTTGTTTGTTAGCGTAAGCAGCAACAGCGATCGCTTCATCCCTCATCCGCTATACATTGAGTGCGATCGCAAATCTCTTATAGGTTGGGTTGACAAAAGAAACCCAACAATTCCAGGTAGTACATAGTGCTAGATTAACGACGGGTGTTGGGTTACTCTGCGAGAAGGCAACACCTACGCTAGCTCAACCCAACCTACTGACTCCTTCTTACCGCCGACATGCGCATAGCAATCCTCACATTTCAGGGGTTCAACGAACTGGATTCTCTCGTTGCACTGGGCATACTCAACAGAATTAAGCAGCCAAACTGGCAAGTGACGCTGTGTTGCCCCGAGCCAACTGTCACGTCTATGAATGGAGTCACGATCCACGCTCAATCGAGCCTCGACGAAGTTGAGCCTGCCGATGCCGTCATCATTGGCAGCGGCATCAAAACCCGAGAGATAGTAGCTGACAAAGAACTTATGTCGCGGCTGCGCTTAAATCCCCAACGCCAATTGATCGGAGCACAATGCTCCGGAACGCTTATCTTGGCGAAGCTCGGCATGCTCGGTTCCGTACCCGCCTGCACAGACCTCACAACAAAACCCTGGGTTCAAGACGCCGGGGTCGAGGTTCTCAACCAGCCATTCTTCGCAACAGGTAACGTCGCCACAGCCGGCGGTTGCTTCGCCTCGCAATACTTGGCAGCCTGGATCATCGTCAAAAGCGAAGGCGAAGAAGCTGCAAAGGCAGCATTGCACTACGTCGCACCCGTGGGCGAAAAGGAAGAATACGTTTTGCGGACCATGAAAAACATTGCTCCGTACCTTGAGCGCTGACGCCTAACCCCTCACTCAACCGGACAAACAACTGCATGCGATCGCCTAGGCCACGCTTTACTGAGTACGATCGCAGATCTCCCGTAGGTTAGATTTTCTTCGTCAACCCAACCATTTCAAAAGGATTTTGTACCCAACCCACTGTGATACTGCATGAGATTTACCTATTGGGAATAGACCTAGGGTACGTAGAGGAGTGTTGAGGTAACGGTAGGTGTTGAGTTCAGCTAGCTCAACCCAACCTACTAACTAGGCGATAATAAGCACCATATGAGGTCATAATCGGGACAGGATTGAGCTTGGAGTAGAAGCCGTAATGGACTTTTCTGAAATAGCAAAAAGGTTGACTGGATACAAAGCCTGGGCAAATGAAATTACATTTTCAGCCATAAAATCCTTGCCAGAAGGTGAGGCAATCAAAGAACGTAAAACCCGTTTCAGAAACATGGTTCATACGCTCAATCATGCCTATGTCATCGATTGCATCTTTAAAGCTCATCTGGAAAAAGAAATTCACCCATATACTGCAAGAAATACTGAGACTCATCCACCATTAGAAGATCTGTGGCAAGCAGTCAAGACCGTTGACCAGTGGTATGTTGACTATGCTCATTCGATTTCTGAGCAGGAGTGGCTAGACATCGTAAACTTCCAATTCGTTGACGGCGGTGAAGGTGCGATGTCCCGTAGTGAAATCATTCTGCATGTAGTGAATCATGGCACTTATCATCGGGGCTTTGTCAGTGACATGATGTATCAGGTTCCGGCTGTACCCCCAGCGAATGATCTAACTGTTTATTTAAGAGACGTGATATACAGTTCGCAGTTGAACAATTCTGTTGCACACCGACCGAATAAAGCCAGTTAGTGAATTTGAGAGATTACTAGTGGCGGGTGAATAGGGTCGTTGGGTTGACTAAGGAAATCAAACAATCCAGCCTACTAACTGCCCGCCACTCTTAAGGTGCAGGCGGAATTCGCGCCATTCTGCGAGGTTGAAGCTCATCAGGCAACTTGAAGCAGGGCACCATGCCATCTTTGCTATCGAGATATAGCTCAGCCGCCGTGAGCAGATCGGCAGCGCAGGTGGCAGGGTCGAGGTCAGCGAAAAGATAGGTGGGTTTGCCGGTGCCCACGTAGGCGATCGCGCAGGCCTTTTCACAAATGCACAAACACCCCGTCGTCGCGATCGCCAACTCACCCTTGCGAGACCACTGCGAATGTAGCGCCTCCAGGTGCTTCAGCAGGTGCTCCCCGCCCGTTTCCCCATCGCGCTTCTCTTCATCTGCTGAAAAGCCGCAGCTTTTGCACACAATCAACTGGTCAGGCATGCCTACGCTGGCTCCACAAGATATTTAAACAGGTCATCCAAAATGGCATTGGCGGCGATCGGGCCGCTGCCAATCCAATAGCTGGGCACGGTGTAAACACGCCCCGCCTGCACCGCCTTGAGCTGTCGCCAAAGCGGGTCTTGTCGCAGCGCCTCTAGTTTTTGCTTAGCTGTTGCCGTCGCCTCGGGAGTGTTCTCACCCATCCAGAGAAAAATGACATCGCCATCGGCCTGCCCCAGCAGTTCTCGGCTAATGCTGGTTTGAATCGGGTTATCAAACAGGGCCGCTGCCTTATCGGCTCCAATATCTTGAGCGGTCGGTCGGGCCAACCCCGCATCTTGCAACACAGTGCCCGCAAACGAATCCCGCAGGTAGAGATTAATGGTGTCAGGATAAATTCGCACCACCGACACCCGCAGGTCGTTGAGGCGATCACCCATCTGAGCCTTAAAGTCTGCCGTTCTCGCGTCGTAATCGGCCATCGTCTGCTGCGCCGCATCCGCTTGCCCCAATGCCGCCGCCATCTGTTGAAACAGCGTTTTCCACTGACCGCTGTGCTCAAAGCTAAACATGAGCGTTGGCGCAATTTGAGCAGCTTGGGCATAGGCCGCCTGATTGTCGTTCAGCCCCACAATCAAATCGGGCTTGAGAGCCAGCACCTGCTCTAGATTGGGTTCTCCCGTCAGCCCGACGTTCTCGACCTGGGCCATTTGCTCGGCCATGTGATCCATCAAGCCGCCCATGGCCGTGGCAATGGGGGAGAGGCCAGATGCGATCGCATACTCAAACGTCACCCCATCCAGCGTCACCAATCGCTCATAGGTTTCCGGCACACAGGTCGTTCCAGCTGCATGTTCAACCTCAGTGCAATCCACCGCAGTCGATTGATCGACGGTTGATTCTCCCCCCTGACAAGCGACTACTAATCCCAAGGTCACCAGCGCCAGGACAAGTTTGATTGCCCACTGTTTTAGAACTCGTAAGTTCAAATGTCTAACCTCACTCACTTATCTTGCGATCGCTTATTCACTCAGGTCCGTCCCAATCTGTCGATCAACCCGCGGGAAGGAAGCTGTACCTAAATCCCTCTTCCTGAGGAAGAGGGACGTTGAAAATCCGGTTCCCCTTCTCCCCAAGGGAGAAGGGGTTAGGGGATGAGGGCCACAAACTTGCAGAAGCAGGATGCACCCTACTAACTTTCCTAAAACTCCACCCCCACCCTAGCTGAAACCGTCAGCGGGGCTCCGGGAGTTACTCCCAAAAACTGATCCGACGAGGTGAAATAACGGCTGTTGAATAGGTTTTCAACATTGAGCTGGGCTCGCCAGTTGTCGCGGCGATAAAACAGCGCTGCATCGGTGCGAAAATAGCTGGGCAGCGTAAAACTATTGTCAGAATTGCCCGCTCGCTGACTGACGTAATACAGTCCCAGACCAAAACCTAGACCCTCCAAACTTCCCTCTTGTAGTTCGTAGGTGCTCCACAGGCTGAACTGGTTGTCGGGCACATTGGCCAGACTGTTGCCCACCGGAATAGAGTTATCTTGGCTGACAAAAGCATCCAGCAGGGTGTAGTTGGCGGTGAGGTTCCACCCCGGCAAAATTTCGCCACCCAGACCTAGCTCAAAGCCTCGGCTGGCCACTTCTCCAGTTTGGATGGTAAACGCTGGGTCGTCGGGATCAGTGGTTTGCACATTTTGGCGGCGAATATCGAACAGGGCCGCTGTAAAGCTGAGGCTGTCGGTAATATCGCCCTTAACCCCCACCTCAAACTGTCGGCCCCGCTCGGGGGCGAAGGTGGAGTCGTCAGCGTTGCGGCTGGCCCCAAAGGAAGGCTGAAATGAAGTGGTGTAGGAGGCGTAGAGCGACACCGGCTCGATCGGCTGATAAACAATGCCGACCCGAGGCGAAAGAGCGCTGTCTGTCTGTCTAAATTCTTCGCGGGGCTGGCCGATGTCGCGGGTCGTGCGAAACTGATCGGCGGTGTCGTAGCGCACCCCAGCCAGCAGCTTGAGATTCGGCAAAATATCGATCTGATCTTGCAGATAAATGCCTACGGTTCTAATCGTGTCGTCCCTAAAGAATTCGGGTTCGATCGCGTAGGGAGTGCCCGTGTAAACCGGGTTAAAAATATTGATGGAGTTGTAGGAATTGCTGAACTGAAACTCGGGTTGCTCCAGCGTGTTGCGATATTCAACGCCAAACAATACCTGGTGAGGAATGGAGCCGGTGTTAAAACGCCCAACAGCTTCTGCATTAGTGTAAAAGCGCTGGTAGGTGCCACCCGCAAAGTAGGCCAAGCGCCCCAGCTCGCCGGTCGTTTCATCCAGCGAATCAAATAGGGGAGCGTAGCGGCGCGGCGCATATCGTTGGTACTGGAGGGTATGGCGCAGATCAAGATTCTCGTTAACCTCGTGGTTGAGACGATAACCAAGGTTGAACTGCTCTTGGGAAAATTCGCCAAAGTCTTCGCCCAAGAAGCGATCGCGCGGCAGATCGATAATGCCATTGGCACCCACCACCAACCCTTCATCGATAGTTTCGCGATCGCTCGTATACTGCCCATACACATCCAGCGAGGTGCTGGGGCTAATATCCCAGGTGATGATCGGCGAAATCAGCAGCCTTCGGCCATCCACCAGGTTGCGGAAGCTGTTGAGATTTTCGTAGGACACATTAAGTCGGTAGCGAAGAGTGCTGTCGTCTGTGATGGGTCCCGATAGGTCAACCGCTCCGTCGTAGCTGCCAAAGCTATCGACACCCGCAGAGATGTCATAAAACGGCTCACTCAGCGGGCGCTTGGGTACCAGGTTAATAATGCCACCCGGCTCACCCTGGCCAAACAGCACCGAGGCCGGCCCGCGCAGCACCTCGACCCGCTCGATGTCATTGGTGCTCAGCCCCCCCAGCGAAACCGCCTCGACCCCATCGCGAAAAACACCGCCTCGGTTCTCAAAGCCGCGAATCAAAAAGCCAGGGCCAAACACGCTCAGCCCCCGACCGCCATTGTCGGCCACCGAACCCGCTGTCTCTAGGGCATTGCCCAACTCCCGCGCATCGCGGTCTTCAATCACTGCCTGAGGAATCACCTGAATCGACTGGGGAATGTCGCGCAGGGGCGTGTCGGTGCGCGTGGCCGTGCTGGAGTCGCTAGGCGCATAGCCCTCATCGCCCTCACCCGTCACCCCGATGCGAATGACTTCCTCCTCCCCAGAGGCCAAGCTTTGCCCTGGTGTAACGCCCAGCACCAGCCCGGCCACCCCAGAGCTCACATTCACCGCTGGCGGTCCATCGCTGCCGGTAATCGACACTCGCACCCGGTTATCTTCCAAGCTAGTGACGCTCACCAGGGCAATGCCCTCAGCAGGCCCAAACTGCTCAAAACTCTCGCCCTCCGGCAAGGCCAGCACCGCATTGGGAATGTCGGTCACCAGCGCATTGCCGACTACCGAAGTGGTGGGTTCTGCCAGCGCTCCGTCGGCATCTAGCACCAGGCGAATTCCCTGACCGTCGGGTTCTACCCGCACGCCAGTAATTTGCGTTGCCCCCTGGGCCAGATTGAGATCTGCTGCCTGCCCGCTGGGTGCCGCCTCCAGTAACGGCAGCGCCGTTTCAGCCTGAGCCGCCATTGGCACTAGCGCCAGCCATCCCGCCAACAATACCAACCGCTGCAATCGAACTCCCATCACACCACCTGTAAATCGTTGAGGACAATGCCTTAGCTGCCTATAGCTTTGAGGCAATCAGGAATACTTCTCAACAAGATACAGGGCAGTGGCAGTCGCTAAAGCGAAAGATGATCCCTAGACGGAGTTTTTGCGATCAGATTTGGGAGTTTTTGGGAGCAAGTGGGGGAGTGGGCGGGTGGATGGGTGAGTGGGTAGGAGGGTAGGAGGGTTAGGCAAAGTGTGCGACGAATGAGGGGTAGAAAACCAATTTCCCTATCTTTATCATTTAGGTGTGCGGTGCAGAGCATGAAGCGGAACCATCCACCCATCCACCCTCCTACCCATCCACCCTCCTACCCACCCACCCCTCACGCCCTCCTCCCCCTCACATACACCCCCGGATTCACTCCATACTTGCGGCGAAAGGCGGCGGCGAAGTGGCCCCGGCTGGCAAAGCCCACGGCCTCGGCGGCGGCGGTGACGCTGAGGTCGCCCGATTCGAGTAGCTGGCGCGATCGCTCCATACGGTGCTCGTGCAGATAGCCAAACACCGTGGTGCCAAACACCTGACGAAAGCCCACCTTGAGCTTGTGGTCATTGATGCCCACCGCCCGCGCCAGCTCAATCAGCGTGGGGGGATGGGCAATCTGGCGGCACAGCAGCTTACTGGCGTAGTGGATGCGTTCTACATCGTCGGCTTTGAGGGCTGGTGGGCTGAAGCTATCAGACATTGTTTTCAAGTCTTCAATTAGCAGCGCCATCAGCTCCCACACTTTGCTTTCCAGGTAGAGCCGCTGGGTTAGCCCTTGAAATGGACAGTGCAAAATCGCCTGCACCGCCATTTGCATCGCCGCTGTGGGAGTGCCAGAGCGCTCCAGGTAGCGTTGATCCGCAGGGCGCAACAGGTCTAGAAGATCATCGCAGGCTTCCCCAATCCACTGGTGAAAGGCGTAAGGATCGATATGGACGTTGATCCCTACAATCCGTTGATTGCCGGGAACCCGCCAAGCCTCCGCCGGAGCTAGACCACTGCCAAAGAAGACGTAGCGCTGGCTGCTTTTGCCGCTGCTCTGAACTTGCTCAAAGATAAACTCCAGCGGATGTTCGCGATCGCAGTGTCTAATCTCCAAATCATCGTGCAGACAGAACTCTTCCATACAAAGTTCGACGCCCTCGCGCAGAGCCACATAGCGCTGTTGCCCCTGACCGAGAGCAGCAGGATAAGCCGTTACTTCGCTGTCTGTTGCGGTAGCCTCGTCGAGCCAGTTCGCGTAGTCAGCTTGGGAAAGGGTAATGGTCATAGCGATGGGCGCAGCAGCGCTATAGGAATAAACAGGAGCGATAAAACGGGGTTGCCCCAACGCCAGCCGACAACTCCTCGTAGACAGGCTTTTGGAGCAACCCCTAGCAATCTACATCCAAAGCATCAGATGCCAGAGAGGATGGAAAAATTTTATCCTAATTGGCACCGATTCTCAATAGTTTAGATTTTAGGTTTTGTCTTGAGCCTCTCTTGGGTAGAGTGGGTCAGTAGCGATCGCCGTCGTCAAGGGCTTTGCCGAGCGATCGCAGGTTCCCACGAATGCTTTTGGAGTCAATGCTGTGGCGATCGCTAATCTAAATTTCCATGTGCCCAGAGTGCAGCTTGAGTGCGATCGCTCAAATCTAGCTCGCTCAGAACCCGGCTGATGTAGTTTCTGACGGTTCCTTCGGTAATATGCAGGGTTTTGGCAATTTCACGGTTTGTCTTTCCCTGTCCTAGTAGCTTGAGAACCTCTAGCTCCCGTTCACTTAAGGCTAAATTAGCTGGGGTAGCACTAACAGGTTGTTGAAGCTGGGCAAAGACTTTAGGTGCGATCGTTGGCCCGAGCTGACTGTGTCCTTTATGAATTGTGCGGATAGCATCAGCCACCTGTCCAGAGGGAGTGTTTTTGAGTAGGTATCCAGTTGCTCCTGCCTTCAGCGACTCCCACACATAGTCATCCTCGTCGAACGTTGTCAGCACCAAGATACGAATCCACGGATAGCTGCGGAGAATTTCACGAGTAGCTGTAACGCCATCACATTTGGGCATGCGAATGTCCATGAGAATGACATCGGGCTGAAGCGTCCCGGTCAGGTCGATCGCCGCTCTTCCATCCGCTGCCTGTCCTACCACTTCGATGTCTGTCTCTAGGGACAACAAAGAGGCTAACCCTTCTCGAAAGAAGGATTGGTCATCAACGACGAGCACTCGAATCATAAGGCATCACAATTTTGATTTGCGTTCCCTGATCGGAACCCGTACTAATTTTAAGGGTTCCACCCAAGAGTTCTACCCGTTCCTGCATTCCTGGCAAACCGCATCCAGTCAATGGCTGCTTCAGATCAAACCCTTGACCATCATCTTGCAGCGTCACCACGATCGCGTCTGATTCAACCAGTCCCCGCAGCGTCACCTGAGCTGCTTTGGCGTGCTTTTGAATGTTAATTAAGCCTTCCTTCAAAATGCAGTAAAGCTGATAACTCGATTGCAGGGAGAGGGCAGGCAAACTTAAATTTACTTGAGTGGCAATTCCCTGCTGGCGCATCTGCTCAAGTCGTTCGTGTAGCGCTTCATTAAGATTGAAACTGGACCGATGGCGCATGGTTTGAACCAGTTGCCGCACATCTTGTAGGCACTGACTCACCAATAGAGCGGCATTGTCTACCGAATCGAAGGATTTCGCTAAATCGCGATCGCGCAATTTCTGAGCAACTTCCAGCTGTACTCCCAATGAAGTGAGGGTGTGCCCTAGAGAATCATGAATCTCTCTCGCAATCCGCAGACGTTCTAGTTTGGCGCTCAAAACTTCTACTTCTTGCGACAATGCTTCTGCCTGCTGGCGGCTTTCGCGTTCTGCCACAATGACAAAGCCAAGCAAAACGACAAAAACACCGGCGCTGACATAATACAGTAATGCATGCAGCAGCGTCGTGTACAAATTAGACTGCAAAGTGACACTATCAAACTCTAGGAGTTTTCGTTGAATCAGTGATGGATACAGCCAGGCAAAACTAGCCAACCAGACCACTCCACCCATAACGTTAGTCAAAATGACTTCGTGGCGACTCAATAGGAAACACGCCTTGATTAGTAGCAAATAAAGTACATAACTAGTTTCGATCCCAGACGCGATCGCAACGCCCGCCAATCCCATCTCCAGCACAACGTAAGCGCGGCGCTGCCAAAGTGGACGATCGAGCGGCAAGATAAAGCTGAAACAGAAAAAGAGCGTGCTAAACACAACACATTTGACGATTAGCTTAGGCGTGGAGGCTTCGTCAAACACATAAATCAAGATTGTCATGAATAGCAGGAGCCACTCACCAAGGCGCAGTGTACGGCGAAGTGATGGAGAAGAGCCAGTATCTAGATTCATTGAATAGACTAACCGTCCTGTTCTCTCTAATTTGCGCGACCGCCTGCCAATCCAGATATGACACCTATCAAGTTTAGACATGACAAGTGTCATCCGTTTCCATGATAGCTGTAGGTATCAGAAACGCTGTGGATGGTTTTAGATGATTTGTAGATGAGCCGTTGAACCACGTATGCAGCCAGACTACTCAAGCTCTCAAACTACCATTCACCACTTAGCAAGGCTGAGCAATTGTATTTTTGCCCTAGAAATAGCAATCACCCTTATGAGCTTTGAGCTGCTAGAAATCGTTCAATTGCTGTCAAACTTGGAAATTAATCAATTTTTAATTTGACAACTTAAGTCCCTTAGCATCTATATCATCACCTTCATTCTGGCTGCCTTTTATTGGATCAACCACGCTCAACAGTTTAGTTACTTTGGAAAGACTAATAAAGCTCATTTGTTTATAACTTGTACTTAATGAGTTTATTAGTGATTCCGTTCTCGAATGTTAATGACAAAGATTTAAATTGTCAAATCATTCGATTGAGGCAAGTAAAAGCACCAGTTGAATCTATTTGTACCTTAATGTCAATTCCAGTCGCACTAGTTAATCCGAATTTATTAGATATGGTCTGGTTGTTAATCCTGGTTATCTCTTTAATGACGAATAAGACTCCCAAACAGACGCCTGGATCCGATGTAATACCAATTTCAACTTAAGTAGTTATTTCAATCTTATTGCTTAATTTGTCGTTTCAAATTTCATCGTCTCTGCTAGCCGCTAATGCTGACCATTATGAATTTGCAGTTGCTGTCAAAACCATCTAATCGTTGGATGCTTGCCTTGGTCGTTGTTGCATCTACCATTACAGCAGGAATTGCTTACTACGGCATTTCGCAATTTTCTGTAGAGAAACCAGCAGAGAACACTCAGATTACCCCGATTATTCAGTCTATTGTGGCGCTGGGTCGGTTAGAACCTGAAACTGAGGTGACAAAAGTGTCAGTTCCAGCCACGCTCAGTAACGATCGCGTTGCCCAGCTCCTCGTCAAACGGGGCGAGCGAGTCGAAGCCAACCAATTAATTGCGATTCTAGACAGCCACGATCGGTTACAAGGCGCTCTCCTAGAAGCCGAACAACAAGTCGTCGTTGCCCAAGCAGAGCTTGCCCAGGTTAAAGCCGGAGCAAAATCGGGCGAAATTGAGGCACAACAAGCAGAAATTGAGCGTTTGCAGGCAGAGCTAGCAGGTGAAACTCGGCGACAGCAAGCAACCTTAACGAGTTTAGAAGCCGGGGTTAATAACGCCCGCGCTGAATACAGCCGTTATCAATCGCTTTATCAGGTAGGAGCAATCTCTGCATCTGAGTTTGACCAGAAGCGACTAGCTTTCGAGAACGCACAGGCACAATTTAATGAGGGAAAAGCGAATCAAGGCCGGACGGCTGATACATTGCAGGCACAAATTGAGTCAGCTAGAGCTAACTTAAACAGCATTGCGGAAGTGCGCCCAACGGATGTGCAAACTGCACAGGCAAAAGTTGATCAAGCGATCGCTGCTGCTAAGCGAGCCGCAGCAGATTTGAGACAAGCAGTCGTGCGATCGCCCCAAGCAGGACAAATTCTTGAAATCTATGCCAAGGCAGGAGAAGTGGTGAATGAAAAAGGTATTGCGGATCTGGGGCAAACTCGCCAGATGCACGTAGTTGCCGAAGTTTATCAAAGTGACATCGAAAAAATTCGCATTGGGCAACAGGCAGTGATTACAGGTGAACCTTTTTCTGGAGAACTGCGCGGCACAGTGGAGGAAATGGGGCTGCAAGTGAGCCAGCAGGAGATCTTCAATAGTCAGCCAGGCGAGAACCTAGATCAGCGGGTGGTGAAAGTCAGAATTCGGCTCAATGCATCGGACAGCGACCGTGTTTCAGGGTTGACGAATTTGCAAGTGCAGGTTGCCATTCAACCCTAAAGCGTTTGTATCCTCACCGATAACCAATCAGTTGATTCTTATCTTAATTGAAAAAAACATGCGCAGTTATTGTATACGGCGCAACTAAAGGACCTTTCAAGCCGTGAAATAGAAGTTCTTAAATGATGGTTGAAGGACAAGGTAACACCAAAATGCTGGGCGTTACATCTCAGTTCAAATACTGTCAAAACGCATTTCAAAAGTACTTTAAGCAGTTTTTGAGCTGATAATTGCGTTCAAGCGGTTGTTTTTGCTCTTCGTCATGGTTTGGCCTAAAGCGTGGAAAAGAGTTACCTATGTTTCGCAAAATATTTCGTAAAACACCTTTAGCATGGTTTCAGCTCAAACGGGAAAAAACCCGCCTTGCGGTGGCTTTGGCGGGAATTGCCTTTGCCGATATTCTGATGTTTTTTCAACTGGGATTGCTCGATGCCCTGTTTGAGTCTGCCGTAAAACCCTATGCCTCTCTGCAAGGGGATCTGTTTCTAGTTAACCCATTATTTGAGAGCCTAGGTGGGGTGAGAAGCTTTCCTAGGCAGCAACTATATCAGGCAGCAGGCACTAAAGAAGTTGAATCGATCAACTATCTCTACATTGGCCAGGGCGAGTGGCGCAATGCTCAAACTCTAGCAGATCAGTCCACAATGGTATTTGCCATTGATCCTAATAATTCAGCAATCACGCTGTCAGATGTACAAGCACACCAGAGTGAGCTTAAGCTGCTGAATCGAATGCTCTACGATCGCGCTGGTGCGAAACACTTTTTTGGCAATGTAGTTGAAGAACTTCAGCAGTTTGGCTCGGTACCAATTCAGTTTAATAACTTTCAAGTCAAGGTAGTTGGAACATTTTTCATGGGAGCATCATTCTCAGCTAATGGGAATGTCATTACGAGTCACTCAACTTTCCTTCGGCTTTTTCCAGATCGCCAGCCCGATGAAATTGATATTGGAGTCATCCAGTTGAAACCGGGTACTGATATTAAGCAGTCTAAGGCTGCGATGCAATCGGAGCTTAAAAACGTTCTGATCCTGACGCATGAAGAGTTTGTCGAACGTGAAAAAAAATACTGGCAGACCACTAGTCCGATTGGGATTTTGTTTGGATTTGGCGCTGTCATTGGTTTTGTCGTTGGCACCATTATTGTCTATCAAATCCTCTATTCAGACGTATCAGACCATTTGCCGGAATATGCCACGCTGAAAGCAATGGGCTACAGCGACAGTTATTTAATTGGCGTACTCATCCAGGAAGCGCTGATTATGGCAGTTCTAGGGTTCATTCCAGGATTTATCATTTCGATTGGACTGTATTCGGTTGCTGCCGCTGCAACTTTTCTACCAATTGGTATGACAACCAGCCGCACGATCCTTGTGTTGACGCTGACGATTGTAATGTGTGCGGCATCAGGAGGAATTGCAATGCGCAAACTGCAATCTGCTGATCCGGCCGATATTTTTTAGTTCTTACCCAATGTAGTCAGATGCCATCCTTACTTGCCTATCTTGTTGCGATCGCGGCACTAGACAGCCTCAACCCCACTACTACAGCAGTCCAAATGTATCTGCTCAGTACACCCAAGCCAGTTCCTCGCTCAGTTTCGTTTATTACAGGAGTATTCATTACTTATTGGACAGCTGGATTGGTAGTAGCATTTGGAGCAAGTCGGTTGACTATCAATTTACCAAATCTGCCACCTTTACTGATATACACGTTGCAACTGGTCATTGGCGTCGTTTTATTAATAGTGGGTTGGAATCTTAATCGGTTTTCGGCCGATCCCCAAGAAGCTAAACGCCCTGCTCAATTAACAATCGCCCAAACCTTCCTATTTGGTAGCGCTGCAACGCTTTGGGATTTTCCAACTGCACTGCCTTATTTAGCAGCGATCGAGCGAATTGTGCGATCGCAGGTTGATCTCTTCACCACAATAAGTATTCTAGCAATCTATAACGCGATCTTTGTCTTTCCACTAATTGCTCTATTAGGGCTCTATATCTGCCTAGGTGACCATAGTGCTAACTTAATCCAAGCAACTAATCGCTCAGTGCAAAAATGGGGACACAAAATATTGCGAGTCCTATTAATTGGACTAGGTATTCTCCTAATTGCAGACTGCATTGCTTTTTCCCTAGGCCATCCAATTTTCTGATCGCTTATACCAATGTAATTCGGGCTTACAAATAATACTTTCTTGCCCTGCAAAGCTTTCAGACTCCTACTGGATGCAGCTTCACAAAAAATTAATATTACCCATACACAAGAACAAATGCAATGATTCAATCTTGGCAGTCAGGTCAATCTCACTTAACAGCAGCAGAACCAGTTATTTCTGCTCGGCAGCTTAATCACTACTTTGGCAGCGGCGAACTCCGCAAACAAGCCTTGTTTGACATCAATTTAGATATTTATGCAGGCGAAATCATTATCATGACTGGTCCCTCTGGCTCTGGTAAAACTACCCTGCTAACGCTGATGGGCGGATTACGATCGGCGCAAGAAGGCAGTCTCAAGATTCTCGGTCAAGAATTGTATGATGCCAACAAACAACAATTGACTCAACTTCGCCGCAACATTGGCTATATTTTTCAGGCACATAATCTATTGACATTTCTGACTGCCAAACAAAATGTGCGAATGTCTCTAGAACTGCATGACGAAATGTTCGATCGCGACATCGATGAAATGAGCGTTGCCATGCTAAACGCAGTAGGGCTGCAACAGCGGGTAGACTATTATGCTGATAGCTTATCGGGTGGACAAAAACAGCGAGTTGCGATCGCCCGTGCGTTAGCAAGTCAACCCAAAATTGTATTAGCTGATGAACCCACAGCCGCTCTAGACAAGAAATCTGGGCGTGATGCTGTAGAGATTATGCAAAAACTTGCTAAAGAGCAGGGCTGCACCATCTTATTAGTCACCCACGACAACCGCATTTTAGACATCGCCGATCGCATCGTTTATATGGAAGATGGCCGCTTGGCGGATAACCCGGAGACTGCGATCACGAATTAGATATCTACCTTACCTAGATGGTTTGCGGTGGATTGTCACAAATCAGTTCAGGCGTTTGAATTTACCAAACCAGCTGGAGTTTTATGATGTCCTGGCATCAATGGCGTAAATTTTGGTTGGGTTCTGGTGTCACGCGCTTCAAAAAACGCTCTGGACCGTGGACCTCATTGATCAGTAGGTGCGGACAGTTATTTGGAATTGGCTGCCTTTCTACTCTGCTGTACCCTGCTACAACCGTTGCGGCAGAGCAAGTTTCTTTGTTTTATGGCCCGTTTGAGTTTTCCATCTCCGTGTCATCCCTAGAGAGATTTGCACGAGAAGGCACCGTTGATAGCGAACTAGCAGCATACGCCAAACATGCCAAACCCGAAGAAATAGCAGAGTTTCGGCAAATCCTCAGCTATCGCCTTAATTTAGGTGTAGTACCCGTCTCTCAATTTCTCTATTCCTCGTTTGGAGAAATCTCCTTAAGATTTTTAGGCAACTTGATTCAAACGGAGGCACATCAAAATGGCTTCTATGCGCTCCGAGCTTCGCTGATTCTAGCAGCAGCAGATCCAGAGGGACTTACACTGCTCAATGTTCTAAAGAAGTTTCCCACGCGAACCATGCGAATCAATTCAGAATTTGCCCTTGAGATGGTTCGCGGCTTTACAGACTTATATCACCAGACGCAGCAAGCTACCACACTGATAGAGCGCCAGTTTGATGCCGAAGCAAAAACTGAGCCTGCAATCAATCCCGATCTAGCTCCTAAGTTGGATCAGCCAGGTGAGTGGAAATGGACACAAGAAACTCTGACCCTTGACGATCGTCGCCGTCAACGCCGATTCGTTGTTGATCTCTATCGCCCTCAGCGTCCAGATTCAGTTTCAACCCTCATTATCTCTCCTGGACTGTGGGCAAGTCGATCAAACTTTGCTGAATTGGCTCAACATCTCGCGTCCCATGGTTTTGCGGTTGTTGTGATGGATCATCCCGGTAGTAATCGGCAACAATTGGAAGCCTTACTGGCAGGTAGAGCCAGGGAGGTGGTCAGAACCTCTGAATTCATTGATCGCCCTCTAGATGTGAGCTACTTGCTAGATGAGCTACAGCGTCGCACTCAAACGCCAGTCTCAGGGCAGGGAACGCTGAACTTACAAAGCGTAGGAATAATTGGACACTCATTTGGAGGATACACTGCGCTGGCGCTGGCAGGCGCAACGTTCGATTTAGCATCTCTGCGGCAGGAGTGCGAGTCGAGTCAAATCAATCTCAACGTTGGCAACATCTCACTGCTACTCCAGTGTTCAGCCATTGGTCTATCTCCTCAAGCCGTAAACCGTTTACGCGATCCACGGGTCCAGGCAGTTGTTGCACTGAATCCGATCGGTAGCCAGATTTTTGGGCCGCAAGGAATAGGCCAACTTCAGGTGCCAGTTATGCTGGTTAGCGGCAGTGAAGATGCGATCGCTCCTGCACTATTAGAACAGATTTGCCCCTTCACCTGGCTAACCACCCCTAATCAGTATTTAGTTCTGATTCAGAAGGGATCTCACACCTATGCCAGTGCGAACACTAATCAAAATGATCCATTCAACGCACCTGAGTTAGCAGGCCCCGATCCAGCTCTGGCCTATCGCTATCTCAACACAATGACCCTTGCCTTTGCAAAAAATCATCTGGCGGCTGCGCCTGTCTCTGCTTCCTTTTTACAAGCATCCTACGTCCGCTCGATTAGTCAGCCTCCGCTTCCTCTCAAACTAGTGCGCTCGCTCGACGAACCTGAGGTTGCTCAGGCGATGACTCAACTATGTCCACGTCCAACCGTTGCTCAAAATCCCTAGCCTCTAGTGGCAATGTATACCTTGACGACCATTACTCCCACAGCGAAGGTGCATGCGAATCACAATGTAGGCATTAGAATCTTCCGAAATTGTTCCATGCTAATTAAGAGGGGTCAAAAAACTTAGATAGCTCTCCAAAATAGCCGCCGCCGCCACAGGGCCTCGAATAGTAGATAAACGCGCATCTAAAAAAAAGACTCGCTCGGCCTGAGAAGCTGGCATTTGACTTAGTATAGGAACGCTATTCCACTCCTGCTGTATTTTTTCCCATCCCTGAGCATCGCTTTTTTCGGCATCATTCCAAGCAACGACAATAGTGATATCAGATTCTAGCTGCGGTAAGATTTCAAGCGAGATTGTAGGGTTGTTAGAAAGAACTGATTTTGTGTCTACAAGCTGAAAGGTGAGTTGCTCAAGCAGTCTTGAAAACACGGTATCGTTGTAAGGATAAATCGCTTGAGATAAGCTTCCAGAACTGATCAGCAATACCCGAGGATATTTGCTTGCAGCTGAGGCCAACTGAGCCCGGGCAGCCGAGACTTTGGCTTCATAGTCAGCCTTGATCTGCTGTAACTGCTTTGGTTTATCTAAGGTTTTGCTGACAATTTCAACACTGTGCTGCCAACCGTCCTTGCTATCGTCGACCAATACCGTTGGCGCAATTTTAGATAATAAACCATACTTGCCCTGGGTGCCCTGCCAGCCCTCACCTAAAATCAAGTCTGGCTGCAATTGAGCGATCGCCTCTAGAGAAGGGCTGTGGCGATCGCCCAAATTAACCGGCTGGCCGGTTAATCGATTTCCCAGATAAGGAATCTGTTGCTTGGGGTTGTCAAATTTAGGCCGTTGCAACATATCTTTGGTCACATCGGCAGCAGCATATCCCGCTGGCTCTACGCCTAGGGCCAGCATCATATCTAGAATGTAGGGGCTGAGGGCAACGATGGTAAAAGGCTGTCCGCAAATCTCTGTCTGCCCAGCATCATGGGCAATCATTCGACAATCTGGAGAAACGCTCGCAGAACTTTGAGATGGGTTGTTTGATGGTAGACGATAGCTACAGCCCCAACTCAATAGTAGAGCTAGACAAAATAGCAAAAAAGGCTTAAAAATTCGACAACTAGCAATCATTAATTTAGTTAATTTACCAGGTGAATCTAGAGAAAAAGCTTAGGGATATCCCAGGTTTGTGGCCCTCTCCCTAAATCCCTCTCCCTGGGGGAGAGGGACTTTGAAGTTTGGCTTCCCTTCTCCCTAAGAGAGAAGGGGTTGGGGGATGAGAGAGGTTGGCAAAAGTGGTATGCACTCAGGACATTTCCCCAGGGTTTACAGACATCCCTGCTCAGCACTATTACTCCCTAAAACGTTGTCCGGTAGCTGAGACTCATCGTTCGGCCCTGGCCCGCTCGATTGTCGCTGCTAGAGAAGGGGGCGAAGTACTGAGAATACACCGGGTAATACTGGGTATTCAGTAGATTTTGAATGCCCAGCGTTAGCTCTCCATTCCCAAGGCGAACGCCACTCAAGAGGTCAAGGGTGATGTAGCTATTAATAGGGGCATCATCGGCACCGGCATTAAAGCCGCGATCGCGGTTACCAGAAAACAGCAGCTGCAACCGATTCCGCCAGCCCGGCAGGGTTTCGTTCTCCACGTAAGCAGTCAGCTTAAACGGCGGCACGATCAGGCTATTAAGCGCCGTAAAATCCCCATCTTCGTCAGCATCATCTTCACCCTCTAGCCAGGCGGCAGTGCCTCCTAGGCTCCAGCGATCGCTGGGTTGCCAGTCAAGGGCACCTTCTATCCCATAGACCCGTTGGGGCGATCGCACGGTTTGCAGGGGGCCATCATCCACTACGGCAAATCTTGTGCCCAAACTGGAGTAGTTATAAAATGCGGCTAAAGACGCCTGCACGGTGTTCCAGTTGCCCCGCAGGCCGATTTCGTAGTTATCGACCTTTTGGGGCTGGGTCAAATCAATGCCGCTTTCAACGGCAAAGCCAGCAGGGGCAAAGCGCAGCACCCGGCCAATATCGGGTAGTGAAAAGCCCTGGGAAAAGCTGGCAAATGCCGTCAAGTTATCCACAACTTCGTAGGCTAAGCCCAGATTGAAGACCACATCGTCCGCAGTCAGCGTGCCGCCTTCAATGCTGTTGCCGTCATAGGTGGTGTAGTCGTCGGTATCAATATTGAGGTTGACATACCGTGCCCCGCCGCTGAGGGTGAGGCGATCGACAACATCCCACTGCAACTGAGCAAAAATGCCCAGGTCGTTTAAGCGGTAGGGAGGGACAAAATCGACCTCACCAATTTTGCGAAAAACCAGTCCGCCGCTGGCGTCAAACTCATCGGGGGCAAATAGGTTAAACCGCTGAGAACTGTCCTCTCGCACATAGTCGACTCCCCAGAGCAAGCTCAGGGTATCTTCAGGATTAAACGACGTATTGACCTGAAGTCGGCCCCCCCACTGCTGAGTACTCCCAGGGGATTGGGAGATAATGCCAAAAAACTCCCGGAGATCGGTGGGTAGGCCGCCCACAAACTCATAGTTGCGGAAAAACACCTGCCCCGAAACCTCACTGTTGAGCAAGTCATCATGGAAGTACTGGAGGGTGAGGTTCGTGGTTTCTAGAGAGGCCTCATTGGGGGCATCAATAATTTGAGTGCCTGCCGGTAGTTCAATAGCTCGGGCTTTCTGCACCCCCGCAATATTGTCCACCTCAGGGTCACTGATATAGGAGACGTTCTGAATTTGGCTGAAGTGGTTAAAGGTGAAATTCAACCGCTGCGTTGGGCTAAGCTCTCCCCCTAGCCGAATCAACAGGTTCACCTCGTCTGTCTCGGCGTTGGTTAAGTCGCTGGGGATGCGATCGCCCTCCGCGTCGTAATACACCCCGCGCGAGGTGTAAGACAGACTGCCCAAGATGCTGGCTGTCTCTGTCGCCGCTGAGACTGAGTAAAGTGCGTTATAGCCAAACCCATCCCCAGTCAGAAAGGCCTCGTTGAAGGCGGCACTGCCACCGATGTCGATCGTCTGGCTCACGGGACTCGCATCCGGTTGCCGCGTGATGATGTTGATTGAACCGCCTGTGGCCTGCCCACCATAGATCGCGTTGGGACCACGGACCACTTCAATCCGTTCAACCGAGCGCGGATCAATCGTGGTCAGCGCGGCGGGGACAGAGCCCAAGTTGCTGTTTTGGGGAATGCCGTCAATCAACACCGAAATTTCGCGTCCCCGTAGGGTTTGCCCAAAGGTGTTGGTGCGTCCGGTGGGGGCACTAAAGCCAGGGACGAGCTGAGACAAAATATCCCCCAGGTCCTCGCTGAACCGGGTTTGTTGCTCAATGTCTTCCTGGGTAATCACGGTGACAGAGCGAGGAATGTTCTGTAACTCTTCTTCAGTTCGAGTCGCAGTTACCACCAGCTGAATAGCCTCCTCGGTCGCTTCGGTCTCAGTCACCAACCCAGGGGTGATGGCCAAAACTAGGCCCTGGGCAGCCGGGCTGACTGCCACACTGGGCGGGGCACTGTCGCCGGTAATAGAAACTCGCACTTGATTATCTGGCAGCCCCGTAACGCTGACAAAGGCAATGCCCGCCGTTGAGCTGGCCTGCTGAAACTCGCCCCCGTCGGGCAGGGTCAGCACCGCATTGGGGATATCGATAATTAGGGCGTTGCCGAGCGATCGCGTGGTGGGTGCCGACAGCTCACCCGCCGCCGTCTCCAGCACCACCTGCAACCCCGCCTCGGTCGACTCTACCCGCACCCCAGTAATTTGCACCGTGGCCTGGGCGATTTGGGTTATCCATTCGTCTACGGTAGCGGCGGGGTGGCGGGTGGATGGGTGGATGGGTAAGGGGGTGGATGGGTAGGTGAGTTGTGCGGACTCATCCACTCGCCCACCCACCCACTCATCCACATTCTCATCGTTCGCTTGGGCCGCCAGCGGTTGAGCCAGGGCTGCGATCGCCCCTACCATGCCAACCCATATGCTCCATCCGCTCCGCTGCTGAGTCATATCCTTCACACCACCGTTCAAGTATTCAATAGGCTAGATGAGAATAGCTTTCATCTAGGTATAGGAACTTTAGGGCGAAAGGGGCGATCGCGTCTGCCTGGGCACGGAACAATTCAGTCACAGCACGGAATTTTTGAAAGCTTTGGGGCTGACGCCAAACTCGCGCTTGAAGGCGGCGGCAAAGTGCCCCGCATGGCTGTAGCCCACTTGATAGGTGACCTCGGCCACGCTCATCTCAGTGTCTTGCAATAGCTGCCGTGCTTTGATCAGGCGCTGCTGTCGCAGATAGCCAAATACCGTCGTACCCAACACTTGGCGAAAGCCGCGCTTCAAGGTGCAGTCGTTGAGACCCACAGCCCGGGCCAGCTCCAGCAGTGACAGGGGATCGTCCAGGCGTTGGGCAACGAGATCTCTGGCCTGGTAGATGCGGTCAACATCTGAGGGCTTCAGCCGCTGAGCCAGCCGAGAGGGGCCAGCCTCTAGCCACTGAGCCGTTTGCAGGGCAATCAGCTCCAACGCTTTTCCTTCTAGGTAAACCTGTTGAATGGAGCCGGTGTAGGGGCAGTTGAGAATTTGCTGAAGCACGAACTGGATATTCGGCGCGATCGCCCCTAGAGACTGGTGCCACAAATCTGGCTTTTGGTTAACTACCCCTTGCAGTTCAGTTGGAATCAGCGCCAGTTGCTCGGAATTAAAGTCTGCCATAGCCGCAGGTGCGCGCAGGTGCAGGTCAATTTTTAGCAGTCGGCCCCGGTGGGGCCATTCTGTGGTGTCAGCATAGGTACGATTCGGTGCTACTTGAACAAAACTCGCCTGGGCTAGGGCCGAGCCAGACAAATCTTCCGCTGCAGCCGTTGCGATATTAAAGCCAAACTCTAGGGTCAGGCCTTCGGGTTCGGGGAGCAGCTCTTCGATCAACGTATCTTGCAGCCAGTAGTCGCGAATCAACAAATTAAGACCGTGGTTGAAGTTAAGCGATCGCTTATAGCCCCGGCTTCCCGCTTGGGACGATGGAATTACCAGCTCGTAGTTGCTGAGCGCTGACGGGTAAGCCTTGGCAGATAACGATACCGGGTGGTCTTTTTCTGAAAGCAAGATAGCCATAGGGATGAAAGCGGCGCGCCCACAGGAGTTCAGGAACTGTAATCAGCAAATAAGACTTATTCTCATTTATTGATTTGATTCTGGCAAGCGGCTCAACCACCTCAATTAGGGCAATTCAAACCAGTCCGCTATCCTGGCTGAACTGGGGATGCAGCCTTGGCGTAGTTTCAGAATTAATCGGGCATCGCTCCGACCTTAAGCAAGCGTGAAAACTGTGAATTGGGGTTGGTTAAGAGGGCGGCGCGATCGCCGTACTCCACTGCCTGCCCCTGCTCCAAGATCAAGATCTGGTCAGCCCGCTCCACGGTCTTGAGCCGATGGGCGATGATAACTCCTGTGCGGTTCACCAACAGCCGATCCACCGCCCGCTCGATTAACTGCTCTGTCAGCGGGTCGAGCCGCGACGAGGCTTCATCTAGCACCACCAGCCCCGGATCTTTGAGAAACACCCGCGCAAAGGCCAGCAGCTGTGCCTGCCCCGCCGACAGCCCACCGCTGTCGGCCCCCAGTTCTGTATCCAGCCCTTGCGGTAGCGCTTCCAGCCAGGGCATTAGGCCCAGGTCATCCAGGGTTTGCAGAATGGCGCGATCGTCGATGTGCCCATTAAAAAACGTCAGATTATTGCGCACTGAAGTCTGAAACAACTGCACATCTTGAGTCACAAACCCCACGTGGTGCGGTAACTCCCGCAGCGGCACCTGAGCAATATCCACCCCCCCCAGGCAGATCTGCCCCCGCTGAATGTCGTACAGCCGCAGCAGCAGTCGCGCCAGGGTGCTCTTGCCGCTGCCCGTGCGACCCAGCAGGCCGAGGGTTTGACCGGCGGGGAGGTGGAGGGTGAGGGATTGGAGGGTGGGTGGGTGGATGGGTGGGCGGGTGGATGGGTGGGCGGGTGGTTGAGTAGGCGGGTGGATGGGTGGTTGAGATTTGTTTGTCTCGTCAGTACTCGTTTTGTCTACGCTCCCACTCGCCCACTCGCCTACGTCTTCGTAACCAAACCACACCTCCTCAAGCTCCACCGATAGCGCACCCCTGGGTAAAACTCCTTGACCACCGGGGCTTACCTGAGCCTGGTGCCCCAATAGATTCTGGATGCGCTGGATGCTGGCCTGGGCCTGCTGGAGTTGCTCTAGCTCTTCGCGGATGCGCTCAATGGGGTCTTGCAGCAGGGTGGCGTAGTAGAACAGCAGGTAGACGGTGCCGATGGTGATGGCGGATTGGCTCCAGAGGTAGGCACCAATGGCCAGGGCGATCGCATTCCCTATCGTAAACAGCCCCACGGTGCTGCCCCACAGCAGCGTGCTAGTGAAGCGAGCCCGGTGAAATGCCGCCAGCCACTGTCGCAGAATTTTGTAAAACCGATCCATCACGTAGCCGACAGCCCCGTTAGCGCGGATATCTTCCAGGCCACTGAGGTGCTCGGCCACAAAGCCGTAAAATTCGGCGCTGATCTGGCGGTAGGTGCCCCAGGGGCCAACGGCCAGGTTTTGCAGGCTACCCAAAACGCCAAAGGCCAACAGGGCAAACAGGCTCAGGCTCACCCCGGCGCGCCAGTCTTCGCGCCACACCATCAGTAAGACACCGACCACCAGCAGGCCATTGCCCACCACCTGCAACATAAACTGCGAGAAAAACCGGGAGAGAGCATCCACATCGCCATCGACCCGCTCTACCAGTTCGCCGGGGGTGTGGGCTTTGTGAAAGGCCAGGTCAAGGCCCAGGGCGTGGCGGGCCAGGTCAAGACGCAGGGTATTTGTAGCGCGCCAGGCAATAGTCTCGCTGAAGTAGGTGGTGGCGATCGCTAGCCCCTGCTGCAAAATTGCGATCGCCATAAACATCGCCGCTGCCAACACCAGCGATCGCTGTTGCCCACCCGCGATCGCCGTATCGATGAAGTAGCGCAAAATCTGAGGGTTCAGCAGCTGTAAGCCAATCCCCCCCAGCAGGGCGATCGCCAACCCCCAAAACCGCTTTCGCTGCGGTTTCAGATAAGTCGCCAAAATCGCTTGATACCCCTGTGCTGCTGCCCCCATAGCGAGCCTACCCCGCAAGAACCCAGCCCACAGCTTACCGACTCACCCGCCCTAAAATGATTCCTAAACGGAGTATCTTGACTCCCAACGGGAATCGTTTAGCCCTCCAAGAACAGGGGTAGGATCTCTCCATACCAGCAAAAAACTCCAGCAGTGCCTAAGCCAACTGCTCTGGAGCATCCTGCTGTATCCGTGACAAGCTCTTGCAGTCGCCTGAGACAAATGTTTTGGGGTGTTCCTCTTCTCTTACTGTGGGCCATTCCAGCGGGACTATGGGCTGCTGCAGCTGGATGGATTACAGAACTAAAGAGTGGGACTCGGTTATTGCAGTCCCACTAGAAATATTGCAGTCTCATTTTCTGAAAGGTGTGCCAGGAGGCGGGCTTGAACCACCGACACGAGGATTGTCAGTTCTCAACAGATGCTTGCTAGTCAGGTGTTTCAAGCCCCTGGTGATGCCTTGCCCCCAACTTTTGAAAATATGGGTTGTTTCAGCTGTAGATAGACAAGTTTAGGTGTGGCCTACATTTGGCAAACAAAAATCCGCTTCTAAAACTGCCTTGAGCTGCCCATCTCCAGAACTAGCAAAAGGCTTTGGGGTTCAGTCAATAGATGGACCACTTAGAAAAGCAAAACCGCCAAGAAAAACCATGTCTCTCAATCCCATGCTAAATCCGCTCTTCTCATTTCGTTTTTGTCCTTGTAGAAGAGCAACCACTCCCTTGGCCAGAGATGCAGACGCATTTCTCCGGCCAAGGGTAATTGCTGATAGCGCCATCAGTGGGTGGTGAGCCTAGGCAGCTTCACAACGCCCCGGCGCAGAGCTACAACTGTGCCCCCCGACAACAGCAGTAGGGCAACTCCACCAATGCCTAGGGTGCTAAGCGATGCCCCCGATGAATCATTGTTGAGGGCCGCCTGGGATTTGCTTAGGTAGTCCTGCACGTAGGGGTAGCTGGGGTTGAGCTCGCTGACCTGGCGAAAGCTGGCCAGGGCGCGCTTAAACTGACCCCGCTCAAACTGGGTCACTGCCGTTTGGTAGAGCTGAGAAACGCCGCTGGGGGCAGGCTCGACGTTGGCCTGGGCCAAAAACTCGTTGACGACGCCCATGGGAATGACGAAGTTTGCCCCCTGCACCTGACTGCCCGTGGTAGGGTCAACTTTAGCAAAGGTGGCAATGCCGATCGCCTCACCCGCCTCGTTGAACACTGGCCCACCACTGTTGCCGCTGCTCATGGCGGCATCGGTTTGCAAAATATCCCAGCCGTCAGCCATGGTTTTGCGGGCGCTGACCAGCCCAGCGGTGAGGGAGGCCTCGACCGCTTCTTGCTCGTCGATTACACCTGCGCCGGGGTAGCCAAGAATGAACATGCGATCGCCTGCCGCCAGCGCTTTATCGTCTCCCAAGGCCACAGTGGGCATGTGGGTGGCCTCAATTTTGAGAATCGCCACGTCTTTACCGGGGGCAGGTTCGCCAATGGCTTTGACGGTGGCTTTTTGGCCCTGCTCAACGATTTGGTCGCGGGCGGTAGCCCCCATCGCCGCATAGATTTTGGTATCTATAGCATCAAGCGACATGTGGTGGGCGAAGTATTTGGCGTGGGCTTGCAGGCAAAGCTGCACAAACTCCTGGGTGCCCATCAGCGCCCCAATCGCCTCCTTGTAATAGCCGTCGCCCAGTTCATTCCACAGCGATTTGCAGCTAGAGACAGCGACTTCCTCCAGGGCGCTGTCGGCCAGCATTCCCTTAATGTCGTCTTGCTCTGAGGAGACCACGTGGGCATTGGTGACCAGGTAGCCATCTTCGGTGACCGCCAGGGCCGAGCCGGTGGTGCTGACTTCGGCCTGCTCTTGCACCCGCGTTGAGATCGGGGTGAAATAGGCCAGGGGGTCAGCTAACACCGTTTGAATGATGGCGACAAACACCTGCTGCTCAGAGGTATATTCGCCGCTGGCCGCTTTTTTGCCCAAAGCCTGAGCGAGCTGGGCCATTTTGTCATCGTTGAGGTCGTAGTCGGGTACCGAAAATTCGGCATTGTGAACAGTTTGAATGATCAGGGTGCCGGGCTTGTTTTGCTCGGCCAGCTGGCTGGGACTGAGGGCGGTGGTTTTGCCGCAGCCGGTGAGGGCAACGGTGAGCAGGCTAGCGGCGATCGCCACGGACTTGAAGAAGCGTGTCATGGGAGTATTCCTTTTAGGGTTAAAAGACTGGGGGCAGAGATGCCGAAGGCGGTAGCGTTCACAAGAATGTATGTCTGGGCGGGGCAAGGTTATGCAAACTGTGGGGAGCGGGCTTGGGGCTACAGCCCATTGCCGATGAGAATGAACGGTGCCCAATAGTAAGGATGGCTGAGGTTATCGCTGACGGCCCTGGGTAGGCCGCTCTGGGCGGTAACGAGGGTGATATCAGCGCGATCGCCCGCCCCAGCAATCGTAAAATCGCCGTCGATCAGCGCCTGCTGGGCAAGCTGTAGGGCTTCGGCTTTGGTGTAGCCCGCCTGCAACCCGGCGTAGAAGGCATTCATCAACACCTGGGTGCCACCATCGCTGACCTGCCAGAGGGAGGCGATCGCCGCCTTGGCTCCGGCAGTCTGCATCTGGTAGCCAAAGCCCAAAATCTCGACTCCGCTACCCAACTGGGCTTCCCCGACAGCGGTTTCGCAGGCGCTCAGCACCACCAGATCGGCATCCAAATTCCAGGCCTGCATGTCGCGTAGAGAAACCGAGCCGCCGTCGCCCGTAACAATAAACGACTCGCTGCCCTGACCCTGCAAAAACTTGGCGTGGGTAGCCAAATGCACAATGGGAAACCGACCCATGAGAGAACGCAGATCCCCAGCGCTAAAGGCCTCGTTCAGCCGCAGCTCGGTATTAGGAATTTGCGCCGCCAGGGTTTCGACTTCGACCCCGGCATTGGGTAGGTCAGCAAAGCGGTAGCCGTTAATATTCTCAAAGCTGCACTGCACGCAGGCAGCGGCGAGCAGCTCCAGGTTGTCGGGTTGGTAGGTGGGTCGAGCCGTAAAATCGATCAGCGAAGCGGCGGTGATGTGGCTAACGGCAAAGCGCTCGGCCAACCACTGGTCGCCATCGTGCAGCGCCGCCAGCGGAATGTAGCGCAGCGCGCCATCGGGGGCGTAGATAATGGTTTCGGCATTGACCGCCGCCAGGTCGTCTTCAATATCAGCGATCAGCCATCGATAGAGCTGCTGGGCAGCGGGTTGGGCATCAAGACTCGGATCTTTGAGCGCCTGTCCCAGCTCGATAATGGCGCGGTTTAGCTCGGCAGATTCAACGGGCACAGGCCGCCGGATAGGAGCACCGTAGGGGGTAATTAGCACCAGCTCCAGGCGATCGGGCAAGATCAGCGGATAGAGCAGCACGGCGTTGGTATCGAGACTATCCAAGCTGTTTTGTAGCTGGTTAAAGTGGCTCAGCTCAATGTTTTGGCCATCGGTGCTGGTGCGGAGCTGGGCGATCGCCGCTCGTACATCGTCGCGATCGCGAAAGTCTTGAAAGACGCTGCGCAGCTCATCCTGACGGGCCAGCAGCTCGTCGCGCCGCTGGGTTTCTGCCGCCGTCAGGGAGTCTTTTGCCTCCAGCGTGGCCAGCTCTGCCCCTTCGGCAATGGTTTGGTTGTAGAGGTCGAGAATGCGCTGCTCGGGTTCCCACAGGTCTACTCCGGTGGCGGTTTGCTCGGTGCTGCGCACGTTGTGCAGGTAGTCGTCTAGCTCTTGCACCCGCAGCAGGTCGAGCACTCGCTGGGCCTCTAGCACGCGGTTTCGCAGCAGCAGCAGGTCGGCCAGGGTGCGGTAGGTGTCGGCCACGCTGTCGGTGTACGACTGTTGCAGGTCGGCGGGCAGAGTGCCCAGGTTGGCGCGAATGCCCTCGGTAATGTTGACCGACTGTTTGTAGAAGGCGATCGCCATCTCGGGCTGGTTCTGGGCGGCCAAAAGCTCACCCAAACTAGCCAATGTCTGTGCCTCGATCGCCGGTTCATTGATCTGTCGCTGAATGGTAAGCGCTTGCTGAAAAGCCGCTAACGCCTCATCCTGTTGCCCCTGCTTGCCGTAGACAACGCCTAGCCCACGCAGAATGCTAGATTCGGCCAGCCGAAAGCCAGTCTGACGGGCCAGCACTAAGGCTTGCTGATAGGTGTCGATCGCGCGATCGGGCTGTCCCTGGCGATCGTAGGTACGGCCCAGGGCATCTAAAAAAGCCGCTTCGGTGTTGACTTCGCCAACTTCACGGGCTATGGCTAGACCCTGCTCGTAGAGTGACTGAGCCTGGGAAAGCTGGCCTTGATTGAGGTGAGTTCTAGCCAGGTTGCCCAGAGCCAAAGCTTCGTTTGAGCGCTGACCCACCGCGCGGCTGAGATCTAGCGCCTGCTGATGAAACTCGCGAGCTTTGTCGTACTGACCCAGGGAATGATACACGCGCCCTAGTCCAATTAGGCCGCTGATTTCGCTCGATCGCGCCCCTATTTCTCGATAGATAGCGAGTGACTGCTGCTTTAGCTCAAGCGAGCGGGTGTAGTTGCCTTGGCCCGAGTAGATGTCGGCCATGTTGCCCAGCACGGTGGCTTCGGATAGGCGATCGCCTGATGATTGAGCGATCGCTAGAGCCTGCTCCAGTTTTTCTAACCCTTCCGCACTGAGCCCTTGATCAGAATCCAAGACAGCAAGATTGTTGAGGCTAGTCGTCAGGTCTAGTCCTAACTTTTGGTTAATAGCTAAGGCTTGCTCATAGACATCACGAGCTTCGTCTACTCTGCCTTGGGCACTGTAAACCACGCCAAGGTTGCCCAACACCGTTGATACCGAATACGGACTATCGATTGCTTGAGCTAATTGCAGGCTGCGCTGATACACCTCTAGAGCTTGAGGATATTGCCCCTGCTCGCTGTAGGCGTGTCCCAAATTATTCAGGGCAGCAACTTGATTAGGGCGGGTATCGGTAGCCAAACCAATCTCTAAAGCCCTCTCATAGGCAGCGATGGCTTCAGCATGTTGGCCCATTTCCTGATAGACGCCGCCGATGTTAAGCCGTAGCGAAGTTTCTAACTCAAGTTCTTTGTACTCTTGGGCAAAAGCCAATCCCTGATTGTATGCAGCGATGGCCTCTGGATAGCGCCCCAAAGTTCGATAATGAGATACCTGGTTGCCTAGGCCCACCGCCATGCCATAGCGGTAGGTGCTTAGGCACTGCTGCCGAATAACGGTACCTACGCTAGTTGGATATTCACTACAGAACTGTGCGAAGCTCTCGACACTGTTGCTTTGCAGGGCATCAATTGCCTCTTTCTGCCGGTCGATCGCCTGCTGCTGGGTCTCTAACGCCTGCCGATAGTTGCCCTGATCTGAATAGACGGTGGCAATGTTATTGAGCAGAGAAATTTCGGTATCAACGTCGCCGAGAGATTGCGCGATCGGCAATGCCTGGTGATAATTGTCTAGCACCGCCGGGTACTGGCTCAGATTATGGTAAGCCTGCCCCAGCTTAGTAAGAGCATTCAGGTTGGCGGCGGCATCGTCAGGCAGCTTTTCGGTAGCGATCGCCATAATGCGCTGGGCCACAGCTAGCGCCTGATCATAATCGCCCAAGTATGCGTGGTTACTCGACTCCAGGCTCAACGCCGACATTTGCCGAACGGGGTCATTGAGCTGTTCTGCAAGTTGCCCGGCCCCTTGAAAGGCCGTAATCGCCTCGGCATACTGACCATTGTTGTAATGAGCCAGCCCAAGCTGCATGAGTGCGCCCTGGTGCTGGGCAAGATATTCAGCTTCGGGCATGCGATCGCGGTAAGTGTCCAAAATTTCAAGTGATTGCCGATGGGCTGTGATCGCCTCAGAAAACTGGCGCAGCTGGTCAAAGGCAAGGCCTTGGGTGGAATAAACAACGTGGGCAGAGGTGACCAAGGAGCCAGTGAGGTCTAGGTTAAACTCTGCGACCTTTGCCAGGTTAAGAGCCTGCTGGTAGGGTGCGATCGCCTGCTGGGCAGTAGCCACCGACGCTGAGTAAGCTTCCTCGGCGTAGAGGCGCTGAGCTTGGCCGAGATAAGCGGAACCCACACCCCAAAAACCAAAGGCTTCCTGGGTGACGTTGTTGACCTGCTGAGCGCGATCAATCTGCCGCTGAAAGTATGACCTAGCCTGTTCGTAGTCCCGCAGAGTTTCGTAGGTGTAGCCAATTGTGTTCAGCAGGCTAAGCTCACCGACAGCATTTCCCTCAGTCTGAAACAGGGCCAGCGCCTGCTGATGGGCCTCTAGGGCCTGGGGATACTGCTGCTGCCGTTTGTAAGTATTACCAATGTCAGACAATCTCCAGGCTTGGGCCTCGCGGTTGTCCAGGCTGGTGTAGAGATCGAGGGCCTGCTGATAGGCCACTCGCGCCTCGTCGTAATTTTCTTGGGCGTAGTGCAGATGGCCGATGCGGGTGTAGCCGTCAGCCACCGCCGCAGAAATGTCGAGGGCCTGTACGGCGGCCAGGGCGGATTCGTAGTTGGCGATCGCCTCGGTAAAGTCGCCCCGCTCTTTTTGCAGATCGCCCAAAAACTTCAGCGCTAGGCTCTCGAGTGAGCGATTGCCCAGAATGCGGGCCAGATCCAGGGCCTGCTGTAGCGAGACCACCGCTGTTTCATAGTCACCCTGCTGCCCCTGGGCATATCCCAGCCAGGCCAAAATTACGCTGCGTCGATACTGTTGGCGCTGCTCTAGGGCGGGTTCAACCGGGGCGCTGAGAATGGCGATCGCCTGCTGTATCGTGGCCAAACCCTGGGCCGCATCGCCCTGCTTGGTTTGACCAATGCCGATCAGGCCCAGCGTCCAGCCTTCTCCCGACTGGTCTTGCACCGCCTGGCGCAGCGTCAGCGCCTGTTGCAGGTTGGCAATGCCCTCGTCGTACTGACCCAGATTGAGCTGGGCATCTCCAATAGCGTGGAGGGCGGCGGCTTCACCAGCGCGATCGGCCAGAGCTTGGTAAATTTCTAGAGCTTGTTGAGCGGCCTCTAGCTGGTCTTCAAACTGCCACGACCAGAGGTACGATTCTGACAACCCCAAGAGAGCGGCGGCGGCACCCGAGCGGTTGCTGGTCTGCTGACACTGCACTAGGGTGAGCTGAAATGATGCGATCGCGCCTTGAAGCTGACTGCTATAGAGCTGCTGATAGCCCTCAGCCATCAGCTGGTCGACCATGGCGATCGACTCCACCGAGGCGGGCTGTTCTGCCAGTGAAATGGGGGGTTGGGCTGCTGCGGGTAGGGTGGGCGCGATCGTAGCTAGCAGCCAGGAAGAAGCCAATAGACCAAACAAATATGTACGGTGCATGGGTTAAATCCTGAAAGTAGCTAGAGCATATAGGTCTGGCCAAAGTGAACTTATTCACTTTTGTGCCACGCTGCTTGCACAGCCCTGCAGAGTAAGCGGGCAGACGAATGAACAAGTTGTCTAGATAGTGGTAGGTGTTGCTTTGGCCAACGCGATCGCCAGCAGTTTGATCGTCGTTGAGAGCAGCTACAAAGCTTTGTTGATCGGCTTCCCAAGAACTGGCTCCCTAGTTCGCACCAACAGCAAGAGCCGTTAGGATTGAGCTATCGCTTTGTGTTCAGAGGATGGCTATGGTTGCTGCTTCAGCCTTCAGCTATATCTCCCTAGAAGAGTACTTGGCGGCAGAAGCCACCAGCCCCATCAAGCACGAGTACCGCGATGGCGAGGTCTATGCCATGGCAGGGAGCACCGATGCCCATGTCACCATCGCACTCAATCTCTGGGCGCTGCTGCGGGCGCACTTACGAAACCAGGGCTGTCGGGCTTATGCTCTGGATATGAAAGCCCGTATCGAAGTACTTAATTGCTACTACTATCCAGACGTAATGGTCACCTACGACGATCGCGATCTTTCTTCTAGTGTCGTTAAGCGCTATCCCTACCTCATTGTTGAAGTGCTCTCCAACAGCACCGAAGCCTTTGACCGGGGCGACAAATTCATTGACTACCGCCACCTGGAGAGCCTGCAAGAGTACGTGCTAATTTCTCAAACCCGGCAACAGGTGGAGGTGTTTCGCCGCAATGCCGAGGGGCTGTGGGTGCTGCATCCCTACGGAGCGGGCGAACAGGTTTCGCTGGCTAGCGTGGGCTGGGAGGGAGTAATTGCTGACCTCTACGAAGACGTTACCTTTAGTGAACCTGACACGACACAGCCAGTGACAATCTAAAATTCGATGCTGAAGCTCGCTAAAAGAAGCTCGGTTGGGCTAGGTGGTGGACGGATGCTCTGAAGATCCCTTCCCTAAACCTGCTGTCGCTTAATGAGTTGGCTAAAGAGCCCTTCATCGGCGGCGAGTTGATCAAAGCTGCCCTGCTGAATCAGGCGGCCTTTTTCGAGCACATAGATGCGATCGGCATTGCGAATGGTGCTGAGTCGGTGGGCCACCACAATGCGCGTCACCCGCAGCCGCTCCAGACTTTCGCTGACGATCGCCTGGGTGCGGTTATCCAATGCGCTAGTCGCTTCGTCAAACAGCAGAATGCGGGGGCGCAGAGCCAGGGCTCGGGCGATCAGCAGACGCTGCCGCTGCCCGCCCGAGAGATTCGTGCCTCCCTCGCTCACCACCGTGTGCATGCCCATCGGCATCGAGAGAATGTCGTCGGCTAGCCCCGCCATCGAAGCCGCATCCCAGGCTTCTTCCATGGTGATGCGGGCGCTGCTGGCGATGTTTTCAAAAATCGAGGCCGACATCAGGCGGCTAGTTTGCAACACCACGCCAAACTGTCGTCGCAGGGCGTTGAGGTCGAGGCCCGCCATGTCTTGCCCGTCGAAGTAAACTGTGCCCACCTCCGGCGCATCGAACCCCAGCAGCAGGCGAAACAGCGTCGACTTGCCGCTACCCGAAGGGCCAACCAGGGCGACAAATTCCCCTGGCTCAATGGCGAGGGTCACGCCATCTAAAATCAAATCCCCGTCGGAGCGGTAGCGAAAGCCCACGTTGCTCACCGTCACCTGGCCCGAGATTCGCCCAGGGTCGACTTTGTGGGGGTCAACCTCAGGTTGGGCGGCGAGAATAGGTTCGGCCCGCTGCCAGATGGGCAGCACGTCGAGCACGTCGATGACGGTGCTGCTGAGGCTGGTGGCTCCGCCAATAAAGGTACCAAAGGCTGCGTTAAAAGCCAGAAACGTGCCGGTCGAGAAGCCCCCATCCCCAGCCTGGGATTGCTGAATCATGCCGGTGGCGAAGGCGAACAGCACCGCCGGGGTGAGGGCCGCCAGCAGGTTGTTGATCACGGTCAAGTTGTCTTCGATGCCCTCTGAAGCCAGGGTCAGCCGTAGCTCTTGACCGTACTGGCGGCCCCAGTAGGCAAAGGCGCGGGTTTCGGCCCCGGCCACCCGAAACTTGGCCACACCGTTAATCATCTGCACCATCATGCCGAAGAGCTTGCCCTGCTGGTCGTGGAGGGGGCGAATCTTTTTCAGGGTCAGCATCCCAGAGACCACGGTGACAGCCATATTGAGCAGGGCCACCCCGGTGGCAATCAGCGCTAGGGGCACGCTGTAGTAAAACAGCAACCCCAAATTCAGCAGCGAGAACAGGCTTGAAAACAGGCTCTTGAGCAGGGTATTGCCCAACCGCTGGCGAATCTGGCTAATCGACGACACTCGAGCGCTCAGATCGCCAATGGAGTAGCCGCGAAAGAAGGAGGTTTTCAACTTCAGCAGCCGATCCCACACGGCGGCCTGGGTGCTGCTGTCGGCAAAAGATTCGATTCGCATCAGGGCAATGCCCTGGGTGAGCTGAAACAGGGTGGCCCCAAAGGTGGTGGCCAGCAGCGCAAAGGCAATTTGCAGCAGCAGGGTTTGATCGGCATTGGGAATGGCCTGATCGATGAGAATGCCCGTAGCTTGGGGAGTGACCATGCCCAGCAGCGTGGCGGCAATGCTGGCGATCGCCACTACTACCAGTTCCTGACGGTGCCCCTGTAGCGCGAACTGAAGCAGCTGCACAGGCTTGAGCTGGTAAGGCAGCGGGCGATAGAAAGTGTGTGCCGTGGGCAAAATTCCCTCGGCAACAGCTCGACTGCACGGCACCCGAGTACCCCGCTGTGGATCAATCACCTCGTAGCGGGTCGCCCCAACCGGCAGCAGCGCCAGCGGGCGACCATCCTCGCGAGCGTAGGCTAGCAATGGGCCACCATCACGCCGCCACCAATCGTCGCGCAGGGTCACCTGGCGAGTGCGAATTTGGGAGGAGCGGGCGATCGCCTCCAGTGGATCTCTCACCCGCCGCAAATCCTCAGACTGAGCCGGGGGCTGAATCGCAATGCCCAGGGCACGTCCCACCGCTCCAGCAGCAACCAACAGCTCGTCTTCACTGCTGGGCTGCTGTCCCTGAGCTTCCTGGGATAGGTTGGACGCTGGCTCAAACACCCCTGCCAGCTGCGTCAGCGTCTGGCTCACAGCCTGGGTATTCAGCCGCTCGCGGGCCTCAAAGCGCTGATATTCTTGCACTTGTTGTTGTGCTTCGAAGTGCTGAATGCCCCTAAGCACCAGAATTTGCAGATGGCCCAAGCCCGATAGAATTGCCTCCGTCCCCCGTAACCCTTGGGGCTGCCAGATCTCCAGCTCGGCCATCGCCGTTGCCTGTAGCCACAGGTGGCTGCTCAGGGGAATCGGCCCACTGGCCGCAGTCAGCGTCAGATGCTCCAACCCCAGCAGTTGCCCTTCTCCAGCTAGCAGTCGCAGCCAGGTAATCCGCCCCTGGAGAGGCTGATACACTTCTCCAGGAGCCAGCAGCCCGCTGGTCTCAATTGGCGTTGCCAACCGCGCCGATACAGTGTCTGACAGCGCCGCCCCCAGCCGATGCACCCAGTTTTCCAATGCCGTCAGGGTGATTGCAGCAGTCCGGCTATCCGTCAACTCGTCTGCTAACGCAGCTAAAGAAATCGGCCTCAAATTCACCGACTCCAGCGGCATCGCCATGAGCTGGCAGGGGGTCTCTTGCCCCAGCAGCGCTGCCGGAAATAGCATTGCCCCTGGCTTAATGCTAAACAGATAGCGCCGCCGACTGGTTAACGCCGTTGACTGCACACTGACCGCAAACAGCGCCAGCGTACCCGCTTCAACCCGCCAGCAGGTCTGGGGATCGTCGAGGAAGAGGGGTTCATTGCTGCGGAGGGAGTGGAGGGGGGAGGTGATGGGTGGGTGGGTGGTGAGCATGGGTTTGGGGAGATGGGTGGATGAGGGGAGGAGGGGATGAGGGGTGAGAGATGGGTGGGTGAGTAGGCAGGGAGCAGATGAAGATTTTTCAGAAGAAGAAATGAAACTTCCTCTAAACCCATCACCCTCCTACCCATCTACCCATCCACCCCCCTACCCTTCTTCACTGCGAATCAGCTGCAAATACGGCCCTTCCTGGTCGCGTAGGGCGTCGTGGCTGCCGCGCTGGACGACTTTGCCGTGGTGCATGACGATGATTTCGTCGCAGTCGCGGATGGTGCTGAGGCGGTGGGCAACGATCAGGCAGGTGCAGCCGCGCAGGCGCAAGTTGTAGTCGATGGTGCGTTCGGTTTCGGTGTCGAGGGCGCTGGTGGCTTCGTCCATGACCAAAATGGCGGGGTTGTTGACCAGGGCGCGGGCGATTTCGAGGCGCTGGCGTTGGCCACCGCTGAGGTTGGCGGCTCCTTCGAGTAGCTCGGCGCTGTAGCCGCCAGGCATCGAGAGAATAGTGTCGTGAATGGCGGCATCGCGGCAGGCCTGGATCAAGTTGGCGTCGGGGATGGTGGTATCCCACAGGGTGAGGTTGTCGCGCACGGTGCCCGCAAACAGCAGAATGTCTTGCTCAACCATGGCCAGGGAATTCGTCAGCACCGGGCGCGGAATTTGGTGGCGGGGCTGGCCGTCGAAGCAGATGTCGCCCGACCAGGGCTGGTAGAGGCCACACACCAGCTTGGCCACGGTTGACTTGCCGCTGCCGCTGCCGCCGACCAGGGCCACCCGCTGCCCCGGCTTGAGGGAGAGGCTGAGGTTGTCGATCAGCGGCGGCGCGGTGCGGTTGTAGCCAAAGGTGAGGCGGTGGAGGTCGAGGAATCCGTGGAGTTTGGGGGAGATGGGAGAGAGTGGATGGGTGGATGGGTGGATGGGTAGGCGGGTGGATGAGTGAGATGGGTAAGCGGTGGCAGTCGTTAGAGTAGAAGGATCGGGTTCTCGATCAACAGTTTCCTGCGGCTCTGTGTTTCGCCCACTCGCCCACTCGCCCACTCGCCCACTCCCCACCTCCCCACCTGGCAGCAGCGGATCGACGGGGTTTTGAAGTACGTCGTCAAGGCGATCGAGAGTGCCGCCGAGTTCTTGGAAGTCACCTGCGAGCTTGAGCAGCTGGTTGACGGGCTGCATAAATTGCTGAATGAGTGACTGGAAGGCGACGAGCATGCCGATGCTGAGAGCACCGTCGATGACGCGGAAGCCGCCAATGGTGAGGAGCAGCATGGCGCTAAGGCCGGAGAGAAAGGCGGGGAGCATACCCAGGCGCTGGTTAATGCGATCCATCTCTTGGCGGGCATTGAGGGATTTGGCGTAGTACCCGGCCCAGCGGTTGAAGAAGTCGGATTCTAGACCTGAGGCTTTGAGGGTTTCGATGCTTTGCAGACCGGCGATCGCAACGCCGCTCACCTTACCCTGCTCCTGCATCAGGCGCATATTCGTGTCCGATCGCTGGCGGGCCACCCAGCGTAGAGCGATCAAATTTACCGCTACCGAGCCAATGCCGATTAGCGTCAGCACCCAGTCGTACTGCCACATCACCAGACCATAGAAAACCACCATGACGCAGGAAATCGCGGTGGTGGCCAGTTCGCCGGAGAGCAGGCTAGCGAGGCGATCGTTGAGCTTGATGCGGTTGCTGATTTCGCCTGCAAACCGCTGGTCATAGAAGCTCACCGGCAGGTGCAAAATGTGCCACAAAAAGCCGCTCGACATACCCATGGCCAACTTAATTCGTAGCCGCCGCAAGATTTGCAGCTGCAACCGGGTCAGCAGCCCGGTGAGGACAGAAGTAATCAACATCCCCAGCAGTAAAGGTCGCAACCAGCTACTGCGGCCCTGGATCAAGATCTGATCCACAAATACTTGAGAAAAGGCGGGCATAGCCAATCCCGGCAGCACCAGCAGCAGCCCCGCCAGCAGGCAAAAGGCCAGGGCACGGAAGGAACTACGCAAGCGCAGGCGGAGCGATCGCACCAAATCCCGCCTTTGCCCACCTGTTTGAAACTCGGCATCCGGGGCAAAGGTCAGCACCACCCCCGTAAACCCCTCGCTAAATTCGTCGAGGGAAACCGTGCGCGGACCAGTGGCCGGGTCATTCAGGTACACCTTCTGCCGATGAAACCCTTCTACTACTAAGAAGTGGTTGAAATTCCAAAACACAATATAGGGCCGCTCTAGCTGCTGCACAGCTTCCAAAGAAACCTTAAAGCCTTTGCCCTTGAGGTCGTACAGTTGTGCTGCATTCAGTACATTCGATGCTTTGCTGCCATCGCGCGAAACGCCGCAGGCCTGCCGCAGGTCAGCTAGGGAAACAATCCGCCCGTGGTAGCCGAGGATCATTCCTAGGGAGGCAGCCCCACATTCCACCGCTTCCATTTGCAGCAGGGTCGGCGTGCGGCGTAGATCGGGACGGCGGAGGCGGTCTTTGAGTTTGGCGAGTAGGGGGTGCATGGGAGTGGAGGGTAGGAGGGTGGGCGAGTGGATGGGTGGATGCGTGGATGCGTGGGAGTAGAGAGTGGGCAGTGAGGGTAGGGGATGAGTGGAGAATTGAACGAGGGAACGATGGCACAGCATTCAAAACCAATACCCGCCTACTCACCTGCCCACCTACCCGCCTACCCATCCACCCCCTACCCATCAACCCCCTTCACCGCCTCATCCCCAAACCCGGCCCACTGCTTGAGAATCGGCAGCACGTAGGAGATCGGGCGGCGCTTTTCGACGGTGATGCGGACGGTGGTGGTCATGCCGGAAGTCATGGGCTGGTTGGGGCCTTGGGGGGAGGCTGACCAGCGCAATTGGCTGGGATTGTTGGGGCTGTAGTCGGTTTGCAGGGTGGCGAAGACAGCGATATGCGGCCCCTCGCCCATGATGCCGGGCAGAATGTCAGGGTGGCCGACCAGTCGGGCGGCCCCAGCCTGGGTGACGGGAAAGCTCGACACCTCGTCAACCGTGCCGAGAATGCCGCCGTACTCTTCGCGCTTGACGGTGGTGGGGGTGGCCTGGAGCGTCATACCGACGCTGATTTTTTTGCCGTCGCTGACAGGCAGAAAGGCGACGCTGGTGAGGGGGGTGTTGCTGTCCTGGGCTGCGAGCATCGCTACAGGCATGCCTGGGTCAAGGCGCTGGCCGGGCTGGGCCATCACCTCGATCACCTGACCGTCGTGGTTGCTGGTGATCGTCCGATTGCGGGTGAGCTGCTCGGTGAGCTGGGCGATCATGGCTTCGGTGTCTTTGATTTCTTTTTGGCGCTGGGCCAGGGTAGTGCTGTCTTGCTCGCGCTGGGTGGCGGCGCGGGCGTCGAGATCTTGAAGTTGGGCTTGAAGGTCGGCGATCCGGTTGAGGTTGTCGAGGTAGTCGCGCTGGGCTTCGGTGTCGCGCAGATCTAGGGATTCAAGCTGAGTTTCGACATCGTTGACTTCGTTTTGTAGCTCCTGGTATTCCAGCTGTACGCTCAGCACCTCTTCTTGGGACATGGCTCCCTCGTCAGCCAAACGCTGCCAGTTCTCCCAGCGGGTTTGATAGATGGGCAGCCGCGCTTGCAGAGTGGTAAGCCGCTGCTGAAGGGTTCGGCGCTCCTGGCGCAGCGATTCTTCGGCGCGGGACTGCAGGGTGGGGGTGAGGGCTTGCTGCGATCGCAAATTCTGCTCCAGTGCTCGCCGCTGCTGGGCGATCGCCCCCTGATCTAGCCCACTGCGCTCGCTGTTTAACCGCTGGGCAGTCTGGTCTTGGATTTGCAGCTGAGTCAATTTCTCCTGGGCCAGCCGCAGCTGGGTCTCTAGCTCAGACTGATCGAGCACCGCTAGAATGTCGCCTACCTTCACCCAGTCCCCTGGCTTCACCTCGATTGAGCGCAGGGGGCCAGCACCGGGCGACTGCGCCGTCACCACATCGCTGGGATAAACCAGCACCCCCTGCCCAGTGACAGTTAAAGGAATCTGACCCAGCACGCTCCAGGCCGCCCCGGCACTGACCAACAGGCCCAGAGCCGTCAGCGCCAGCCAGCGCTTGGGGCTGACCACCTGCACCAATTGATCGAGCTGTTCGGGAGAGGCGCTGCGCTCTAGCGCCTGGGGGCGAAATAGGTTGCTATGCTTTGCCGGTACCATGGTCAAACTCCGGGAGAAAGGCAGAAGAACGAAGAACGAAAAAAGAAGAATCCGTAGGGTGGGTTAGGCGATTGTTCTCCTATGCCACCAACCGTTAACCTGGCGCTCCGCCGTAACCCACCCCCGCCCATGACTAGAGGCTTGATTTGAGTGAGCGGTGGGTCAGGCGGTTGGACTACGGTGCAGAGCCAGGGCCAATCGCGATGACCCACCCTACTTCTGGAGCGAGATACTTCATCAGAGGCGCAAATCCAAAGTGCAAATCTAAAATTGAGCCTGGGTTTGCAGCCGCTGCACCAGCCACTCAAACCGGGCCTCAGCCAGGGCCACCCGCTCCAACAGCTGGCTGTCGAGATCGGTATTAGGAGCCAAAACGCCCAGTTTTTCCAGCATGAGCTGCTGTTTGTTGGCCAGCAGCAGCGCCAGCAGCCGGTAGAGTCGGGCGGCAAAGGGGCGATCGTAGAGCAGTTTGGCCAGCAGCCGCCAGCGGGGAATCGTCAGCAGGGTAGACTCACGCAGGGCGATCGCCCCCACCGCCGCCGGGACCGAATCCAATAGCAGGGTTTCACCCACTAAATCGCCCCGCGACAGCCGGGCAAATTCGGTCTCTGCTCTATCTGGATCTGGCATGAGAGCGGTCACTACTAGGTTAGGCGGCTGCTCAGCAGCGCTTAGGCCCACCGCCCCTTCTAGCAACAAATGCAGGGCATCAACTGGATAGCCGCAGCGCAATAGAGGCGTACCGGGTTTTACAGATTCGACTTGCCCCACCGCCATCATCCAGTCCAGATCGCTGTCGGCCAGTTCGGCAAACACTGTCGCCGCTTCTTTAAGCTGAAGCTGGCCGAGCAGGGCCACGCTGTAGCCCATCTGCGCCGCCCACTGATTGAGCTGGTGCCGCAGGGTCAGAGCTACTACCCGGTAGAACGGGGCGGCGAAGTCGACATCGTCGGCCAGCTTTTGAGTGAGAGCGGCCAGGGGAAGTGCCAGGACAGTGGCATCGGTGAGGGCAAACAGGGTGGATTGTGAGAGATAGGTGGTTATAGCGGGCAGTGCGCCAATCAGCTCCCCACCGGATAATCGCAGGATTTCTTTGGGGGTAGCTTTGCCACTTTCATCAGCTAGTGAGGTCTCTAATATCATTGACAGCTGACCACTGACCACAATCCACAGGTGGTTGAGAGGCTGGTGGGAGGTGTGGAGGCGATCGCCTGCCTGAAGCGATCGCAGTGTGCCGGTCTGCACCAGCCAATCCACATGTTGCTGGTTAAATTCTCGAAGTAGGGGCGTTGTCATAGCGAAATCCTTTATTTGCTCACACTCAAAACGGCTAACGCCCAAACAGCCGAGATAGCCCGGCAAACACAGCAAAAATTTGGTCTACCGACTCAAAGCCCAGCCCAGCGAATTGAAAGGTCCCTGAGGATGTATTGGATGTTTTAGCTGGCATAGATCCTGGACAACCACAGCCGCCCGATTGAGTCAAAAGGCCTTCGCTTTGATCGAATATGGAACCCGAAATAAAAATATCTAGCCCGCCAGAAACTTCGTCTAACTCTGTTAGTGATAGCTCAACGGTGGCGAGATCTAAATCATGCTCTTCCATGGCTTACAAAATCCTGTCTCTAGATCAATAACTAGGTCAGTTTTGGCTTATTCAAACTTAGGAAACATGCAGAGACATGGTGGAGCCATATCTCTGCATGAAAGCCCTGTAGACTAGTACGCCGAGTGGTTAGAGGGTTAATGTCTAAGGGGCACTCGTCGTTTGGACAGGGGCTTTTTTACAGCCCGAAGCCAATCACATCGGAGTTGCCAGAGGCGGTATCAAAGCCAGTGAGAGAGCTAATGCTGCCAGCACCGTTAGGGCCAGCAAAGCTCACCTGATCCATCTTGATACCCGACTGCTCGAAGAAGCTGCTCGCCCCTTTGAACAGGCTGCTGATATCGCCTAATCCGCTGACGCCCCCACTGCAATCGGCGAGTTCGCCTGCGGAAAGCTCGGTGATGGCCAGATTAGCGGCCTCTTCAGCTTCGGCAATGATGTCGTTGGGCTTGATCATGTCAGACATGGAAGTTTCTCCTTTCGAGAAGTTGTTTTTCCGAGTTAGGAAGGTAGGTTTATTTGCCTTCCTGTTCTTACCTATGTCTGACGAGGATGAGCTTATTCACGATGTGAGCGAAGATTTTGGGTATAATCTCTAAGTCTGATTGACTGCTCTCGATTTACGCAATAATAGAAGTAATTCATTCATAAAATTGTAGGGACATAGCATGCTATGTCCCTACGGGGATACAGATAAGAATTGGGGCTAAGCCAACAGAATTTAGAGCGATAGTGGCAGTGCCCAGTCTACGGAGTATTTGACTTAGTAATAGCCTTCTTCTGTGGGCTGTAAAGATGTTAGAGTAGGGGTATCATTTTCACTGACTTTGGGCTTTGCAGACTGCTGCAACTGTCGCGCCTGCTGGTGATAGCGCAGGGCAATTTCATTTTGCCGTAAATCCTCGTGCAGGCTGGCGAGATCGGTTAAGATTTCGGCGGCCAATGCGCGATCGCACTTCTGACAAAGCATCAGGGCAGCTTCAAAATGGGCGATCGCCAAATCAGTGTGACCTACACTTTTGGCCAACTGGGCAATGCGCCTGCGAATCATGATTTCGTAGCTGTTGCCTTCTAGCTGGTGCTTGTGCTGGCGATAGCCATCGAGGGCCGCTTCATAGCAGGAAAGAGCGCACCAGTGCTCGCCTCGTACGGCATAGACTCGCCCCATGCAGCCCAGGGTAATGGCTTCACCCAGTTCGTCGCCCAGTTCGTGGCGCAGGGCGAGGGCTTTCTCTAGGGTTCTAAGCGCCAAGCGATAGCGGCGACGATAGTAGTGGCCCATGCCCAGGGTGTGAAGAGCAGCAGCATAGCCTGCATCGTCTGCTGTATTGTGCAGATGCTGCACGGCCTGAGCGGCGTAGTCGTAGGCCCAGCGGTACTGCTGACGTTGGGCAAACACCACGCTGAGATGGGTGAGGGTGTGGCCCAGGCCAACGACATCTTCAGCGTGGCTGAAGGCATTGAGCGATCGCAGATAAGCCCCAGCGGCACGATCCCATTCGCTCAGTTGACAGTAGAGATGGCCTAAGGCACTCTGGGTTTTGCCGGTTTCGAGTAGGGCGGGCACAGACCGCAGCCAGGAGAGGTGATAGCGCTGTTCGATAGTCTGTACCACCGGAAAAGTCTGCATCAAAATTACCGGGCGGCTCTGGGTCAGGTAAGCGATCGCAAAGCGGGGACTAGGCATAGGAATAGGGTTGAACTCGTCTACCTTCTCTTATGTCTGGAGCAGCCAAACCTATGCAGTGGCGGCTAGTTGGCGATTCCGGTACGGATCGCTACGCGAATCACCCCGCCGAGCGCTCATTCTTCTACTACCTGAATCAGGGTGGACAGGGCGGCGAGCTGGGTGGTGTCTACCCCGCGTACATCGTCGCGCAGGCTGTTCGAGCTTCGGGTGCTGCGATCGATGTCGCCTAGCAGGGTATCTACCACATTGATAGGGTCATCGTTTTGCAAGCCAATGGGGTCGCCGCTACGAGTGTTGTTGGCGACGGCAATTTGCTGAAGACTGCGCAGGGCATCACGCAGGGGGCTGGTGCTCACCAGAGTTAGAATTTCAGCATAGCCAGAGCTGCTCAAACACAGGTGAAAGGCTTCGCTGGGGTTGCTACAGTAGCTGCGGTTCGGGTCGCGCCCTGCCTCCTGACGGGGAATATCTAGCTGCTGACCCGGTTCTAAGAGCGATTCACTTTCAGGAGCATCCCAATCGGTAGGGTGCAGCACTGACATACTCCCCGAGCTGCCGATGGCTAGCACGGCTATGTAGAGGCTGCGAAATTCACCATTGGTCACCGTGACCACAATTTCACTGCCCGATCGCAGCGTTTGACTAAAGCCATCTAGCCGTTGGGTTACCTCGTTGTCTTCGCTACCTCGACGGCTGGCGCTGCGACTGATGGCAACAGAACTATTCACCGGCTGTACAGCTACATCGACATTGAGGTTAGAGGTGTCGCTGTTGAGCAGCGATCGCAGCACCTGCCCAGCCAGCAGCAGCTTGAGCGTGGGGTTGAGCCGCTGAATGGCAGCAGCCATGGGCTCATTAGGTTCACCAAAGCTAGCGCGAATGGCCACCAGCCCTGGAGTGAACAGGCCAATGCTGCCTAGCTGGCCTATATTCTGTACGGCTTCGGTGGCGGCGATCGCAAGCCCCTGCTCAGTCATACGCCCCAGCAAGTAGTGGGGGCTTTGGCTGCCATCCACCGCGACGGGCTGAATGCGGTTGAAAGCTAGCAGTTGCGATCGCGCCGTCTCCCGCTCTGCCCCCAAAGAGTCGTCCAGACCCACGCGCAGGGTCAAGTCGGTCGGCACTCCCCGCACCCGCTCCCGCAGCAGCTGCCCCGCTGCGATCTGACCGCGAGCGCTGCCCGTTAGGTTGCCGTAGCCCTCTAGTCCTACCCGCCGGGTTTGCTCAACTTGGCCAATCTCATTGCCATTGTCATCCACGACCGAGAAAATAGCTCCGCGCTCAAAAGCGTTCAAACTTTGGGACGACACGCCTCCGAGCCAGAACTTAATTTCGCCACTGGCCTCAGTACCCACCACGACGGCCTCTGCTGCCGGACTCTGGGGAGGGCTGAAAAAGAGCGGTTCTTGACCAAAGTTGCGCCCTGGCTCCACCTCGTAGATGGGCGACTGCACAATGCGATCGCTGTTAGCCACATCCCGCGTACTGCGGGCTAGGTCAACAAACACGCGATCGAGCGGCGGGCTACCGGGCTGTTGCCACAGGTACCGGGTCAGCGCATAGGTGAACGCCCCGGCGTGAAACTGCCCCTCGCCCTCGCCAAAGGAGGCGTCTGCCGCCAGTTGGTTAGTCTGAGCCGACCCTAGCGCCACCCCTTTGGCAATGCCTCGGCTGCGCTGAGTTTTCAGCTCCGCAGGCGACCAGCCCAGCCGCGCTAGCCAGCGCTCCTGTTCGGCCAGTTCTAGAGCACTAGGTTCTGCATCGCCCAGAGCGACCCGTGGCTCGACGGCCCGTAGAATTAAGTCGCCCCGAGTACCACCGCCCGAGTGGCAGCTGTCGAGCACGACCGTCACCTGGTCAGTTTTGAGGTTGGCCGTCAGCAAAAACAGGGTTTTGCCCATGATGTCGTTGACCTGGTTGCTGGTTAGATTCAGCCGGGCGTCGTAGGGCAACAGGCTGCCGTTATAGCCTGCCGGTGCGGTGGAAATTGGGTCAGGGTCGCGCACCAGCGAACCATGTCCCGAAAAGTGAGACACCACTACATCCCCCGGCTGGGCCTGGTCGATTAGGTGCGACTCAAAGGCATCTAGCAGATTCTGGCGAGTAGCGGCCTGGTTTTCTAGGGTGAGAATATTGGCGGGATCAAAGCCAAATCGGTGTATCAACAGCTCTTTTTGCATGCGTACGTCGGTGAGGCAGCCGCGCAGAGGGGTGACCCCGGCAGGATACTCGTTGACACCCACCAGCAGAGCCAGTTTGCGGTTGGTGGGTTGGGCTAGGGCGTGGGCGTAGCGATCGCCCTGCCGCCGCACATCCATTTGGCTAAGGCCCACAGCGGCCAGGGTTGACCCAGCAACCTGCAAAAACTGACGACGCTTAAGGCTAGGCATGGTGACATCTCCTAAAGGTCTAGGAGTCCTCTGCGGTAAAGGGAAAGAGGTCCTGGAGTCTCTCTGCAAGGTTCTATGGCTGAGACTTGGGAACTTATTCGGTGATGCAAAAAGTTAGCGCAACCAAGTTATGCAATTGATCACCGTCGCGGCCATGGCCCCAGGTTTTGAGTTCATGGACTCTAGAACTGTAGATTTACTGCCGCGTCAAACGGGTACGCAAAGCTGACGTTGTCTTTGCAGAAAACTGAATAAGTTCACTCCACCCAGCCCTATAGGCTGATGTCGTCCCCGGTAGAGGGTTACTCATGCGTCATTCTGCATCGGGTTTTGGTCAATGCTGCTGCACTAGGCCGTTGCCGAGTGCAAGGGCCAGGTTTATCGGCAGAGTCGCAGCATCCACAACCGATTGAGGCAGAAGTTACTGTCGCTGAGCACCATCGCCAAGTAGTCGCTCCTAGTCACAACTCAGAGCCCAAAATCATGACGATATTTCGATACTGGCAACTGATTCGCATGACCAGTGCAGGTGAGTATCAGGCCCATTTGCTGTCTCAGGTACAAGAGTGGCTTCAGCAAGCCTTCGCCGACTCGCTAAATTACACCGATGCTCAAACGAGCGATCTGCAAAAGGCGTTGCTCGATCGCTGGCGTTCGAAAGCAGCCCAGGCCGATCTGGCTTTGCTCAGTTTGCGCTGCTTTGTCAGCCACCAAATCCGCGATGCCTGCCACCGACTGGCGCAGAAATTTGGCCATCATTACGGCTTTACTACCGCCGAGCTGCTGGCAGTGGTGCTCGATGACGACGGGCGATCGCCCTCTCCCTATCGCCCCTTTACCCAGCAAATTTTAGAGAGCTACGACCCGGATAGGGCTGCCTTGAGCACCTGGAGCAGCCGCCTGACCTGCAACCACCCGGAGCTAGACCAACTGCTGCTCGAAAAAGGGCTTTACCGGATTAGCGATTGGGCAATTCTCAACGACACTAGCCTGGGGCAGGTGGAGAAAATTTTACGCACCTTTCATCTGTGCAGCGAGTACGAGGTGACGGCGGGGGTAGCGCTGTTGGAGCGGTATCAGCGGGTGTACTGTCGCGATCGCCTAGCTCAGCGCCAAAACGGTGGCGCCCGCCGCTGCCAGCCGCCCAAATCCGGGCAGCTGCGAGAAATGAACACGACCCTTGAGCAGCTCAAGCACCTGGCCGACCAGCTGCGCCAGTACCGCATCCATGTGCGAGGGGGCTCGAGTGGCCCCTACCGGCCCGAAGTCCCCGACTGGGATCAATTGCCCGACTTGACTCCTGTGCCCGATGAGCAAGAGGAATTTTTAGGGGCCTTTCGTCAGGCCGTTGAGCAAGGGTTAGAAGGGGCGATCGCCCAGGTGATTGCCGCCAACATTACCCGTCTCAGCCAAAAGAAAACCCCAGAGGACAGCGTTTACGTTCAGGGGCTGCACCGCTTCTACTGCCTCGGTCAAACCATTAGCGCTCTGGCAACGGAGTTGGGTCTCGGCAACTTTGCCAAAGCTCGACGGCTGCTAGACCTCCAGCGCCTGCGCGCCGATGTGCGCCATCGACTGATTCCTACTTTGTATGAACAGGTGCGGCAGGAGGCCGCTGACTACAGTTCCCCCGAGCAGCTCCAGCGGCTCGATCAAACCCTAGAGGCTATTTTGGCTGAGCACATCGACGGCCTGATAGCCGAAGACGCCGCCGTCGCCCAAAGCCCTAACCGCTCTGCACCCACAAGTCTATTTGCCCGCCAGCTCTGCGCCACAATCCACCAGTTCATGCCCGCCTTGGAGTAAGACCGTGCCTTTCCCTACCTTCGATTCACCCGCTAATCTAAACGCCATGAGCCCTTCCCCAGACCCAATCGATTTTGAATTTGAGCCGCAGCGGGCCACCACCGTCACCCTCTCGACCGAAGCTGTGAACTGGGCAGTGCAGCGATGCCAGCAGGTGTCGGATGGGGCACAGCAGTGGCCGACCTTTTTGCGGGCTATGGCGCTGCGAGGATTGCAGCAGTGGCTAGAATCGGGTGCCCTAGATTTAGCTCTCTACTACGATTCTCAGCAGCCCCCCACCCCTGGCGTTAACGGTCGGGTGGGCGACTATCGCCTCTGCCTGGTGGCCCAGGGCAGCCTCAGCGACGATGAGGTGGCCATTCCAGCCGCCACGGTGAACGACACCAACGGATTTGCTCACCTCTATATATTGGCTGAGGTACAGGAAGAGGTAGATCAGGTGACCATTTTGGCCGGGCTGCGGCGCGATCGCCTGCTAGCCCAGCGCCAAACCCTGGGCCTTACCCTCCAGCCCGACGGCACCTACCGCATCCCCATCCGCTGCTTCGACACTACTCCAGAAGACCTGCTGCTCTATCTCACCTGCCTCAACCCAGATCAGATCAGTGGCCCAGAGTCTACTTCAGCAGCTGCGATCGCCGTGCCCCAAACCGTCCCCCAGCCCACACAAACCCGTGACTCGATTAATGTCGGGAGCTGGCTACTCAACCAGCTCGACGCCGTAGCCGACAGTCTGTCCTGGACGCTAATGCCGCCGCTGGCCCCGGCCACCGCTATGCGATCCATGAGAACTCCTGTGGAGCAGCTTGAAGATATTCTGCGAGACTTGCGGCCCACGGGCGTGACTATTCCGCCTAATGCGCGCGGTGCTTACACCGACCTGCAAACCATGGGGCTGCCCTTTCGTCTCTATGCCTTGACCTGGACGTTAGTTGAGCCTCATCCCCCAGAATGGACGCTGTTTTTGTTCTTAGGCCCTGCCCCCGGCGAGCAGCTACCCCCCGGCACCCGTCTGATCGTGCGCGACGCCGCTGCCGTGCTGGCCGAGCAAACCCTGGCCCAGGGCAATGAACGCGGCTTTCTCTACGCCCAGGCGATCGGCACCTGGGATGAAGCGTTCACCGCCACCGTTGAGCTGCCTAACGGCAATACCCTCAACTGGCCTCCGTTTGTGTTTCAGCCTGAGGGGTAGAGGGGTAGGCGGGTGGATGGGTAGGGGGTGATGGAGTTTTGAGTTCTTAGTTTTGAATTTTGAGTTAAAACGCCGAATTCAAAACTCGATACTTAACCTTATCTTCTCCAAAAACGCTACTCGAATAAAACATCCCACCTTCTCCAAAATTCAAATTTTTCTTTTCCTACTCATCTACCCATCCACTCATCTACCCATCCACTCATCCACTCCCATGTCCTACCGCCTTACGGTTCACAAAATTGACCAGAGCTGCCTGTTTGAGCTGGCTTGGGGTCAGGGGCAGCGTCTGACCGCCAGTCTGGCGTTTCCGGCTCAGCTCTTGGATCTGTACGAGAGCTGGCGGCGGACCTATCTGGGTTACTACAAACAGTCGCTGCGGGGGCGGGCTGGGGCTATGGGCCAAGTCGCTGTCTTGGAGGTCGATTGGCACAGCCAGCTGGTGCAGGCCGAGGCGCGGCTGCTGTCGGAGTTTCACACCTGGCTCAAGCACGGCGACCTGTTTGACTTGCGGGAAGAGTTGCAGCGGGCGGCCCAGAGTAAGGGTAAAGGCCAGGCGCTATTTTTGACCTGTACACCGTTGGATTTAGCCCGACTACCTTGGGAAACTTGGGAGTTTGGCCCTCAGATGCAAATTGTACGATCGCCCGCCACTATTCGCTCTGCTACGGGCGATCGCAGTGAATTTCGCCGGGGTAAAGCCCGAGTGCTGGCCATTTTAGGAGATGAAACGGGGTTGAATTTTGCCGCCGAGCGCAGCGCCCTCAATGCCCAAAAGTCTCTAATGGATATTCACTACGTGGGTTGGCAACCGGGCGAAAATGCCGCCGACCTAAAGCAGCGCATTTGCCAAACCATTGCCGACCATCAGGGCTGGGACGTGCTGTTTTTCGCCGGACACAGCAACGAGGAGGCGCTGCTGGATGGACAGATTGCCATTGCGCCCAACACCGCTATTTCCACCAAAGAATTATCCCCTTACCTACAACAGGCCCAGCAGCGGGGACTGCAATGTGCCCTGTTCAACTCGTGTAGCGGCTTGGATATTGCCCAGGGGCTGGTCAATCTTGGCCTCAGCCAAGTAGTAATTATGCGCGAGCCCATTCACAATGAGGTGGCCCAGGCGTTTTTGGTGCAGCTAGTGCAGCGCTTAGCCCGCTACGAAAATGTGCAGGAGGCGGTGAGAGGAACCTGTGAATTTCTCAAGCTGGCGAAGCACCTCACCTACCCTTCGGCCTACCTGTTGCCCTCGCTGTTTTATCATCCCCAGGCGGTGCCCTACCAGCTTCAGCCGACGGGGTGGCGATCGCTGCGGCGACGGTGGCGACCTACGCAACGGGAGGCGATCGCCCTCGGCGCGCTGGCCCTGCTCAGCCTGCTGCCCCTGCCCCAGCAGTGGCTGCTCGATCAGCGAGTAGCGGTGCAGGCCATATATCGCGACCTCACGGGCCAGGTGGCCGATGGTACTACCCCGCCCGTAGTGCTGGTGCAGGTCGATCAGGCTACCTTTGTGCAGCAAGGCATCAGCGACTTCAAACCCATCGATCGCGCTCTGCTGGCCGATATCATCACCCGCTTAAACGAACTCAATGCTCCGGTCATTGGCATCGACTACCTTCTCGACCTGGCCCAAGCCGACCACGACGCCACCCTCAACCAGGCCCTGAGCGAGACCATGGCTAACCAGGCTTGGCCCGTTTTTATCACAACCCAAAACCCTGGCGGTGATTGGACTGAGCTGTACTTTCAGGTGGCTGACCCCTACCGGGTGCTGCACGGCGATGCTTGGGTACCGCAGTGGCACATTCTGCCGCTGCGGGCTTCGCCTGACTTCCGCACCCCTTTTAGCTACCAGCTAGCCTTGGCCTACCGGTTGAGTCAGCGATGGTCGAAGACCGGCCCTCAAGGGCCATCGCGCCCCAACCGTCCCCAACCCGGCCTCCCTGGCCCCCCGCTCGAAGCCCAGGTGCAGGCCTACCTGAGAGAGCACAACGATGTTACCCCATCCCCCTGGGCCAAACTGCACCCCATCACGCACATGTCTTATCGGTTTAGGCAGCGCTGGCTACAACCCCTGCTTGATTTTTCGATTCCCCCCGAACAGATTTACAGGTCAGTGTCCGCCGCCGCGCTGCTGGCAAGCCCAGAGGGTGAGGTGACACAACTCGATGGTGTTCGCCTAGAGGAAGCCGTGGTGATTGTGGCGGCAGGGGGCTACTACGCTGCCGGGGTTGCCGCCGACGGCGATGACAACCTGCCCATGCCACCGGCTCTCGGCTATTGGTTTGGGCAGCAGGGCGACAATCGCATCGACCTAACTGGTGGCGAGGCCCATGCCTACATGACCCACCACCTCTTGACCGACCGGCTAGTGGTGCCCATCCCCGACCTGTGGCTGATTTTGGTCGCCGCCCTGGGGGGCAAGGCCCTGGCTCTGTATCTAAGCGATCGCCCTAAACTAGGCCGGGTCAGGCTGGGGACTGCTCTAGGAACAGCCACAGCGGGCTACGGCTGGCTGAGTCTACAGCTTTACATTGGCGGAGCGGTGCTGTTGCCCTGGCTGCTGCCGTCACTAATGGTTTGGAGTTACGCACTACCGCATTTTAAGGAGGCTAACCGTGAGCAACAATAACTGGATACTGGCCGGATTGATGACAGCGGCAATGGTGAGCAACTTGGGTCTGCCGGTTGCGATCGCCCAGCCAGCTCCCGAGCCATCCCTAGCGTTTGAGCAGGTGTTCGACTTCTTTCGGGGCCAGGTTCAAGACCGCCGCCGGGGCCAGGTCAGCGGCTCTAGACCGGTGAGAGATAGCGCACCTCCCTGTCTCATTAACCCTGGCGATAGCGAAACTCTCTGGCACCAGAAGCCGTTGTTTTTGCTGCGGGGAGACATATCTCAAATTGAGGTACAGCCCCTAGGTGATTCCGCTGCACAGCTTTGGGATGCCGAACCAACTGCAACCGAGTCGGGCCTGTTAACTGCCGCCTACGACGGCCAACCACTGCGGCTGGGCAGCCCCTATCAGATGTTGATCTACGAAGACCAGCCGATTTTTGGGTCAGTGTTAACAGTGCAAATCCCCCTTCAGATTATGGCTGCTGGTGAGGAGCGCGATCGCATTGCCGCCGATCTTGACCAGCTCACCGCTGAGCTGGCTACTGAAAAGGCCGATGCTGAGGCGATCGCCCAAGCCAAAGCCGACTACTTTATCGAAAATGAGCTGCCTGCCGACGCTCTGCAAATTCTTTTCACCATTGCAGATCCCTCCGAAGAACTGATCGCGGCCCGCGAAGCCCTGGCCACCGACATTTGCAGTGAGGAGTTACGGCCCTAGCGCACGCCATCCCTATCATCTGTCCAAACCGCTGGTGTAAGCGGCCTCACCAGTAGCGATAAAGGCTGTTTGCAGAGGTTATGCCGCTGTGACGTTGTTCGATCGTTAAGAGTGAGCCGGACTCAGCTTAGGCCTGTGGTAGGGTTGCCATGAACTATGCTCTAAACCGCATCTATGGCTATTTTTCCTGCTTTGAGCAAAGCCTTGCTGACAAGGTCACTCCCGCTGACTATGACCCTGGTTTTGCTCGCAACAGCAGGAGCAACGCTCACAGCCCAGGCGCAAGTTATACCCGATGCCACCCTGGGAAGTGAAGCGTCTACCGTGACCCCTGATGCGTTGGTGCGTGGCAGCGAAGCCGACCTGATTGAAGGCGGTGCCCTGCGCGGCAGCAACCTGTTCCACAGCTTTCTAGAGTTCAATATTGATGCCGGACAGCGGCTTTACTTCGCCAACCCGGCGGGGGTCGCATCCATTCTCAGCCGCATTACCGGGGGCAACCCCTCAGCAATTTTTGGCACCCTGGGTGTCGATGGCGCAGCCGATTTGTTTTTGATCAACCCCAACGGCCTAGTGTTTGGCGAAACCGCCACCCTCGATATTCAGGGGTCGTTCTACGCCAGCACTGCCGAGGCGATTCCGATGGGCGATGGAGTCTACAGCGCTATCGCCCCAGAGCAGAGCACCCTGCTAACGGTGAACCCCAGTGCCCTCTTTAGCACCTACCTGAGCGAGTCGTCTGGCAATATCGAAAGCCGAGCCCCACTGGCCGCAGGCGAAAACCTCACCCTGGCCGCTAACCGACTGGACTTGCAGCGGCAGGTAGCAGCCGGAGGTGATTTAACCCTGCTAGGCAATACCGTGCAGATTCGCGACGCGGTAAATGCCCCATTTGTAGGATTCGCCGGGGGCGATCTGCTGGTGCAGGGCAACGAGCAGGTCGATATTGTGGCTCTCAGCCACCCCGACAGCGGGCTGTATAGCTATGGCGATATGGTGCTGCGGTCTGCAAACCCCGTCGGCGGCGACGCCCACTACTGGAGCGGCGGCAACTTCACTGTAGAAACCCTAGACGGCAGCGGCGGTAGCTTATTTAGCCCCATTGACCCCATCATCCGTACATTAGGAGATGTGTTTATTGAAGACTACCTAGGTAGTTCGCTTCATGTCTTGGCCGGGGGATCCGTTACGATTGGTACTGCTGAAATTACAGCACCAGATCCTGGCACTTTAGGCATTGATTTTTTGCAAGAAACTATTACCCTTTCAGACAAAACTGTTGTTCAAATAGATGGTGGTGCACAACCCACATTAGATATTAGGGCTGGAATCAGCCCCGACGCATTAGGAATTCCGCCTCTTGAATTTGAAACTGGCTTTGATCCTGCTACGGATAGTTTTTTTGGAGATAGATTTAATACAGAAGCACCTTCAAGTGCAAACATCGTCATTGGCGACGTTCTAATTACTGCCCCCAACGGTTTGGTTCTTTTGACAAATCAATATCAGGCCAACACAAATTTATCCGAGGGCAGTATTACTATTGACGGCAGCGGAATCTACCGCAACGGCATTAATACTAGCAGGCCGAGTGAACAGGGTGGTACGGTTTATCTTGACGCCCGTAGCGATGTCTCTGTTATCAACAGTTTTATTGATACTACTTCAATAGGAAATGTGGGTGATGTAGTGATTAATGCTAATGGCACAGCTCGCATAGATGGCCAAGATGGCAGTCGGGCTACCGGAATCTTTGCCAATATAAGCAGTAGTGATGTAGGAACTGGCGGCAATATTCGCATTAATGCAGCTAATCTTGAAGTGCTCAATGGAGCACAGCTTAACGCTTCAGTCTTTGGCAGTGGGCAGGGAGGTAATGTTGAGCTAATCATCCGCGACACTGCTCGCATCGCTGGCTTTAATCCAATAACTGGGCTACCCAGTCAAGTCGCTAGTACTCTTCAGCCTAGTGGGAGGGGTGCTGGGGGGAATATTCAAATAATGGCCAATGTCCTTGAGGTTTTGGATGGAGCACAGATTGATGCTTCGACTTTTGGAATAGGTAATTCAGGCACCATAGAATTAGGCATTAACGAGAGAATATATGTTGCTGGATTTAATTCCATAGTCAATATTCCAACTGGAGTTTTTAGCGCGATTGCATCTACAAAAAGCAGCACGGGTGGCAATATTGAAATAGCCACTAGAACTCTTGAAGTCTTTGATGGAGCGCAGATTAGCACCTCGGTTTTTGGAACAGGAGATGCAGGTGATGTAATTCTAAACATTACTGAACAAGCTCGTTTTGTCGGTTCTAATCGTACTGATGGCAGTGTTACAGGAGTTGTAAGCAGCATTCAATTGGGAAGTGAAGGCACAGGGGGAGATATTCGGATTAACGCCCGCAATCTAGAAGTTCTTAATGGAGCGGCATTAAGTACAGAAAATTCCGGAAGAGGAAACGCAGGCAACGTAATTTTGACAGTTGCGGAACAAGCTCGCTTTGAAGGTTCTAGTCCTACAGGCTTCGATAGTGGGGCTTTTAGCCTGGTTGGTCCTAATGGAGTAGGAGCTGGTGGAAATATACAGATAACAGCCAGAAATCTTGAAGTGCTCAATGGTGCCATACTTAGTGCCTCTACCTTCGGATTAGGCGATGCTGGCAGTGTAAATTTAAACATTACTGAACTAGTTCGCTTCGTTGGATTCAGCCCTATTGATGGGGACCTTAGTGGAGTCTTCAGTAGTGTTGAACCAGGCGTAGAGGGTGCCGGTGGAAACGTTCAGATAAGAGCTAGAAACCTTGAAGTTCTCGATGGGGCTGTGCTCAACGCCGCGACTTTTGGTCTTGGTGATGCAGGCAGTGTGGTTTTGGACATTTCCGAGCTAGCCCGATTTTCTGGCACAGATGCTATAGGTTCGCCCAGTGGAGCATCCAGCAGTGTTCAACCTACGGGAGAAGGCACAGGCGGAAATATTCAGGTTAGAACTAGAAACTTAGAAATTTCGCAAAATGCAACTCTGGACACGACTAGTTCAGGGGTAGGCAATGCGGGGAGTATCAATTTAGTAACCTTAGAGCAGCTATTAGTTGATGACGGAACTATAGCAACCTTTACGGTAGAAACATCAGGAGGGCAGGTAAATATCCAAGCGGGCCAGGTTATTCTCAGAAATAATGGAGATATTCAAACTTTTGTGGGTCGAGGTGATGGGGGTGGTGGCAATATTACGATCGCATCTAACTTCCTCATTGCCCTCGAAGACAGCGACATTCTGGCCTTTTCTGCCGATGGCCGGGGCGGGGTAATTGACCTCAGCCGCACCGCCTTTTTGGGGCAAAACCCTAGCATTGCTGCACGCAATCTGAGCCGAAATGAGCTGCTAGATTTAGACGGCAACGATCGCGTCGATATCAACGCCACGGGCGGTATCGAGTCGGGCCAAATTTTTGTGGGCGACGCCACCTTCGTCGAAAACGGCCTGACGGCCCTAACCGACGTCATTGTCGATACCAGTGCCCTCACAGCGGGGAGCTGCATTGCCCGCAGCCAAGACAGCCTGGGCTCCTTCGTAGTCACGGGGGGCGATGGGTTGCCTTCCACCCCTGGCGATGGGGGCATCTCGGCTTACCCCACCGGCACGGTGCGTGCCCTAGACGAGCCTACGGCCACCAGCATTCAAGAGCCCGATGGCGTGTACCAACTCCCCGACGGTCGCCTGGTGCTGGGCCGGGCCTGCGACTAGGGCACTACTCCTGCTCGGCCAGATAATTGAGGCGATCGCTAAATAGAGAGATGTCATCGTTGGGGTTTAATGCCTCCTGCTCGGCCAGCCCTGCCAGCAGGTCGCGGCGGTAGGCAGCGGCCTCTGGAGAAACCGGAGCCTCAGACAGTAGGGCGATCGCATCGTACCAAAGCCCCGCTGCGATCGCTTGCTCGGCGCGATCGACCAGATTGCCCTGGCCCGTCGGGTCCTGGTTCGTTGCAGCCACCACCTGTAGGTCGGCTTCATCTAACGCCACCTGGGAGGGTCGGCCTGGGTTGCACTGCAAGATTATCTTCCAGCGGTAGGTGCTGCCCGCCGCTAGCGCGGGTTCATCCTCAGGCAGCGTAAACGACCTGTACCCCAGCTGACTTTCTCCCAGATTAAATGTGTTAACCGGCGTCAGCTCGTCACCCTCGGCAGCCGCATATCGATAGAGCTGAAGCTGCATTTGGTAAGGGGTTTCGTCGGGCACATACCATACTAAAGTGGGGCGAGTCGCCGCCGTCGCGCCGATGTGTGACTGGGGGGCCAGCGCCGTGAGGTTGATGGGAGCACTGCCATCGCAGCCGCCTCGGGTGCCGCCCCCCACCGTGCGACGAGGTGCCCGAGAGGTGGGCGGCGGTTCATAACCACGGCGATTTGAGCTTTGAGCAATTAGAGGTGAGGAATTTAAGGTCACCTCATTGCCCCAGCTGGGGTTGCCCACCGATAGAAAAATGCAGGTCAGGCTGCTGAGGGCCGAAAGTGCCGCCGCGATCGCTGGTTTGTGCATCCCTAGTTACCGTTCTGTAGGTGTGCTCCTAAGATTAAATGAGCGGCTCAGCGAATCAGCAAAATTTTACGCCAGTTCATCGACGCTTAACGGTCAGCGGCCTTGCCGGTTTCGGCAAAGGGAGATTGCCCTGGGTAATTTGACTCCCATTACCTCATCGATTCAGCCTCCTGAACCCCAGACGGCGCTGGGCTACTAAGGGCCACCGCAGCTCGCAACAGGTACCGGCGCTGCTAAACTCGCGCTTAAACTGCCCCTTTAATCGCTGGGCTAGTTGTTTGGCCTGCCGGGTGCCCCAACCCGTGCCCGTCGGTGAGGTGTCAAGGGAGTATGGTCCCTGGCCGTTGTCGATCACCTGAATCAGGTTTTCGGTGTCATTGGCCTGGCAGACTACGGTGAGGCGGGTCACGTTTACCCCGTGTTTACCTACGTTGAGCAGCGCCTCTTCTAAAAACTGACAGAGACCCTGCCGATCGTCGGCCGAGAGGCCCAGGGTGCTGAAAGGTTCAAAGGTGACAACCTTGAGCTTGAGCGATCGCAGCCCCGGAAAGTCTTGCTCGCCCCGTGCCAGAGTCGCCGTGTAGGTGTTCCAAAGCTGTTCGTGCAGCGGAATAGCCTGATCGCTCCCTGGCAGCGCGGCGGGTAGACTCTCGCGAATGTCGCGCAGCTCCTGGTTGAGACGCTCTAGCCTGGGTCGGGTCTCCGCCCAGGAGGTAGGTTCGCTCTCCCGCAGCAGCAGGGCCAGGGTTTGCAGGGGACCGTTGTGAATGGCGCTGTAGGTTTGGTCAATAATTTGCTGGCGCTCTGCAATGCGCGATCGCAGGGTTTGGTCATACACATAAAACCCCGGCAGCACCAGCCCATTAACGCTAAACACCACTAGCGTCGGCACCAGCGGTATCCACCAGCCCCCCAGCCACAGCAGGCCAAAGCTCACCCCCACCAGACCCAAACCAATCAGGCCCATCGTCAACAGGTACCAAGAGGGCGATCTGACTCCCCAGATCAGCACCGTGCCCACCCCGCCCCACAGCACAATCCATAGATACTCCAGGCCGTCGGGACAGGGGCGCAGCAGGGGGCGATCGTCCAACACTGCACTCACCAACTGACTGGTGGCGTGGGCCTGCATCACCACCCCATACACCAGCCCCGGACTGTCCGCCGCCACCGCCGCCGAGTTGAGAAAGTCCTTCGCGCTTGACGAAGTAATGCCCACCAGCACAATGGCATCCTCAATCCAGGTAGGGTCTACGCTGCCATCGAGCACCTGCTGCAATGACGCCCGCCGAAAAGGCTGAGGGCCGCTGCGCCCGTTGAGCAACACCTGGTGCCCCCCCGCATCGGCCCCCACATAACCGCCCGCATGGGGATAAATTTGAGCAAACTCCGTAGCCCCAAAGCGCATAGCCCAGAGGTCGCGCAGGCCATTTTCCAGAGTCAGCCCCTCCGCCTGCAAATAGGTCTCCGCCAGCCGCAGCGCCAGCGAAAACCGAAACTCTCCCACTGCGTTGGGCGACCCCAGCAGAGCCCGGCGCACAAACCCATCGTCATCCTGGGGAAAATCCACAAACCCCACCTGCTCAGGAGGTAGGTAGGCTGGCCCCGCCACCGGCGGGTTGCTCAAAATATTCTCAATGGCGATCGCATAGGGCAGGGTCGTCAGAGTTTCGACCAAGGCCGCATGACCCGGCTCCACCGCCATATCGCGGTAGATGTCGATGCCCACCGCACGGGGCCGATGCACCGCCAGGGTTTGCAGCAGCTCGGCCAGCACCCCATCGGGCACAGGATAGGTACCCAGCCGTTGAATATCAGCTTCGTCAATGCCGACAATCAGCACCCGCTCGTCGGTAGCTTCAGCCGGTCGCCAGCGCAGCAGCTGATCCAGCATCTTCAGCTCCAGACCCTGAAACAGCCCCAGCAGCCGAGCACCTACCACCAGCCCCAACACCACCACACCGGGCACCACCTGCCGCCACGGCAGTTTCCCTGCTGGGGAACGACGCTGCCAACTGTGCCGAAGTTCGTCAAAGGGTTTCATAGGGCTGAGGGATTACGCGACGGTCAGGACGGGTGAAATCACCGCTAAGCCAAGCCTACAAAACCTTAGCGCTAGAACGTTGCAGAGTTACGTTAACCCACTTGCTGAAACCTACGCAATGTCGTCTATGGCAGGGCAAGTTCGTCAGGTTCGCAGATTCAAACCTGCTAAACCATGCGCTGATCTCAAGGTTCGACCGTCTCAAAACTGAGACAGATGCTAAAGTTTGGGTGCTTTTTCTCTGCCCCTGGTTATGCCCTACTCTCCCCTTCCTGTCTGCGGCATGTTGGTGTTAGGGGCGATCGCCACCCTCCCCGCCGCTCCCCCCACCCTGGCGCAGCTGGTGCCCGACGCCACCTTGGGGGTCGAAAGCTCAACGGTGACTCCCAATGCTCCGGTGCAGAATGGTTTCGCCGACCTGATTGGGGGCGGCGCGGTGCAGGGCGGCAACCTGTTCCACAGTTTTCTGGAGTTCAATGTGGATGCCGGGCAGCGGGTCTACTTTGCCAACCCCGCTGGGGTTGAGGCCATCTTTAGCCGCGTCACCGGGGGCAACCCGTCGAATATCTTTGGCACCCTGGGGGTCGATGGCGCAGCTGATTTGTTTTTGATGAACCCCAACGGGCTGGTGTTTGGCCCCGGTGCCCGGCTGGATGTGCAGGGAGCATTTACGGCCACGACGGCCAGCGCCATTCAATTTGGTGAACAGGGCAGCTTTGGCGCTGCCGATCCGAACCCGCTGCCGATTCTCATCGTTGACCCCTCGGCCCTCTGGTTTAATCAACTCAATCAGGGATCTATCACTAGCCAAGGAATCCTAGGGGTCGAGGCTGGACAAAATCTTGTGTTGGCAGGCGGAAATCTTACGCTGGATGGCAGCATTTTAGACGTAGGTTCTGCGGTTGGGGGCCGCATCGAGCTAGCTGCTGTGTCCGGAGACGGTGCCGTAGCATTCGCCCCTAACGGTAGCTTGATTTTTCCAGAAACCTTGGGACGGGCCGATATTCTGATTGGTAATGATTCAGTGCTGGATGTTACTGCTAATGACGGCGGCAGTATTGCCCTAACTGGACGCAACATTACTATTTCTGACAGTCAGCTGAGTGCGGGTATCCCCCCTGGGCTAGGCACTAGCCAAAGCCAAAGCGGCAATATACAGATCAGGGCAACTGAAACTGTACGCATTGAGGACAATAGCTTAGTCAACAATGTTATTTTTACAGACGCGATAGGCAAGCTTGGCAATATTGAAATTGAAGCTGGTACACTCACTGCTCAGCGATCGCAAATTAGCAACAGCGCCATCGGTTCTGGCAATGCCGGTAATATCAACATTCGGGTTGCGGAAAACATTGTTTTAGATGATGCCAATGTGTTTAGCCTCGGGGGCGAAGACGTAGCTGCAAATGGGGGGAATATCACGATTGATACGACCAATCTTTCACTGATTAATGGTGCTCAGATTAGTGCTAGCACATTTGGCATCGGGGTTCCTGGCAATGTGGTGATTAATGCTCGCGATCGCGTTAGCCTAGATGGTTTTCCCAGCGCCATTTTTAGCTCAGTTTTTGGCAGTTCTCAATCCCCAGGAGGTGACATTCAAATCACAGCCAGGGAGCTATCTCTGACAAACAGCGCCAAACTAGATACGAGCGTCAACGGTCAGGGCAGCGGCGGCAACGTCATCATTGATGTTCAAGATGGCCTAATTATTGACGGCATTATTCAAGGCAGGCCCGGCAGTGCCATTTTTAGTACTATTGAGGAAGAAGGTACGGGCACAGCAGGTGATGTTAGAGTTACTGCTGGTTTTGTAGCATTGACCAACAGCGGTACTATTCAATCCCTAACACGTGGTCAGGGCAACGCTGGCAATATCTCTATCCAAGCTCGTGATTTCGTTTTATTGGATGGCTTTGGCATTCGGGGCACTACAACTGTTCCAGGAACTGGCGAGCCTAATTTTCTCATAATTCCAAGTTCGATTCAAAGTATTGTTACTGACGATGAGAATGCCTCAGGCAATGGTGGAGATATCTATGTTCAAGCTGGCAACTACATTTCGCTAAGCAACACCGCAAGAATTGAAAGTAGTATTGATTCGGAAACGGCGATCGGCAATGCTGGCAACATCACGTTGGAGTCCGGTTCAATTCTTATGGATAGGGGTCGGATTAACACGACGACTTTTGCTCAGGGGAATGCGGGAGAAGTTACGATTAATGCTCGCGATCGCATTGCAGCAAATAATAGCTCTCGCATACAGTCCTCTACGTTTGGTGCTGGCAACGCTGGCAGTATTGCAATTTTGGCAATTGGCGAGATTTCATTTGATGATGACTCAACCATCTTTAGCACGGTAGAACGCAGTGGCAGGGGTTCTGCTGGCAATGTTTTCGTAGATTCAGCCTCGCTGTCAATCACCAGAGGCTCTCAGTTCCTTGCCTATACTCTGGGTACAGGAAACGCTGGAGACATCTTGATTTCTGTGGCAGATTCAGCAGTATTCAATGGGAAAAGCCCTGGTAATTTTTCGAGTGGAATTTTTGCATTTGCAGGAGAAGGAAGTGTCGGAGACGGAGGCGATATTCAAATTACGGCTCGATCACTTTCTCTCTCAGAAGGTCAGCTAACAGCTGTGACCTCAGGAAACGGAAACGGAGGAAATATTTTACTCAATATTCAGGAAGAAACAGCTTTAGATAACGAAACGCTTGTTTCAACAGCAGTATACACCGATGCCAGGGGGGATGCGGGCAACATTCAGGTAAATACCGGAACGCTAACCGCTACCAATTTCGGGGCGTTTGAGTCGGATACCGATGGGTTTGGGAACGCAGGTGATATTACGCTTAACGTTCGCGGTGATGCCCAATTTTCTGGTGCAGTTATCGCTAACAATCGCATTCGCTCAAGTGGGGCTAGCAGTTCTGTTAACAGAAACGGAGTCGGTGATGCTGGAACGATTCGATTGACGGCTAATTCAGTGTTGTTGACCGATTTAGCCGCTCTACAAACCAGCACTTTTGGTCAGGGAGACGGCGGCGATATTGTAGTGGAAGCCGCAGGTCGTGTCTTTCTAGATGACGCCCGGCTGGTTGCCATTGTGGGCGACGGAACGGGTCGATCTCGCATAGGCAATGGGGATGGTGGCACCATTCGCATTCAGGCCCAAGATTTATCTTTAGTAAATGGCGCACAGCTTCAAACCAGCACCTTTGGCAACGGCGATGCTGGGAATATTGAAATTGATGCCGCAAATACGGTGTCTTTGAGTGGCGAAATTCTCTTTCAGGATGATGATTTTTTTCGTAGTGCATTCTTTAGCACCGTAGGTATCACCGGCATTGGTGAAGGTGGCGATATTGCGGTGCGAACAGGGACTCTAGCGGTGGCTGAGGGAGCCGTTATTAGCGCCACAACCGTGGGACGTGGGCCAGCAGGCAATATTCAGGTGGAGGCGCGCGATCGCATCACAGTCGATGGCTATAGTACGCGATCGGGCTTTCCCAGCAGTCTCCAATCCTCTACCGAGTTTCCCCTTAGTGGGGCAGGCGGCAACATTGATCTCTCGGCCAGTCAGGTACAGGTGCTCAACGGTGGTCAAGTCTTAGCCAACAGCGAAGGCCGAAGTTCGGCGGGCACCGTGCGGGTTAATGCCACCGACAGTATTTTGGTGTCTGGCAGCAACCCAACCTTTGCGGCCCAAGCCGCTAACAGACCCAGCATCGCCCGCCTTTTTATCCCCCAAAGCACCATTTCGGTGCGCTCTAGTGCAGCGGGCGCGGCGGGCAACTTGATTATTGGCGATCTGGGCAACACTCCGCGCCTGGTGCTCGACGGCGGCCAGCTAATCGCCGAGTCGGCAGCGGTCGATGGCGGCAACATTGTCATCGACCTGAGTCAGGTGCTGCTGTTGCGCAACGGTGGCCTCATTTCGACTACAGCGGGCACCGCTCAGGCTGGGGGCAACGGCGGCAACATCACCGTTCGAGCGCCCTTCATCGTCGCCATTCCCAGCGAAAACAGCGACATTCGCGCCGATGCCTTTGCTGGGGCGGGGGGCAATGTATCTGTCACCGCACGGGGCATTTTTGGCATTGAACCGAGGCGCGATCGCAGCCCCCTCAGCGACATCACCGCCACCTCAGAACTGGGGGTAAGCGGAGTGATCGCCGTAGATACACTCGACACCAGCTTTATCGAAAGCAGCCTGACCCCGCTCGAAGATGCCTTGGTAGATACAGCAGCGCTGACTAGCGGTAGCTGCATTGCCCGCACTGAGCCGGGGCTGGGGGCGTTTACCGTCACGGGCGGTGGCGGGCTGCCGCTTAGCCCTGGGGATGGAGCAATTTCGGCCTACCCCACCGGCACCGTGCGCGTGGTAGAAGAACCCGCCGCGTTCGCTATTCAAGAGCCGGATGGGGTATATCAACTGCCCGATGGACGTCTGGTGCTCAGCCGTCGCTGTGCCGATCGCGCAGCCCCCAGCAGTTAGAGACTGAGGCCGCATAGATGCCAAACTGGCTGGTTTCTACATTGACTCCCCCACCAACATGCTGGATAGTTGGGCAGCCAGGGCGATCGCCGCTCACCCAGAGCCTGCCTCGGGTCGCCGTTGATTCTTTGACAAGAGACGCTACTGCTGTGATGCATCTATTTCGTGCTGGGCTGACTGCCCTGATAGTGGTAATGGCCCTTGATCTGGGGGCTCAGGCCCAAACGCCACCCAGCTTACCGCTGCCAGAACCTACTGAGCCCACCCGGCCTGCCCCACTAAATCCACCCTTGCCAGAGCCAATTCCGCCCGAGGAACCGCTGCTGCGACCCGAGCCCACCCCTGAGGAGACCAGTCCCCCGCCAGGTGAACTTGTGTTTACCGTTAACCGCATCGAGGTGGTGGGCAACACTGTTTTAGAGGATGAGATCGCCGCTCTAGTGGAGCCCTTGGAGGGGAATGCCCTATCGCTGGCCGATTTACTCGGGTTGCGCACCGCCATTACCGAGCTGTACCAGAGCCAGGGCTACGTCACCTCCGGGGCCTTTTTGCCCACCAATCAAGACCTGAGCAGCGGGGTAGTGCAGATTCAGGTGATCGAGGGCGGGGTCGAGACTATTCAGGTGAATGGGTTGGGCCGACTGCGAGAGGGCTACGTGCGCGATCGCATTGCCCTGGCCACCCAGTCGCCCCTGCAAATTGCCCAGATCGAAGACGCCCTGCGCCTGCTGCAAATCGACCCCTTGCTAGAGCGCGTCGATGCCGAACTCACCGCTGGCAGCCGTCCGGGACAAAACATTCTGATTCTCGACGTGGTGGAAGCTGACCCGTTGTCGGCTGCAATCACCCTCGACAACTCCCAGTCATCGAGCATTGGCTCGTGGCAGGCCGAGGCTCAGGTGCAGCACCGCAACGTGCTGGGACTGGGGGATGCGGCCAGCCTGCGCTACGGCCACACCCAGGGGCTAAACCTCTACGAGCTGCGCTACGGCCTGCCCCTCAACGCCCGCGACGGCACCCTGCAACTGCGCTACGAAAACGCCAGCAGCCGTATCGTCACGCCCCAGTTTGTCGATGCGGGCATTCGCAGTACCAGCCAAACGTTGGCGCTGAGCGTTCGTCAACCCCTGAGCCGCTCGATCAGCCAGGAGTTTGCCCTGGGCCTGGCCTTTGACCTGCGTCAAAGCCGCAGCTTTATTCTCAACGACATTCCCTTTTCCTTCTCAATCGGGCCAGAGAATGGGGTGGCGAAGGTGAGCGCCCTGCGATTTTCCCAGGACTGGCTGGCGCGAGATCTGCGGCGGGTGGTGGCGGCGCGATCGCAGTTCAGCCTCGGCCTCGGCCTATTCGATGCCACCGTCAACGACACCGGCACCGATGGCCGCTTTTTTGCCTGGCTGGGACAGTTTCAGTGGGTCGAGCGGGTTTCGCCCAACCTGCTGCTGGTCAGCCGCGTCAACGCTCAGCTCACCCCCGACTCGCTGCTGCCCCTAGAGCGCTTTAGCGTCGGCGGGCAAGACACGGTGCGCGGCTACGCCCAAAACCAGATCGTCACCGACAACGCCGTGGTCGGCTCGGTCGAGCTGCGCATTCCCCTGTCGGCCACCCCCAACCAGCTCTTGCTAATCCCGTTTGTAGACGCGGGCACCGGCTGGAACACGCAGACCGAAAGCCCCACCCCCTCGGTACTGCTGGGCACTGGTCTGGGGGTGCAGTGGCAGCCCATCCCCGCCACCAACCTGGGCTTTACCTACGGCATTCCCCTGATTGGTGTACCGAACCAGGGCAGCTCTTGGCAAGAAAATGGCTTCTACTTCACCTTTACCTATCAACCGCTGTAGAGCGTGGCGTTGCGAAGCTGGCGTTGGTTATGCCACAGCTAAAGGACGTTAGGTTCGATTCTCAACTGGCCACGGAAACGGCGTAGGTTCTAGCGTGAGCGGATCTCGCTTACATCTGAGGGCTGCCCTACAGCTTTAGAACTGGTCGTTAAGGAAAGAAGACCAGATTGCAGAAAAGTGCAAAGTCTCTGGTTGAAAATGCGGTTTAATTCTGGTTGAGTCGCCCTAGAGTATAGAGCAGCTAGGGAATCCATCTCGGCTGGCACAGCGAGGGAGCGCTTGTTTGACAAAGCTTGTTAAGCCCGTTATTGACTCGGCCTGGCTATTGCGCTGGTGGTACCGGCACCAGGCCCAGTGGCTAAACCGGGAAGCCGATGCCATTCGCAACGGTTTGCTGCAAGACCTGTTTGCGGTGCGGCGACAGCTAGAGCTGCTGCCTGGCGATGGTGGCCTGGCCGCCGTCGAGCATCTATACCAGTCGCTCGAAGACCTGGGCAACCGGCTCAGCTCGCCCTACCTGCACGACTCGCTGCCCTTAGCAATTCAGCAGGCGCTGGCCAACTGGCCAACCCAGGTGCCCGCCAGAGCCGAGTTGCCTGGTCAATGGCCGGTCGAACCGGTCGAGCACACCCTCCTGCTGCTAGCGGCGTTAAACCACCTGGGTCAAACTCTAGCGGCCCGGCCCAGCCTGCCTCAGAGCTGCGTTGTGAGTCTCGCCGCAGGCCCCGATCGCAAGCGATTGACGATCTCTATTGACTATGAAAACGCCGTTCCCCCTGCCCTGCTAGATCTAGATCAATCGGAGACCTGGAGGGCTTACCTCACCACCTTTGACCTGTTTAGCCAGGGCCAGGTCAGCGCTACCCACGGGCCAGCGACCCTGCGCTGGGCCTTTGACTGGTAGCGGGCCACCGCGATCGCCCCTTTGATCTGTTACTGCATCTTCTTAAACCTATGACTACTTCCCAACGCCAACAGCTGCTCGTCGTCGATGACCACGACGCTGTGCTCAGCGGCACCGTGAGCGCCTTGCAAAAAGACTATCCCGATGCCGATATTCGCACCGTGCGCACCGCCCAGGAGGCTGCGGCCAGCGTGGCGACGGTGCTGCCCGCTCTGCTGGTCGTCGATCTCTCGATTCCAGAAAAAGCTGGGGCACCCTCGCTGCCCGAGACCGGGATTGGCCTGCTGCGATCGCTCATGCAGCAGCACCCCGACCTCAACATCGTGGTGCAGAGCGCCCACGTTAAATCGTTGGTGCGGCTCAAACCGGCGATCGACGCTCACCAAGGGGGCTTTACCATTGTCGACAAAAGCCTGCCCCTGCACGAAATGCTGACCAAGGTGAGCTGGGCTATGCAGGGGTTAATTTACACCCCCAAAGATATGCGCAGCGGCCTGGAGGTCAAGCCCGAGTGGCTGCACGTGTTGCAGCTCGCCTTTAAAGAAGGGCTACAAGACAAGGCCATTGCCGATCGCATGAATGTCTCAGAACGCACCGTGCGCCACTACTGGAGCAAGGTGCAAGATGCCCTGGGCGTCTACCCCGACCCCGGCAAAAATATTCGCATTCAAACCGAGATTCGCGCCCGCGAGGAAGGGCTGATCGACTGAGCGATCGCACGTTCTTTTCCATCTCTAATCGTCTGAAACAGTAGATGATTTCTATCGGCGGCTCCATAATGGGGCCGCTTTTTTATTGCTGTAGTTTTCGGCAATTTACTTGGCGGGTTCAAACCACTTTGTTGGCATTTATACTCCCTGACTGGAGAGTTTGAAGACTCTAATCTAAGAACCATAGAGAGCCAAGTCGTTCAACAAAACGTCTGAATAAAGCTTCTCTTCATTGTCTTTCATGACCGCATTAAGCCCAGGCAGAGTTGCAAAACTCAACCACAATGCGGCTTAAACGTCTCATTCTTATTCTTTGGAGAAACCTATGGCTATTATCAACGGCAGTGTTTTTGGCGATGTTGTGACTGGCACCATTGGCAATGATTCTATTGCATCATTTGGGGGTAACGACTACATCTACGGCAGCTTTGGCAATGACCTAATCAAGGGTGGCTCCGGCGTTGACACCATCGACTACAGCATGCTTGGCCAGCCCATAACCCTAGAAGCCGGTGGATTCGTCGGTAAGGGAACCGCCGGAGTTGACAAAATTGTGTCTGTCGATAACGTGATTGGCGCAATTGGACAATTTAATACTATTGATGCGTCTTCTGGCAACAGCGGTATTGTATCAATCAACGTCGATCTTTCTATTAATAGCTTAGTGGTCAATGATATTCCCGGCATTGGCACTATTGGGCTAGGAGTCCAAAATTTCATTGATGTTGTTGGCACAACTCAAAACGATTTTATTGCTGGTGATTTTCAAAACAATATTCTTAACGGCAACAGCGGTGATGACTTTTTATTCGGCAACTCCGGCAATGATTGGATGATTGGCGGCAAGGGCAGCGACATCGTCCTGGGGGGCAGCGGCAGCGATGCGCTGAGCGGGGGTTCTGGCAACGACTTCCTCAATGGCTTCGGCTTTACCTTCGGCGAGTTTGATGTGCTTGAGGGCGGTTCGGGGGCCGATGTATTCGCCCTCGGCGATGCCAACAGCCTCTACTACCTCGACAATGGTTATGCCACTATTACCGACTTCAACTATTTGGAGGGAGACAAAATTCAGGTTACGGGTAGCGCTAGCAATTACGGCATTGCGTTCCAGGATCTCTCTGGAGGGCTAGCTACCGATACTCTGATCTTCTTTGGCGGCGATCTGATTGGCGTTGTGCAAGATACAACAAATGTGGTGCCTACGTTTGATTTCATCGCCGCCTAGGGCTAAGCGATCGCGCTGATTTTCGCTGATGCTTTCCTCTCTAGCAATGCGGTCGTGCCGCGTTGCTAGAGTTTTTTAGGGTCATAGCTGCAGTACTGACGACTCTCTACGCCACTCTCAAGAAGAACGGGCTGGTATCCTGCCTAAGATCCTCTGGTAACCTGGGGCTTAGCTGTTGCCAGGCTTCGGTAAAACCAGCCTAACAGGCGACTTTGCCATGTAAATAGGGGTGTGTCTCGATGCCAAACTATCTGCGTCGTCGCCTAAGGGGCCTGTGGGGCGTACTGTTTTTGGTGGGGCTGGTGCTGGCGATCTGGGGCGGCCACGGGTGGTGGTTACTGGGGCTGGCGAACGATGCGATCGCGCCTCAGGCTGGTACCCCAGAGCAGCTGGTGCAGACAGGGGTTTCCTTTTACCAAGCTGGCGACTATCAGAGCGCCATCGATCGCTGGCAACGGGCGCTGCAGAGCTATGGCCCTGGCGTTGAGTCATCGCAGCGAGCGCTGGTTTACGAAAATCTGGCCAGAGCCCATCAGCAGGTGGGGCAACCCGCTGAGGCACTAGACGCCTGGACTGCGGCGGTGACTCTCTACCGCGAGCTGGGCGACTCGCTGCACCTGGGGCGCACCTTGACCGAGCAAGCCCAGGTGCATTTGAGTTTGGGGCAGCACCGACGGGCGATCGCTCTGCTCTGCCTACCCCAGACCGAAGCTCCCACAGACTCTTGCACCCCCGGTTCAGCCCTGGCCCTGGCCACCGCCACCGACGACGCCCTGGGGGAAGTAGCGGCCCTGGGCAGTTTGGGCGAAGCCTATCGCCTGCAGGGCGACTACCCAGAAGCCGAGGCCATTTTGCAGCAAGGGCTAAAGCTCGCTCAGGCGTCGGGCTATGGTCAGTTTGAGGGAGCCTTACTCAACAGCCTGGGCAGCATTTTTCAGCGGCGATCGCGCCTTGACTACCGCCGAGCCGAGGCGGCCAGCCAGCTAGGACTGACCGGCATTGCCAACACCTTTAGCAGCCAGGCCCAAGGGCAATCGCAGCAGGCCCAGCAATTCTTAGAGCAAGCTCTTGAGAGTGCTCAGCAGCAGGCCAACCTGGCCGCAGAGTGGCAAACCCGACTCAACCTGCTGCCCCTCTATCGCCAGCAAGACGACCCAACCGCTGCGAATACGACCCGCCAGCGGCTGAGCGAGTTGGTGGCTCAGCTGCCCGCCAGTCGAATCCTGGCTTACGGAGCGATCGCCGTCGGTCGGTCGTATCAACCAGTGGGCACCACCTTTCGCTGTGCCCTACCCAGCGACGAGGCCCAGGCCCAGATCTGGTTAGACCAGGGCGCGGCGATCGCTACCCAAATCGGCGACCACCGCGCCCAATCCTTCGCCCTGGGAGAGCTGGGCCACCTGCGAGAGTGCCAGGGCCAGCTGGCTGCCGCTATGGCTCTGACCCAGCAGGCCCAGGTGGCCGCCACTCAGGGGTTGTCCGCCGCTGATAGCCTCTACCTGTGGCAGTGGCAAGCGGGCCGCATCGCTCGCCTCCAGGGCAACCCTGAGGCAGCGATCGCCGCTTATGCCCAAGCTGTCACCACCCTAGAGAGCATTCGTACCGAAATTTTGGTGGCCGATCGCGACGTGCAATTCGACTTTCGAGATACCGTCGAACCCCTCTACCGCGAGCTAATTGAACTCCAGCTCTCAGAGGTGGCAAGCCTTCAGGCGGCAGCCAAGCAAACCCTGCCCCCATCAGCCTCGGCCTTAGAGTCGGCCCTGGTCACTGCCGATGCCTTGCGGCTGGCTGAATTGCAAAATTACTTTGGCAACGACTGCATTCTCAACCCCGTCGCCCAAGCCCGAGTCGATCTGCTGGCCCAAAGCACCAATACCGCCGTCATCAGCTCGGTCGTACTGCCCCAGCGCACGGCCCTAATCGTCAATTTGCCCAACCAACCTCCACAGCTCGTCTGGATTGACAACAGCTCCCAGTTGCGAGACACCGTTGTGCAGTTTCGCCTAGGGTTGGAGGCCTTCTACACCGAGCCCTACGACACCACCGTGGCCGAACAGCTCTACGGTCAGCTGATCAAGCCCTTAGAACCGGCTCTACAAGCAGGCAACATTACCACCCTGGTGTTTATCCACGACAGCTTTTTGCGCAGCGTGCCCATGGCAGCGCTCTACAACGGTGACCAGTTTTTAATCGAGAAATACGCCATAGCCACCACCCCCGCCCTCACCCTGACCACCGCTGCACCCTCGCGTCCTGAGAATTTGCAGGCTCTGGTATTGGGCAGCAGCCAGGCGGTGATCGCGGCGGGGCGGCGGTTTCCGCCCATTCCGGCGGTGCCGACGGAGGTGGCCTCAGTCTTGGCAGCGCTGCCGGGCAGCCAGGCGCTGCTCGATGAGGCCTTTAGTCAGGCCCAGCTGGAGCAGGCCCTGCAAAAAACGCCTTTTTCCATTCTGCACTTTGCCACCCACGGGCAGTTCAGCCCCGATCCTGCGGAAAACTTCATCATCACCGGGCAGGGGGAAACCGTCACCTTTGGCCAGCTAGAGGCGTTCATTCAAGCGGGAAACCCCAAAAACCCACAAATTGACCTGGTCATGCTCACAGCTTGCGACACCGCCGCCGGGGATGATCGCGCTACCTTAGGTCTGGCCGGAGTGGCGATTCGAGCCGGGGCTAGAAGTGCGATCGCCTCCCTCTGGCAGGCCGATGACGCCACCACAGCCCAAATCAGCCAGGACTTTTATCGGTTTTTGAAAGAACCTGATCTCAACAAGGCCCAAGCGCTCCAGCAGGCCCAAATTCAAGCCATTCGGCGGGGCTCTAGTGTTACCCCAGGTAAGTGGGCACCGCTAATCTTGGTGGGAAACTGGCTTTGAACCCAAGAATTGTCGGCTTATAGAGTAGCAACTATGAAAACGAAGTTTTAATGCAGCGACTCTCATTGCCGGAGAATGAAGAGCATCTGTACTACCCTCCATTCCACTCACCAGGGCTATTGTCCGGATATTTCCCCAAACCCTTCAACGAAAGAATGCGAGCTTCAGCCTCTAAAAACGATAAATACGTGCATTGTACTACTCAGTTTTGAAGAAAATTAGTTCATGGCTAGTCCAAGTGGCGTACTACCTGAATCCCTTGCTGCTTAAAGAATTGAGAGGTAAGTTGCCCCAAATCGCAGCTTCGCCAGTTTTAGGCCTAAATGGATTGGGCTTTGACCTACGTTTGCTGTTTTAGGTACACCGCTACCAACGTAGCAATCCCCACCAGCCAGAGCAGATCAAAGCCCAGACCATTGTTACTACAATAAACTACCCTGGTGGAGCTGAACTTTGCAGTTCAGCAGTTGTTTGATGGCATGTATAACTTGTTAGATATAAATGTTTTAGATGCGTATAAGTTGTTGAAAATTACTAAAGAGTCTGCCGTTTGGTTGTGCCTTCTCAATAACTAAGAGTATTATTTGCTATATGGAGAGAACCAACTGAGTGCAGCACTAAGAAGAATGGCAAATGATGAAGAACGAATTTTGCATTTTGGTAGAGGCATACACTCAAGCTTCGAGTGACGGGGATACGGGTACTGCTGAAACACTGCTGAAAGAACTAGATGGCATAGTCGTGTTATCCCAACACGCTCGCGTGAATGCAGAAAAAAGTAAGGGATGAACAGTGGGGTAGTGCCTGTTGAGATTCGCCACCCCAAAGCAGACAACCACGCCAGCGAGGCATCAAAAATGAACACTGACATTCAGACCTTAGAGCAAATTCTCAACCGCATTCTGAACACCAAACCCGCCGACAAAGCCCAGGACGAACTACTCAGCAAAGCCTACTCGTGCCTCCTAAGCGCGATCGCAGCTCTGGAGAAATACCAAGCCCAGTAGTCTATGCCGCTGCTGACAGTACGAAATAATTGCCCGCCTAGAGCGTATTGAATCGCAGCAGCGTGAGATCCTCCAACGACTGCGCCATGGTGTGACCCCACCAGAGTGTGTCAACGGCGAGGCGTTGGCAATGTCTCCAGGTATCAAGCCTCGCGCCGTGGATGGTGAACTGCGAGCGCGTCTCCTAGCCAGCTGTGTCGGTATTGTTCGTTTTACCAGATAATACCGGCGCAGCTGCCGAGTTTTGAGCAGTATTTGTCTTTCTAGTAGATTTACTCCCAGCTAAATCAGTGCGAGGATGTGGACGCTCCCTGTCTCCATTTCGCCCAACCCACCCCATGCCACAACTCTTTCCCCTGGCGCTGTCTGCCGCCCTGCTGACAACTGGCACGATTGCTCGTACTGCCCTCGCCCAACCCTCCCTAGATGTCGTAGCTGAATTACAGCAAGCCCCCGGCAACCTGACCGTCACCCCCAGCGGGCAGCTAATTCTGTCGCTGCACCAGTTCTACAACCCGCCTTACCCCGTCGCCGAGTACAGCAATGGTGCGATCGCGCCGTTGCTACCCCAATCAGAAAATAGCCCCGTTACCGCCAGCGTACTTGGCCTTTTAAGCGACAGCACCGGCATTGTTTGGCTCCTAGACAACGCCATGGGGACTGACAGCCCCCCGCAGCTAGTGGGGTGGAATACCCAGCAAGGCGCTCTCCACAAAACCATTTCACTCGCCGATGTCACCCCTGCTGGCTCGTTCATTAACGACCTGCGCATTGACGAGACGACCCAGACCGCTTTCATCACCGACCCAGCCGGTGGCGACAACGCCGCCCTGATCGTGGTGGACCTAGAAGCAGGCACAGCCCAACGAGTATTAGAGGGCCACTACAGCGTTACCCCAGAACCCATTGACCTGTTTGTGGAGGGCAATCCATTACTGAGGCGTCAAGATCGCACTTACCAGCGCCCGCACGTCGGCGTAGATGCCATTGCCCTGGATGCCAACCGCGAATGGCTTTACTACGGCGCTCTGCACGGCACCAGCCTCTATCGAATTCGCACCGCTGACTTGAGGGATAGGTCTCTGAGCGCGGCAGAATTGGCAAGTCGAGTCGAGAAGTATGCCGACAAGCCAATTTGTGACGGCATTTTGATGGATGGGGCTGGCAACATCTACTTAGGAGAACTCGCAGCCAATGCGATCGGTGTGATCACTCCCGAGCGGGAGTACCGCCGTTTGATTGAAGATCCTCGCCTTAGCTGGGTTGATGACTTTGAGTTCTCTGCCGATGGTCAAACCATCTATGCGGTTACCAATCGACTGCACCTATCGGCCCCGCTAAATGCAGGGGTAGAATCGGGCACACCGCCGTTCTATATTTTTGCATTTGAACCCCTTGCTCCCAGAACCCAGTGGTAGGCATTTGCTGCCTAGGGGTGCCCCTCGTTAGCGACGCTGCACTAGAATTTGAATGTCGCTCCGCTTGATCGGGTCAGGAATGTAGAGTCCATCGTAGAAAAACGCCGGGCGCTTCACAGCCAAGGATTGCTTCGAACATCCCCAGAAGGTTGTAGCTGAATTTCTGTCCATCCTGTATAAACAGCAACGTAGCGCAGAATCCAAAACACACTACGCTCAGTCCTACTAAGTACTAAATCCATTGACGTGATTAGGTTTCAGCGGTTTTTATACTACTGCCCTTGGCTCAGTACCGAGGGCTTTTTGCTGCCTACGCCTATTGACGCTTGAGAAAACAGGGCAGGCGCGCGATCGTCAAAGCAGTCGGCACCAATAGTAGGACTTCCTGGGAAATCAGTCGTTCGATTCATGAATCCTAGTAGCGGCGAGGTAACACTCATAGATGGAGGAATCAACCTGACGCAGCACTAAGAGGGTTGGCAAATTATGAACACTGACATTCAGACCTTAAAGCAAATTCTCAACCACATCCTACGCACCGAGCCCGCCGACAAAGCCCATGCCGCGCTCCTAAATCAATCCTACGCGAGCATCAAAAGCGCTGTTGATACCCTGGAGAAATACCAGGCACAATAGCCCCAGCAGAATTTCACCTGAGCCCCTGGCCTTACCGCTGGGGGTTTCTTTGCATCTCTTCTTAACAGATCAGTGCCTCTAGCAGTGAAAATAAGGGAGTCCTCATAGCAATTGCAAATGGTTTGAGGTCTTCAGCCATCGAACATTAATTTCAAATGTACATTTAGAGCCAAATTAATCCAACTTTAGATTGATAAACAAATAGAGCGTTAGAGTAAGCATAAACATAAGAATTTAGTGGTACTAAAAATGGAAAATAAAAATTTGGGTAATGACAGTCAAAAGCCTTTGGGGCTCGAAAGTGTCATGCGGCCTCCAACTCCAAGCCAGACTCGTCAACCTCTGGGTGACGAAACCTTAAACAAGATGCAGCAGGAGGACTCATCTCAAACTTCGGCAGATGCCAGAGTAGAAAACATCGATGAACTTGTGCGGGAAGATCAAGACAAGCCAGATGTGGTAAGAGGTGAGTTTGATCTGCTGACTAATCGGACTCCAGACTGATCTTTATCCCCAGAAAGCGCCCTCTAACCTGAGTGGTACTAAATTAACGCTAGTGGACCATCGTAAGCTGAAGTTGTGCGATCGCGTCTCTATTCACTTAGAAGTGGGCGGTAGGTCGATTGAGCATTGCACCGTCCGGCTTCCTGACATTTGCTAACTCAACGATTACCTTTGGCCGCGCACAACTTGCTCTTCTGGTGGCGCACCTAGGAAGACGACGCGCACCTGTTGCGGCTGAAAGATTCCAGGGACGCTAACTTGCGCAGTCGCTTGCGGGATGGCGATACAACGGGTAAGGGCAGATTCAGGATTGTTGGCATTCAGTGCAGTCACATAGATGGTGGCGCGGCGTCCGAGCACTTCGCTGTACGACACAACGGGCAGCAGTGAGTCGAGGCAGCCATTCAGGGTGAACTGAAGCGAAACCCGCGTTTCTGACCCCGTGACGTTATCGGCAACGGGAATCCGGACAGCTTGGATTTCGGTAATTCGACCTCCGATCGCCGTCAAGCTTTCGGTGCGAGCCGGAACCGGAATTGCTTGAGCAGTAGTGGTCGCGATCGTGGTTAAGGCTGCTGTGATGGGAAAAAGTCGAGCTAACCTAAGTACCAGACAAAAACTGTAAGACGTGGAGAAACTCATCGGTTTTTTGTTCAAGATTAAGCACAATGTTTCTAGGATAGTCAAAGCCGTAGCGAAACGTGCTCTTTACTGTGCGCCCATGCTTTCTGAGCTTCAGCGGCTTGAGGTAATGGAGCCACTCGCCCATCAAGATTATCCAACACAACGCCAGCGAGAGCAAGGCTAAGAGCTTACTTAAGCGCTCACCATCAAAAAGCGGTGAGTTATGCGGGGATTTAGAAACGGGTCGGATGTCACGTTGCGCCACAGTTTTGCTATCCATCCATAACATCTCGTCTAGTAAAAAAACAACGCGGGAAAGGCTTTTCGAGTGTTGAGTCGTGCGGTCGGCTTACGTCTTACCTGAGACAGCCGGGAAGCCTTGATTTCCCATTGCATTGTCTCAGGATTGGAATAATGAGACAGCAAAGGTCCAAAGAGATCAGCCAATTACCACTGCAACGCAGGATCGGGGTTAGGGCTGAGGGGTACAGGTTTGCAAATAAACGCCAGGATGTAGATTTGGTCAGCAGCCGTGGAGGTGGTTTTCGTTTGGCTGGGTTCCTGCGAAACCTTGCTTGCTTGGGGCAAGGTAGGGCGCATAACGGCTTCCTGCTGAAGTCGCGAAAACGCCTTTGACGCAGCGGCCTGAGAAATTCCAGGGTTCCTATCTACTGGCTGTAGCGGTTGCTTCAAGGGTAGATCCGTCGGTTCGATAGTCCGTATCGGCCGGAGTTGAGCCGCATTCAACGAGTTGACCTTAAGCGACTGAGAGAGGTTCCCTGAGGCTAAGTTGGGTTGTGCCGTTTGAGCCAGGATGGGATAGGCCAGGTCCAGCGAGGTGACGGGGCTAGCGACTATCTTCATCATGACAGAGGGGCGATCCCAGTAACGTTTGCCCTTAGGAAAATCAGTTGGGTCAATGAAAATATCAGGGCTAGGCCGTCTAGGGCGAATAACAACGGGCGTGGTCGGGGTTGCGGGCGCAGGTGGTTGAACCCGGCGCTTCACTGTAATGTTGCGCGCAAACACCACTGCACTGACATAGGCAGGACATTGACCAGCAGGGGGTGTATTGCCGTTGGAGAGCTGTCGAGAGCGATCCATAAACCGCCAAAAACGAGCTTTAAACAAGTCAGAATCGAGCCAAGTTCGCACGATCGCAGCAGAGCTAAATTCCAGTGAGATTGACTCAATATCGGAGGTTTGGAGGTCGGCGGCGAGGCGCGATCGCAACTCTGCCGGAGCTGTTTTGACCATCGCATCCACTTCATCCCGGGTCAGGTTAAAGGTTTGCCAAGAACCCGATGCCAACGCATTCATCGGCGAAAAACTGCTGGGATAAAATTCCACTCCGTCTACATCGGTTAAAGCATTGATGTTGGGGTCAAATTTACTGTTCCATTCTCCCCAGGTTCTATGGGGGTTTTTGGCCCCCAAGCGACTGCGTATCTCTTGAGATTGCTCTACCTCCTGCTTAAATCCTTCATTCAGCCAGCGGTTTTCTAAATCACGAAGCTGTTGCCGAAGTCGAGGTTCTTCTATCCTAATCCAGTGCTCTTTGAGGGCAAGGTCAGTTGTGGTCTCGCCAGTCATTTTGGCTGAGTTGTAATGCTCTTGAAGCACAAACCACTGATCACGAAATTGATTATAGGCTTTCACCGCTGGGCTCTGCTCTGGCCAGCCGTCAGCACCAGCAACACTTAAAAACTGTACGACTCGTTGGTATTGGGCTTCTTCTTGAGCCGTGCGGGTAGACTGGGCTAATTCAGTATCATGCCCACCTAAAACGTCGCCATAAACATCCCAAAGATAGTGGGCTTCTACCGGCTGCCACGCCTGCCCAGCAGGGATTAAGTTGACCAGTAACGAAAATTCTTTTAGTCGAGACACATTGAAATTTTGCACGAAACTCAGGTCATCCTGGGTATATTGCAGCGGTGTGAGGGGAAAACTGAGAAACGTGTTGTCACCCCCAAAAACACTTTGGGCCTTTTGCGTAAGGGCCAATTGAGCGATCGCGTCCATAATTCTTCCTTAAATAGTCGCGCTTAAGATCTAAATTTTGGCAGAAAGAAGGGTATTGCAAAAGAGATAAAAGGCTTGAGAAAGATTGAGATTTGAATTAAATTATTCACTCAAATCTCAATCTTAATACTCAAAGTCTGTCTACTCTTTCATCTCATCACTCCGCACAAATTAGATCCACTTCTCGATGTTGGGCAATGGATTGGGTGACTTGGGCAAAACATGGCACTTAAAGCCAATTACCTGCATCCCTGGCACCTTCATAGTTTGGCCATCAAAGGAATAGCCGTGCTTAGAAGTAGTTTCACCGAGGCTGGTGCTGCGCTTGTGGGAACCGCCCAGATTAATGGGACCGAGGGAGAGAGCACCGCCGCCATTGGCCGACGACCGCTCATACTCAGAGAGGTAGTCCGAGAAGCCGCTGCTTTGGCCGAGGGAAAGTTCTAAATCCTTAATCACCACCATCGACGTGGGGTAAGCCGGAATCAACCCCTTGGCCGGGTTGCCGCCATCGCTCACCATTTGCGCTTTGGAATCGGGGTTATTTTGATCGAAACGCCAAGTTTTGCTGTTGAGGAAGGCCGTCTTGAACCAGGGCCGAGTCACCATCACCTGAGCAATCTTGAACGAAAGCCGGAAGCGAGTACTATCAAACTTCACTTTCGATTCGTAGGAGGAACTAGTGTTGCTACCACCACCGCCACCACCCACGGTGAGGAAGCCGAGGCTGAAGCCACCACCGGCTTTGGTACTGGAGGATTGGGACGCATACTTAGAGTTGCGATAGCGGTTGTAGCGGGAGGAGTTGAAGGTAAACTGTGTCCAGCCGGAGGCACGGGTGAAGTTACCAGGAACGACTGACGTGAAGTAGAAGTCACTGCCTGATGCCAAACTGGTGAGCTTCGCTTTCAACAAGTCATCGCGATATTGATCTTTCAGCAACGACATATCTCGCTGCATTACTTGATCGATAAAGGCGTTGATTTGCTCGTAGTCATTCTTGTAGCCGTTGGAGACCCAATCGGCCAGCGCTGCCCGCACCCGATTACGTAGAATATTGGCGTTCATCGCCCAGTAATGCACATCTTCAGGGCGGCTAGCCGCTAGAGCGGCGATGCGGCGGCTGTTGTACTCCAGAGCAGCGGCTTCGTAATTAGCCATTTTCTCCTGGTAGAGTTTCACAATTGGGCCATCTTCGGTAATTTCCCGCTCGCGGCCAAACAGATCTGTCTCTGTGCGGGTTACGTTTAGAAGACTTCGAAATTGTTCAATGCGTTGCTTAATATCAGTGGGTAGTTCCGACTGCATTACCTGGCTCATTCGCAGAACGTATTCGTAGCGTTCAGAGAGCGTACCCTCATTGTTCATTACGCTCAGGCGGGTGAATTGCTCGTTGTTAAGCTTGGCTAGGTCGGGGACAAAATCGACCATACGGGCAAAGCTTTCAGCCTGCATATAGAGCCGAGCGGTATCGGTTGCCCTTAATTGATCGAGAAGCTCTGGGGTAATTTCTGGAGTTTCAGTTTCAGTACCCAGATCTTCAATAGCAGATTTATTGACAATGCCAGTTAAGCCTTGGCTAAGAAAGTCAAAATCATCGGCCTCAATGGGCATACCAGGTGTTGTCCAGCTAAAGAAGTTATCTTCTGAAGCAGGAACATTATTATCACCACTGGTTAGCACATCGTATAGGCTAGCCATAATTGAATTGGCTAAAGCACTCGGAGTCTCGAAGGACATAATCAGGTCTCCTAATTTTAAGGCACAGCTTTGGCAGCCTAATCTTTTCAAATTCGTAAATCCATCCTGGGTCTACCCATTCAGGAATTTATAGTTTCAGTCGCTCAGGAATTGAGAAGCGAAAATGCTGCCGGTTGACTATGTTTCTAAGTATGGAAGCCCAATACTCTTTTGACATGACCCACGTGGGTACTTCTTACTGACGTCCGATAAGATCCATTGGCATGAAACGGCTTAACCGTTACAATTTTTCTCGGTTTCGGTGGCCCACTATTGGCTCCGTTTTCGTTTTTCGGTAGTACTAGAGAGGTGATGATGCGTTGTAGTAGTGAACAAAATTCCACAGAAAGCCAATGTGATTACGCAGACTCTTCGAGAAGGCTAAGCTGCGTCTGACGAAGCGTAAAACTCGCTCCAGTGTGAATATGGCCATTCTTGACGGTTCGCTCAGAGGTGCAATCAGGGCAGGGAGGCATAAGCATCGTTGCGTAGCTTTACTATCACCCTAACCAATCCGTCATTACCTCTAGAGTTCTACCCCGATCGCTTTGGCTACTGCTGGAGTCGCGATCGCACGCAGAGCCATTAATGAGATGAAGCAATCGAACACCTCAGGGAATACTTGGACTATCTACCCCTCAAGGACAAGCTCGCACTGCTGACCATCCTCCAAATCCAGAATCCTACTTAGCCATGATCCGGAAGACGCTCAATGTATTTTTCCCGCTAGCGCTCGGAGTCATCTTGTTCTTGATGGCAAAAGAAGCTTTCAATGCTGCCTTTCCTTTGGCCCTGCCAGCCTCAGTAATCCTGGGGCTGGCAGGCACACTCTCTGTCCTTTACGCTTTGGCGCAAATCAAATGAAGACCAAGACCCTTGGAATCTCGATCGTTCTCTCTGCCACTCTTCTCGGCGGTTGCGCTACCGTCCCTCCTGGCAATGTTGGGGTAAAGGTTTATCAGGCGGGCGGCAAGCGTGGTCAGATGGAAACCCTTGAGGTGGGGCGCTACGGTGTCAACCCGGTGACCGAGGACATCTACAACTTCCCCACCTACCGCCAGAACTTGGTTTGGGAGCGCAGCGACAACCCTGACCAGAATGAGCAGATTACCCTCAACTCATCCGAGGGCGCTAGCTTCACGGCAGACGTGGCTATCTCCTACAGCTTCGCCCCCGACAAGGCCGAGCAAATCTTTTCTGAGTTTCGCCAGTCCCCTGAAATGATTGCAGATGTCTACGTTCGACGCATGGTGCAGGACTCCTTTAACCGAGTTGGCTCCACCATGAAAGCAATCGAAATCTACGGAGAGCAGAAAAGCCTGTTCCTCGACACCGTCCTCAAGGAGATTCAGTCCGACCTAGATCCCCTCGGTTTCCAGGTCCACTCCATCAGCTTTGTCTCCCTCCGTCCAGACGCAGAGCTACAGGCTGCCATCAACTCTGTCATCACCGCTAAGCAGGAGGCGGAGCGGGCGCGACAGGAAGTAGAAAAGGCGAAGGCCAACGGTGAGGCAACGGTCGCCACCGCCCGTGCCCAGGCAGAAGCTAACCGCCTTCAGCAAGAGTCTATCTCTGCCGAACTACTCCAGCAACGTGCAATCGAAAAGTGGAACGGGGTTCTCCCTCAAGTGACGGGCGAAACCGTCCCATTTATTAACCTTCAGCAACCCGCTCCGCCCGCCCAGTAGCTTAGCCACGCGATCGCTAAGCACTTCACTTGGCGATCGCCCTAGTTCAGGCTGATTTAATCTGCAACTTGAATTAGCCCACAAAGAAAATAGTTCGTTGTTAGCGATGTGTCCCTTATCGGACGCATGACAGAGCGCACATGCTGCGGAAGACCCAAGGTCTGAACGTTCTGGCAAAGGAACTAGGCGTTGAGCCGGAGACGGGGAAGAGCATTGAGCCCTGACACAGGCCAACCGGTACAGCGATCATCGAGTGCTTTTTATAAGTGAATAGGTGCGCCGAAAAGCAATCACCTGGAACTAGCCAATATTGCCCCACTTCAGCACAGCCCAAACGAAACCCCCACAGGCACCGCTGGCCTGTGGGGGTTTCGTTCTTAAGGTGCATCTACGATTCAGGACGTCCTACCCGTTGCCTACTTATGGTGCCCTCGTCAGTGATGGCGGTAGCAGGGGTAAGCTGTTTGGCGTAAATGGAATTTCACATCTGCCCCTGGCTATCGCCGGGGGCTTTGTTTTGAGAACCTTCAGTCGGAAGTCAGGGGGTAAGCATGTGTATCTCGGAGCCATTGGTACTTAGGGGTAGTTGTGCAAGTAAATGAGCCGTGATGTTTAGCGAAATACTTCCTCAACAATGTTTTTTCGCTTTTCACCGTTTGTCTTGCCTGAATAACTTTCTTTGTTCTCACTTACAGGCGACACATCTTCTGCTCTGACTTCTTGCACCTGACCAACGATGAAAATGAGTGTGAAGGGTTGTTTCATTTCGCGCTCGACAAAGGCTTGCAGCAAAGACACTTGCTTGGGCGTAATCGGGTCTTGAGCGCGCACATCTAAATATACTTCTGGTGGATCCGTTAACCAATTAGTTCGAATTTTTAACAACCCCAAGCGCTGAAAGGTCACGGTGCGATTGAGCAGTGCTTGCTTCAAGCTCGTTTCTAACTGTGCCTGTCGCACAAGGCGAAAAAAACCAATACCCAGTGGGACAAACAGCATGGCGGTTAATGCGAGTGTCCAGAGCAATGCCCGATGAGCACGGCGCAGCGAGGCATAGCCAGCGAACAAGAACGCAAGCATACAAGCAAGCGTAATGCCCAGCAGGTTTGTGAGGTAGAGCAGCATTGCCCCCCAACTCAGCGACCAGTTCGCCTGCGACAGCCCCAAACCAACGACACAAATGGGCGGCATTAGAGCGACCGCGACCGCAGTTCCGGCTAAACTCCCCGAAATCTTAGGCTGTACCTTGGCATAGCCGCTAATGCCGCCTGCTACTATCGCAATGCCTAGATCCAACAGCGTAGGCGCTGAGCGGGCAAGCACTTCGCTATCATAGCTAGGAATACCGACCAGTTTCCCAAGACTAAACGCGATCGCGACCGCTAATAAAGTGCCAACAATGATGGCAATTATGCCTTTGCGAAACAGAGGGATTTCTCCCTGCAGAGCACCAAAGGCCAGTCCGCGAATTGGCAGCATCAGCGGGGCAATGATCATTGCCCCAATAATCACAGCAGCACTGTTTGCCAGTAAGCCAAAGGTAGCGATTGCACAGGAACCAACAACTAAAGCTAGGTAAGACGAGTCCACTGTAGCTTCTGCTAGCAAGTCTGCCTGAAGCTGCTGTAATTGGACTAGTTCTGCCTCTTTACGTTGAAAGTGCCGGAAACGTCTACGCAGGTCGTTCAGCAAACTCTTCTCCTTCTCAGCTTCAAGTTCCCGTTTGTCCTCAACATCCTACCCGCAATTCTAACGGTCATATAGAATCAGAGGTCATGTAAAAATAGACTATAGGTAAACGCAATTTCTCTATGAAATAAGTCGTTTTCGGACCGATAGCAGTTGAACTCCTATTGGGTGAAGGCGCGATCTAAGCTAATCTAAAGCAGTTTCTATTAGTGCTCTCGGTTTCGTTAAGTGTGGCAACCTTACCTCAAGTTTTTAGCTAATTTCGCCACATTCCTCACACGCTGCTACCAGTAATTATCAGGTTAGGGTTAGCCTTTGTAGATGTGCGTCCGGTTCAACCTTTGATCGGGACTGATGAGGCAATTGCTCGTCAGGCTACCTCCAGCGAGTAATACAATACCTGGAAAATATTGAAACTCGTCCGGGCATTAGTCCAGAGTTTTATCGATATCAAGCAGCACTGGTGCAAGGTGAATTACTCTCTCTCCGAACAGAACTTGATCAACTTCTGAATGAATATCCCAATCCGCAAGATTTTATCGCAGCTAAATGCGATCGAAACTGCAAGCAATTGGAGCAGAAACCTACGTTAATTTTGTTCGGGTAGGGCAACTTACCCGAGAACTTTCATCTTTTTTTGCAACAAACGGCAGAGGGTGAAGATAGATAGATAAGCGAGGCAAAACGGCATCAACTACTTATGACTCTAAAGGCAGAGAAAGCGTAAATACAGCCCCTTGGCCGGGTTTGCTATTGGCTGTAATGCTGCCGCCATGGGCTTCAATAATGCGTTTGGCGATCGCCAGCCCCAGACCGACCCCACTTTGCTTAGTAGAGTGGCTTGTGGTGTAAAACTGTTCAAAAATGCGAGGTAAATTGGTTTCAGGAATGCCACTTCCCTGGTCCCGAATTGAAATTAGGGCTTGTTGCTTGTTACGAGAGGCCGTAATGAAAATACAAGCATTGGGGGTAGAGTACTTAATTGCATTGTCTAGAAGATTTAGAAACGCCTGTAATAAGCGTTCCGAATCGCCCATCACTCGAAGATCCTCAACATCGACTTGTACAGCCACGTTTTTAGCCTGCAGGCGAACTTCCATGGCTCTAATCGCACGGCTAATGACACCTTTTAAGGCAATAGCTTGAATTTCTAATAGTGTGATGCCCGCTTCTAAGCGTCCCAGGTCTAGCAAATCATGAATCAAGCCCGAAAGCCGCTTCGTCTCCTCTTTTATGGTTTGGAAGAAGCGATCGCGCAGTTCTAGCTCATCTACAGCGCCACGCTCCAGCGCCTCAATGGTGACTTGAACATTGCTGACAGGGGTTCGCAGTTCATGGGAAACATTGGCGAGAAAGACTCTGCGTTCCTCATCCAATGATTTCAATCGTGCACTCATGCGATTCAGTTCTGTCGCGAGTTGGTCTAATTCATTGCTTTGACGAATCGTGAGTCTGTCATCAAACTGACCGCCACCCACGCGAATCGCAAAGCTTCGCATCACCTCAATAGGTTTAGAGAGGCTCCGAGCTAAACGATCGCTGACTAAGGCACAGAGAAAAATGGTAAGAGCAAGGGCGGCTAAAATTGTCCAGGTCACGCTGGCAAACTGTTTCTGAAACTGTTCTAAAGTAATCGAGATGCGCAATATTCCTAATAACTGACCGTTGCGAACCATCGGTTTGGCAATATAGATGCGATCGCTCGTTGATAAAACTCCTTTAGCAACGCCTTGCGCCTCATGACCACGTAGCGCTTCTGAAACGCCAGGTATCGGTAGCCAATTAGTGATTTGTCGATCCGTTTGAGGGTCAGAGGTAGCTAGCAACGAACCTTGGGCATCAAAGACGCGGAGTGTGATGTTGGCGGGTGCCCCGTAGCGCTGCACAATGAGCTGTACCCCTTGCGTATCTTTTGCTTCGAGGACATCTGTAACGCTCTCGCTCAGTGCCGTTGACCAGTTTTCTAAATCTGTCTGACGGGACTGCATGAAAAAGGCATAAAACGTCCATAGGATGTAACCAGACATGAGCGAGGTTCCCGAGACGATCAGGAGCAGGTAGGTAGACAAGAGCTTCATGTGGATGGAATTCCACCGAAGGGACGCTAACCATCTGCTCGTGAAGGAATCTTGGAAAAACAGTTTCATCAGTTCAAATATGGTTGGGTGAATGGCACGTCTGTCGCAAGTGATCTAATCTGACGCAACAGTTTTTATGACTTAAGCCAATTGAGTCATCACCCCCTGCATAATGCTTTAACCGCCTTTATGCAGATTCCCCATGATGGCGGCGCAGCACAGCTTTAATGCGTGCGAGCAACTCACTCGTATTGAAAGGTTTGGTCACATAATCATCTGCCCCTGCCTCTAAGCCCCGAACCTTGTCTATGTCTTGGTCTTTAGCCGTTAGCATCAGAATAGGGACATCAGAGAAAGCTCGAATACGCCAACAAACTTCCATTCCATCAACTTCTGGCATCATCAGATCGAGCAGAATGACATCGGGTACTTGTTTATGAAATTGTTTGATTGCGCTTTGTCCATCTGGTGCTGTAGTGACCTCATAACCTTCTTTTCTCAGTGAGTAAGCAAGGCTTTCACAAAGTGGGGCTTCGTCGTCGATCAGCAAAAGATGTGGCACTAGTATAAACAGTTACACTGCACATCCAGAGTCTCAGGGTTAGGATTCACCAACATCTACCTTGAGAGGTAAATCGTTTTCCGCTCAGGGTTTACTGCTGACAAACACTAAGCTCAAAACGATTAGCAGGCTCGGATCCGAGCGGCGACTGCAGTGATGCAACACTGCCGCAAATTGCTTCTAAAAGCTTGCAGTCTGCTTATCTAACGGGAAGGCGCTATCGGGAGATAAGGAGTCATCTGGAGGTAGTCAGGCTAGACCGCTCTAAAATTGAAATTAAGTGCTCGCGCATCCCTTTACAGCTACAGCCTGCTGAAATCACAACAACATCTAAATGATTTACTGGTTGTAGCCAGAATTGAGCGCTGCTATCTGAGCGTGATTGCACTAAATACCCTGTTTGATCGTCTAAATCGTAAGGAAAAATCTGCCCTTTAAAGTGGGTATTCTGCTCAACAAATTGCTGCAACTCAAGATTCTCGGAATTGTTGACTGAGCGAACAATGATGGAAGTATATCCCCGTCCTAATGCCCGCCCACCTTGGGCAACACAGGTAAGAACTTGATAAGTTCCAGGATTCACAATCTCAACTTCGCCGTCATTGCGAAGAATTGCTCTGAAGTTGGAAGGAATTGTGAGTGTCATGCCGAACTGGGGTAGCTCCAATTCCCGGGTAGTTTCAGCCGCTGGAATCGGACCCGGATCAGGGCAGTAGTCAGATTGAGCGACTGCTGGCGAACTTGGCAACAGACCAAATACATTAATTAGCACAGCAGTCAAAAAAATAGAAAATGTGTATTTCATAGTTTTCTCTCAACAGTATTAACGTTAATCACAAAGTGACCATCAAATCAGTGTTTATGATGACCCAGATAATCTTTTATTGCCTCTTCCCCTACACTTAAATCTGTCCACTTTTGCAATGTCAAAAGGCTGATAATGGCTGCTAATCCTGATCCTAATGTGTCGATGATCATGTCAGCAACTGCATCATCGACGTTGCCAATCACATTGGCTAACAAAATCCTACCTGCTAACCATTCAGCAATTTCCCACAACGCTCCAATTGCAATACAAAAGCTAGTGATCGTTGCTAGATATAGCCGTGTGTGACGATTAGAAAAAGAGCTAGGGCGATCGCATCTTGCCATTTGCCCTAAATAGCAGTGGCAAGAATAGCGACCACAAGTAGCGTTTGCCCAATCCAGGCAGCAAAGCGGCACCCTTTCCAGTTGCTAGACACCATCTTTTCTCCTTAAATCAAGCTTGGCCGATCGCTTTCACGGCGGCTAGATAACGCTCTTTGACATCCTGGCGATCTAATTCTTCGGGGCTTCCTTCCTGGCTGCCGTGCTCAATCATATTGGCATGACGCAACAGTGCAGCTCGGTCAGCTTTGGTATAGGTAAAAGGGGCGATGACAGCGATCGCTTCTAGCAACCGCATCGTAACTGCCACGCTTGTTTGCCCATACTGCCGAATCTGATTAAAAGCAGCATCCGTAACATCTGCAAACGTTACGGGTGCTGCTATGACGCGTAGCTTATCTTGGTCATCATAACGATAGGCAGAGGGAATCTCTTTTTGTGCTAAGTGACAAAGCGCTGCGCTGAGTTGATCAATACAGCGAATGGCTGTGAACGGGTCATTGATGCCGGGTGAGAGGGCACGGACTGCAATCTCAACCAGTTGATTAATCGAAAATTCGACATCCTGCTGATCCGTGCGCTGCGAACCTAAGACAAAGGCATCATTAATTTGTTTAACCAGCTTTTTGCTACCCGATTCTGCTGGATAGGCGAGTGCCAGTAGACTTCCTTTAATCACAAAGTCTCCAGGACGACGCTGAAGCTGAAGCAGGATATTGGTTTCTGTTGCAATTTGCATTAGCTGCTTTGTATCGATTGCTTGAATATAGTTACTGCTAGTCGATTGAATAGCGGCTGCCTCGTGATCAAAATTGGCTGGAATCTCTGAGGCAAACGGTTCTGCTCGATGCTCCGATGCGCCGCGTCCTACCTGTTTGGGAAAGAGCCGATCGATTACTTCATCTAGCTCACATCCCACTCTAGAAATGACGTGATCCACCTGAATGGAAGTGGCGGAATGGTGAATAAAATAGATTAAAACACCAATACTAGCGATCGCCAATCCAATCCCGCAGGTGACCGCAATATGTGGCACAAACTCATTCTCGGCAACACCATTGATGGTTCGTAGCACCATCAGACTGTAAACAAAGGTAGAAATAAAGGTTCCTAGTACAATTTGGTTACCGGTATCTTGCATAAAGTTACGCAGTAGGCGCGGACCAAACTGTGAAGACGCAAGCTGAAGCGCCACGATAGTAATAGAGAATGCAGTCGTGGCAACGGTTACCATTGAGCCTGCGATCGCAGAGAGAATGGCTCGTGAACCATTAGGACCCAGTGCATACGCCCAACCTAAATTACCAATAATGTCGGCTTCTAGCTGTTGGTCAATGCCAATAGTGATAAATGAAAGCCCAATCGCTAGCACAACCATTAGGGTCGGAATGAACCAGAAGCTAGAGTGCAGTGAGTCCAAAAGCTTGCCAAACTTGGTTCCCATTTGCTATTCCTCTGCTGCTGGAGTAGGCTTCATGCTGCCTGACCCATTTCCCTGAACCTTGATCTCGGCAAGGCGATTGAGCGAACGACTGATGCTGCGTGACTGCGGCACTTTACCTTTCCCAGCGGGCCAACCTTCGCGTTGACGAGTGCGATCGCCATCCGTTGCTTCAGTCTGGTCATGAAATAGGATTTGCTGCGTCGGAAAGGGCAAATCGATGCCACTTACTGTTAACTTATTTTTAATGTTAGTCAACACTCGGTCTTGCAGATCTAGCACATCTGCGCGACGAGGGGGTTGCACCCACCAGCGAGCACGAATATTAACAGTGCTGTCTGCCAATTCAACTACAATCGCATCAGGAGCAGGAGTTTTCAAGGCTCCGTCTGTTTCATGTATTGCCTCTAGAATGAGCCGTCGTGCTTCGTCAATATCGTCACCGTAACCAATGCCAATATCGTACTCTAGGCGGCGATTCTCAAACGCGGTATTAACCGTGACAGAATTTGTAAATAACTCAGAATTTGGGATTACAATTCGCCGTCCATCATAAGTTCTAATGGTCGTTGCTCGAGTTTCAATATTTTCTACAGTGCCTTCAAAATCCTTAAACACGATTTGATCGTCAATTTGAAAGGGCTCAGTGAGCAATATTAAAATACCCGCTAAAAAGTTCTGTAAAATATCTCGAAACGCAAAGCCAATCGCGACACCACTGATTCCAAGTAGCTGCACAAGGTCATTAGCTTTAAGCGACGGAATCACGATAGTCAGCGCAATGAACAAGCCCACTAAAATAGTTGTGCCTTGTGCCAATCGTCCCAGCACCATTCCCAAGTTGCGAGCTTGCCGGCGATTACGCGTTAAGTTTCTAACTATTTTCTTGATCGCTCTAGCAACGAAGAAAAAGATCACAAAGACAATCAACGCCAGCACCACGTTTGGCAACAAAATAATGATGCCATTCACCATTGCCTGCATCCTGTCTAGGAGACTTGACATTTCTTCACTCATCGCTCAACTGTCATAGAAAGCACCTGTATACTAGTAGAATCCGGGAGAACCAACTTCTCTCTAAGGTTGTTGATTCTCCTGCCTCAAGCTTTGAATCTCAGTTCGCAGGGCTGTAATTTCGTTTCGCAGGGCGTCAATCGATTTTGCTCCGACAATCTCGGCTTCGTCGTCGTCAGCATCTTGTCCGATAAAGAATGTGGCTAACGTTGCTGTTACATAACCGAATACGGCAAACGCATACAGCGCTAGCAGAAAACAGAGGATGCGACCTTCTGCTGTTTTGGGAAAGTAGTCTGATCCCATTGTGGTCATCAGCATTGCTGTCCACCAAAGCGCAGTGCTGTAGCTATCAAATCCGGGCAAATCTGGAGCATCTTGCTCAAAAGCATACATTCCCGCAGCTCCAACCAGTGTAATAATTGCTGTCATCATCACCACATAGCCAAAACCACGCCGCGCAAAGGTGGCTGAGAGTGATCGCATACTGCGATTGGTGCGAGTCATTACACGCAACAGCCGTAAGCCTCGAACTGCTCGCGTAGTTTGTAAAATTCGCATTACACGCATGAACCGCAACACGCGCAAGGCGGGTAGAAGTAGTGCAATGGCTGGAATCCAATTTGTTTTAAGATAAGCAGCCTTGCGGGGGGCAAGCGATAGTCTAAGAATAAATTCCAGGATAAATGCGCCCCAAATGAGGAAGCTAGTTGCATCTAAAAGAGGAGCGAGTCCCCAAATTAGTTCCACTACAAAAAGACCGAGCCAAGCAAAACTCAACACGAGCATTGGCATTTCCAGCCAATCCTCAAGCTGCTGCAAGATTTGCTGTTGCTCGTGTTCTACTGCTTGCTTTTCGGCTCGTTCCAAAGGTTGCATCACGATAATTCAATGTCATAGTTCAGGCGGCGTTTCTAGCACAATCACGTTGACTAGGGGCGTCGCATTGAAACCTTGGGCTAACAGGTGAGCTTGAATGGCTTGAGTCAAATCAGCGCGGATTTGTTCAGTCGATCGAGCCGCGTTTGGCTGGCGCTGAACATAGACCACGCACAGCAAGGTATTTTGCCCCTGAATATTGGCTCTGGTAAAACGCACATTGGATTCGACCAGTTGAGCAGAATCACTCTGCTGCACAACCTGCTGCAATTCAGCATTTACCCGCTGAGCACGACTGGAACGTTCTAAATTTGGATGACTAGAAAATTGCCAACTCAGCAAACCGGCCAGCACGATCGCGCTTAGCCCCACTGAGATGGGAAACACACCACGTTGCCCACGCCGATAACGCGCCCCTTGAGTGGATAATCCTCCAAACAAGCGAAACAACAGGGCGGCAGAGAAATTGATACCACCTAGTTGTAGTAGTAGTAAAAAGAGTCCATTGGTGACTAAATCCCAACGCCCGATCGCCCCTGCCATGCCGACAATGCCTGCGGGTGGAGCCAGTGATGCTGCAACGAGCATTCCAGTAGCGGCTCCCGACACCAAACTACTGCGATCGGACTGGATCAAAGTCAACGCTCCCGCTGCTCCCGCTGCCAGCGGAATCAAAACCGAAACGGTGGAAATTTGGCTGCTGTCGATCATCAAATTAGATGGAATCTGCTGCTGGAGTATCCAACTGAGCAAAGCAGTGGTCGCGATCGTCACGCCTAAGGCGGCAAAATATCGGACAATGCTGCGCCGGAGCAGTTGGCGATCCCCCCTTGCGGTTGCCAGAGCGGTATTCATCGCGGGACCAGCAAATGGAGCCAGCAACATTGCGGCTACCAAGAGGTAACTTGTGCTGGTATACAAGCCTATCCACACGATGACTCCGGCTATTGCTGCGTAGCTGATAAAGCCTTTCCAAGACCCAGTACTTTGCAGACCTGAAAGAAAGATTTCAATCGGGCTACGCTCTTCAACATTTGTCACCTGAGTAGCAGCAGCATCGGCAGGTGGATGGAGCGCCATAATCCCAGTAGGCAGCAGCGTAAAGCTTAAATCCGGTAGATCTTGCAGTTTCTCAAGCAGCTTTTCAAGCTTGCCGTTAGAAACATGAACAAATACCAAGTCCAACGGTTGCTGCACTCCCGTCGCTTCAATTTTTGCCAGGTTAGTGCCGTCACAGACTTTCGCGATCTCTAAAACAGTTTTTCCATATCCCTGCGGCACTTGTACAAGAAGCTGTCGCATTGCTTTTTTTCATCCTCTGACAGAAGCGTTGTTTTAATTCTTTAGCATCAAGCTATTAGCTCCGTTGAAGCTGAGCTGATGAATTGGCGATACTGACAAGTGCTGATGAATTAATGCCACGACTTCGCCGCAATTTGCAGGACGGGTTGGGTTCAACACTCATCGATCGGCATAGTCAACAACAATTCCGGCCATAGTTCTTACAGCAACACCCTCCATTGCATACTGAGGAATCGGCGGTGCAACTTATTGACAGTAGTCCTGACTGCTGCAGAGGCTAGGCGTCGCGAAGCATTGCTGCTTGCTAAAGCAGAACCGAAACGAGGTTTCATCACTGGTCTCCTAAATCTTTCGTTTCACCCAGACCCTAATCGTTAATGGGATCAAAGTCGTGTACCTTTTGGGCCAGATAAGCGATTAAACGGTTGCTGCATTTACTTTTTATACTGATATCCCTCATGACCCTTCAAATCTAGCTGCGATCGCGCGGGCCAAAACGAGCCCAAACTTAACCCGACCCGATCGCGCCAAAGCTACAGAGTGACGCGTCACAACTGTTCCCTTAAACAGAGGCAGGACCAGCTCAAACCGCTTACTATCGGGCCAGGTGAGAAATAATTTGGGATGGCAGTAATTCGTCATCTGGAGTAGCTCACAAGCATTATCTTGGACGACTGGAGACAGACCTATGCAGCTAGGAAAATGGGTCGGCCTGCTGGCACTAGGGGTCTCTATCTATTTTCTTTGGGAAATTCGTCAGGTGCTGCTGCTATTGTTTGCGGCAGTGGTGATAGCGACCGTGCTAAACCGGGTGGTGCGAGTCTTACGGCGGCTGCGGATTAAACGGGGACTGGCGATCGCAATCACCATTGCCCTGCTGCTGCTGATTGTCTTTGGCCTCTTTGCCATCATTTTGCCCCGATTTATTGACCAACTTCAAAATTTAAGTGGGTTACTGCCAGCGGCGCTCGAACGCCTAAGTACCAGTTACGAATGGTTTCAGGGCCGCATTCCCGGCATGGCCCTGGGAGAAAACCAGGGGGTAGACCGCCTGCTAGACCAAGCCCAAGCGCTGATATCTAGCACATTTGGCAACTTTTTCCTCATCCTTAACTCGTCGATCAACGCGGTAGTCAACCTATTTCTCGTGCTAGCGGCTACCGTCATGTTGCTGGTCAATCCGGGCTCCTACCGGCGCACTGTCATCGCCGCCTTTCCCGCTTTCTACCGCGATCGCGTAAACGAAATTTTAAACAAGTGCGAACATTCCCTGGTGGGCTGGTTTCAAGGCACCCTGGCAGGCATGGTTACGATCGGTACCCTGAGCTATATTGGGCTGCTAATTTTGGGTGTACCGCTGCCTCTGGTCAACGCTATTCTCGCTGGGCTGCTAGAGATTATTCCTAACGTCGGCCCCATTATTAGTGCTGTTCCACCGATCCTATTAGCCCTGCTAGATGCTCCCTGGAAAGGGTTTGCCGTGCTGATCCTGTACTTCTTGATCCAGCAGTTTGAAAGCCTGGCTTTAATGCCCATACTCATGAAACGGGCTGTATCACTTATGCCCCTGTTCACGCTGCTTTCGGTCGTCATATTTGCAGCCTTGTTTGGGTTGCTGGGGCTATTTTTGGCTGTTCCACTGCTGATCGTGGTGCAAATTTGGCTGCAAGAAGTGCTGGTCAAAGATGTGATGGATTCTTGGCAAACCCCCCGTACCCCAAGCCGAGATCAGCTGCACCAGCAATAGGCATAAGTCGCTGGGCCAAGAGCGCGATGTCGCCACCGCTGAATTCCACCGCGTAGTGAGCAACCATATCAAAACCGAAGGCGATGAACCCATGCAACATAGACAACGTACCACCGGGCTACCTAGCTCAGTTCGCCAAGTTTTGGCCGGACCTCTATAGCTACGATCAGCATCAGGATCGAAAGCAGGCTGCGGAAGAGGGGTCGTAGAAGCTTTCATAGACGCTTTCGAGTTGGGTGGGCAGGCCGAGGGCAGAACCCTGGAGACGTTCCGACAGGGTTCCCATATGATTTGCAGTCGTTAGTCCGTCGCCTCTTGCATGCGGCTCATCAGTCTGACTACCGACTTCGTCGTCTTCAACGTCTTGCAAGCAGGGGAAATACAGCTACTAAAAAGCCGGGGCATGACCCCGGCTTTTTAGGTTTGCGTTGTTTCAATTTAACAGCCGTCTGGCCCACAGAAACTGTGCCCGTACAGTACCTCCGCGTCGCAGATATAGGCAATGCCCGCATAATCGTTGAAAAATTGCACTGCGACCCTGTCTGCAATTTTCTCGGCCATATCCTGATTTTCAGTAAGCACCTCGAACTTTATATTTGACTCGGTGTCAGAAACGCTGGGTTGTCCCGACGAGCGCACGTTGCGACTGCCTTTACCGCCAGTCTCTAACACCGTATAACCAGTTGCCCCGGCTTCGTCGATGATCTGGGCGATCTTCTTCAGCAGCAATTTCTCGGTGATGAGAACGAGCTTTTTAGCCGACTTGGCCATGTAGGTTACCTCCTTACAAATATATTCATTGAACCACTAGGTCACCGGGCCAGGGAAGCACCGGCAGACCAACCCGCTTGAGATTAGCCACCCGCCATTGCCTGGGCGAGCCCGACGAAGAGTGGTATGCACAATGCGATCGCAACCGGCGTGCCGATGGCTGTGGACGCGCCAATATAGGCGGACGGATTGGCCGACGGGATACCAGCCCGTAACGTGGGCGGCCCTGAGATATCTGAACTGGAGGCGGCAATGACGGCTAGGAGCGCGACGCCGCCAGCGCTGAATCCCGTTGCATAGTGGGCAATCATGCCAAGGCCGAAGGCAATAAACCCATGCACAAAGGGTGCCACAAAGGCATATAGGGCGTACCACTGGGCCACCTGGCGCAGCTCGTTGAGTCTTGCCCAGGCCTCCATGCCCATGATCAGCATCAAAATCGAAAGTAGGCCACGGAAGAGCGGATCGTAGAAGCTCTCATAGACACTTTCCGGCCGGGTTAGGATGCCTAAAGCGAGACCGAGCAGCAATGCTGACAGGGCAGATCCCTGGATGCTTTCCTTCACGATGGGCCAAATCTTGACTCGATTGCTTGGGGTGTTGGCCGACCCGGTGGAATATCCGCCTGCTCTACTGCCCGACTCGCCAGGATATTCACTTGTAGTGCTGCGCTGGTCGATGGGATATCCACCTGCGGCAACTGCGGGAATGGGCTGATTGATGGGAGCCCCGCCTGCGGCAACCGGCTGCTTGCCGATGTACTCCTCATTTTTGAGATACTTCTCATTTTTGAGATACTTGTCGCGCTTCTGCTTGTTGGTATAGATGCTAGCTATGACGATCGCTGTCACGAGCGCTGGGATGTCCATAAAGGGATAGAGTGCGCCGGCCCAGGCCTCATATTCGATGCCTTGCCCTTCCAGTACCGTGATGCCAGCGACCATGGTAGAACCACTCACAGCACCGAACAAGCCCCCGGTTGCAACGGCATCCACGACTTTGATGCCAGGTAACTTGGCGAACGTGTAACGCCCGATGAGCACGATCAAGACCCCCGTTACCACAGCGAACAGTGCGGGTAACAGCATCTCCGTCAGGTTGGCATTGCGAACGGCCATACCGCCGGTCAGACCGACTTTGATGAGCAGCATGAAAACGATGAACTTATAGATCGCATCTGGAATTTGCAGTTCGCTACCGAGAGCGGCAATGACGATACCGCCAATCAGAAAGCCAAGCGTCGGGGACTGCAACTGCGCCACGAAGTCTGTAAAGAAAAGGGACAAAAACTCCACTAAAACCTCCTTCCGCCTCCTCAACGAGGGGGTAATTATTGTGATGAGTGAGCTTTAACAAGTAAGAGTGAATCGTTGCACCCCTACAGCACAGGTGTTACGCGAGAACCTGCCGACAAGGTGTTCAGAGATTGCCACTCTCTGAATGGGGCCGGAAGGTGTTGCTGTCCCGCAGCACCTTGAATAGATTTGAATCTATCAAGAGTCAAATCTCTATGTGACTAAGTCTATACTGAAGTCACAGACTTTTGCGCAACAGAGACATGGATTTGAAACGCAATATCCAATCCAAACCATAAGTTTTTCTTTTATGTAACGCTCTCTGGCATATACCTGGATGATGTAAATTGCAGTCACAGAGTTTTCTCAATGCGACCTGTTACTGGCCATAACCGCATCTGCGACCCGCCCTTAGCCGATTTGAGACGGCTCTAGAGTTTATTTGTAGTCGGGTTAAGACATTTGCTACGCATGGAGGCGATGCGAGCTAGGTTGATGGCCTATTGCAGCAGTTGACCGATCACCATTGCCGTAAGCGAACTAGCCAAAGTTATACCTAGCCATCGGATTGTCGATGTCGCACCGCTGCAACCTTTGACAAAGCTGCGATCGCTCTTATTGGGCAACAATCCGATCACAGATATTGCATCACGAACTCGAAGACCTACTGCTAATCAACCCATATTTGGGGGGAGTTGTTGCCGGCATAGGAGTCGTGGACGGACCGTAACTGGCGAGGTTAAACTACTCCACCACCAATAGAAGACCGAACCCACAAAGTATCTTAAGAAGAGAGACTGGGTCGCTCAAACCTGACATAGATGCCAACCTCAAGAGCACGGTGGAGTGGAAGGCTGTAGTCTCTAGCGCCTAGAGTAGCCCCTGATCTGGCCGCAGAGTTGTCCCGAGCCACAAAACAGCATCAGTAATCCAGATCGGCTAATTGCGCGCACAGGCAACTACTCAACCCACCCTGCCCTAAACTACCCAAGGCCTCTGCCCTCGGTCGAAAGCAAGGGGTGAGCATGTGCAAGTAGCACAACGGTTACAGAACGCAAAAATGACTGATTGCGTTCTGTAACTCTTATTCCACTGAGGAGATAGACTGAGTCGCTTGTAGAGCTTGCACCAACACCTCGGCTGCTCGTTCACGGTCGGAGGTGCCAAACAGCCCAACAATCCTATCCTGCGTCCGCGTCACGAACCGCCGTATTCCTTGTGCCTCAGCCGGTGACTCAGTATAAGCACGAGCGATCGTAAGGAGTGCCTGTGCGCGGTCGACCGGATCGGATATGGATTGAGCCGTTTGCAGAGCAGCATCAAACTGCCCCTGCTGAGCAAATTCTTGCACTACTGAGGGCAGGAGCCACAGGTTTTCCTCACTTTGAGCCAGCTCCATAGCCTGCTCCGGTTGCCCAGATTCAGCATAGCCCTGCACGATATCTGGCGTAAATCCTTCCACGTTACCGGTTTGAACAAGTTGCAATGCCTGCTCAGGCTGCTCTACGTCGAGATACCCAACTGCCACTTCTGACAAAATGCCTTTGACCTGCTGGGCTTGGACAACCTGCCACGCCTGATCCGGCTGCTTTTCTTGCAAATAGTGTCTGACGATGCCGATCATCGCACTGTTACGGTTGGGGTTAGACTCCGCCAGCTTGACGGCTGCTTCCAGATTACCTGCTGCGGCATAGGCGATCGCAATATCTCCCAATGCCCCCTGCCGCTCGCTGACCGGCTGGATTTCCTCGACGATCTGCATGGCTCGCTCGAAGTCGCCAAGTTTGGCATAGCCAACGGCTACTTGACCTAGCGCATCCGCATCGGCTCGACCGCGAAGGGCATTATCGGGGGCAATGGCTCTCCCAACCTGATAGGCTTCCGCCAGTATCGCCACGGCTTTGTCATTCAAACCTAGCTGCTGGTAAAGGAGCGCCGCCTTGACAAACTGAGTCACTTTATCGAGGGGGAACGGCTCTGTGGAACGGTTGCGAATTTTGGGAACGGTTTGATCGAGAAGCGCGATCGCCCGGTCATTTGCGCCTAACTCCACAAACTGTTGAGCCGTCCAGAGGAAAGCACTTCCCTGTAATGAATCCCTTTCAAGGGTTTTGGTATCTATGGTTGCCGCACTCAGAATCGCCTGTTCCAGTAACGCCTTTGCCGGTTCAGGGTGCCCTGCTAGAGCCAGATTCATGCTCATATTGCTTAACGTTTGCGTCTGATAGTAGGCATCGTCAATCTTTTGCGTCTGAGCGATCGCTTCTTTCAATAGCTCGTCCGCTCGCTGGGATTGTCCTACGTCCAACAAATCAGCTGCAATTTCCGACAGGGCGAGTGGGTCTCCCATCCCGCTGCCTAGCGCGATCGCTAACTCAAACTGTCCCTCATCGGCAAATTCCCTAGCCCGATACATCAACGATTCGGTCGGAGAGGTGCCGCTGCTGCTACATCCAGTTGCCGCTTGAGCCTCGGCGGTTTCAATCGCCTCTGTAACCCGTCGCTGGCCCTCTGCCTCCTGCCCGATTAGCCAATAGCTACCTGCTACTCTTGCTAGAGTATTGGCTTTGAAGCAGGGTTCCGTTTCCGCTGTTGCCTCTAGGGCCTGCTCGGAAATAGCGACGGCCTGTTGCGAATCACCCAGCTTTGCATATTGAAACGCGATGTCTGACAACAATCTGGCTTGCAGATCGGGAGCGGGTAGGGCGATCGCTTGTTTTGGGGTGAGCATTCCAAGAGCGGGCAGGGCGGCCAGGAGGAGAAGTTTGGCACAGAGCAGGTTGGATTTCATAGTGACTCTATAGAAATAAGGATTTGAGTAAGGGAGTACTGTCTAGCAATGCACCCTTGATGCTGAATTAGGCTTGAAACGACGAAAAAAGCCCTTTAAGCAACCTTTGAAACAGCCATAGGGTGAGACTGTAAAGGGCAACATTGAGGGCGAATGCCCCAAGACTTACATAGAGATAATCCTCCGGCCCGACCTTACCCCAACCAGTTGTAGGGGAATCGGTTTCCTTATCTTGAACAAACGGCAGGGGAAAGCCCGCCCTTTGCTCACCAAACCTGCACTGTCCAATCTGGCAGGATTGAGCATCCGTGCAAAGTGTTTCACAATGAGCCGGTTGCTTGTAGCGCAAAGAGGTAACCGTTAACCCGACTGATATCAAGATGATCAGGGTAGTCTTAATTCCTATATGAGCTAAAGAATTACTGCTTGTCATTAGGAACTGGCTGAGGATGCAATCCCAATATGGATAGCCTAGGGCTACGAAACCTAAGCGAACCTAATCTAATCCCAACTCTGGATGAGTTTTTATTTTGGATGATTAATTTAAAAAGTTTTGCTGAGCAAGGGATGGAACCATTGACGACAGCGGCATGCATCGGTTCCCATTGTTCCTCTCCAGGAACCTAATCGCTTCCCACTGCAATAATGCACTTGCCACCAAATCCCATAAGCTCAAACCTAGAAGCTTATGGGTTTCTGCTGCACCGCTGTGTTGGAGGTGCTACCCTACGCGGACGTTCCCTAAAAGTCTGTGAACAAAACCTTTTGTTCAAGTGTCACACGCCCAACGGGTACTACACGGCGGGAGGGGTTAAGAGGAGACCACATAAGCCGTATCGCATGTAACTCGATTTGCTCTCCTGTAAGCTGCTGAGCAAGGTGATTAAGAGCGACACCACGCTCTTGTCCACGGTTGATGTAGTAGATACGGTCATCACCTTCGAGGGTGATCACTACATCATTGACACCGCCACCCATAACTTGACTGACTCGACCAGAAACTACATCAGTGTTGTTAACTGTGGGTTGTGGAACAACGCTAACGACAAGGACGTAAGCTACGAGTGCAAATGATGTCAGCGCAGTCGCTAAACCTAATTTTCGAAGTCGAAGAGTAGTTTCCATAAACGATATTCTTCTCCAAGCCTATAGACTACCGATACTGTAGACAAGCCGTGAAAGGGATTGTTCCTCTACAGATAAGCTCATCCTCAAATTTTCATAATTGAATTCATACCCTGCTTTAAAGCAGGTTACCGATACCGTTCCTTGAATAACTTAGTCACCAGAATCACTCATATAAGCAAATCGATGTGTTGCAGAATACATAGGTGGCCCTAAATAAACATAGTCCTGCTAGGTCGTCAGAAATCTAGATTAATTTTGACGATACGAGTCAAGATTAAAGCCTTTGAGGGCATAGCCTGCTTTAGCACCTCGGTGGTTCAATCCAGCCATCATGCCCATCGCTAGGTCATAAGTATGCTCAAACATCGCGCCTCAAATCTCATGGGCTTTGAGTTGATGCCATTCGGTCTCGATAAGTTCATCTCCGAACAGTACGGGGGTAGCAGAATCATGAATCGGTTGCAGAGGCACCCAATGAATTAAGGTAGTACTAGAGAGGTAACGATGCGTTGTAGTGGTGAATAAAATTCCATAACAGGCCAATGTGATTACGTAGACTCTTCGAGAAGGCTAAGCTGCGTCTGACAAAGCGTGAAACCCGCTGTCTGAGGGTATT